>PBAY01000055.1 GCA_002717655.1 Phycisphaerae bacterium | reverse complement strand
CCATCACGTGACTGATAGCTGTTCTCGCCTGACTTCTTCCACGGCTTCTTCCTGAAACTGCCGCGTTGTTCGCCATCACGTGACTGATAGCTGTTCTCGCCTGACTTCTTCCACGGCTTCTTCCTGAAACTGCCGCGTTGGTCGCCATCACGTGACTGATAGCTGTTCTCGCCTGACTTCTTCCACGGTTTCTTCTTGAAACTGCCGCGTTGGTCGCCATCACGAGACTGATAGCTGTTCTCGCCTGACTTCTTCCACGGCTTCTTCTTGAAGCTGCCGCGTTGTTCGCCATCACGAGACTGATAGCTGTTCTCGCCTGACTTCTTCCATGGCTTCTTCTTGAAGCTGCCACGTTGTTCGCCATCGCGTGACTGGTAGCTGTTCTGGCCTGAGTTCTTCTTGTAGCCGTCTGAACGATTCCCGTCACGTTGATCGCGTGACTGGTAGCCATTGCGTTCGCCGACCTTTTTCCAGGGCTTCTTGCCGGAGGAGTCGAAGCGACGCCGCTCGCGTCTGGAGTCATGGGATGATCGAGTGTCTGAATCTCGTTCTGATCGGGAATCGTGATTCGAGCGTGCTTCCCGCATCTCCTTGATTCGTTCCTCGAGATTCGGTGCTGTTTCAGGCTTTGGAAGCTTGATATCTGATCGTTCTTCGATGCTTCTGAGCATCTTGCGCTCACTCTTCTGGCAGAAGGTGATGGCGGTTCCGCTGGCGCCTGCGCGAGCTGTTCGGCCGATTCGATGAACGTAGGTCTCTGGATCGACCGGCATGTCGAAGTTGAAGACGTGAGTGATATTGTCGACATCGATGCCGCGGGACGCGATATCGGTGGCAACCAGCACCTTTACATGACCAGTACGGAAGGTGCGCATGATCGTATTGCGTGCATTCTGAGTCTTGTTCGAGTGGATGGCGTCTGCCCGGATTCCGGCTTGATTGAGCCATCTGGCGATGCGGTCAGCCTTGTGCTTGGTTCGGGCGAACACCAGGGCTCGTTCCATGTTCTCGGATTCAACGAGGTGGATCAGCAACGAGGCTTTCTGGGCCTGATCAATCATGAAGAATCGCTGATTGATGGTTTCGACGGTCGTAGCTTCCGGTGCGGTTTCCACCAGAACGGGATCCTTGAGCAGATCATCCGTCAATCCACGGATGGTCTTGCACAGGGTGGCGGAGAAAAGCATGGTCTGATGCTTCTTGGGGAGCAGTTTCACGATTTTCTGGATGTCTGAGATGAAGCCCATGTCGAGCATGCGGTCGGCTTCATCAAGTACCAGTGTCTCAATCTTCGAGAGATCGATGAATCCCTGTTCATGCAGATCACGGAGTCGACCGGGGGTCGCGACAAGGATGTCAATGCCATTCTGCAGGGCGCGGACCTGATGAAACTGATTCACGCCGCCATAGACCACGGTCTGGCGCAGTTTCAGATTGCGACCATAGGCCACAAAGCTGTCATGGATCTGTGTCGCCAGCTCTCGCGTCGGTGCTAGCACCAGTGCACGTGGAGGTCGACCCATGTAGTTGCGATCGTATTTCTTGGGTCTGGGTCGGTGTTCGACCTGAGCCAGTGAAAGTCGATGGAGGATCGGAAGGGCGAAGGCGCAGGTCTTTCCGGTTCCGGTCTGGGCTGTGCCCAGAATGTCACGACCTTCAAGCCCCGGTGGGATGGCGCCAGCCTGGATTTCGGTTGCGGTTTCGTAGCCCTTGTTCGTGACTGCACGAACGATGGGCTCTGCGAGTTGAAGAGCAGAGAACTTAATTGGTCTTGTTTCCGTGTTGTGGCGAGGCAGAACATGCCAGGCACAGGGGGGCGGGGGGTACAGGCGGAGCTTCTGCTACCGCTGCGCAACGTTGCGCTGACGCCTCCCCCCGCGGTCAGGATCTGTTCCGTGATCCTGCCAGTGGCGTCTATGACAAGAGTGGAATGCTAACCGAAATGAAGGCGCGTATTCGCAGAATAATCAAGGACTTGTGAAAACAACGTTCTCGGACCACTTGTGCAGTCCTTCTCTCATCAACACAGGCGATTGTTGCGCTGAGGCATGTCCGAATTTCGGGAATGAGATGAAATTCAGAAGCCTGATCGGAGTTCATCGCAGTAACTGGTATGAATAAGGAGTTGGCCGCTTTGGAAGAGAGAGAGGCGGAGAAAGAATGTTGAAGGTCTGGCCGAAATGCCAGGCCTTCAGCTCATTCCGGTAGAGGATCAAGATTCTCATTGTCGGGATGCACGGCATTGTCCCAGCCTGGCCTCGTGTCGTGAAGCAGGAATGCCGCAACCACTGCCATCACCATTGCAGCGAGAAAGATCACCAGGTTCATCTGATATCGGGTCAGGTCATGAAACTTGTGCTCATCGATGAAGAACGAGGGGGCCAGCTGAAGAAGTCCTCCAGCAACACAGCCTGCGAAGTTGACCAGTCCAATGGCCGCAGCAGCGTAACCCTTGGGAAGAGATTCGCAGACGAGCGGAAAGATCAGGATTGACACTCCAAGCAGAATTCCATTGAGCAGCAGTGTCAGCATGACCCAGCTGTAGGGTGCAATCGGTGCAAACAGGATCAGTGCAACGGTCATCGTTCCGCCAAGACTTCCGATCACAAGTAATGGCTTTCGTCTTCCCCAGAGATCAGCAATGATCCCGCTGCCAAAGGCGCCGATGCCAAGGCCGATGAACAGCCAGCTGTTGAGCATGGAGGCATCGTCCTTGCTGAAGCCAAAGGCTTCCTGCAACGGAATGTCCCAGAGTCCATAGAAGCCGAACAGCGTGCCGCACATCCCGGCATAGAAGAGCATGCCCAGCAGCGCCTGGCGTGAGGAGAGGAGTTCCTTCAGGGCCGTCTTCAGTTTGATTCTGTCGCTGGCGCTGCCAAGGTCAGAGCCTCTGGGTTCAGGACTCACCATGATCAGGATCAGGATTGCGATGATTCCACCTGCGGCTGCCAGCCACATCATGATCTGCTGCCATGGCATCGACTTGAGCAACTCGCTCACGCCCGCATTGCCGAATACGGCACCTCCTGAGAAGAGCAGGTCGATCATGCCCATCGCCATCGCGAACTGGGCAGGGCGGATCCAGCGGCGTGAGATCAGGCCTGCCCCGGGGAAGGCGAAGGCGGCGGCGGCCCCCATCAGTGAGCGGGAGATCATCAGGCTGGCAAAGCTGGATGACATGCTGAACCACAGCGTGAACAGGGCGCAGAGCAGGGCGGTGATGGAGAGGGTCCATCGAGGATTGGTTCGATCAAGGAGCAGGCCGGCTGGCAGCTGCATGATTCCATAGGTGAACAGAAAGCAGGCGGCGAGCAGGGCGCACTGTGAAGCCGTCAGTTCCATGGAACTGCTGAGTTCCTTGGAGATTGATCCATAGCTCGTCTGAAGGGTGAGCTGGTAGACGACAAAGAGTGTGGCCACCAGCCAGATGATCCAACCGCGGATCAGGGGAATCTTGATGGTTGGTTCGGTCACGTGGTGATGGCTCCGGTGTCCACTCATCCAGACGTTGTCATCTTACTTATCTCTTGAAGAGTTGATGAACAGACAGGTGTTGGATCAATTCATGTAATCAAGTCAATGGTGAAGTGAACGATTTGATCACTTTGAACGAGTTGTAAATATATTTGAATAAAGAGTTAATAGAAATTGCATGAAACCGCATGTGTGGCATGTTTCGTACCCTCCTGATGTGTGAGGCGCATTTGAATTCGTCGGAATTCAATGTTGCTTGTACTTGTCTTGTCGCGTGAAGAGAGAGCCCCCTTGAAACATCTGTACCTCCTGCAACTGGCCTCTGCGGTAGTTGTCTGCTTGCTGTCTGTGCCCGTATCTGCAAATGTCGAGCCTCCTGAAGGAGCAGAGCTCAGCCGCACCCATGTTCAATTTGAATGGCAGCAGATTGGTGCAGCAGATGAATTCGATATCCAGGTGGCGATCGATGGATTCGATCCCTTTCAGGATCCGATTGTTGCTCAACGGGTTCCCTCGCCAAAGTTGCTGGTAGAGGCCGGGCTGGAATTCGGAAGTCAGTATCGGTGGCGTGTGCGAAATGTTCTCAATGGAGCTCCAGGCGTCTGGTATCCCGAGTCGACCTTCTCGATTCGAGAGATTTCGGATGATTTCGGACTTCAGGTCGAGGTTGAATTCGGGGCGACTCCTCCCCAGCCTGGGATCACGCTGTTCAACCATTGTGATGACATTGTCGGTTATGACCTTAATGGAAATCTGGTTCTTTCGATCGAAGCTCCATCCAGAGTCTCGGACTGCAAGCTTCTTGGTGATGGGCGTGTGCTGTTCGTCGGCGGGTCGCATGCCTGGATTCTTTCTCTCGACGGAGATCTTCTTTGGCAGTCGCCGGAGGGACTTCAGGTCCATCACTGTGCTTCGATGATGCCATCGGGGAACGTGCTGATGGTCTGTCGTGAGTACCAGGAAGTCGATCAGGATGGACAGGTGCGCACCTGGCAAGGTGATCGAGTGGTCGAAATGGACATCAGCACGAATGAGGAAGTCTGGAGCTGGTCAACTTTCGACTATTACAACACCATCGACTATGACATCTATCAGACGAACTACTGGAATGACTGGACTCACTTCAATGATGCGCATTACGTCGAGGCGGATGACAGCATCTACATCTCCTGTCGTCACCTGAGTCGCATCACGCGGATCGACTATGCCACCAAGGAGATCGTCTACAACCTCGGAATGAATCTGCCCTCGGGCGATACCTTGGTCGGCGACGATCTGTTCTCCTATCAGCACTCTCCGCAGTTGCTGCCCAACGGCAACATGGTGCTGTTCGACAATGGCAACCGCCGTGGAGGCGAACCTGCAGGCGCCAATGGGATGACGCGGGCCATCGAGATTTCTCTTGGAGACGAACTACCGCCGGTGGATCCGCAGATCGTCTGGAGCTGGGAAACACCGGTCTACTGTCCCTCCACTGGTGATGCGGATCGTCTTGCCAACGGCAATACGCTGGTAACCTCCACGCAGTTGTTCGGAGTCTATGAAGTCGATCTTTCGGGCGAGCTTGTCTGGAAGCTGAGCATGGTCGAGACGGAGGCCTGTCCCGGACTGCGTCCTGGCTATCGCGCCACACGGGTGTCTTCGCTTTATGGTGACCCGACAGGCCTGTGTCAGGGTGATGCTAATGGCAATGGTCAGGTTGATGTCAGTGACATTCTTCTGGTTCTTGATCAGTGGCAGGGCTCAGGCTCGGCGGATGTAAACGGTGACGGGGTTGTCAATGTCAATGACGTTCTGGTCATTCTCTCCGCCTGGGGCGATTGCAACGGTTGATCCTCAAGTCGCTACGATCGCCTGCTGATGGCGAAGTCTTCAATCAAGCATGATCCGTCGGGGATGGCCCGCGAACTTGAACGCTGGTTCAAGGCACATGCCCGTGATCTTCCCTGGCGAAGGCGGCGTACCCGCTGGCGATCACTGGTTTCGGAGATCATGCTTCAGCAGACACAGGTCTCTCGTGTTGTTGAGAAGTTCGATCCATTTCTCAAGCGATTCCCGAATCCAGCAGCACTGGCCTCGGCTCCTGAAGATGAGGTTCTGGCAGCCTGGTCCGGTCTTGGTTACTACCGAAGAGCAAGGAGTCTGCAAGCGGCTGCTGGTGTGATCGTCGAACGTCACGGTGGTCGAGTGCCTTCGGATCCTGAATTGCTCATGGCGCTTCCGGGTGTCGGGCGTTACACCGCAGGTGCTGTTGCCTCGATCGCCTGTGGTCAGCACGTGCCGATTGTTGATGGCAACGTCCATCGTGTCCTGTCGCGTCTGTGGGCTGATCCTGTTTCGGCAGACGATCGTGCTGGTATGAACCGTGCATGGGAGCGTGCGGAGTTTCTCGTCAAGGAAGCGGGGGATCCCGGTGTATTCAATGAGGCTTTGATGGAGCTGGGAGCCTGTGTCTGTACGCCAAAGGCGGTGTCCTGCAGCACCTGTCCACTGTCATCATCCTGTATCGCATTTGATCAAGGCAAAGTGGAACTCATTCCACCTCCCAAGCAGCGTGTTGCGCAGCCGATTGAACATCATCATGCAATCGGACTTGTTCGTCGAAGGAAACTGGCGGTGCAGAAAAGGTCAACTGAAGGTCGTTGGGGCGGAATGTGGGAAGTTCCGACCGTCGAATCGAAGCGGCGTCTTCGGCCTGGGGAGATTCAGAAACAGCTTGGTCTTGAGATTGAATCACTTGAGTTGATTGGCAGCTTCCAGCGAACCTTGACACATCGCAGAGTGCACTTTCACGTCTATCGTGGCCAGCTTCCGGTTGGAAACAAGCCATGGATGAAGTCATTGAAATGGATTGCTCCAGGTGAGGAGATGCCCATGGGAGTGGCTCAGAGGCGTACCTTGGAGCTCCTGGAGTGGCCTGATTGCTGATTTAGACCCGCTTCATCGGTCTTCAGGGCCTCTTAAGGTGTTTCTATCGCGATCATTATCCAAAGAAATCGGGCTTACTCGATGCCTTAGGTTATCTTGAAGAACATGGAATCTATGTCATGCCCGGCTTGGAACAGTCGGAGAGAGGCATGGTTTGAGTACTTGGATTCGATGTTCATCGGATCCCTATAGAGAGAGTGAAAGAACCCAGATGCATACCACCAATCGAATCGCCCTGATTGCAGCCGTCGCTGCAGCATCATGTGTGGGAATGGCCAGTGCAGCAGCGCCGACTCCGATGGAGAAGGAACAGGCTGAATTGCAATTCCGCATGGATAATCCAAATGCCCGCATAGCCATGCAATACGGCAAGCCATACAAGATTGCTTCGCCACGAATGGCAGTCGGTGTTGATGCATTTGATTCAGCCAACAAGGCTCGAGAAAGTCTGGCCCCAATGCTCGGCGTCGATCCAGCTGAATTCATCGAAGTTGGACCATTCCCCAATGGTGCCCATCACATTCAGCTCGGGCATCAGCCAGAAACCGACACCTACAAGTTCACCAGTGTCTACTGGACCCAGACGGCAGACGGCCTTCCCGTCTGGCGTACAAGACTCAATGTTCTGGTTCGCAATGCTGATGAGTTCCCAGCTGTCTATGCCACGTCTGACCTTCGGGATGTCGCTGGTTTCGAGGCGCCTGAAGACATTCGTCCAAACATGACACTTGCTCGTTCCGCAGCCACTCGTTTCGTAGGTATCAACTCAAGGATTGTCGGTAATCCAGTCGTGGTCTGCTATGCCGGTATCAAGGACATGCGGATTGCTCCAACGGCCGCCATGATCTTCGAGGCCGAAGTGGGCTCCAAGCTGCAGGGCACCTTTGAGAAATTCCTGCTGGTCGTGGACCTCGAGACGGGTGCCATCCTGCATGACGAGAACCGTATCGTTCATGATGTATCAGGGACCGTCAACAGTCAGTGCACCGCGGGTTCAGGTGCGGATGAGTGCGAAGATGAAATTCTGTACGTGATGCCCTATCTCACCGTCAATGGTGGAGGAAATTCGGCCTACACGGACATCAACGGCAACTTCACGCTGCCCAGTTCCGGCAGTGTCACTGTCACGGCGGGTGTTTCAGGTCAGTTCTTTGCCGTCAACAACGTCACTGGTGGCGAGACTTCCGCATCCACGACGATTCCAGATGGCGGAGTTGGTGACATTACGCTCAATGCCGCGAACAACGACGAGTCCGTTCGGGCTCAGGTCAACAGCTATCGCGAATCCAATGTGGTTCGAGACATGATTCTGGCGGTCAGTCCTTCCTATCCAGTCATTTCCACCGAGACCGAGTTCCCGGTGAACGTGATGGTCAGTGGATCGTGCAATGCGTTCTATGACTACAGCTCCATCAACTTCTATCCTGCATCCGGCGGTTGCAACAACACGGCATTCTCCGTTGTTGTTCACCATGAATATGGTCACCATCTGGTGGCGACCGGTGGTTCAGGTCAGGATTCATACGGTGAAGGCATGGGTGATGCACTCGGCGTCATCATCACCGGTGATCCGCAGCTTGCTCGCGGCTTCTACCAGGGTGATTGCAGCAATGGCATTCGCGATGCTGACAATGACTTCCAGTACCCATGCACAGGCGGTGGTTCGGTCCACTACTGTGGCCAGCTGCTTTCGGCCTGCGTCTGGGACATGCTGCTTCAGATGGAAGCCTATTCTGACGGTACTGAGATCGTGAGCCGATTGGTGGTCGACTCCGTCACGCTTCACAGTGGTGGCAGCATTGATCCAACCATCACTCTGGATATTCTTACTCTTGATGATGATGATGGTGATCTCGACAACGGAACACCGCACAGTCTTGAGATTCTGACCGCCATGGCCTTGCACAGCATGGATGAGCTTCCAGAGCCTCTGGGCAATGACTTCTGCTCCGATGCCTATGTCGTTGCAGATGGTTCCACGTCATTCTCCACGGTTGGAGCCTTCTCCGGTTCAGAGCCTTACGACGAGGCACAGTGCTCAGGTACCTATCTGGGTGAGATGAATGCCGATGTGTGGTTCGTCTATGACGCCTGCGAGAGCGGCTCCATGACGGTCAGCACCTGCGATACCGTCTCCTTTGACAGTGATCTCGTCGTCTACAGCGGCACCTGTGACAGCTTGACTCAGGTTGCTTGCAATGGTGACGGTGCAGGGTGTGGAAACTACACCTCTTCACTCACTTTCAATGCAGTCGAAGGTACGAGCTATCTCATCCGCGTCGGTGGTTGGGACAGCAGTGCGATCGGCAGTGGCAACCTTGTGATCGACGGTCCTGGTTCCGGACCTCCTTGTGAAAGTCTGATCGTCATCGATCTGCCCAACGGTCAGCCAGCCTTGATCGATCCGGCGGGTGGTACCACGGTTGATGTCACGATCTCCGCTTCGGATGCTCAGCCTGATGGCCCTGGTTATCTCAATGTCAGCAGCAATGGTGGCGATTGGTCATCCTATGAGTTGACTTCAACCGGCGGTGACAACTATGTCGCGACGTTCCCCGCACTTGAGTGCGGCTTTGTCGACTGGAACATCAGCGTGATGGCTGACACGGGTGAGGAAGTCACCTATCCCGCCGGCGGCTATCTGCAGACACCTGTCTATACCGATCTGGAAGTCGCCATTGATGACAATTTCGAGACCGATCTTGGCTGGTCTGTCTCCAATGGTGCCACGGAAGGCAACTGGGTCCGTGCCGTACCTGCCAATGGTGGAGTTCGTTGCGACAACCCGACGGATGCTGATGGGTCAGGTGCGTGTTATCTCACGGGTAACGGTGCCAATGAGGACCTGGATGGTGGCCCGACCGTGCTCACGTCACCAGTCATCGAGTGCAGCAGCGGAAGCCTGCTTTCCTACTGGCGCTGGTACAACAACGGCACTCCCTGCAACGGCGCTGATCCACTCAATGACATCATGGAAGTCGATATTTCCTATGACGGTGGTTCATCCTGGGAAGTACTGGAAGTTGTCGGGCCTACTGGAGACGAAGTGAGTGGTGGCTGGTTCAATCCAAGCTTCCAGTTGACGGATGTGCCCAATGGCACCGTCGTTCTTCGGTTCACGGTTGCTGACGCAGGTGCTGGCTCGGTCATCGAGGCGGCACTTGATGGTGTCAAGATCGAGAAGCCCAACTGTGAGGATGGTCCGGATTGTCCCGGCGACCTCGACGGTAATGGCATCGTTGATGTCAATGACGTGCTTGCACTGATTTCAGCATGGGGAGGCCCCAATGGTGATGTCAATGGTGATGGCACGACGAATGTCGATGATGTTCTGATCGTGCTTTCAGTCTTCGGTGATCCTTGCTGATCACGCTGAAGATCAATTGAAGCCTGCATGCCAGCGCGGCCCGGGACTATCCCGGGTCGCGTTTATTTTTGCATGGAGCTTGAAGTCAGTGAGGTCTCAGCCTGCGGTTGCCGTCTCGACTGCTTCTGACTCGTCTTCAGGAAGATCTGATTCTTCGCCGCCATCCGGATAGGCGATGCGGCCATGATAGATGGCCGTGACGCGTGCGATGATCGCAACCTGAATGGCATCGAGCTCACGGAAGGTCAGGCCGCATTCATCGAACTGATTGTCCATCAATCGCTTTCTGGCCAGTTCACGGACGAGGTTTTCGATCTGTGCAGGCTTGGGGTCAGCCATGGCTCGGGTTGCGGATTCGACGCAGTCGCTGAGCATGAGAATGGCAGCTTCCTTGCTGCGAGGTCGAGGCCCGGGGTATCGGAACTCGATCTCGTCGACGGCATCGCGTCCTTCATCTTCGGCTTTCTGTCTTTCAGCGTGGTAGAAGTACTCCACCAGGGTCGAGCCGTGATGGGACTCGATGAAGTGGATGATCTCGCGTGGGAGGTTGTATTCCTTTGCCAGTTCAACGCCATCCTTGACATGGCCGATGATCACCAGCAGGCTCATGGCCGGGGAAAGTTTGTCATGCAGGTTGTCGCCCGGCTGCTGATTCTCGACGAAGTACATCGGTTTGTTCATCTTTCCGATGTCGTGGTACAGCGCACCGACATAGATCAGGAGGCTGTCTGCTCCGATCGCATCTGCAGCAGCTTCTGCAATATGTGCTACCTGCAGCGAATGGTTGTAGGTTCCGGGAGCATGCTGTTGAAGCTGTTGGAGCAGCGGTCGTCGTGGGTCCCGCAGTTCCGCCAGCGTCATGCCCGTCGTGATGCCGAATACCGTCTCGATACTCGGCAGAATGCCAAGGACAAGAAAGCCTACGCCAAGGCTGGCGGCAGCGGATTGAATCACCTGAAGCACGATCTGGGCCCAGGCATCGAAGATTGCAGGCAATTCGATCATGTTCAGGACAATGCAGCCGAGTCCCATGACAAATGCGGTGACAAGTGAAGCTCGAATCAGTGAGTTTCGTTGTCGGACTTCTGTGAGCTGGGCAATCATGGCCCCGACGCCGGCCATCATGAGAATGAACCAGCCGATGTCTTCCTGAAGCGCCATGGTGGCAATGGCTGCTTGGATGCCTCCGAGAAACACCGCGAGTCTCTGGTCATAGGCGAGTCTGACCACGACCACGGTGAACAGCAGTGGGGCAATGGCAGCGGCATAGAGAAATGCTGGAGCTTCAGCAGCAATCCACACCGTGACGGCCATCATCGCAACCATCAGGAAGCAGAGCGCAACCAATCTCATCGAGTTGCGTGCAATGCGATCATGCGCCGAGACCGCATAAGCGGCCATGAATACTGCCAGAATGGCAAGCAGAAACACGATGCCTGCACGAGGAAGCCAACGACTGGCAAAGCCGCCGGTTTCGCTGAAGAACACGGCTTCCTGCAGCGCTGACTGATACATCTCGGGGGTCAACTGATCGCCACGTTTCCAGATGATCTGCCCCTTGAGATGTTCCTTCATCGCAGGGGCAACGGCCGTTGCCGCCTGCTCGCGAAGTTCATCCGTCATCTGGGAATCAAGCTTCAACGTCGGTTGATTTTCTGAAACGATTCTTCCTGCAATCGTCGGAACAACGGACTCGGGAAAGCCTGAACTTCCCACCGCTTGAGTGAGTCTTGTCGGGAACTCTTCGCCGTCGAGCTCTTCCATTGAGATGGCCTCGCCTCGGAGAGGCTTCTGCATGCTTCCATCGGGAAGCAGAAGTGCCCGGCTCAATACCGGCGTCACCGAATAGACCTGGAACTCCTGTGTTTCAAGCAGGGGAGCCTGGCTCAATTCGGTATCGACCAGTCGCTGCACCCATTGAATCCACTGTGTGGTGGGTTCACCATCGGCACTCATGTCCTGAAGTGCGGCAAGGGACTGTGCGTCAAGCTGGAACTGGGCCTGCAGTTCAGCGGCGAGTTCCGTGGGATCGGTCTTTCCTGCAACTGCAGTCGGCAGTCCCATCAATGAAGACTCGAGCCTTCCAAGGGCTTCCTGATTCGCAACATAGACTCGAGGTGATGCTCGTCTTGCAGCTTCCCGTTGGTCTTCAGTCTGTTTGACGTCTTCAACCTGAAAGTCAAGCCGGTTCAGCCGTGTCGAAGAGACGTATTGCCCCACGGGTACCAACACCATTTCACGCGAACGCGTAACCAGCAGGCTGAGCACGACAAGGAAGGCGAAGATGATGCATGCCGTACGGATGAACTCCGGTCGCAGCATGGCTTGCCGAAGCGCCGTTGCAGGCTTGGGCAGATTTCGTCGCAGTTCCTGGCGTCGCTGCTCGGATCGGCTGGAGGAGTTCTTTGATCGTGAGGTCTTGGCCATGGTTTCCTGTTCCGCGAAAGCCCGGGGGCAGCTGGGGAACTTAGCCTCCTATCGGTCCATTGTGGCCCGGGACATCCCTCGAAGCATGGTCCGGCGTGGTAGGGTGCCCTTGGAAGTCGACATGATGATTGACAGAAATTATCTCAGGTCAGGGTCTGGGCAGTTGAAAAATGGCCCTCAAGGGCGTGGAAAGCCCTTTTGGGCGATCTTGCTGCTGGTTCCCATCCTCTGCCAATGCAGCCAGGGCCCACCTCCGGCTCCCGCTTCCAGCTTTGAATTTAATGATCAACAGGCGGCGGCCACCCTGGCCACGCTCAGAGATCTGGCCATGCAATCACCTGACGAATCGGAGGTCAGCCTGGAACTGCTCCCTTCCGATGGTGTGCGATGGGAGACGCTTGAAGCGGCGGTTTCCCATGCGGTCGAAGTGCCTGAACTGCAGATGGCAGTTGTGAGCACTCGTTCGGTTTCGGACACCAGGGAAGTGCTGTACCTGCAGGATGCTAACTCCTGGCCGGCCGTCGTCACGGTTGTTCGCACCAATGAGCCGCCATACGTGTCGGTGGAAGCTGTCATGGGCCCCTGGCCGGATCAGCCAGCAAGTCGGGCGTTGGCACGGCAGATCGAGCGGCGGGTCCTTGATTCGATCATTCAGTACGGCAAGATCAGGCGTGTGCCTGATTATCAGCAGACCTTCACCTTCGAGTGAATCCACTGCAGGCGTTCCTTGCCTGTTGGAACAACAGTACTGATGTCACGCGTATACTCGACACGTGTTGTTCAACTTGATCATTTCGTGCCTGGCTTCAACGGTCTTCGTTGATGAGTTGTCGCCGTTGTATCCAGATGCCGACCTGTCCAGATATCCAACGAGCTGGACAAGCGATGCTGTCCCAGGTCAGCTTGCAGGTGTTCATGTCATTGGTCGGTGGGATTCTCAACTGCCATTGACGATTCGTGTGACGGATGAAAAGGGTGACGCCGCCAGTGGTTTCGCGGCCTTTCGCCTGCATGATGTGCCCGTCGAGGAGAATACAGGTCTCGACAGTCGCACGGAACAGTTCAAGGGTGAGGTCAATCCGCATGTGATTCGACGGGCGCCTTTTCGGATCTACGAGGCGATCGAACCACTTGGCTTGAAGGACGGGGTGGTCGAGATTCAGCCTGAGTCTGGCCTGATGGCCTTTCGTCTGGAAGTGAACTTGCCAGTTGCTGGTGTTCATGAGTTGGATGTTCATCTCGAGCAGGACGGTCGGGCTCAAATCATGCCATGGACGATCCGTGTTCACGACTGGGTGCCGAAGAATCAGCTTCAGTTCGGCTACACCAACTGGTTCAGTCCCACGGAAATCGCATCACGACATGATGTCGAGGCATGGTCCGAGGAGTTCTGGCCGGTTCTTTCAAGCTATGCGGAGTTGATGGACAGAGGCAGGCAGGACACCTTCTGGATGCGATGGGTCGATTTCTTCACCAGCGATGGTGAACGCAGGGTTCTCGATACCAATCGTCTCGAACGCTATGTCCGTACGTTTCTTGATGCAGGTCTGGTTCGTATCGAAGGCGCGCCGATTGCGAGTCGTCCCGATGGAGATTGGTCCAAGGACTGGTTGCAACTTCGGGATGTGAAGCATCCTGCGAATTCCGATGAAGGTCGTATTGCACTGGCTGACATGGCTGTTCAGATGCGTGACTTCATGAAGGAGCATGGCTGGACTGATCGCTGGGTGCAACATCTTGCGGATGAGCCTACCGATGTGAATGCTGCTGATTATGCGAAGCTTGCCGAGCAGGTTCATCAACTGCTTCCCGGAGTGCCGATCATCGAGGCGACCATGACCAGATCACTCGTGGGGTCAGTTGACATCTGGTGCCCTCAGGTGCACAAGTATCAGCAGAACATCGAGTTCTTCAGAGATCGTCAGGCTGAAGGTGATGAGGTCTGGACCTACACCTGTCTGGTGCCTGGTGGCCCGTGGTTGAATCGGCTGATGGATCAGGAGCGATTGCGTTCGGTCTATTTCGGCTGGGCTGGCGCCAAGTTCGATCTACAGGGGTTTCTTCATTGGGGCTTGAATCACTACAAGGCCGACCCCTTCGTGCAGTCCGTGGTTGATCATCCCGCCATGCCCAACACGACCAACAAGCTTCCGGCTGGCGATACACATGTCGTCTTTCCAGGGCCTGGCGGCCCCTGGTCAAGTACGCGATTCGAGGCTCAGCGAATCGGGATGGAGGATCTGCAGGCCCTACGTGAGCTTCATGCTCGAGATGCGGATCTGTGCCGGGAACTGATTGGTCGTGTCTTCCGTGGCTATGACGACTGGGAGCCGGATGTCGCGCGTTACCGATTGGTCCGGCGGCAACTCTTCGAGGCGCTCGCCAGTCCATCTTCAATGAACTGATTGTTCAACCTCAGGGGCTGGCGAGGTGATGATCGCTGCTTTGCTGGAGCTGATTCGCAGCCTGCAACAGTGCCTGTTCGCCGAGGAACGGTGCCTGAAGCTGCAGGCCGATGGGCATGCTGGCGCCCTCGACTTCAGCGAGGCCTGCTGGAATCGAGATGGCAGGAATGCCTGCGATGTTGGCGCCAACGGTATAGCGATCACTGAGATACATCGTGAGCGGGTCTGCAATCGAGCCGATCTTGAAGGCAGGTTCGGCTGTGGTTGGCCCGAGTAGGACATCGCAGGTCTGGAAGACCTGCTTGTATTCATCATGAATCACTCGGCGAGCCTGCAGTGCCTTCTTGTAGTAGGCGTCGTAGTAGCCGGCGCTGAGTACATAGGTTCCGAGCATGATTCTGCGACGGACTTCAGGACCGAATCCTTCGCCCCTTGAGCGAGCGTAGAGATCTTCCAATGATTCTCCTGCACGTTGTTCAGCACGTCTTCCGTACCGAATTCCGTCGAACCGAGCCAGATTGCTTGAAGCTTCAGCAGTGGCCACCACGTAATAGGTGGCGATGCCGTGATCGGTCATCTTGAGATCGACGTCGATGAACGTGGCGCCCTGGGCTTCGAGTCGAGCCTTGGCCTCATCAAGGGCAGCAACAACTGCCGGATGATTCCGTTCATGGAGATGTTGTCGAGGAAGTCCTACGACCAGCGGCTTCCGCTCGTCCAGATTCTGCAGGTAATCCGGTGCCGGAGTGTCGACACTGGTGGAATCGTGGGAGTCCGGGCCCGCGATGACGTTCATGATGGCGGCGCTGTCCGCAACATCACGTGTCAGTGGTCCGATACAGTCAAGACTCGATCCGAAGGCCACCAGTCCCCACCTGCTGACACGACCGTAGCTGGGTTTCAGGCCGGTAATGCCGCAATAGGCTGCAGGTTGTCGGATTGATCCGCCGGTATCGGAACCAAGTGCCGCCGGCACCATTCCTTGTGCGACGACTGCGGCGCTCCCGCCGGAAGAGCCGCCGGGGACATGCTCATGATTCCATGGATTCCGTACCAGTCCGTGAGCACAGTGTTCGGTGGAGGAGCCCATCGCGAATTCATCGCATCTGGTTGTTCCAACAAGAACAGCACCGGCCTTGACCAGTCTTTCGGTAGCGGTGCTTTCAAATGGGCTGATGTAATTCTCGAGAATGCGTGATCCGCAGGTCGTCTTTCGTCCCTGCATCACAATATTGTCCTTGATTGCGATGGGGACTCCGGCCAGTGGCCCGGGGTCATCTCCGCGGGCAATGATGGCATCGACCTGTTCAGCCTGAGTTCTCGCAGCCTCGCTTTGGACTTCCATGAATCCATTAACGGACTTGTCGCCTGCTTCGATTCTTGACAGGCAGGCGTCAAGTTGCGCTACTGCCGTCGTTCGACCTTCCCGGACCTCGGTGGCAATCTGTCGTACACCTGGGAGTTCGCTCATGCCGAACCTCCGGTATCTCCGAGAACCTTGGGTACGGCAATGAAATCACCCTCAGTTGCCGGTGCGATGTTCAGGACCTGCTCGACCTTGAACGATGGCTGTACGTCATCTGGATCAAGTCGGTTGGTTTGGTCTCCTGGATGAGCCATCGGCTCGACATCGGTCAGATCCAGATCCCCGAGGGTTGCGACATGGTCCAGAATCGCAGTCAGGTCATGCTGGCATGATTTCAATTCTTCTTCCGAGAGATTGAGTCGAGCCAGATGGGCAACGTGCCGGGTGTCTTCAATGGTCAATGATGGGGTGGTATCGCTCATGGAGGCTGGACGATACCAACTCAAAGCTGCTCATGTACGTTTCTAGGCTCGCCTTGGCCGACCTGATGGCCTAATCTGTGTCTCATGCTGGTCTCGTTCAGGCCTGTGTTCATCCCGATTGTCATTGAAGTCACCCCATGAAGAGCTCGAACATCCTGATCATGTGGATCACCCGCACGGCCGTAGGGATTGGCCTGCTGGTCCTTTCCTTTGTCCTCGTCGGTTGGCTCATGGCCACGGCTCCCAAGGCCGAGGTGAGCAATGAAGAGCTGGAAGCGAGATCCGTCGTCGTGATCGAAGCGGCCTCTGTGGATGTTGCTCGGCAGTTCACGGGTTATGGCGTTGCAAGAGCGATCGAGGATGCTGATGTTCCAGCCCGAGTGTCTTCAACAGTCGTTCGCCTGCCGGCCACAAGCCGGGCGGGTAACCGGGTCAAGGTCGGGGATGTCCTGATCGAGCTGGATTCAACTGACTTTCGTGAGGAAGTCACGATGGCCCAGCAGAGGCTCCTCGATCTTTCGGCGCAGCTGAAGTCTCTGGACGTGGAGGAGACCGCTGCTCGTCAGTCCATTGAAATCGCACAGCAGGATCTGGAACTGATCAATCGTGAGTTTGATCGTGTCAAGGAGGCCGTTACCCGCGAAGCGGCAATGCCTCGAGAGGCTGACCAGGTGGAAAAGCAGGTTCTTGCTGCACAGCAGGTTCTGCTCAAGGCGGAAGAGACGTTAGCGCGACTGGAAACACGTCGTCTGGCACTCAATGCACAGAAGCATCGTGAAGCAGCTTCCGAGCGAATCGCCCGCGAACGAGTTGATCGTTGCACCATCACCAGTCCAATCGACGGCTTCATTGAACGAATTGATGTCAGTCAGGGTGACAATCTCGCAGCTGGTCAGCGGGTTGCCCGAATCATCGATCCTCGGCATATCGAGGTTCCGTTGAGCCTTCCTGCCTCTGCCCGTGGAGATGTGGCGGTGGGGAATGATGTTGCGTTGGCGACAACCGGATCCAGAAAGCGTACCTGGCCTGCCCGAGTGGCTCGACTTTCACCTGAAGATGATCCCTCCAGCAGAACCATGAGGGTCTATGCGGAAGTGACGCAACCAATGGTGGGTGACGATCATCTTGCCCCCGGGGCTTTCCTCGAGGCGCAAGTAACTGCGGATCAGGGGCAGCAAGGTTGGATTGTTCCTCGGCGAAGTGTGCGCAAGGATCGTGTGCTGCTTGTGCGTGAAGGGCAGATCGTGAGCATTCCGGTGTCGATCCGTTATCCCATACTTGGCGAGTTTCATGAATTCGATGTTCCAGATCGAGATTGGGTCGTACTCGACCGCCCGTTGCAGCAAGGTGAGCAGGTGGTACTCTCGCCGTCCCGCACACTCTCTGATGGCATGCCGGTGACGGCTGTTCCCGCAGGTCTGTCACTCGTTGCTGATCGAGGTGATCAGCCGTGAGCCTGCCACGATTCAGTGTCCGGAACATCGTCCCGGTCAATCTGGTCATGATCGCCGTCTTGATCGCTGGTTGCTTTGCCGCGATCACGATACGACGACAGTTCTTCCCTGAGGTCAAGCCTGATGGGGCGATCGTCCGTCTCTACCTGCCGGGAGCTTCTCCCGAGCAGCTTGAAGACAACATGGCCATCAAGGTCGAGGACGCGCTCGCTGGAATGCGGGAAGTCGATGAGCTGAGAACGAACATCACTGAAGGAATGGGGACCATCGAGGTCACCTTCCATGATGAAATCGAAGACATCGAAAAGGCCGTCAAGGATGTCGAACGCAGGCTCGATCGCATCCAGGATCTGCCGGATGATGCAGAAGATATTTCCGTTACGGAGATGCAGAACCAGTTGCCCGTCATCATGCTCCTCACCTATGGAGATGTAGACGAGGAGGTCCTCAAACGAACGGCTCGCAATGTTCGCGATGACCTCCGAAGCCTGCCACGTATGGGACAGGTGGCGATGGGTGGTGTTCGTGATTATGAGCTGTCAGTTGAACCTGATACCAGTGAGTTGATACGACATGGGATCAGCCTCCCTCAGGTCAGCAATGCGGTGAGTCGTTGGCTGGCCGAAGTGCCGGGCGGTTCACTGAGAAGTTCGGGCAGTACGATTGGCATTCGCACACTCGGTGTTCCGGAACAGGCCGCAGCCATCCGTGACATTGTTGTCCGAGCGATGCCTGATGGTGAGGTGATCACGGTCGGTGATCTGGCTACGGTTTCTGAAACCTTTGTTGATTCGCCTGTACGGATTCGCTATGGGGGCAAGCCGGCAGCAAATCTGACGGTTTCTAAGATTGGTTCTCAGGACATCGTTCTGATGGCACGCATGGTTCGTGCCTATGTGAAGGGGCGTCTTGGTGAGAACCATGGACATTCCAGCTTCGAACTGATGCTCAATCCGACCATCAAGGAGGCCTGGGAGCTCGGCTATTCGCAGAAGGATTCTCTCCCCCCTGGAGTGAGTCTGGACACGATGACTGATCTGGCTCGGTTTGTTGAAGGTCGTCTGGCGCTGCTCTCGGAAAATGCGTTCTATGGAGCGGTCCTGGTCTTCCTGACCTTGCTGATCTTTCTGAACTGGAGATGCGCCTTCTGGGTGGGGATTGGTCTCGTGACCGCCATGTGCGGAACGTTGATCGTGATGCAGGTCATGGAGGTGACGCTCAATCTCCTCACGATGTTCGGGCTGATCATCGTCATCGGACTTCTGGTGGATGATGCGATCGTCGTAGCGGAGAATATTCAGGCGCAAAAGGATCTTGGATTGCCTGCCATGGAAGCGGCAGTCACCGGTGCGAGGCAGGTTCAATGGCCAGTCGTTGCAACGGTGCTCACGAGCATCGTGGCATTCCTGCCCTTGATGTTCCTTCAGGGCATGGTTGGTGATCTCATGGGGGCACTTCCAATCGTCGTCGCCATTGCGCTGGCGATGAGTCTGCTCGAGTGCCTGGGCATGCTGCCTGGTCATCTGGGGCATGCCTTGAAGGCTGCGCCTAAAACAAAGAAGTCAACAGAGGGGTTTCATCATTGGCGTGATCGACTTCTCTATCAACGGCTTGTCCCT
>PBAY01000054.1 GCA_002717655.1 Phycisphaerae bacterium | reverse complement strand
GATGATTTGTCAGAGGTATCTGACCACGAAGTCCTGATTCTTCCAAATGACAGCTGTGGACGTGTAGATCTTGCTGCTTTGAATGATCTCATCAGTGCTCGTGCTGACGAGATTGGATTCGTATCAATCATGGCTGCCAACAACGAGACGGGCGTTATTCAGCCAATCAAGGAGATTGGTGAAGCATGTCGCTCGGCTGGGATACCGTTTCATTCGGATGCGACCCAGTGGGTTGGCAAATTGCCTTTGGATGTACATGAACTCTGCGTGGACATGATTTCCTTTGCGGGTCATAAGTTTCATGGGCCCAAGGGTTCCGGAGTTCTTTGGCTCAGAGAGGGCATGCCTTTGCATGCCATGGTTCAGGGTGGTGGGCAGGAAAGGCGTCGCCGCGGAGGAACCGAGTCAGTTGCAGACATCGTTGGCCTAGGTGTGGCTTGTCGAGCTGCTCGTCATTGGCTGGAATCAGGTGGAGCGTCAGCCATGGAGGCGCGGCGCACACAATTTGAAACCAGAATCCAGGAACGAATCCCTTCGGTATGCATCAATGCCCGAGAGGGTGATCGGGTCTGGTCAACTTCAAATATTGGATTCCCCACAGTCGAAGCGGAGCTCATGCTGCTCGGACTTTCGGAAGCTGGCCTGTGTGCATCGGCAGGTTCAGCATGTTCCTCAGGAGCATTGAAGAAATCCAGTGTCATCGGTGCAATAGGACGGCAGCCATGTCAGGCATCGGATCAGCCTTATGGTTCGGTGAGGTTCAGTTTCGATCGGCTCATGGAGCCTTCCATGCTTGATTCCGCAGTCGATATCATTGTTGAGGTATTCGGCAGGCTTCAACAGGTGACACCTGGTGGGCAATGGCCCTTGGATGCCTGCGAGGCCACCGGTACCGACCGCTTGTAGCCCAGTGCCCTCAAGGTTAAACTTCATTCTTTGCTGGCCCTGTTAGCTCAGTTGGCAGAGCAGCTGACTCTTAATCAGCCGGTCGTAGGTTCGAATCCTACACAGGGCATTTCAAGCTTCGTGGATTGTTGGATATTGCATCAGGAGCATTTCAAAGTGAATGAAGACAACACCCAGCATCCCCTTCGGATTCTTGCCTTGATTGGAATCGTTGGAACAATGGCGGTCATATCAATCATGCTTATTCAGGTATTCACCGATGGGCTGCTTGGCTGATGGCATTTGACGGGTTATCCACACGATCAAATTTCAATTCAAGTGTTTGTTCACAAAGATGTTCCAGACAGGAGTTTCTGTCTGGAACTTGTTTCTTGATGTTCTGTTGTCAAATCGGGTCCTGTGGCGCTAGTATGAAATAGTCGTTTGTCTGTCCCATTTCCATGAAGGGGAGACTATGCCAACTGGGACCATCACTCGGTTCTTCATGCAGCAAGGCTTTGGCTATATAACGCCGGATGACAATGATGGAGACTACGTCGTGCTGGTCGACGAACTCCAGGCAAGCTTCGATTCAAATTCCATGGAAGGCACCCGCGTCAGATTTGACGAGGGTGATGCTGAAATGGGATTGCGGGCTTCCAATGTTGAAATCTTGCCCGAGATACAGGTCTGAATAGACCTTCTTGAGCGAGAGGCTTGCGTTCCATAGGTTTCCCCGCCTGTTGCCGTTTGCAGCAAGCGGGCTCTGGTACAGTGAGTCCGATGGATGATCGTTATCGCGAGTTGCTGCGTACAACCACCACGACTTCATTGTTGGAGGGTCTGTTTGATCCTGATGATGAAGTGGTCTGGCAGGCATTTGATTCACGGTATCGACCGATCATCACGGCAGTAGCCAGACGTCTCGGCCTGACCGGTTCCGATGCCGATGATGTTGCCCAAGAGACGTTGATTCAATTCGTACGTGACTATCGTGCAGGTCGATACAAGCGTGAGCGAGGTCGACTGCGTGGCTGGATTGTCGGGATTGCCCGTCATCGTGTCATCGATATGCAGCGATCCAGAGGCAGACGTAAGGAAGTTCCGGCCGCGACATCAGTTGAACGCATCCCTCAGGACAATGAGATGGAGAAGATCTGGAGCGAGGAACTGGATCGTTCGATTCTTCGTCAGGCAGTTGAGGAACTTAGGCGAACCACCAAGACCAGCGAGAATTCCATCAAGGCGTTCGAGCAGGTTGTGTTTGATCGGCGTCCCGTCAATGCGGTTGCGGAAGATCTCGGCATGACGGCCCACGATATCTATGTATCGCGAAGTCGGATCACCACTCGTTTGAGAGAGATCGCTGAACGTCTTCGGAATCTGTACGAGGCAGACTGATGGATGAAGGGCATTCAGAGCGTCCACCGATCGAGGATATCGCTGCCTATGCGCGCGGGGAAATCGCAGATGCTGAGCTTCGTGCCAGAATCGAAGCCGATGAGGAAGCAATGGAACTGGTCCGTCAGATTCAGACGGATGATGAATTCCTGACTCAACTTGCTGGAGCCTGGTCGAATGCTCCTGATGGAAGCGGCAGGGGTGTTCCTCCTGCTGCTGATCTTGTCCCCGGCTACCGAATTCTCGGTGAGCTTCACCGAGGTGGCCAGGGCACGGTTTACCGCGCCATTCAGGAAAGAACCAAGCGGACAGTAGCCGTCAAACTGATGCATGGTGGTGCTGCTGCATCAAGCAAGAGTCGAGCCAGATTTGAACGCGAGGTCGAGTTGATCGCTTCCATGCGACATCCCAATATCGTGACGGTCTTCGATGGCGGCGATCTTCCCGATGGTGGTTATTTCGTTGCCATGGAATTCATCCGAGGCGTTCCATTGGTTCGGGCGGATGCGTTTGAGCGCGACATGGATGACAAGTCGCGTTCAGAATCCATTCGGATGAAGTTGGAGCAATTCGCATCCATTTGTGATGCGGTTCAGTATGCGCATCTTCGAGGAATCATTCATCGCGATATCAAGCCTGGAAACATTCTCATTGACCGAGACGGCCAGCCCAAGGTTCTGGATTTCGGTGTGGCCAAGGTACTGGGTCTGGGTGACACACCTGATGCGACACTTACCGGTGAGTTCGTAGGTACCTTTGCCTATGCGGCTCCTGAGCAGGTGTCCGGTGGTGCTGATGAAATCGACACACGCTGTGACATCTATGCGTTGGGAGTGGTTCTGTATGAAATGACAACGGGCTGCTTCCCATATGAGATCAGCGGTCCGATGTCACAGACGCTCAAGAACATCACGGAGACGGAACCTCAACCTCCGTCACGTATTGCTGATGGTCTCGATTCTGAAATCGATGCAATTGTTGCTTCGGCCATGGCGAAATCGCCTGATCGCCGTTATCAGTCAGTCGGTTCACTTGCTGCAGATATCCGCAGGTACCTTGCTGGCGAACCGGTAGAAGCAAGGCGAGACAGTTCAACCTATCTTCTGGCCAAACTTGCCAAACGTCATCGTGGACCTATTGCGGCAGGAATGCTGCTCCTGCTTGGATTGATGGGTGTGTCCATCTGGATGTCCTTGCTTTATGTGAGAGCAACGGAAGCAGAGCAGCGTGCCGAAACCGGGATGTTGTCGGCGCAGGTTGAGGCGGATAAGGCGGCAGCAGTTGTTGAGTTGTTTACCGACATCATTGAAACGCTGAGACCTGAACATGGAGTTGGTGAGGTCGGGCGTGAATTGACGGTGCGCGAAATGCTGGATTCGGCAGCTTCGCGTGTTGCAACACGAACAGCAGGCAGGGCGGATGTCGGTGTTGCGATACAACTTGCTTTGGCTCGAACGTACTACAGTCTGGAATTGACTCAGCAGGCATTGCGACTTGCGCAGTTTGCTCATGAGGTTGCGGTCAAACTCGATCCGGATTCCACACTGGTTGCTGATGCGGAGGAACTGCTGGGCTGGTTGGCCTTGGGCGGTGGCGAATTGGATCAGGCTCAGGAGCACATGGCCAGAGCATTGGAGATTCGCGAAAGTGCGGAAGTAGTCGATGTGGTCAAGCTGGCCAAGGCCTTGAAAGGGATGGCCTCAATCGCCAGAAGAAGATCTCCCGTCGACCTGGATCAGGCATTGGAACTGGTGGAGCGAGCGCTTGCCGTGCTCGCAGCATCCGATCGCGATGCCTGGGAGGTCCAAGTAGATCTTTTGAACCAGAAGACCGTGCTGCTCAACAGTCAGGGAAGACTTGATCTCGCAGATCAGATTGCTCAGATGGCACTTGATGTCTGTGAGGAACAAGGTACAGGTCTGATTGAATCAGTCACGCCTCTGCAGAATCTGGGAATGCGAGCCAAGGCGAAGGGTAATCCAGTAGAGGCGATTGCCAAGATCAATGAGGCCATCTCCATTCTTGAATCCGTCTATCCTGAGGGTCATTCCCGTACAGCCAGCATGCTGCGCCGTCTGGCCTTGATTCATCAGGATCAGGACAACCATGCCAAGGCAGAGCAGGTCCTTGATCAGTCCATTGAAATCTTTCGAGCCAATCCCGGGCAGAAATCACGCGAGGATCTCCCTCGATGTCTGATGGCACTGGGCCGATCCCAGGTTGAATTGGGGGATTATGCAGGAGGTCGAGACAGTGGTCGTGAAGCGGCACAACTTCTCCGTCAGGCCGCCAATCCAAACTACTGGAGACTGGGCTTGGCGCTGCAGGTAGAAGGTGCAGCATTGGTTTCACTGGGGCAGTACGCAGAGGCGATCACCCCTTTGAAGGACTGCTATTCCCAGATGGTCAAGGCAGATAGAAGTGAGAGCGTAGAAGCGTTGGAGTGCATGAATCTGCTTGCTTCTGCCTACGATGGACTTTCGATGGCGGAAGAAGCGAAGACGTGGCGAACCAGACGTCAGGTCGTGATTGACAGGCGTGAAGCATCGCGTCAAGCAGGTTCTAAACGGTGAGCGCCCAGTTGTGACGTCTCCAGCTTCTGACTTGCCGCCCGAATTTCTCAAGCGTCTGGAACATATTGTTGCTCCGGATGATCAGAATCTGATCAAGTCATTCATGGCGCAACCAAGGCCCATGAGTATTCGTTTGACGGATGCCACCTTGAACATTGATGAAGTATCGGATGCGCTGCGGGATGTGGGGTATGAACCCAGCAAGATCCCATGGATGCCAGAGGCGCTTCTACTTACGCCAGCTGACAGAAGCTTGGTCCGCGAGGTTGATTACTATCAAAGAGGCTCAATTTTCATTCAATCACTTTCCAGTATGGCTGCAGTTGAAGCGATGCAGATCCAGCCAGGCCATGATGTTCTTGACTGTTGCGCGGCTCCTGGAGGCAAGACTTCCTTGATGCGATATCGACAGAAAGGAAAAGGCATTCTGGTTGCCAACGATCTGAGTCGACGTCGACTCCAGAAACTCAAATCCGTTCTGGAACAGCATCGGATCACCAGAGTTGATCTTCAGGCGCAGGCGGCTGAAACGCTGGGGGGGTCCCATGCCAATTGCTTTGATCGGGTCCTGCTTGATGCACCATGCAGTGGTGAAGGTCGATTCCATGTCTCCAACCCATCATCCTGGGCTGATTGGGAGACCGGCAAGATTCGTAGATTATGCAAGTTGCAGCAGCGACTTCTTCGTTCAGCGCTTCAGACTCTTCGGCCCGGCGGTGTATTGATCTATGCCACCTGTACGCTCGCACCCGAAGAAAATGAAGTTGTTCTTGCAAAAGTCATGGCAAACCCACCAGTCCAGGTTGAACTTGAGCGAGTAGAGCTTGACTGTCCTGGCCTCCGAGCAGCACATGGATCATGGGATGGGCAGGACTTTCCGGATTGGATGAGCCTTGCCTGTCGTATTGTTCCGGAGCAAGGCATGACTCCTTTCTTCATGGCAAGAATCAGACGAATATGAACCTCATTACAGTCAAAAAAGCACGCACCTCGAAAGGTGCGTGCTTTGCTGATTGAAGATGTCGTGAGATTACTCAGCGTTTGCGTCTTCCTCTTGAAAGGCCTGCAATCGCCAGAAGTGTCAGGACGCCTGGTGCTGGAATATTGAAGCTGTTGAATTCAGGCGGGGTTTGAGCCAAATCAAAATTGCGCATTTCCAGCAGAGAGAAATCACCGGTGAATCCGGGATCAAAGTCG
Source organism: Phycisphaerae bacterium (assembly GCA_002717655.1). Taxonomy (GTDB): domain Bacteria; phylum Planctomycetota; class Phycisphaerae; order Phycisphaerales; family SM1A02; genus UBA1668. The sequence continues at coordinate 84,025 of PBAY01000054.1, read as the reverse complement.
ACATCAGTGTCGAATTGAATCTCGAAGTCGGTGAAATCATTGATTGGTTGATCAGAACTGAAATCCTGTCCGGAAGACATGAGTGCGATTTCAATCAGATTCACTGATCGAACATCAATCAGGGAATGGATTCCGGAAGGACCAGGGTCCTTCACGTCCAGATCGGGCAGGTAGAAACGTTTGGCTTCATCATCCTGATTGGTGTGTCCGAGTGGAGTCAACCGAGGCCGTTTGCCTGAGATGCTCTCATCTCCAGGACCAGGGGCTCCCAAAGAGACCCCTGAAATGCAGAGGCTGCTCATGGAGATTGCCACGACAAATGTTTTGCATGTCTGATTACTCATCGAGGTCCTCCTTTCAACCTGCGTTAACCACGCAGGCATTTTCTAGCATGTTCCAACCAGTCTGGCGGAACTGTGGAAATCGCCCCATGGTTCCCGTGATCATCTTGATGTCTTCGGAATCGATGGTCATGCGTAGTGGCTGGCCCGTCCAGCCAACAAATCTACGATGCCCTGCATACTGCATTGAGAACACGCGTTCCCTCATGGCCCAGTTGTCAAGGATGTTGGCTACTTCGTCCGCTTTGTTTGTGAACAGAGCCATGTGGCGTTGAAGGTCACGTTCATCCGTGATGTGTCGAAGCGTGATGTTGCAGCCAAAGATGCACCACCAGCCATAGCTTTCAAGATCATCACCACTGATGGCCTGTGGATCAATGGCCTCGTTCAGGCAGTCGTTGATTTCGGCAAGTGCCAGTCTGGCATCGATGCTGCCAAGGAGAACTTCTGCTTCCAGAATTCCACCTCTGCAGGTTCGGGCGATGCCGTTGAGATGGCTTCCCATCTCAGTGGCGAGCAGTTCGAATTGCTGCTGAGCCTCGGTCAGATGTCTTTGGCAGATCTTGGCATGCCGTGACGCATGGGCGGGTTCCGAGTCGATCAGTCGCCGATGTGTGTGCCCCAGTACATAGTGGGAGAACGCGAGTGTTCGACGGTCGCGATCGGTCGCAGGAGGTGAGGATCGATAATGATCGATCAAATCACAGGCAGTTGTCCTTGCTTCCGTCAGATGCCACAGCACGTAATAGGCGTTGGCCAGATTGCTTTGAAGGAGCCGTCGCATGTCATCTGAAATCGGATTTTCTCGAAGCGCTTCACGGGCAGCGTCGAGCGTCTTGTTGAATCGACCAAGGCCATCCCATCCACCAAGTTCTCGGTTCCAGGAACGTGCTCGTTCTTCTGCTGTACCTGCAACGTTACGTGCCCGGACGGCCATGCGGATCATTTCTCGATAATCACCACGGCGATAGGCTTCACCAGCCAGTTCATCGAGATCATCAAAGGTCAACTCATCTCCCGATGAGTTTGTCTTATCAGTCCCTCGAGATGGAGCCCAGAGGCACTCGGTTACCTCACCGATGCTCCAGTCCAGTACTTCAGCAAGGGATACGATCAGATCCAGTTTCGGATTTCCACTTCCTGGAACAAGTTTCGTGGGATCTCTACCCAGAGATTTTGCGAGTTCTCGCCGAGTCCAACCACGATAGACCTGAGCCAAATCCAGAAGTCGTTCGAGTCGATGTCTTCTTTCTTCATTTGTCATCATATTTTCACCTCTCCATTCCAGTTCGAGTGGCAGGCTTGTGGCAACCACTACCCATTCGGTACATTCAATTCTTCACTTGGTGACGCTAGCACGCCCAATACAACGAAGAATCGAAGTGAGCCAAAGTTCACTCATCGTCAATGTCTTTGAAACATCGAACAGTTGAGATGTGCTCATGCCCACATTCCCGCTCTGCGGGTTGATCGACTTGACTTGAATTGACCATTTCGTTTGACGAACAGGCAGTGGCATTTCAACCCTCCTTAAGGTGGCAGAACCATCTTGCCGGCATTTATGGTCAATTCTCGAGAAGCTGCCAAAACGCAGTTATCTCGCCATAACGCTCAAATCAGAATTCGGGCAACAAGGGGCTTCGGTTCCCCTTCTTGTGTCTACAAAGCAATCGCATAAATGGCCGTGGGTACGGTTTTTCACATTTCTCCTCCCATTTCGCATGCCTGAGGGCATGAGCGGAACCATGGCTTCCGGGGGGCGGTATTGGAGATTTTGTTTCCATACCGCCCTTTACCGGAGGCTATGAGGCTCTTCAGTGGCCGGTATCAGTGTCGAGTACCTTGTTTGAAGATCTTTCGATCTTTGAATCTGGTTGTAGAACAAGGGAGCAGGCTTCATGTGTCGCTGGCTGGCTTATTCCGGACCGTCAATCTACCTGGATGAGTTGCTCATTCGTCCTCAACATTCACTGCTGGATCAGTCTCGACATGCTCGAGAGGCGACATTTGAAGTAAACGCTGATGGCTTTGGTATTGGATGGTATGGCGAACGTCCGAATCCTGGCGTTTATCACGATACCCAGCCAGCCTGGAATGACTGGAATCTGGCGAGCATTGCCGCGCATATCAGATCACCTTTGTTTCTTGGTCATATTCGCGCCGCGGTAGGCAGTGAGGTTGCTCAATGCAACTGTCATCCATTTCGTTCAGGGCGATGGCTGTTCCAGCACAACGGTGCGATCACTGATTTCGATTCGATCAAACACCAGCTTGACATGCAGATACATCCCGACCTGTATTCAAGAAAGGTAGGTCAAACGGATTCAGAGACCATGTTTCTGCTTGCCTTGACGCTTGGTCTTGAGGAGGACCCCTTCGGGGGGGTCTGTCGGATGATCGAAACCGTGGAGAAGGCACGTTCCAGTGCAGGTGTTCATGGCCAGTTGCACATGACGGTGGCCATGACCGATGGGGAAGCTATCTATGCGTCCCGGTATGCGAGTCATGGACCGCAGCCATCGCTGTATCACAGCACCCCTGGACTGGAATTGAAATGTGCTGATGGCAGCTGTATTCAATTGGCTCAGGACGCTGTTCTGGTGCTTTCAGAGCCCTTGGATGATCTGGCTGATCACTGGCAGGAGGTACCAGAATCGAGTCGATTGCTGGTTCGGGCAGGAGAGGCGTCCATAGGTCCTCTATTTTCCTCCTAAATCAACCCTGAGACTACGAAGAATGGGGTTCTGGCGTTGCTGGAGGCCTATTCTGAGATATCCTAAACCAAGGCAGCCGGATTTCCGTATTGCCTGTTAGGACACACAGGTACCTGAGACACGGATTGACTATGACAACAAGATCCCATGCGATGGCCATTCTGGCCTTTTTGATGCTTCTCACTCTGGGCTTTCGGGCAGCAGCTCAGGATGTCCAACAGCCTGAAGCCGCTGCGGTTTCAACCATTCTTGAATCTCCGTTCAAGGTGGACCCCGCAGCAATGATTTCTGCAGCTGGCGTACTGCGTCCGGAAGCAACACCGCTGAAGATCGACTATCAGCTGCTACGCTCCATGGAAAGTCGTAAGGCTGGCCTCGGTGTTCTGCTGGAAAAAGTCCCGTTGTCAGCAGGTTTGACTGTCGATCTTGACATCAAGCAGGTGGAAGTTGCGACGGATGACGCTCAGGTGATTCTGATGGAGCGTGGTCCTGATGGGAAGATCCGTGAACGTCAAGTAGAGGTCAAGCTGGACACCATCTGGGCCGGACGAGTGGTGGGGGAGCCGGATTCGATCGTCTTTCTGAGCATGTCCGATTCGGGTTGCCGTGGTTATGTGCGGAGCCTTGACGGGCTGCACATCTTTTCATCCACCGATGAGGCCCAAGGGCCCGTCGCGGTCTACCGGGTCGGTAACCAGATTGGGGACATCAAAATCGACATGTCGGGGTTTGAGTGTCACATTGAAGATCTTCGTGGCCAGCCCTTTGGTCCTCAGATTGTTGAAGAACCCCTTCCTCCATTTCAGGCGCCATTTGTTTCACAGCTCAACACGCTTGCGGAAACCGACTCTCTTTCCCGGTTGTCAGGCAAGGGTTTCCCTGGAGGTACCGGAGAGGCAAGATCCGATGCGGGTGATGATCGTGGTGGAACACCGCCGCAGGACATGTACTTTGGCGCCTGTTGCTTCGGGCCTGTAGGTAATGGGGATGATCTCGGGGTCTGCCAGGATGGAATCACGCTCTGGGATTGTGAAAATGCAGCGGGTATCTATCTGGGTCACAACACCAGTTGCGCTCAGGGCGATGAGACCTGCAGTAATGCACCACTGGACTGTTTTCGTGTCCGTGTCGCGATCGATACTGATGTTGAATTTCTCGAGGAATTCAGAGGCGATGTCGACAAGGCTGTGAATTACATCTACCGGTTGGTTGGCGCTTCATCTCAGATCTACGATCGAGATCTTTCCTTACGTCTTCGAGTCCCTTGGATTCGCTTGTGGTCCAGTGACACCAATACGATTGGTGACACGGGAGACTTCTGGGAGGCATGGGATGCCGGCGAAGAGCCCTGGGATCAGAACAACACCTCCACCCAGCTGAATCAGTTCCGGCAGTATTGGCAAAGCACCATTGCTCCTTCCGTCAGTCGTGATCTGATGCACATGCTCTCAGGTCGCCATCTTGGCGGAGGTATTGCCTATCTTTCAGCCGTTTGCACATCGACTGGCTATGCAGTTTCTGCCGGCGTGGCACAGAATGGCTTCGAAAGCAGCAATCTGTTTCCCTACCCGATTGTGAATAGCGGACATTCAAACAACTGGGATCTCATCGTCTTTACGCATGAGCTTGGGCATAATCTCGGTACCGGGCATACGCATTCATATTTCTACAACAGCAATGGCACGTATATCGACACGTGTGCCTACAACTGCATCGAGCCTCTTAACTACGATCCTTCGATCATGAGTTACTGCCATCTCTGCGATGGTGGGCTTGCAAATGTTCATCTCAAGTTCCATCCCTTTACCAAGGGCCGCATGTACAACCATCTTCGCACGCTGGGTTGCGCTTGGCAGCAGGCTCAAGAGGGATTGCTGGCAGTTGAGGATCAGGCTGCAGCCATACCGGGATTGCCAGTTGCCATCGACGTACTCCGAAACGATCGAGGTTTCGTCTGTGACAATGACAATGTCTCAATCGATCCTGATTCCCTTGCGGGGTTCAGTCGACTTGGTGGATCGCTTGAAATAGTCGAGTTTCCGCCTGATGCAGCAGAGCCAAAGGAGCATGTTCTCTACACGGCTCCTTGTCTGGTCAATGCAACGGATCAATTCACGTATGAAATCGTTTCCACCAATGTGGACGCTCCTGACGGTCTGAATTCAAATGCAACCGTTCGAATTGTCATTGTTGATCCCAGAATCCATCCTGAGGCTTCGGTCTATGAGGCGGGTGGAGTGGACAGTTTTGGTATTTACGGTGATCCGCTGAATACCAATGCGACCTTCCCTCCCGTTCCTGCCGGGGCAAGGGTGCTTGCTCTGGGCTGGACCAGTGCAGAGTTTGATCCAACCAGTGGGACCCAGCCTGATGCCAGCTTTGGTGTGAAGTTGGAAGATGGGTTTGGCGTCACGCAGCTGGTAGAAGCAAATCCTTATGACGGCATCTCTGCGATCCCAGGCCAGAAGATCTGTGGGGCGAATGTTCTGAATGATGAACCAGGTGAGTTCTGGTACACCCCTTCAGACGGAATTGTTGAAATCCAGTTCTATGAACAGTCGGATGACACGCTGGGCAGCGACGGTTCCTGGAAATCCGGTTCTGTCGTCTATCTGCTTCTGGAGGAGATCCTGATTTCCGATGGTGCCTGCTGTGTAGCCGGTGATCTCTGTACGCAAGTCACTTCCGATTCGGAGTGCGAAGATCTGGATGGAGTCTTCCAGGGATCAGGTACAGTCTGCACCCCTCAGATCTGCGTGTTTGAGCCACCTGCTGTGTTTGGCGCCTGTTGCATCGAACAGAACGGGATTGAGATCTGCACCCAGTCGACTGCAGCCTCCTGTGCATTGCTCAGTGGCACCTATCTGGGTGATGATGAGCCATGTGTTCCTCAGTCATGCGATGACGATGCCCCAATCGCCGCTGCCTGTTGTGTTCCCCTTGCAGATCAGAGTGTGCTTTGCACCATCGCTACGGAGGAGGATTGTCTTCTGGCGGGCGGTGAATTCCAGGGTGAAGAGGCCATTGATTGTGAAGAGGTGGTCTGCGAGCCAATCGAGGTCGAAGGCGCATGCTGCACGAATTCTGGAAGCTGTGCATTTGTTCCAGAGAGCCTCTGTGAAACCACTGGCGGTACCTTCATCGGGGCAGGGGTTGAATGTGCTGATATTGAGTGTGAGGTCCTGACTGGATCGTGTTGCATCGGCAGTTCATGTCTGGAGTTGATCGAATCTGAATGCAATGAGTCAGAAGGTATCTTCCGCGGAGAAGGCACCACCTGTGATGGATTTGATTGCGAGCTTCTTCTGGAAGGCGCCTGCTGCCTTGGGACGCTGTGCTTTGATACAACGGTACTTGCCTGTCAGGTCAATGGAGGCGAGTTCCAAGGTGTTGGAACTGGGTGCAGTTCAAATACATGTTCAGGTTTCGCGGTGGGCAGTTGCTGTATCAGTGAAGGCTCATGTGCGGTTGTCTCCTTGATTGACTGTGCCTCACTTGGCGGTACGTTCCGTGGTCAGGGGACCAATTGCAGTGATGCGACTGTCTGTCTTACTGGCGCATGCTGCTTTGGTGAAATCTGTCTTCTTGGTACTGATGCTGCCTGCTCCGCCTTTGCGGGTGAATTCCGAGGCTACGGAATTGCCTGTGAACAGGCCAATTGTGAAGGTTGTCCTCCGGATATCAATGATGATGGACAGGTGGACGTGAATGATCTTCTGGTTCTGCTTGAGCAGTTCGGTGAGGCAGGTGGTGTAGCTGACATCAATGGCGATGGAATCGTTGACGTCAATGATGTACTTATCCTGATTGCAAACTGGGGTGGCGATGGCTGCTGACCAGTCGGGTGGGGAGCCTGCCCCGGCTTCGGCCGGAAACAGGTTCCTATTGTCCTTTGGTTTGATGCTGGTCGCTGAAATCTGTCTTCTTCTCGGGCTGTTCATCTTCCATGGCCGAGGTGTTTCAGCACCCATGCTTGAAGAACTGGTATGGATCTGGCCACTGTGCTGGATAACGGTCGTCATCTTCTGCATGACTCTGGCTTCCTGGGGTCGCATGATTGCAAGGCCAACCACAGGATTTCCGGGACAGCGTGCTGTAGCAACAGTGATGGTTTTCCGGCTCTTCATCTCAGCCGGTCTGGTCATGGTTCCACTGGCAGCCGTGGTCTATGCCTTGGTGATGCTGGTTCTGGCATTGGCCAGTGTCGGTGCCGCAGCTCAGAGTTGAATGCAGGGTCAGGCTTGAGTGCTGCTGGCTGCTTCGACTCGGCAACCGATGTCATGTCGCCAGAACGCGCCATCGAAATGAATCTTGTCACAGGCCGCGTTTGCGAGCTCACGGGCTTCGGCAAGACTGGAAGCCATTGCCGTAACCCCAAGAACACGCCCGCCATTGGTCACAAGCTGGCCTGAGTCATTGTGCTTCGTGCCTGCGTGAAAGACCCTGATGCGACCCTTGCCTCCAAGATCAAGTGCCTCCGCATCCTTGATCCCCTCGATCGGCAGGCCCTTTTCATAGGACCCCGGGTAGCCAGCCGAGCACATGACGACACAGCAGGCCACATCATCTGAGAAACTCAGTTCAACGTTCGACAGGTTGCCGGTTGCAGTTGCCCAGAGGATTTCTACGAGATCACCCTGCAGTCTGCTCATCAGAGGCTGGCACTCTGGATCTCCAAATCGACAGTTGAATTCCAGCACCTTCGGGCCTGCGGGAGTGAGCATGAGGCCTGCATAGAGCACTCCTCGATACTCGATCTCATCACGTCTGAGTCCATCGATTACAGGCAGCAGAACCTGCTGTTCGACGACTTCAAGCATGTCCTTGTTCATGATCGGAGTAGGGCAGTACGCGCCCATGCCACCGGTATTCGGTCCGGTATCTCCTTCTCCGACCTGCTTGTGATCCTGACAGGGATCCAGCACCCAGACCGTGTGGCCGTCAACCAGTGCCAGAACGCTCACTTCCTGGCCTTGAAGAAACTCTTCGATAAGAATTTCCTTGCCAGCATCCCCGAATGAATCCGTACACATGATCGTGTCGATTGCATCGATCGCTTCGGCAGTCGTCTGGCAGACAATGACGCCCTTTCCTGCCGCCAGCCCAGTGGCTTTGACCACACAGGGTTCATCACGAGTCTGCAGCAATTTGGATACGGCTGGTGTCAGGGCAGGCATCGGGACAATGCCACGGTCATCGGAAGAATGGACAAATTCGACCAGTGCTTCACCTTCAACCAGCAAACCTGCAGATTCAAGTTCGCGATCAATTCCTCGAAGGACCCATCGCCTGGCTGCATTTGGTGAAGACAGAACCTTGCCTTCCGCAGTGGGTACCGCTGCGTTCTTCATGAGCGTCTTGGCAAATGCCTTGTCAGCTTCGATCATCGCAGCAGCTTTGGTCGGTCCGAACACGGCCATCCCTGCCTTGATCAGGACATCAGTGATCCCTTCAGACAGGGGGGCTTCAGGACCAACAACAACGAGATCGATATCTTCTTTTTCACACCAATTCACAAGCGGGAATGTGTCAAGTGGATTCCAGTCATGTGGGCAAGGTTCCGCGCATTGAGCGATGCCGCCATTGGTGATGCCGGTGGCATAGAGCGCACTACATCGAGGTGATTGGCTCAGTTTCCAGGCAAGGGCATGTTCGCGGCCACCTCCTCCGATGAGGAGGATGCGGCAGGAGTCAGGGCATGGGGAGGATTGCTGTGTCATGATGAATGGGACGGTACCACAATGGATCAGGATCTCCCACGCTTTCGTCCTCGATTCGTGATGCCAGCTCGTGATCTTGGTCGTCCCGCCTTGGATCCGGATTGGCTCGCTGGAGGCCCTTCGCTGGTCTGGCCACTTCGAATCGCTGCAATCTGGTCACGTATTGTGGCGGCTGTCTCGAACTCCAGTCGATCCGCCGCGGAAAGCATGTCCGCTTCCAGTGCTGCGATCTTTTCAGCTTGATCAAGATCTGATTCGCTCTGGCCGGACTGCAACGCTGCCTGAGCGATATGTCGAGCATTCAATTCCTGTTCGAGGCCTCTTCTGATGGCCTTCTCGATGGTCTCCGGCGTCAATCCATTTGCCTCGTTGTAGGCAATCTGGACGTCCCGACGACGCTGAGTTTCATCAATGGCCCGTTGCATCTGTCTGGTGATCTTGTCTCCATACATGATGACCTTTGCATTGACATTGCGAGCCGCACGTCCAATGGTCTGAATCAGGCTGGTCTCACTTCGCAGAAAGCCTTCCTTGTCCGCATCCAGAATGCAGACCATGGATACTTCAGGAAGGTCCAATCCTTCTCGAAGGAGGTTCACGCCAACGAGTACATCGAACTCGCCTTCGCGGAGGTCCCGAAGAATTGCCAGCCTGTCGAGCGTATCGATGTCACTGTGGAGGTATCGGACTCGTACTTTGTGATCATCAAGGTACGAGGTGAGATCCTCTGCCATTCGCTTGGTCAGCACGGTCACCAGCACCCGTTCACCTTTCGAGGCTTTCTGTCTGCACTGTTCAATCAGATCAGGCACCTGATCCACCGCAGGTTTGACCTCGATCAGCGGATCGAGCAGTCCTGTTGGGCGGATGATCTGTTCGAACACCTGTCCTTGTGATTGTTCGAGTTCGTATGGTCCTGGTGTTGCAGATACATAGATGCCTCGAGGAACCATCTGTTCGAATTCATCAAAGGTCAACGGTCTGTTGTCCAGGCAACTGGGCAGTCTGAATCCATGGTCCACCAGAACCTGTTTGCGAGCACGATCACCATTGAACATGGCACGTATCTGGGGAATCGTGGCATGCGATTCATCGATGAAAACCAGCCAGTCGCTTGGATCGCAATCCGGGATATGGTGAAAGTAGTCCATCAGCGTGAAGGGGCGTGATCCAGCGGGGCGTCCTTCGAGATGTCTGGCATAGTTTTCAACACCGGGGCAGTATCCAACTTCGGCCAGCATTTCCACGTCATAGCGTGTTCGCGCCTGAATACGCTGAGACTCGAGCAGCTTGCCTTCCTTCTTCAATTGCGCGACTCGATGCCGGCATTCCGTTCGTATGGCATCAAGTGCCTGGTCCAGTTGATCCTGAGGCAGTACATAGTGCACGGCAGGAAAGATGAAGACTTGATTTTCAGTAGCCAGCGTCGCTCCGGAAACAGGATGAATCAATTCCAGCCGCTCGATTTCATCCCCAAAGAATTCGAGGCGGACGGCAAACTGTTCATAGGCTGGAAATATCTCCACGACATCACCGCGTACTCTGAATTGACCTCGTTTGAATTCGATCTCGTTTCGGCCATATTGCATGTCGGTCAATGCCAGCAGGAGTTCCCGCCGATCAATTTCCTGACCAACATGAAGTGAAACCACACGATCTCGATAGGTCTCAGGTGAGCCAAGCCCGAAAAGGCAGCTGACGGATGAGACGATGATCGTGTCCTTGCGTGATAGAAGATTGCTGGTCGCGGCAAGTCGAAGACGGTCGAGATCGTCATTTCGAGCGGCATCCTTTTCAATGTAGATGTCGCGTTGGGGGATATAGGCTTCTGGCTGGTAGTAGTCGTAGTAGCTCACGAAGTAGCTGACGGCATTGTCGGGAAAAAGTTCTCGCATCTCTTCGAAGAGTTGCGCAGCGAGCGTCTTGTTGTGACTGATGATCAACGCTGGTCGATTGGTTCGCTCGATGACATTGGCCATCGTGAAGGTCTTACCGGTCCCGGTCGCTCCGAGCAGCGTCTGGTGCGGGTTCCCAGCCTCGATGGATGAGGCAAGCGCATCAATGGCCTTGGGCTGATCGCCGGTGGGTTGGAACGGGCTGATGATCTTGAAAGCGGAGTCCACGGGCAGGGGTCTCCATGTAGCCGCTCAGGGAGGGCCTTGGACGACCTCAGGTCACAGGATAGTTCTCATCGTAGGCAGCCTGATTCATCAGTTCGCTGGCTGCCGATGTATCGCTGGACTTGAGTCGGACAAGCCATCCTTCGCCATGTGGGTCGCGATTGAGCAATGCAGGGTCGCCAGCAGCAGCTTCGTTGACCTCCGTGACTTCACCCGGGAAGGGGCAGAAGACATCACTGGTCGTCTTGACCGATTCGACCTCGCCGATGGAACTTCCGGCATCAATTGCGGAACCAGATGGCTGCATCTCGACATAGGTGATGTCGGTCAGCTGGTTCGCGGCATACTGGGTAATTCCGATGGTCACGATATCGCCATCGATCTGGTACCACTCGTGGCTCTCTGAGTACAGGCATTCCGTGGGGCTGGTCATGGGTAGATCTTCCTGCATTGACTTTGGGGTGACATGGTAGCAGGGGTCGACCTGCTGCTGGGCAGCGGAGGCCTCAAGAGGGCCAGAATCAGGCGGATCCGGGTGTGATCCGCTAGACTCCGTGACGAGCCGCTATGACGTTGTTACTGACACTCTCAACACGTTCACTTGTCGGGTTGTTTGAGCAGCCTGACAAGGGCCCTGACTCCCTTCTGGATGTTCCCAGGTTCGCCATGGATCACCTTGGGCTGCGGGGGCTCTACATCGACGCCTCCATGCTCTCAGGCTGGTCCCTTCCAGAACTGGACCGCCTGCGAGATCAGGCGGACAAGGCGGCCTGCCCATGTCTGGTGCTTCATGATGAGGAAGTACTGCAACTGGCTGACCCTGATGTTTCGGTCAGGCAGGAGGCGGCGACCAGAATTGAACGGCTTTCCATTGCCGCCAATCGGCTTGGCTGTAATTCCATTGCGGTACGTTGCGGCGATCACAAGGATGAGGCGGCTATTGATCATGCGACCGAAACCCTGCGGGCGATCATGGGCACGGTCGAGCGGCTGGAGTTGAACCTGCTGATCCGGCCGACTCCGGGCTTCACCAGCGAACCCGATGGCATAACGGATCTTGTCAAGCGTGTCGGTGGATTCCGCATTGGAATTCTGCCGACTTTCAGTGGTGAGAATTCTCCAGAAGAAGAAATCGAACGACTGCGTAGACTGGCTCCCTATGCCGGAGCGATGCTCTTTGAAATATCAGCCTATCGAGGCAAATCCGGACATACCGGGGCTGATCTCACCGCCGGTATCGAGATACTCAAGAAGGTTGGTTATGCCAGCACTGTTGCGATGGAATACATCGGCAGCAATCCGCTGAAGGATCTGGACAAGGCCAGAGAGGAACTTCAGACAGCAATCGAGGCTGAATGATGTCTGGTTTCCAGAACTCGTGCATCATCACGATTGATGGTCCAGCAGGGACTGGAAAAAGCACGGTTGCCAATGCACTGGCTGCAAGACTTGGCTTGAAGTGTCTGGATACTGGGGCCCTGTATCGAGCAATTGCGTTACTGGCTCTGGAAGCTGATTGCGATCTTTCTGACGGCGATGCACTGGTCAGCCTTGCGTCGGATGCCAAACTTCACTTTGACTGGGATCAGGATCCTCCTGTGATTCTCATCGGTGATCGAGATGTCTCTGATCGAATTCGTGATCTCGATGTCAGTGACAGTGTGAGCCAGGTGGCCAGACAACCGGAACTCAGAACAGTCTTGACGAGTGTTCAGCGCCAGGTCGCCAAGGCCTATCCCCGATTGGTTACAGAAGGGCGAGATCAGGGTTCTGTCGTCTTTCCGGATGCCGACTTTCGTTTCTTTCTTGATGCGGATGAGAAGGTGAGGGCACAACGGCGTTCCATCCAGCTATCCGCCAGTGGTGAAGCCATTGACGAGGAAGCCGTGCTTCAGAATATTCGGGAACGTGATCGGATCGATCGAAGTCGCAAGGCGGCTCCTCTGGTACGACCTGAAGGTTCCATTCTGATTGACAGTACGAATCTGTCGATCGAGGAAGTCGTGGACCGGATGGCCTGCATCGTTCGCGGTGATGGAGGTGAAGGCTAGTGGGATCTCGCAGGATTACACCCTGGTATCGCTTCAAGAAACGAAATGCGCGCCGCGGTCGGGGTGGAATGTTCGTCTGGTGGACCCTTGTTCCCTGGCTCCTGATCCCCCTTGCGCGTCTGGTCTATGGCTTTCGAATCCGCCATCGAAGTCGATGTCCTCGTACGGGGCCAGTTCTGGCCATCTGCAATCACCAGTCAATGCTTGATCCCATGATGGCCGGCCTGGCGCTTCGCGAGCGTGGATTTAGGCCAATTGCTCGCAAGTCATTGCAATGGGATCTGAAGCCTCTGATGGCATGGTTGCTGATGCGGTACGACATGATCTTCGTTGACACGGAGGTCCCTGGCGCGTCGACCTTCAAGGATCTCCTGACTGAACTCAAGGAAGGGCGGGTTGGCATCATTTTTCCGGAAGGGGCCCGAAGTGAGGATGGTTGTGTTCATGAATTCGGGCAGGGTGTTTGGTTGTTGATACGCCGTGGTCGTTCCCCGGTCCTGCCCATGGCAGTAGAGGGTGTCACGGATGTGATGCCTCCGGGCCGTGGAATAAGAAGAACTGGAAGACTAGAGATCATCTGTGGTGATCCGCTTGATCCTGAAGAACTGATAGCAATGGGGCGAGACGCCTGTCTTGAGCATCTTCGTCTTCTGGTTGATGATCTTCGCATGCAATTGCGAAGTGACATTCGACGTCGTACACGTGGAAAATGGCCCAAGCCTGGTCCGGCAGATCAGTCGTTGCGTGACACACTCCGCAGTAGTTCAGAAGAGTCGAGTGGCTGATACATGGAAGCCTGGGATATTCTCGGCGACGTCGTACTGCTTCTCGCTGCAGCGGCCATGCTTGGCATGCTGTTTGAGCGTCTCGGGGCGAGCGGCATCATCGGCTGCATGGTTGCCGGCATGCTGGTTGGCCCTGGAGCACTTGGCTGGATCACCAGTGATCCACATGAGATCGAGCACATTGCCGAGATCGGTGTGGCGTTGTTGCTGTTCACGATCGGTCTGGAGATCTCAAGAGCAAAATTGAGGGCCTTTGGGAAGCGTGGATTGAGTGCTGGATTGCTTCAGGTCGTGGTGACTCTGGCGGTCGTGGCCTGTATCTCTCGATTGATGGGTCTTGGCTGGACCTCTGCGCTGGCCGTGGGCGCGGTCGTGGCCTTGAGCAGTACGGCGTCCGTGGCTCGCATGCTTACCGAACGGTCTGAGGTGGATTCTCTTCATGGGCGGATGTCGCTTTCCATACTGATCGTGCAGGATGTTGCCTTGGTGCCGTTGTTGTTGATGGTCACCTTCCTCGGCGATACGGGTGATTTTCAGGAGGTCATCACTGAACTGGGTGAAGCAACCGGTCGAATCGTGGTCTATACCCTTGTCCTTTTCCTGGCGGGAGTTCTGTTGATACCACGGATCTTCCGATCCTCGGCTGCAACGGGAAATCGTGATCTGCCAGTGGTGCTGGCGGTGGTCACCTGCTTGATGGCGACCTGGATCTCCTGGCGACTGGGTCTTTCTCCTGCACTGGGAGCCTTCGTGGCTGGACTTGTTCTGGCGGATTCAAGCTTCGCCCGTCAGATCAGATCCGATGTCACGACCCTCAAGGCGGTCTTTCTGACATTGTTCTTTGCCTCGATCGGAATGCTGGCGGATCTTCCGTGGCTGATGACTGGCTGGAATCTGGGGATGGTTCTACTCGCTTCGCTTGGGATCATTCTCGTCAAGGGAATCGTGGCTGCTGGAGTTGTTCGACTGTCAGGTACGACGCTTCCCGTGTCAGTTGCCGTCGGTGCCTGTCTGGCCCAATTGGGAGAGTTTTCATTCGTACTTGGTGCGGTTGCCAGAGCGAATGGTCTGCTGGACACCTTTACATTCCAGGTGCTCACCTCATCATCATTGATCACCCTCATGCTGGTCCCATTATTCGTCGGTCGCGCACGTTGGATCGTGAAGGTGGTTGATCGGCTGGGTGGAGGTGACGGTTCATTGGCCAATGCCGACATGGGTACGGATCTGAGTGATCATGTGATCGTGATCGGAGCAGGTCCTGCTGGGAGATCTGTGCTTCGTGACATGGTCGAGCACGGTGTTTCCACTGTCGTCATCGAGGCAAATCCGGCAACAGTCCAGTTTGTCGGCCAATTGGGCATGCATGCGATTTTGGGCAATGCAACAAGACCGGGCATTCTGCATGAAGCATCTGTTGAAACAGCACGGGCGGTCGTGGTGACACTGCCAGATCCCGAAGCATCCAAGATGGTGATTGAACAGATCAGAACTTCCGCACCGGATTGCCGAGTCATGGTGCGGTGCCGGTACAACGTGCATGGACCACGTCTGATTGCAGCAGGAGCTGATCGTGTCGTCTATGAAGAAGACTCGGTAGGCGAAGCCATTGGAAGCATGGTTGTCGAAGAACTTGGACTGGAGCCTGTGCCGGGCGATTCGTAGCACGTCATCGGGCTCCTGAATGAGCCATGGAGGGCGTGCATGTTCTGTACTGTTTCAAGTTTTGTTCTGGATGGCATTCAGGCGCGACCATGCCATGTCGAGGTGGCGATTACCTCTGGACAGTTGACAGGAACCACAATGGTGGGGCTTCCTGACCCAGTCGTCAGAGAATCGATTGAACGCGTACGTGCTGCAGTCCGTAACAGTGGCTATCAATGGCCAACTGGCTGGATCACAATCAATCTCGCACCGGCGGATGTCCGCAAAGAGGGCCCTGTATATGACCTGCCAATTGCCATAGCGGTACTGATGGCTGGGGGGACCATCGATCAAGGAATACAAAAGGGCAAAACTGAAGTAGGCCTTGCGGGTGAACTGGCTCTTGATGGAAGACTTCGTTCAATACGAGGTGCTGTTTCGATGGCAATTCTTTCACGCAAACTGGATATGAACTGCATCGTCGTACCCATGGGAAATTCTACTGAGGCATCATCAGTTCATGGTTCCAATGTTCTTGGTGCGAATTCTCTTTCTGAAGTAGTGAGTTGGTTCAATGGCCATGTTGAACTGAATACACCAGCCACTCATGTCGCCTCGAAGTCCGAGCTTCATGATGATTTTGCTGATGTCCTTGCTCAAGAACAGATCAAGCGTGTCATGTCGATATCTGCAGCAGGTTGGCACAACCTGTTGTTGCATGGGCCACCTGGTACGGGTAAATCGATGATGTCACGTTGTCTTCCCGGGATTCTGCCAGATCTGACTCTTGATGAAGCTGTGGAGGTACTTCAGATCAGGTGCTGTGCAGGCAGGTTCGAGGGTGAGTTCTCAACCACACCACCATTTCGTTCGCCTCATCATTCCGCGACTGCTGCAGCGATTCTCGGAGGTGGTTCCGTGCCTCGGCCAGGAGAATTGTCGATGGCCCACAATGGCATCCTGTTTCTGGATGAATTGCCTGAGTTTTCAAGATTGGTTCTGGAGGGTCTCAGGCAACCACTTGAAGAATACAACGTCACGGTTTCAAGGGCATGCGGTTCGGTTCGATATCCCGCTCGATGTCTTGTTGTTGGAGCGATGAACCCGACCCGTGACGGTCGGCTTCCCGGCCGTCGCGGTGCCGACGCTATGGCAAAATTATCCGCACCTCTTCTTGACCGATTTGATCTTCATGTTGAGGTTCCACGTATACCGTTTTCTGTTCTTCGTCGGGCCAAAACCGGGCAGTCAACAGCGGATCTTCGTCGTGCTGTGACAGGGGCACGCTCCATGATGCTTCAACGACAGCAGGGAAATTTGAATGGCCAGCTCTCGGGCAGCGAACTTGATGTCCACGGAAGATTTGAAGTCAATTCACTTGATGCATTGGAACAGTCCATGACACATCTGGATCTCACGGCGCGGGCCTGGAATCGACTGCGACGTGTTGCAAGAACGATTGCTGATCTGGATGGATCAGAAACAGTCGAAGTTGCTCATGTCGAAGAGGCGGTTTTGTATCGATCGACTGTTGCGATATGAATCTGGAACATCACACCAGGTCATCAGAATCACTTGGAATCGCAGCAGTATCAGGACTAGAGTCCAGGCGCAAATCCACGTCGCATGGTGTTTTCAGCAACAACGCGAGGCACCACGAACTGTTTCAGATAATCCCGGCCACCAGCCTTGGAGCCGATACCCGACATTCCGAATCCACCGAATGGCTGTCGGCCAACCAGTGCACCAGTACAGTTTCGATTCAGATACAGATTTCCGACCCGGAATTCTCGCTGGGCTTTCAGCAGATTCGAAGGCATTCTGCTGAATACGCCGCCGGTCAGCTTGTAGTCCGTGGCATTGGCGACGGCAAGTGCTTCATCCAGATCCTTGACCTCGATCATGGCCAGTACTGGGCCAAAGATCTCATCACGAGCCAGCCGATCATCCGGCTTGATGCCACGGAAGAAGTGGGGGCCCACGTAAGGTTTTCCGACCTGTGCTTCCAATCCTTCAGGGACTTCAAGGCCGACAGCCAATGTGCCTTCCTGCTTTCCGGTTTCAATTGCAGCCCGGATCTTCGTGGCGGCTTCTTCATCGATCACGGGCCCGATGTCGGTGCCAGGCAACATGGGATCACCAATGGTCAGTGATCTGATCGATTCTTCAAGACGGTGTGCAAAGGTGTCTGCCGCGGATTCAACCACGATGACACGACTGCAGGCAGAGCACTTCTGTCCCTGGAAGCCAAAGGCACTTTGTCTGACTCCAAGTACAGCTTCATCAAGATCCGCCGACGCATCGATGATGATCGCGTTCTTGCCACCCATCTCACAGACCACCCGCTTCACGAATGGCTGGTTCTCAGGTGTGTGTCCTGCTGCATTGACGATGTCCAGTCCGACAGCCTTGGAACCGGTGAAGGCGATGATCGAGGTACGAGGATCCCGTACCAGATGAGCGCCGACAACTTCTCCGTCTCCGGGAAGGAAATGCAGAACGTTCTTCGGGATTCCAGCCTTGTGAAGGATGTCGACCAGAATCTTGGCGATCCCGGGAGTCTGTTCAGCTGGCTTCAGAATGACCGTGTTTCCAGTCACCAGTGCTGCGACGGTCATGCCGCAGGCAATCGCCAGCGGAAAGTTCCATGGGCTGATCACGACGGCTACGCCACAGGCCTGATGGAATTCAAGATCAAGTTCCCCAACGAACTGGCCCAGGCGTCTTGGTTCGAACAATCCGATGGCTTCACGAGCGTAGTACTCGCAGAAATCGATTGCTTCGCAGACATCGGCGTCTGCTTCCCGCCAGATCTTGCCGGACTCACGAATCAGTACACCTGAAAGTTCGTCTCGACGTGAACGCATCATGTCAGCTGCTCGCATGAGCATTCTTGATCGTTCCAGAGGTGATTCATCTCGCCAGGCAGGGAAGGCCTTCTCGGCGGCTGCCAGCGCCTGATCAGCATCCTTGACGGTTCCGTCATTCTTCACCGCAGGAACTGTTGCCTTGGCAATGGTGTTGCCGAAATTCTCACGTTGAGCCGTATCAGCAAAATCCCGAAGAGGTTCGGTAAAGAAGGGTTCGCCTTCCTGGATGTCTGCAACCGATTCTGAAAGCAGATGGCGTTCCGGACCTTTCTTGATTCGATCAATTCCCGGATCTGCATCAAATGCCAGATGTGGTGACTGGAGGAGTACCTCTGCATCCATCTTTTCATCATTACTTCCGCGAAGCCATGATTCATTGGATGTATTTTCCAGAAGCCGTCTCACGAGATAGGCCATGCCGGGAATCATTTCACCTACTGGGACATATTCGCGGAGACGGTGGTTGCGAGTTGTCATCATGCTCTTGAGATTGTCAGCCATGCCGTAGAGCATCTGGAACTCAAGAGATTCTGGAGGAAGACCTTCGCGTTCTGCAATCGCAAGGCAGCATGCAATCGATCTGAGATTATGTGAGCCTACAGCGAGTTTGACACCACCTTCATCATTTGATCGTGGCACCTGTCTAAGAAACTGGTCAGCCATCCGTTCAAAGCAGGCGTCAGTGTCACTCTTGCGACTCCAGACTGGAATTGGCCAGCCTTCCATTTCAGCCTTGATGGTTTCTTCATCCCAGTAGGCGCCCTTTACGAGACGCACCGTGACCTGGCGGCCCGTCGCTTTCGACCAATCGATGATCCGTTGAGCATCATCATCTCCAGAGCGGAGATAGGCCTGCATCGCGAGTCCGGCTGTGAAGTCGAACTTTTCACAGCACTTCATGAACAGCCGAAGTGTCAGATCCTTGAGACCCTCGTGTTCCATATCGAAGTTGACAAGGACATTGTTCCGGCTTGCTGCTTGAAGAATAGGCGCAAGCGATTCCGTCAGTCCATCAAGAGACGAGTTCATGTCGATCGGATCTGTGCGAGCGTAAAGTGAACTGATCTTGATAGAGACGTTTGTTCTTGGAATAGGCCCGAGATGATCTTCATCAAGCAGTGGCTTTCCGGCCCATGAGGCAACCTGGGTTGGAAGTGTTTCCACCAGATCCATGTATCGAGCCTGATAGGCCGTTGCCTCAGCATCACTGACGCATGCTTCACCCAGAAGATCGACGGAGAAGGCAATGTCTCGCTCCCACAGAGACTGAATCTGAGGAAGTGCAGAGGTCGCGTCCGTACCTGCGATGAATCGTTTTGCCATCGAGGTGATCTGCGAGGACATGGTCTTGGCCATGGTCCCCTTGAGGAGCCCGCCGGCCTTGAGTCCCATTCCCATCCCAG
Source organism: Phycisphaerae bacterium (assembly GCA_002717655.1). GTDB lineage: Bacteria > Planctomycetota > Phycisphaerae > Phycisphaerales > SM1A02 > UBA1668. Next base: position 64,377 of record PBAY01000054.1, on the reverse strand, counting down.
GGGGGAGCGTCACGCCGGGCTGACTGAGGTAGTCGACCAGATGAGCGTGAATCTGCTCAGGTGTTTTCAAGGTCGGAAAGGTGTCGATGAAACGGAAGAGCTGAGTCTTGAAGGCTTCGTCCTTCATGGTCCAGTTCATCAGTTTGTCCGACCAGAACCCACCACCGCCAGATTGACGCGAGAGATCAAGTAGTTCCTGGCCAATGACTCGAATACGATCTTCGATCGCCTGATCGTGGAAATCAGCCTTCGAATGAACTGCACCAGAATCTGGAGTGGTTGACTTCTTCTGTGTGGGACGTGATCGTCTGAATAACGCCATGGACCTTTGATTCCGTTCAGTCAGGGATCTGCTGGAATGGTTCACCGGGGTAAACGCAAACCGCAATTATACGGGTCTCAGGAGCTCATGGCCCCTGCATTCATGCCCTGAATGGCCTCAGCATAGACCTGGCGGCATCCAGTGGCCGCGTCCTGCCAGGTCAGTTGTCGGACTTCCATGGCGGCATGACGTTTGAGCGTCTGGCTCAGGGGGGGGTGCTTGAGGACGGCCACGATCTTGTCAGCCATTGCCTCGGTGTCCCAGAAGTCCACTTTCAGGGCGTGGGTGAGGACTTCACTGACGCCGGATGATTTGGAGATCAGGACCGGCACATCATGACTGAGCGCCTCCAGAGGAGCGATTCCGAATGGTTCTGAAACAGAAGGCATCACGTACAGGTTGGCCATGGCGAAGACACGGTCGATGTCTCGGCCTCTCAGGAATCCCGTGAAGAGGATCTTGTTGCCGATGCCCGCTTCTGCAGCCATCTCGATGCATCGCTGGTACATGTCACCTGATCCAGCAATCACAAAGCGAACATCCTTCATGACCTGAAGCACTCGTGTTGCGGCTCTGATGAAATACTCGGGTCCTTTCTGGAAGGTGATTCGACCCATGTAGAGCACGATCTTCTCGCGTCGGCCAATAGGAGAGATTCCGGTCGCAACAGGATCGACATTGATTCCGTTGTAGACAACCGAGACCCTGCTTGGAGAGATGCCATAACGGTTCGTCACGATGTTCTTGGTGAGCTGGCTGACCGTAATGATCTTGATCGAGCCGTGCATGCCTCGACGTTCAATGTCGTAGACCTGCTGGTTGACATTTTCTCCAGAGCGGTCGAACTCCGTTGAATGTACCTGTGTGACGAGCGGTTTTCCTGTCCTTCGAGCCAACGCAAGACCTGCAGGAAATGTCATCCAATCATGAGCATGAATGACATCGAATGATTCCTTGGAAGCGGCACGTGTTGCGAATCTTGCATAGGCCTCCACCTGTTCCATCAGGTTGCCGCCATAGTCTCCGGAGCTTGATGATGTGCCCTCCTTTGGCTTTTCCTCGGCGAGTTCCTCATCGGAGAGGTCAAGATCACCATTGATGATCTTCTTGTCAGCATCAAATGTTCTGCTGATCACATGCCCCGGTACGTCCTGGCCCGGGATGTTGAAGGTGCGGGTAGTCTGTAGTCCGACAACGGTGTCTTCAGCCTGTTGCTGATACGGGTGCAGCAATGGAGAGGGGATACGAAGAAACTCCGTGTGCTGGAATTCTCCGGTTGTATCTGGAGTTCGGTGGCCATCGATGTGTTGATCAACACGTTTCTGAGTCGTAGTCGCTGAATCAGTCTCTGGAACAGTCGCAGGTTTCTTCTGCTCTGCAGGATCCGGGGTGGCCTTAACTTCCTGACTGATCAGGCGTAGGTGGCTGACGGCAGAGGGATCTGAGCGGCCAGGCAGAACAAACAGGATTTCTACACCCTGTTCATCCAATGCCCGGGTCAAGCCATAGCAGGCTGTTCCCAGGCCCCCCGTAATGAATGGGGGAAACTCCCATCCAAGCATCAGAACACGCATCGCCTTGACCTCCATGGACGCGAACGGCCCATTCTATCCCAGTAGCATCGCCTTCGGTGTCCGAAGGCGTACAATCCAACCGTGGTACCACCTGCAACACCGCAATCCGAGACCTGGACGACACGTAGATTGTTGGCATGGATCAGCGATCACCTCGAGGCTCAGGGTGTGCACAACCCTCAACTTGTGTCCCGCATGCTGCTGAGCTCGGTTCTGGGAGGGACCGATATTGAGTTGTATACCGATCCAGATCGTCCGGCTTCCCCGGAGGATCGTGCGTCGCTTCGCGAACTTGTTGCTCGTGCTGCCAATCATGAGCCGGTTCAGTATCTGGTTGGCAGGGCGGATTTCTTCGGAAGATCCTTCAAGGTTGATCCTTCCACGCTGATCCCACGTACCGCCACGGAAACATTGATTCAGCTGGTTCTCGACGAGGCCCGTAGCCGAACGGCAACTCCAGAAAGTGGAATGCCCATACGTCTTGCTGATCTCGGTACAGGTTCCGGGTGCATCGCGATCACCTTGGCCAGGCAGCTGCCTGGTTCAACCGTGCTGGCAACTGACATTGTTCAGGAGGCTCTGGAGCTTGCTTCGACCAATGCGATGGATCATGACGCAGGCGATCAGATCGATTTTCGACTGGGTTCAGGTCTTGAACCGCTTGAGGATGAGTCACCATTCCATGTCATTGCCGCGAATCTTCCGTACATCCCCGATGCGGATTGGGAGTCACTGGATGAGAACGTGAGGGACCATGAGCCTCAGACTGCCTTGCGTGGAGGCTCGGATGGACTCGATGTCATTCGCCCGGTACTGCGAGGTGTGAAACCACATCTTGTGGAGGGCGGCCTGCTTGTGATGGAAATCGATCCCGCGCAGGGTGATGCAGTACTTCAGCTTGCACAGGAAGAGGCTGGACTCGTGAGGTGCGAGATTCTTCCAGATGAGTTTGGAGACCGAAGGTTGTTGCGAGCCTTCCGTCCTTGATCGGATTGCCTCTCAGTCTTCTGGAGAAGCAATCACTGGACTGGTGATCGCGGACTTGATGGCTTCAAGCAGTTGTGCAGTTCGGAATGGCTTGAAGAGCACTGCTGAAACGCCTTCCTGAGAGGCTCGGACGATCGAGTGGCTGGGGTCATAGCCAAACCCCGTCATGAGAATTACAGGTACTTCAGGGAAGCACCCGCGTGCACCGGTGAAGACTTCATATCCGTTGAGATCCGGGAGCTTGATGTCCGTCACGACCAGATCCAGTTTCTGCTTACTTTTCTGCAGACTTTCCACAGAGCTGATGGCGGAAGATCCATCCTCGCACATGGTGACACGGCAGCCAACCTGGGAAAGAAGTTTGAACATCTCTTCTCGGATTCTGGGTTCATCATCCGCAACCAGGACATGGAGATCATTGAGTTGTTCATCTGGAGAAAGCCGCTTGATTTCATGTTCCGCATCGAGAATCGAACGTGGTCCACTCACGCAGGCTTCCAGACGTGTTCTCATGCTGCTGGCTGTCGATACGAGCTGATCAATGATCTTCTGGAATGCAACATCATCCGTATTCATCGCTCGTAGTGATGCGGCCACCTCGCGCAGCTGGCTGAACGGTTCATCCAATTCCATCAAGACACTGCGAGTGGCTTGTTCACGGGTGGTGAATCGTTCAACCACGAGTAGATCAAGCATGTGCATCGCATCAGCGATGTATTGGGCGAGAATCTCAGCAAGTTCAAGATCATCTCGATTGAATGCGTTTGGCGTCAGTGACTCCACATTCAAGACGCCGATGATCTGCTTCTGCAGTTTCAGTGGTACGGTGAGTGTGCTCGCAGCATCATCAAGGCCTTCACGATATCGAGGGTCCTCAGCAACGTTTGAGCAGATGTAGGGCTGACCGGTGACGGCGACCCAACCTGAGATGCCGTTGCCCGTATCTGAGGCATAGATGACTTCCCCGACTTTCAATGGAGTCAGATTCTTGGCGATGACGAGTTCAAGTTTGCTCGACGCCCGATCCAGCAGCCTGATCTCGAAGTTATCAAAGGAAAGTTCTTCCTGAATGCAACGGACAATTCGATCTTCAAGCATCCGCAGTCGATCTGCCACCGTCATCTCGGACACGACAGTTCGATCAAGATCACGCAGCATCAGGCCTGCCGTTCGAACCGCCGCTCGGCGGTCTCTTTGCTTCTGCATCCATGTGATTTCAACAAGTACTACCAGCGTATGTTTCGAGTCTGGTTGCCTGCAGGTCAGCAGATAGAAAGACCGGTCGGCCGCGGTGATGGCTCCATCCTGACAACCATCTTCGCTTGCCAGGCTGGTCTTCACGGCCTGTTGGACGTCATCTGGAAGTTCATGGAATCGGCTGTCAGCCCAGTCAACGGTCCCAGAGGGGCTTACGAGGACCATGGCATTGCCAACCTCGCCGAGCAGATCCATGGGGGTTCCACGGTGAAGATTGATGATCCGGTCACCCAGCCCATGGTCCGCATCCTGTCGAGCCTGATCAAGGTCCGTAGTGACCACAAACCGCTCGTTGGCGGGTTGAAGAAATTGGGCCATACCCTCGGGTACGACGATGATGAATCGCGGCTCAGTCCGCCCCATGGCAGTCCCCCTGGGACATGTTCTGATGGAAGCGTAACCCCATATCAGGCTCCTGCAAGCCCCGGCCCGGCTCTAGTTCTGACTCCCACCATCAAGGGGAGGTCCCTGTGGTGCTTGTCAGGGGTTGACTATCGGCAATTCACCTCGATATTCCTGACCTGTTACCGTGCCGCAACAGGGTAATGAGCAGTTCTATCCCTTCCTCAGGATTCGAGTCTTCCATCAGGACTTCCACCAGCTGACAGCCATGATCAAGGCAGAGCGTCTGACACGCAGATTCGGCGGATTGACCGCTGTGGATCAAGTGGACCTGAATGTCCCACAGGGCAGTGTGACAGGGTTTCTGGGTCCCAATGGAGCCGGCAAGACGACCACGATGCGGATGCTCTGTGGAGTCCTGACCCCAACATCCGGTCAGGCCTGGATCAACGGCATTGAAGTGAATACTCATCCTGAGCAGACGCGGGTTCAGATCGGCTACCTCCCCGAGTCGGCTCCGATCTATCCGGAAATGCGTGTGGAGGAATATCTCCGGTTCCGTGCCCGGCTGTACCACATCGAAGAATCTGTCAAATCGATTCCTAGGGTTCTGGATCAATGTGGTCTGACTCATGTTCGAAGAAGAATCATCGGTCAGCTTTCAAGAGGCTACCGCCAGCGTGTGGCATTGTCCGCAGCGTTGCTGCATGAACCCAAGGTCCTCATTCTGGATGAGCCAACGGCGGGGCTTGACCCGACCCAGATCGACACCATTCGCAGTCTGATTGCTGAATTGTCTCAGGATCGTGCCATTCTTCTTTCAACTCACGTTCTTTCAGAAGTTGAAGCACTGTGTGATTCCATTGTGATGATTGCTGGAGGCCGTGTTCTTGCCAGTGGAACTCTTGAATCACTTTGTGCAGGCGATGAGAAGGTCTGTGAGGTGGAAATCGATGCTGCTGGCCTTTCAATTCTTCGTGCCGACAGCTCGAGGTTTCAGCTTGTGGAAGTCATCGAGCAGGAAGATGGGTGGTGTCATTGTCAGGTTACGGCGGCAGGCCTGAGTGACCCAAGGCCTGTAATCGCCTCGACTGTTACCAGTGGAGGAGGTCGTCTTCGCACGATCGAGTCTCCGCGGCAGCCGCTGGAAGAAGTATTTCGTTCATTGCTGACTTCTGACAGATCCGAGAGGGATCAGGCATGAGGAGTGTTCTTGCGATCACTGGCCGTGATCTTAGATCACTGTTTCTTTCCCCTGCAGGCTATGTCGTGACTGCCTTGTTTCTGCTGCTCTCGGGCATCATCTTCATGCGGCAGATCTTTCTTGCTGGCCAGCCAGCCAGCATGAGCCAGATGCTTGATTTTGATGCGTTGCTACTTCTGTTCGTCTGCCCAGCATTGACCATGAGGAGCATCTGTGAGGAACGACGTCAGGGGACATGGGAGTTGCTGATGGCTTCACCCCCCGGGATGGGGCGAATCGTCATTGGCAAGTTCCTTGCAGCAACAGGATTCCTGATTGTGTTGCTGGGTTTGACATTTCCTTATGTCATCCTGCTCGAAGTCTATGGCCGACCTGATCCAGGCGAGCTTCTGAGTGGATATCTGGGCGTCCTTCTGATGGGTTCGCTCTATCTGGCCAGTGGAATACTGGCTTCCGCCATGTCGGGATCCCAGACCATCGCATTTCTCTTGACTGTTTTCTTCTGGATTCTCATTGGTCTGGCACGAGTCGGGGCCGGTAGTCTGAATCCTGCATTGGCCGACATCCTGTTCGCTATTGAGCCCTATGCCCGGCTTCAGGATTTCACGACAGGCCTGATTGATACTGCGAACATCGTGTATTTCATTGCAGGTATCAGCATGTTCCTGCTGATCGCCATCTCCATTCTCGAAATGGGGAGACGAAGATGAAGTCACGAATGGCAATCCTTTCAACCTCGCTCTTTGCCATGGCGGTCATCATCATGGCCGTGTCAGTCACTCTTCTGTCTTCAAACCCATTGGTTCGACTCAAGATTGATGCGACCAAGTCTCGAGCGTACTCGCTCAGTCTGCAGACACGTCAACTGCTGTCGGATCTGAAAGGTCAGTGGACGGTTGCAGTCGTGCTGGTGGAAGAAGAGGCAGATCCAGCTACCGTGCGTCAGGTGGATGAGGTTCTGGAACGATTTGCACAGGCTGGACCGGATCTCAGAGTCAAGCGAATCGATCCTACAAGACCTGCCTCACTGCGGGACTATGAGGCACTGATCATCGAATTGCAGAATCTCTATCGAGAAGAAATCGATCTTTATGACGAAGCAATCTCACGTGGAATTCAAGCCTTCCGGAATCTCATGCAGTTTGCCACAGTCATTGCAGCTCCGATGCGTGAAGAAGCAAGAGCATCTTCACCCTCGCTGCAATCCGAACTTGTTCCCCGAATCGGTGCCTTGTCATTGCTTGCAGCACAGGGTGAACTTGTCATTGATGAAGTTGAAAAGGGTCTGGAGGTTGATGAAGGTCGTCCGCTTCCGGATTATGCGGCAGCCATCACCATCCTGATTCAGGCCTTGTCTCAGTGGGCGGAAGAAATCGATGATCTAGCTCGATTGCTCGGTGATGAGGGAGCAAGTCTTCTTTCTCTGAGTCAGCAGTGTCTCCAAGAGGCTGCCAAACTTGCGATTTCAGCTGATCGACTCAAGCGACTGCCGGAGATGGAGCTGGCAAGAATCAGTCGGCATCTGCAATCCGGCGAGGCGGCTATCGTGATGGGACCCTCCAGCGCGGCGGTGGTTCCAGCAGGCCAGCTCTTCGCTGGGGCATTGAGCGGTGATGTTGATCGAGTCACATTCGACCGCAGATTCCGCGGGGAGCAACTGCTCTCTTCGGCGATACGATCTCTTGTGGAAGGAATTGATCCGACAGTTGTCTTTGTCCATGCTGAAGATCGTTCGATGCTTCAGTCATCTCCTCAGAATGTGGATGTCAGCGGTGCAGCTGCCATGCTCGAGGCGGCACGTGTGCAGGTCATGGAATGGGCAGTCATGAGCGATCAGCGGCCTGTCTTGAAGTCGGGCTCGCCAGTGGTATGGATCATTCTTTCTCCATCCCGTCGAACCGGCCTCAAGCCAGGTGAGGCTGAAATCAAGCTTCTCAGGACCACCGCGGATTTGTTGTCAGAGGGAGAGCCGATCTGCGTCAGCCTCTACCCAAGTCTGCTCCACCGTTATGGGCAACGTGATCCATGGGCTGAGCTTGTTGGCAGGCTGGGGGTTGATGTGAAGACGGGTGAAGTCATCGCTGAATCAAGGCGAGGCCCAGATGGTGAAGACCAGGTTCAGCTGATCCAGATTCTGACTGAGTTCACGACCGCTCATCCCATAGCAGCTGCCCTTCATGGCCAGTCACTTGCGCTTCCACTGCCCCTGCCAGTTGGCCGAAATGAACAAGGCATGGCTGAGGAAGTCATTTTCATGGCCAAGGTCCAGCCATCCAGCAACAAGTGGCTTGCAGATGACTGGTCTCCTCAGGATCAAGCCTCACTGAGGCAGGATGCTGGCTCTTCCTTGACGAAGCGTACACCTCTTATTGCGGCTGTTGAAAGGCCCTCACCTGTTGGCACAGGTATGCAGCGTGTACTGGTTGTGGGATCAGGAGGTTGGATGCTCAATTACGTTGCAGACATGGTGATGTCAGCCGGAGGAGATCGCTACGCCTTGTTGTATCCAGGGAACCATGAGCTGTTGCTTTCCGGAGCGGCGTGGTTGGCAGGTCTGGATGATCGTATTGCTCAGGGTCCATTGAGTCAGGAGGTCGCGAGGCTGGGCAGTATTCCGGAGTCAACCAGAACAATCTGGATGTGGTTGTTGTTGCTGGGCATGCCAGGTTTGATTGCCATGGCTGGTATCGGAGTATGGTTGGTGAGGCAAAGCTGACATGCCATGGCGAACAACCATCCAGACACTCATCATCTCGGCCATTCTTGCCGGGATAGCGATCATGAGCATTCGATCCGTAAACATGCAGTCGAGCATTGCCGGCAGTGGTCCGTTGGGCAGTGATGAGCGGTTTCCTCTGGACTTGCTCACCCGTATCGAGTTTGACCGTGATTCGTAAACCTGGGTCTTTGTTCGTGAAGCTGATGGTTGGTGGCAGGAGGAACCCTTCAGAGTGCCAATTGAGGATTATCACCTCAATGCATTGGCTGAGCGAACACTTGACCTGAGAGTCGTGGATCGATTTGGAAATGAAGATGGTCTGTCTCAGGAATCGCTGAAATTGAATCCTGCCAGAGCAGCAATCAGGTTTGTATGGCCTGATGGATCTCGTCAATTCGCATTGGGTAGACGTGGTGTTGCTGGGCGTGGTTATCTTCGAATTGACGAATCTCCCGACATACTTGTCGTGAATCAGGGATTGCACGATCTTGCACTGGATGTCGATCCGACGACATGGCGTGAGCCAAGGCTCTTTCCCGGGGTGGATATCGAAGCTCGGCGGATCAGCAGGGTTGTTCCTGGTGAAGATATGGTTCTTGAACGCAATGGTTCATCGTGGCAGTTTGTCGCACCGGTCACGACACGTACTGATCGCCAGGCCATGGAGTCGTACATCATCGATCTGGCCAGAGCCAGAGCGTCAGGTGTGATACTCGACAATCCAGCTGATCTTTCGACCTTTGGACTCCATGAACCATTGGCGACGCTGGAAGTCGTGGAGAACAACGGGACAACAAGAACGTTGCTGGTTGGTGATCGAGTCGGGGGACGCAATCAGGATCGCTATGTCATGCTCGAGGGGATCCCCTCCGTCCTGAGATTGGATGAGAAATCAGTAGCGGCTTTGCTGGCTGATCCTATTTCTCTGGTCGACCCTGTTGCCAGTGGTGTTCCCCGGTCAAGCATCAAGGCCATCGAGATACATGGGCCTGTTGAGGATATCTATCTGGAACGGGATCTCGATCGATGGATCGCTACATCCCATGCGGGGGCCGAAGTCCCGGCAGATCGGGTTGATTCCCTTCTTGAACTTCTGATTGACATCCCCGCCACCGATGTGGCGTTGGTCCAGACCTATCCTCGTGAACTGGAACAGGGAACAATCACGCTCATTGGTTATGACCGTCGCCCTCTGGATACGGTTCGTCTGCTTCGTGAAAAGGATTCGGATGGAGGTCGATGGGGGATGGAGAATGGTGACATGATCGTGAGGATTCAGCCTGCCATCATCGATCTGCCACTGAGTCCTCAGGATTGGGGAATTCCTGCGAAGACGTCTCAATCAGACTGACTGCTGAATTCGATATCTCAACAGAACATCATCAGCACGACGATGCATCCTCGTGAGTTGTGCAGAACGTGTCTGTTGAATCGTATTGACCGCATCTTCGGAAAGAGGTGAAAGACCCTTTGGATCAGCCATGATTCTGGGTGCTACAAATACGGCAAGTTCATCAACACACCTTGATGTGATAAGACTGCTCATGAGTCCTGCCCCGGCTTCGACAAGGATGGTATGCAGGTTGAATTCTTTGAGCAGATGTTCAAGCAGAGAAGGCAGGTCGAAGTGTGAATCAACCATGCTTCGGCCTATGAGGATGGCTCCGTGTCTTCGAAGGAGCTCAGCCCGAGGTGAATCAATCACCTGCTCATCACAGACCAGAAGCAATGGCGCCTCATTGATCGTCCTGACAAGCAGATGATCTGGTGATACCTCAAGGTCCCGATCCAAAATGACCCGTGTTGCAGTTCTTCTTTTGCGAACATTTCGAGCGGTCAGTTGAGGATTGTCAGCATGGACTGTGCCCATGCCAGACAGCACGGCATCTACTCGTCCACGTTCTCGATGCACCAATCGCCGACTCACATCCGAACTGATCCATTTGCTGTCCCCGGTACGAGTGGCGATACGGCCGTCCAGAGTCTGGGCCCATTTCAAGATGACCCATGGGCGGTTCTTGAGTTTCCAGGTGGCAAACGGCTGGATCAGTTCTCTGGAAGGCAGATGATCAGCGACCGTCACCTGAATTCCAGCGGCTTCAAGTCTCGCAACGCCCCCGGCTGCCTCGGGGTTTGGATCCAGGGCACCGATCACGACTCTGGAAACACCTGCCTGAATCAAGGCATCGGCACAGGGTGGGGTTTTGCCTTGATGGGTACAAGGTTCAAGTGTGACATGGACGCTGCTTCCTCTAGCTTGTGAGCCGGCCTGTTTCAAGGCCAACGCTTCAGCATGTGCTTCGCCGAAACGCTGATGTCCCGCAGCCGCGATGATCTTTCCATCGGGGGCACTGATCACACATCCAACCATTGGATTCGGTTCCACCAGTCCGTGACCACGGATGGCCAGGCGTACGGCCTTGTCAAGCTTGACGTGATCCAGTTCCGTGATGGTCATTGCTGATTGGTACCAAGGAAGAGTGTCTTGGAGTCAAGTTCTGTACTGTCGTCCGGATCCAATTGAATATGTGGATGGTCATAGCTCAGGCAGACAACCAGAATGTCATCAGTCTGATTGCCCTGATGATGTCGTTCCACGGCGTTGAGTATGAAACGAGGCCAGTCGCGTGGTGGGGTATCGAATGCGACGCATTTCCGCATTGCGTCGATCGAGAATTCCTCGTCATCCGCATTGCGTGATTCGATGGTTCCATCCGTGTACCCAATGATGACATCTCCAAGTTCCAGCGACATGCTCATCTGGCCATGTTCATAGGCATCGTCAGGCAGTGCGCCCAGCAGCACGCTCGTGCATTCGAGATCGTGAACGGAGCCGTCTTCCCGGCGAAGAAATGCAGGAGGATGTCCTGCAAGAGCCCATCGAAGCTCAGCATTTACCGGATCGATCTGAAAGCATGCAGCTGTAGTGAAGAGAGAAAACCGAGACATCGTCAGATAGATGTAGCGGTTCAGGCTCGCCATGAGCTCTCCTGGTTGAATGTCCGGGAACTCAGCGTGGAGCCTTTCCAATTCTCCAGAAAGACGGTTGACCGTGAGTGCCGCCGTGAGGCCATGCCCGACGACATCCATCAATGTGACGGTGATACGACCGCTTTGAGGACATTTCCAGACGCTGACAAAATCGCCACCGATCTGTTCATTCGGTTCATAGAGGTATTCGAATCTGACGGCACCTTCGATTGGTTGTGGGAACAGACCTTCATGAACTTCACGGGCTCGAATCAATTCACCACCGAGTCGCTCGACATGAACTCGAAGCAGCTGTTGTTCGAGTCGTTCAAGTACACGATTCCATCTCCATGCTGCGATCAACATTCCGGGAAGTAGGCAGATGAATCCGGCAATGACTGTTGCAAGGCGATCAACCGGTCCCCAGCCTGGAATGCCGGACATCGATATGGCAATCGACCAGAAGATCATCATCACAAATGCCGCTTGAATCGAGGTCAGCGGTGGCCATGGAATCAGGAGGCTGGCCAGAATCTGAAGCAGTATCAGATAGGGCAGCCAGATCGTGATTCCGTTCAAAGGGATCGACACAACCTGATTTGGTTCTGATTCCTCAAGTTGAAGGCCAATGACAGCAGCGATGAGAATCGGCAATCCGGCACTCAAGACGGCAGCAGAAGCAAGGCGATGAAAGCTGACCATATTGAGGGTGTGTCGGCCGGCGAAATACCAGATTGACATCACCATCAATGAGGCGAACAGGGCAAGCAGCGTGATCCAGATCACCGTGGAGGTCTGGCCTGCCGTTGGAATCAGATCCAGTACAGACCAGATCGTGATGCCGAGCCCTGCGACAGTCGCAGCCATGGTCCATTGGGCCAGACCCTGCTTCGCCTCCGGTAGCAGCAGGTTCAGGTCCTTGGCCGAGTCATCAGCCAGATCATGATGTGCCGATTCAATCATTCCACTGATCCTCGCGTGGACCCTACCACACCCCGATGGGTGCGTAGGTCCAGCGTGGAATCACAGTGTTGAGAGTCTCTTCGAGAACGCTCTAGCGAGCCAGAACTTCGTCTCGCAGCTTGGGTGGCATCAGCTGATAGTTGGCTGGTTCCATGGTGCTGCTGGCACGGCCCTGAGTGATGCCTCGAAGAACAGTGGTGTAGCCGAACATCTCTGAAAGTGGCACTTCTGCAGAAATGACTCTGACAACACCTCGAACTTCGGATTCATTGATCTGTCCTCGACGGCTGCCGAGGTCGCCACTGACTGCCCCGAAGAACTCCTCAGGAGTAGTGATGGTGACCTGCATGATCGGCTCGAGAAGAGCCAGACCTGCCTTGGAGCATGCTTCGCGGAAGGCCAGTGCCCCGGCTTGTTCGAATGCAATCTGGCTGGAGTCGACATCATGGTATGAACCATCAATCAGTTCAACACAGACGTTGACCATGGGGTAACCGCCCAGAATGCCTGAGCCCGCCGCATGGCGGATACCCGTTTCGACGGATGGAATGTACTCACGTGGAATCGAACCCTGGGAGATCTTGTCAATGAAGGCGACGCCATCCTTGAGTACGAGCTCTTCAGCTTCGGCTTCTTCAGGTGTAATTGGCCGTACGTTGATGATGACATCACCGAACTGACCACGACCACCAGTCTGCTTGACGAACTTGCCGCGGATGGCATCGGCGGGGCCGGTGATCGCTTCGCGATAACTGACCCGTGGGGTACCGACGTTCACGCCGATGTTCATGTCGCGAACCAGCTTGTTCTTGATGATTTCCAGATGCAGTTCACCCATGCCGCTGATCACGGTTTCACCGGTTTCATCATTGAACCTGGACTGGAATGACGGATCTTCACGCATGATGGTGCCAAGTGCTTCCGCCAACTTCTTCTTGTCCTCAGTCGTGAGTGGTTCGATGGACATCGAGATCACGGGATCTGGGAAGGTCATTCGTTCCAGAACAATCGGATCATTGGTGTCACAGAGGGTGTCACCCGTGATCGAGGACTTCAGTCCGATGAGCGCGACGATCTGTCCTGCGACGGCCTCATCAAGCGTCTGGCGATCCTTGGCATGCATCTCATAGATTCGAGAGACATTTTCCTTCTTGCCGTTAACAGGGTTAAGGACACGTGAGCCCTTCTTGAGGACGCCGGAATAGATTCGGGCATAGGTCAGGTCGCCATGGGTGTCATTGACCACCTTGAAGACCAGTGCTGAGAAGGGGGCATCCAGGCTGCTGGGTCGTGTCATCTTATTGTGTTCATCCTTTGGATCCACACCTTCGACAGGTGGTGCTTCCGTTGGATTTGGAAGGAAGTCGATGACGCCATTGAGCAGACGTTGAATTCCGATGTTGCGGAGTGCTGCACCACAGAAAGTAGGGCAGCAGGTCTGAGCCAGGGTACCGATGCGAAGTGCAGTGATAATCTCTTCCCGGGTAATCGAGGACTCGTCTTCGATGTACTTTTCAGTCAGGTTGTCATCAAGTTCAGCTGCTCTTTCGACCAGTTCATGTCGCCAGAGTTCCGCCATGTCCTTCATGTCATCCGGAATCTCTCGTTGTTCAACAACAGCGCCAAGTTCACTGCTGTCGAAGTAGTAGGCCTTCATCTCCAGAAGATCAACCAGTCCCTCAAGGTCATCGCCTGCGCCAATTGGAATCTGAACAGCGATGGGGTGTGCGCCAAGACGCTCCTTGATCGAGTTGAAACTGAACTCGAAGTCGGCACCGATCTTGTCCATCTTGTTGATGAAACAGAGACGAGGAACGTTGTATCGATCAGCCTGTCGCCAGACAGTCTCGGACTGTGCTTCAACGCCTTCCTTGCCATCAAAGACGGCCACGGCGCCATCCAGAACACGCATGGATCGTTCCACCTCGATGGTGAAGTCCACGTGGCCAGGTGTGTCAATCAGATTGACCGTGTAGGTGACACCATCTTTTTCCCATGGGCAGGTTGTTGCCGCGGACTGGATCGTGATACCACGCTGCTGTTCTTCTTCAAGGAAGTCCATCGTGGCGGTGCCTTCATGGACTTCGCCCATCTTGTAGTTCTGCCCGGTGTAGTACAGCACGCGCTCGGTGACCGTTGTCTTGCCGGCGTCGATGTGGGCGCAGATTCCGATGTTTCTTACCTTGGTCAGATCCATTGACATGTCATTCACTCGTTGGTTTGTGCGTTATGCACGGGTTGTGTGAGCTCCGAAATGGAGCAAGTTCGTTATCGAGAACTGCCATACGGTCAGCTCGTCAGGGAAATATTTCTACAAGGGCCTTCTGTCATGTCAGGGGGCTTGTTGCCGCCTGAATCTGCCCGTTCATTGTCTCCGCCCGGCTTGGGTTGCCGAGCCTCATGAACAGGTCTCAGCGTGCCCGGGCGGTGTCCTCGTCATCCAACTGCATTGGTCTTCCTTTCGCAGATGGGCTCGTCACGACTTGTCGAGTCGATTGGAGCGGATTCAACCACTTGTTGAGGCTCTCAAAAAAAGAGCCTGAATCGTGAAGGATATCGGCTTCTTGTCCTAGGTCAATCCATTTTGCTGCGGAAACAAACTTTGAAGTGCTTCTTCAGGACCCTTAGAACCGCTTTGATCCGGGGGTTCGATCAGCAGCAGCGAACAAGCTCATCCCGATCGATATGGGACTCATTCAGCAACGTGTCGATATCTGCCAGATAACGGCGGGCATCTTCGACATATCCGGCGGTTTCCCGTAGCCCTGGCTGCTGTGAGATGAAGTACCGATTCAGACGGCTCATCATCAGTTCTCGGACATATTTGGCGGTCATGGAGGCCAGCGCAACAGGCATGTGATGCGATTCAGCTTGGATCGTGAAAATGATCACGAGCTGACCTCTGCCTGGGAGATTCACTTCGTAGCGGCTGAATTCTGCAGATTCGGCAATGATCTTGATGGAGGCTTCCGGCCAGGCAATCTGAAGTTCTTTCCGGTAGGCGGATCGGCCACCCTGACGGTCGACAACGATTCGAGGCCGTGCATCGGGGAATCTGCTCCAGATCGCCTCAACCTGCTGGAACACCAGCCAGATGTTGATACTGGATTTATTGTGAGTCTTGTTCACATGCCGATTGAAGTCGCCTGCTCCAAGGGCGGAGCAATTCATGCTCTCGATCTGGATTCCGGCTTCATTCATGGATCGACGCAATCGACTGGAATCGATTCTGAGTTTGTCCAGATCAGCAGCAAGAGGGAAGAGTCCAGAATCGCTGTACCAGGGTCGGTCTGGTACTTGCACTCCAAAGCTGCCCAACAGTTCATTCTGGTTAAGCTCGTCCAGAACATGGCTGTCGGTGTTCATTGCAGCAAAGCAGGCCAGAACGCCACGTTCCAGATGTCGAAGTGGATGCGACTGACCGGAGCGTGCTCCTTTGAGTTTCTTGGAGTCAGCAATCGTGATGCGATGTTTGGCATCTCGCAGATTTCGACTTACCACTCGCGACAGATCATCCCACAAGTCCGGCGCAACCCCATCTTCTGGGGGTTCTTCAAGTATGAACACACTGCTTGCCACACAAAGTGGGCCAAGCATTGGTCCATATCCTGCTTCATCGATACCGGCATAGATGAACATGACTGGAGATGGTACACGTTGATTGATCCTGCTCGGGTCATCCACGTTTCATTCAGAATCCTACTGCCTGGCCATCTCTGCGCGAGTCACTGGCTCCGATCCAGGCGCCATCAAGCCGTTGAATGGCCTGCCCGCCACCAAAGCGGACCGTTCTGGAGTCGGCCATGATGACGTCATGTCCCAGATCGCTGAGACCTTCGATCGTAGCGGGATTCGTGCCTGGCTCAACTTCAACTCTCTTGCCTTCGAAGAGCCGCCAACGAGGAGCGTCCATCGCTTCCTGTGGATTCTGCCCTGAGAGCAGGCAGCGTGAGATGAACTGGAGGTGGCCTTGCGCCTGCATTGGTCCACCCATGATTCCAAATGGCATTTCAGCGGTTCCATCGCGGGTGACGAAGCCTGGAATGATCGTATGGAATGGTCGAACGCCGCCAGCAATCGTTCCTGGATGATCTGGGTCAGGATGAAATCCAGAGCCGCGGTTCTGCATGGCAATTCCAGTTCCATCAATCACCACGCCACTGCCAAATCCCTCGAAGTTCGATTGAATGAATGAAACTGCATTGCCTTCTTCATCTGCAGTTGCCAGATAGACGGTGGAGTTCCACTGTGGCCAGGGGAAAATGGTTTGTATCACGTCTGTCCTGCTGATACGCGCTGCGCGTTGTTCAAGGGCCTCTGCAGTCAGGACCGATTGGGGATCTTCGGTCAGCAGATCAGGATCACTGATGATCCGGAATGCATCCTCAAACCCAATTTTCATCGCCTCCATCTGGAGATGAAGTGTCAGGGGGTGATCAGGTTCTTCCTTGTTGAGATCCAGACGATCGAGAATGCCCATCGCTACCAGTGCAGCAAGCCCCTGACCATTGGGAGGAAGTTCATGTACTTCTGCATCGCCAATTGAAACTGACAGTGGAGTTGTTTCCAGTGGCTGATGCTCATCCAGATCCTGGAAGTCGAGATACCCACCATCTCTGGCGGAGATTTCAGCCATACGCCGTGCCAGTTCACCATGGTAGAAGTCGTTTCCATTCGAAGCGGCAATACGTTCAATCGTTCCTGCTTGATCCGGATTCGTGAAACAATCCCCAGCATGAGGTGTTCGCCCTTCCGGAGCAAACACGCGTTGCCATTCCGGGAAGTCCCGATATCGCGCTGCAGCACGAGCCCAGCCAGCCGCAGCTTGCGGTGAAACCGGGAAGCCCTCCCGGGCATAGGCGATGGCAGGTTCCATGAGTGATGAGAATGGAAGAAGTCCAAATCGCCGGGAAAGATGACTCCAGGCGGATACAGCACCGGGAACCGTGACCGGATCCCAGCCCAGTTGGGGCACCTTTCCGTCTGGGAATGAAGATCTGGACAGTCTGCGAGGGGATCGGCCAGAAGCATTGAGGCCATGAAGTTCACCCTGATGCCAGATCTGTGCAAATGCATCACTGCCCAGACCATTGGCGGTAGGTTCAACGACGGTGAGCGTGGCAGCAGCAGCAATGGCGGCATCAATTGCGTTGCCGCCGCGTTTCAACATGTCCAGACCGGCTTGTGCTGCAAGTGGCTGACCTGTGGCGACCATGTTCCGGGCCATGACGGGCATGCGTCGGGAGTCATACCGGAAGGACATGTTCATGGTGTCAGTCATCCCCGTGAACAAACTCGATCGCGTTGGAAGAAAGGGGTTGATGAATCCATCCACCTCCGATGACGGCATCGCCGTCATAGCACACGGCTGCCTGGCCGGGTGCAACGGCAAACTGCGGGCTTCCAAACTCCACGATGAAGGTCTCAGGGGAGTCGCATCGAACACGTGCCGGAACCGCAGGGGCGTTGTATCGAATTCGAACTCGGCAGGGGAGCCAGTCTTCCGGTGGATCAATGAACCAGTTCGCTTTTTCAGCCAGCAGTCCTGGAGATGAAAGTTGATCACGTTCACCCACGACGATCCGATTTGAATCGGCATCTCGATTGATCACGTAGAGAGGCTTGTCCGATGCGATACCGATGCCTCGGCGTTGCCCGATCGTGAAATGCTGATGTCCGTCATGAGTACCTACGACGTCACCACTCTGATTGACGATTTCTCCGGGCTTGAGGGCATCTGGATCGGTTCGGCTCAGCAGTCCTGCATAGTCATTGTCGGGCACGAAGCAGATTTCCTGCGAGTCAGGCTTGTTGAATACCGGCAACCCTTCTTTTCTGGCAATCTCGCGGACTTCATCCTTGGTCAAGTGACCGATTGGAAGAAGCATTTCCTGCAGGCGCTGTGTCGGTGCTCCGAAGAGCACATAGCTTTGATCCTTGTCTTCATCTACACCACAACGAATACGCCTGTCATTGCCCTCGCCGGTGACGCGAGCGTGGTGTCCACTGGCGACATAGCTTGCACCGATCTGTTTGGCATAGTCATGAAGCCGACCGAACTTGAGCCAGTCATTGCATCGAACACAGGGGTTGGGTGTACGTCCTGCGTGATACTCGGCACGGAAGTAGTCGATGATTCGCCCGAAGTCCTCCCTAAAGTTCAGGACGTAGAACGGGATGTCCAGTGATGCCGCAACTCGTCTGGCATCCTCTGCATCATTGATCGAGCAGCAGCCCTGATGACCGATCCGGATCTTGGAGGTGTCACAGGCCTCAACGGCCTCCTGAAGTGCTTCCCCTGGTGAGCCAAGTCGCATGAAGCAGCCGACGACATCCCAGCCTTCCTTTTGAAGGAGAATCGCCGCGACTGAGGAGTCGACGCCACCGGACATGGCCAGGAGGACCTTGCGAGATGAGCTGGATTCAGTCATGGGCCACCAATACGGATTCAGGGCGGGCCTCTTGTGAGCCAAGGGACCATTTCATCAGGGACAGATCCATCATGGTATCGTGCCAGCTCGAAAAACTCCGGGCCCATGTATGGAGAAACATGACCATGAGCACGAACGGTCCCTCTACCGACGTAATGAAGCTTCTGGGTGACGACGCCAAGTCGCTTCTGGATCACAAGGCCATCTTCGACAAGGAATTGCTTCACCTGCCAGGCCCTGATTTCGTCACTCGCTGTTGGAAAGACAGCGACCGGAATCCTCAGGCACTGCGTTCATTGGAGAGCATCTACAGCCATGGGCGACTCGGCGGCACCGGCTACCTGTCGATCCTTCCTGTGGATCAGGGGATCGAGCATTCGGGTGCCGCCTCGTTCAGTGCCAATCCGCTGTATTTCGATGGTGAGAACATCGTCAAACTCGCAATTGAAGGTGGCTGCAATGCCGTGGCTACGACCTTCGGGGTCCTTGGCTCCGTGAGCCGTCGATACGCCCACAAGATCCCCTTCATCTGCAAGCTGAATCACAATGAGCTGCTGACTTCGCCCAACCAGTTCGACCAGGTGATGTTCGGTACGGTTCAGGAAGCATGGAATCTGGGTGCTGCTGCCGTCGGGGCTACGATCTACTTCGGATCCGATGAGTCACGTCGTCAGATCATCGAGGTTGCTGAAGCCTTTCAGATGGCTCATGAACTTGGAATGGCAACGGTTCTCTGGTGCTATCTTCGCAATCCGGACTTCAAGATTGATGGCAAGGATTACCACGTCTCGGCGGATCTCACAGGACAGGCCAATCATCTTGGCGTGACCATCGAGGCTGACATCATCAAGCAGAAGCAGGCGGAGAACAATGGCGGCTATGTCGCCATGAACGAAGCTCATGGGCCTTATGGCAAGTATGACAAGCGGATGTACAGCGACTTGTGCACGGATCATCCGATCGATCTCTGTCGTTGGCAGATCGTCAACTGCTACATGGGACGAGCGGGAATGATCAACTCAGGTGGTGCAAGTGGTGCAGACGACTTCGGTCAGGCGGTCAAGACCGCTGTGATCAACAAGCGTGCCGGAGGAACCGGGTTGATATCAGGACGCAAGGCCTTTCAGAGACCGATGGCAGAGGGCGTTGAGCTTCTGCATACGATTCAGGATGTCTACCTCGACGACCGAATCGATATCGCCTGATCATCATTCGATCTCAGCTTGAAACAGAAAGCCCCCGCCGGATTCGGCGGGGGCTTTTCATGTTCAGATCGGTCGGGGTCAAACTCAGGCAGAAGCCATCTGGCGGACTGGTTTCGACACGCGTTGTGCCTCGATCCGCTGGCGTTCCTGTTCCTGTTCGGAGAATTCCTCTCCGAAACGCACCAGTCTCAGGCTGTTGGCGATGACTACCACGTATCCAAGTGCGTAGTAGAAGGGTGCAAGCCAGAGATTGAGGATTGTGCCCGTCGCGGCAAGTGCGAGGCCAATGATGGCAAGCATCAGTGACATGGCGATGTTCTGACTGATGACTCTTCTCGACTTTCGTGCCAGTGACAGCAGGAAGGGGATGTGTCGAAGATCATCATTCATGAGTGCGACACCAGCCGAGTTGGTTGCGATGTCAGATCCTGAAAGTCCCATGGCTACGCCAACTTCAGCAGTTGCAAGAATTGGTCCATCATTGATTCCGTCGCCAACGACCAGTGTTCGATGGCCACGTCGAATCAGGTACTTCAGCTCTTCATGTTTTTCCTCGGGGAGGCATTCTGCTTCAATGGCATCGACGCCAATGGCTTGACCTACTCGTTTGGCTACCGAGAGGCGGTCGCCTGTGAAGATGCAGACCTTGCGGCAGCCGAGTTCCCGCAGTTCCGCAACAGCTTCGGAAGCATGTCGGCGAAGTCGGTCTTCCAGGCCCACGGCGCCAAGATATCGTCCGTTCTGCATCACATGTACGCCGGACATGCCTGCAAGCTTGGCATCCACCTGTTCAACTTCTTCGCGAACGTCCGGGTTGAGTTCGCAGATCCAGGCCCAGCGTCCAACATGCACATCGCCGTCGGCGGCATGCGCCACGACACCACGACCGTGGAGTTCTTCATACTTCTCGATGGGGCGAGGTTCGATTCTTGCCTTTTCAGCGGTTTCGAGAATCGAGCGAGCGAGTGGGTGATTCGAATGTTGTTCACCGTCAGCTGCAGCCTGAAGCAGTGTGGCACCTTCAACACCTTCTGCAGGTGAAAGGCGGCTGACCGCAAATTTTCCGGTCGTCAACGTACCCGTCTTGTCCATCACGACGGTGTCGACATTGGCGGCTGATTCGAGTGTTCTGGTCTGCTTGATCATGATGCCGAGCCTTGCAGCAGCGGCAAAGGCGGCGACCATTGCGGTTGGATGGGAAATCAGGAGACCGCCGGGGCACGTCACGACGAGTACCGTGATGGCTCGCAAGGCAGCCTGTGATCGGATGACTTCGTCGGTACTTCGGATCGTGAAGAACCAGACCAGTGCGGCCACCATCAGGACGACCCAGAAATAGTAGCCAGCCAGCTGTTCAATCAATTCCTGTCGACGTGTCTTGCTCGATTCAGCTTCGCGAATCAGCGCCTCGACCTTGCCGATGGTGGTTTCACCGGCAATAGCCGTGACTTCAAGATCGATCTGACCTGTGAGGTTGGTTGTACCGGCATAGACCTCGGATCCTTCGGCGACTTCAATCGGTACAGCTTCACCTGTCAGTGATGCCTGATTGATGTTCGAGGTGCCGCGAAGCACCAGACCGTCAACAGGGAGGTTCTCACCTGGACGGACTCGCACCTTGTCACCAACGGAGATATCCGAAAGGCTCACATCTTCTTCGGATCCATCGGATGTGATTCGTCTGGCTACATCCGGAGTCAGATCAAGCAGTTCACGAATCGCCCGTTGAGCGCCCCATGCCGTTCGACTCAGGATGAGGTTCGCCATCCAGAGGAACAAGGCGAGAAAGCCTGCAGCGAGATACATGCCGGATGCCATCGCGGCAAGTACGGCGAGAGAAGCAAGCGAATCACTGGATGGTCGACCTCGACCGATTTCGCGCCAGGCACCCATCAGCAACGGGATGACCAGAATGACGGCGCCGAGGAATGCCGGGAATTGCGCAATCTGGGGATTGATTCCCAGCAACTTTCCAATCCAGGATGTTGCAAGCAGTACGCCGCCACAGAGGGCGACCAGAAGTCTTCGTTCCAGACCTTCTGCCCCTCGGCCTGAATCAAGCATCGGGCCGGAGTCCAGCAGGTCTGGGGTGGTCAGAGTGTTTGCTTCAGCGGCTTCGCTGGTGGCATTCATAGGTGATCTCTCGGGTGAGTCCGGGGGACCTCTCAAAGGACTGCGGTGGCTTCAGCTGAGTCGCCACACATATGGAGGATTTGCGGAGTATAGACGCGGAGGGGGCGGTTGACCCCCCTGAGGTACGGTTCAGAAGGCCCCAATGTTCACCTTGGGTGGCCAGCATGGCCAGAAGGGGCGACAATGCCAGTCCGAAGGAGAACCTGACATGACCGATCGCATCATTACCGTCATTGGCGATGGGCAGATGGGCCTGGTGATGGCTGATGCCTTGCATCGCAGTGGGGCTCGTACACGCGTCTGGGGGCCATTTCCGGAGGATCTGGAATCCCTGAGCGAGAGCCGGCAGACCGCCCGGCTGGATGGCTTCAGTCTGTCTCCAGAGATCGAGGTGGTCATGGATGGGCCAGCAGCGGTTGATGGGGCCTCCATGTTGGTCAATGCGATCCCGACTCAATTCATTCGAAGGGTCTGGGAGCAGCTGGGCCCGGGACTGTCTGGGATTCCCATCGTCAGCGTCGCGAAGGGTATTGAAAATCAATCCTTGCTGCGGCCGACTGAGATTCTGCAGAACACCCTGGCCGAAGGAGGCATTGAAGCGGGGCCATGTTGTGCCTTGTCTGGTCCAACAATTGCAACTGAACTGGTGGACCATCTGCCAGCGGTTATGGTGGCGGCTTCCGATGATCAGGAAGCAGCGAAGTTAATTCAATCCTGGCTCACGGTTCCTTGGATGCGGATCTACACCAACAGTGATGTCATCGGGGTGGAGTTGGCGGGAGCGACCAAGAATGTAATTGCGTTGGCGGCAGGTATGGTTGACGGTCTCGGTGCTGGAGACAACGCGAAATCCGCCGTACTTGCTCGGGGCCTCTCGGAGATCACATCGTTGGGTGAGGCGATGGGAGCCCGTGCAGAGACTTTCTTTGGTGTAGCGGGTGTCGGCGATCTGGCCACGACCTGTTTCAGCCCACACGGCCGCAACCGTACTTGTGGAGAAGCCATTGGTGGGGGGATGACGCTGGAGACTTTCCTGGAGTCGAGCGGATTCGTGATTGAAGGTGTCGCAACCACTCGTTCGATTGTCGCGCTGGCTGATCGACACAAGATCGAAATGCCGATCACACGAGCGATTCATGCGATTCTGTTTGAAGGGCTCTCACCTCGGGAAGCAATCCATGAACTGATGAGTCGAGATCCCAAGGCCGAGTCCATCGGCGGCTAGACGGGAATCAGCCTATTGGCCGTCGACGACATCTTCACTGAACTTACTTTCGACGAGACTGTTCAATTCAGCCAGTGCTTCCTCGGCATCATCTCCCTCAGCGGAAATCTCGAGTTCTGTGCCACAAATGGCGGCCAACATCATCAATTGCATGATTGACTTGCCATCGACGCTCTTGTCCTGATCCGTTCGGCGAACAGCAATATCCGAACTGAAACGCATTGCGGTTTCAGCCAGCATCATGGCCGGTCTGGCATGCAGGCCAAGACGGTTCGCGATCGTCACAATGGAAGAAGAGCGATGGGACACGATAGAAGGCACAATCAGTTTTCGCCTGCCATCATCTGGCCGGCTGCTGTTGAAGATTTCTCAGGGAATCAGTTGCCAAGAGCGCTGGAATCCGCTTCTTCGAGCAAGGTCATCACTTCATCCACTGATGAAGCCTGCATCAAGAAGCTTCGGAAGGTTTCCTGACTCAGGTTGCTGAAGACTGCTTCCATGGCTTCCAGATGTTCTTCCGGCTTCTGTTCCGGACTGATGATCAGGAAGATGGAATGAACAGGATTTCCATCGAGGGAATTGAAGTCGATTCCGTCCTGGCAGATGCCTACCGCGGCGACCAGTTTTTCGATGTCGGGGTGCTTGACATGAGGGACAGCGACACCATGACCGAATCCGGTCGATCCTCGCTTCTCTCGTTTGATGATTGCCTTGATGTAATCATCACGAAGTCCGGCATCAACAGCTTTTGCAGCGATCAGCCTGTCAACCATGAGCGTGATGATCTCATCCCGCGTTCCTGATTCGAGATTTGGTTCGATGGCATCCTTGACAACGATATCGAGTAGTTTCATGCGTTCCGTCCGCTAAGAAGATCCATGGTGCTTGTCATCCCGCAGTTTACTCTTGTGATCGGATACCTGCCGAATTCCTCGTTCCAGGCACTGGTCGATTGCGGTTCTGAGGTCTTCGTCGGAGGCTCGGGCGACGATATCCTCGCTGTGTTCGATTGCAACGATCAATTCGACATCATGATTGGACTTCGTATGGTCGAATATGAGGCTGATGGCTTCAATACGATCGAAATATCTGTTGAGTTTTTGAGCCTTGTCTCGGGCATGTTGCTGCATGGGTTCAGGAATGGATCCATGTCGAATGGTCAGATTGATCTGCATGTGATGTTCTCCCCGGGTTTGGGTCGGATTTCATGATCGATCAGAGGCGATCTCAAGCGTCCTGAAGACTATCCGTGCATCAGTCCTCGGAGGTTTCAGGTGAAGCTGAAAGTGACTGCGATGGCGGGCGAAGGACGCCTGCGCTGATCGCAAAGCCGATGGCCTCTTCGACGCTTATGGGCAGTTCGATCAGATCCGCACGGGGGATCGTCACGGTGTAGCCCGTGAAAGGCGTCGGGGAACTGGGAATGAAAACCGTGACCGAATCCCCGGATTTGGGCACGATGCTCTTCATGGCTTCGCCGGTCTGGAAGCCTACGGACCAGATTCCACGTCTTGGGTATTCCACCGCGACCACACGGTTGAACTTCATCTGCTTCTTGCCTTGATTGCTGAACAGGAAGTCGACGATCTGCTTGATCCAGGAATAGATCTTCTTGATCACCGGGATCGAGGTCAGAAAGCGTTCAAATCCTCGATAGGCCCATCGTCCAACAAGGCCTCCGACCAGTCGACCGGCAAAGTAAACCGCAGCAATGGCGACCACCAGCCCAATCATTCGAACAAGGAAATAATCCGTCCACCATGAGTTCACCACAACGGCCTGATAGTCGAATATCAGTTGCCTGTCATTGCTTACATCATCACTCGGCAGTCCATCAGCCAACCGGAGTTCGATCATCTCTTCCGAGGTGGGGATGACCCCAGTCATGTCGCCAAGCGTGGGCCAGTTGCCGTAGAGGCGGATGATTCCATATCGAATCCCCGAGTTGATGGGTTCGGCGATGGAACGGTCGACCCAGAGGTAGGCCTGAACAAGTACCCACAAGGTGAGTGTCGCAGGCAATACCACGGCGAGACCGCGGAGGAAGAAACGGCGAAAGTGTCCGACTGGATTGATGCGAGTGGCACTCATTGATCTGATTTCCGGTTTGTGCATGATACGCCGCTGGCGGATTCGGGGAGGATCTCGACCTGGCGACCATTGATCCGGACTCGGCCTGAAGCAATGAGTGCAATTGCTTCAGGCAAGGCCTTGCATTCTTCCTCAAACACCCGATCTGCCAGAGCGTCCGGTGTATCCCCCGATTCAACCGGACAGGTTCTCTGAAGCAGGATGGGGCCATGATCGTACAGCTCATCCACGAAATGGACCGTACAGCCGGAGATGTCATCGCCAGCCTCAAGGACCGCCTGATGTACATGTCTGCCATACATGCCTTGCCCCCCGTGAGCCGGGAGGAGTGCTGGATGGATGTTGATGACCTTTCCGTTCCACTCCGGGTTCAAGCGAAGTTTTTTGAGATAGCCACAAAGGCAGATGAGATCCGGATTCTGCTGATTGATGAGCTGCTCAAGCTCGGCGTCATAGTCTTGTGGATCGGGGATGCTGACAGCAAGCCCGATCTCTCTGGAGCGTTCGATTCCGAGGATCTCTTCGCGGGAGGCGATCACCTGAAGGATCTCTGCGGGGAGCTTGTCGCGTACAATCGCCTGATGCAGATTCAGCACCGTTCGACCACCGCCGCTGATCAACGCGACAATTCTGAGTCTTGCCGTCACGATTGATGATTCCGTTCAGGATGTCCAAGCGTAGGCGGAGAACTGGATTCAATGCTTCTGCCATCTGCATCGACACTCACCATGGTGAGTTCTGCACTGGTGACTTCGATGATTTCATCGGAGTTGTAGCGGAGTGCTTCTACTCGAACTCCGATGTGAACGGAACTCCGGCCTGTCTTGATGGTATGTGTGTAGAGACTGACCCGATCCCCCGTATAGACCGGTTCCTTGAACAAGACGCCTTGGAAGGCGACGGTGACCCATCGATGTCTGCCATGCTTGCGAGCTTCGTCGAATCCTGCCTGATCGATCAGGGACAGAATGACGCCACCAAAGATCGTGCCAAAGGCGTTGGTATGGCTGGGCATCATGTGAACCCGTAGCGCAAGCGTTTCAGGCTGGTTATTGGTCATGGGTCCCATTGTCCTCGCCAGGCCCTCAGGTCACAAGCCGCCCGCTCAAGGGCGTTAGGATGTCACTGTGAAGGACACTCGAAAAACCCCGTCATATCTCCAGCCCTATCGAGAAGCGATGGCTGATCTGGGAGCCGGCTTCAAGGCTACGCTCTGGCAGAACAAGGAGGCACAGCTGAGGCGTTTCGATGCCGCGGTGAGTCTGATGCCTTTGGGTGGTCTTCGAGTGGCTGATCTGGGCTGTGGTCCGGGAGATCTCTTTCAGAGGCTTCAGGAGCAGGGCATGGCACCCAAGAATTTTCTGGGGATCGATGCCCAGCCGGAAATGATCGAGTTGGCTCGATCCACTCATCCTTCGGCTGAATTCAGTATCGCGGATCTGGCGCAGGATTTATCGATTCTGCGTGACTGGAAACCGGATGTCTGCCTGATCTCGGGAACCCTCAACACGATGACTTCCCGTCAGGCCTGGCGAATGGTCCTCGAGGCCCATCAGACTTCACGTGTCGGAGTAGTCTTCAACTTTCTCTCGAACCGCCCGCATCCGAGATACCACGGGAAGGATCTGCGTCCTGCCCGACGATTCAATACGGCAAGATGGGTCGCTCGATGTCTGCAGGTGACACCGTTGGTGTCATTTCGCCAGGATTATCTGGATGGCCATGACGCAACCATCGCCATGCGGCACGTGATCTGATTCAACAGGATTCAGTGGTGGATTTCATTGATCTGACCAAGGCCCAGATTGCGCTGTTCAAGGGGGAACAGCAGCATGGCGCAGGCCTTGAATAAGCGATCCGTGAGTCGTTCGAAATCAGGCCATGCATCATGGGTCATCTGCATCAGCGCATCGGCTGACGTACCACTGTTGCGAACCGCAACGGGTTCATCCTGGATCCAGGCCTGTATGGTTTCCGGGCTGATTTCCGGGTGGCATTGGAACCCATAGGTGCGAACTCCGAGTTTCCAGATCTGGACACCATCATCATCAGCACTGGCCAGAACCTGGCTTCCTTCCGGCAGTGAAGCCGACTGATATGAATGCCAGTGAGCTTGATTCCATTGCCATGGAAGACCGGCAAGCAAAGGATCTTCACGGCCGGTGGCGCTCAGATTGATGTCATGCCAACCGATTCGTTGTCCTTCGGGTCGTTTTTCAACGGTGCCGCCAAGGGCCCGTGTGAGCAACTGACTACCGAGACAGATCGCAAGAATCGGCAGATCCGCCTCATAGGCCATCTTCAGAAAGTTCAGTTCATCATTGATCCATGGTTGGCCGTCGTCATCAGGCGACATGGGGCCACCCATGGTGATCACGCCATCAACATTTTCCAGATCACCCGGCACTCGATCGCCATGATGCAGATCAAGGTACTCAAGCAGATGCCCGTGGTCTCGAAGGGTGGCGCCAAGTCGGCCACTGCGTGCGAGGTCGGAATGCTCCAGAACGAGAATCGCCATGGAAAGATCAGCTTCGTGTTGACACGGTTTCGACAACCGTGGACTTGGTGGAGGAGTTGGTGGACTTGAGCTGCTGTCGGATGACCTCAATGACACTGTCTACATCAAGGCCGGCTTCTTCCAGCTGACCCGTTCGTGATCCCTGATAGATCCACGCATCTGGCAGAGCCATTCGATGAATCAGGCCGGCATTGAGGTTCATTTCCGAAGCTGCTTCGACCACGGCAGCACCGAATCCACCATGGATGCCATGATCTTCGATGGTGATGATCGGTATCTCCCGCTCCAGAAGATCGCGGATCAAATCACGATCGACGGGTTTGGCGAACCGGCCGTCATAGACATTGATGATGGCTTCGGAGCCGATTTGATCAACAGCATCCATCGCCGTGAGAGTCATGACTCCAAAGCCAAGAATTGCAATGTCCGGATTGTCATGAACTCGAAGCGCCCGAGCGTGTCCGATTTCGAAGGCAGGGCAGGTTTGCTCGACAAATCGCGTGTCCACATCATCACGTGGATATCTCACGGCACTCAATCCGGTGTCATACGTCCGCATGAATTCCATGGCGGCATTGAGACTGGGTTCATCCATGGCGGCCATCAGTGCCGAATCGGGCAGCACTCTCAGAATGCTCATGTCGCAGAAACCATGATGAACAGCACCATCGCCTCCGACTACGCCTGCACGGTCAAGGCACAGGCGAACGGCCAGCCCTTGGAGGGAGACTTCCTGAAAGGCTTGATCAAAGGCTCGCTGTAGGAAGGTCGAGTAGACCGCGAAGAATGGTCGCAGACCCGTCTTGGCCATGCCAGCCATCATGTCCATGGCATGTGATTCACAGATGCCGGTATCCCAGGTTCGATCTGGATAGGTATCGAGGGCTTTCTTGACGCCAGTGCCATCCGGCATTGCGGCGGTACAGGCGACGACTTTTTCGTCACGACTCATGACATCGCAGAGCGAATCGGCAAAGGCGGCAGTGAAACTTCTTCCGGAAGACTTCAGTTCAACCCGGCACCCGTTGACCTCGAAAGGCTTGGGGGAGTGGAACGTCGTGGCATCACCTTCGGCGAACTCATAACCCTTCCCCTTGATCGTATGGGTATGCAGGACGATCGGGCGGTCGACATCCTTGATTGTCATCAGCATGTCGATCAGCGAAGGTAGATCATGGCCATCGATCGGCCCGATGGTCAGCAGTCCGAATTTCTCGAACCACGCATCTTCACAGAGTGCATCCTTGGCAATCTCACCAAGTCGATGTGACATGTCTCGAAGGGTGGCGCCACCTGGAAGATTGGACATCACATCCTTGGCGGCACGTTTCATTGCTCGATAGGTGTCACTGGCGCGGAGTCGATCAAAGTAGCCTGCAACGGCTCCCTGAGGCTTTGCAATGCTCATGCCGTTGTCGTTGAGAACAACGAGGAACTGGCGATTCAGCGTTCCTGCATTGTTGAGGCCTTCCATCGCGAGACCATTGACGATGCTTGCATCACCGATGATCGAAACGACGTGACGGCCGTCTGGATTATCCGGGGTACAGGCTTCTTCATTGAGCATGTCTCCGCGTGCCATGCCGACGGCTGTGGAGATCGCGGTTCCAGCATGGCCGACTGAGAAGAGGTCATAGCTGGATTCACGTGGTTCCGGGAACCCGGCCATCCCATCCCGCTGGCGCAGTTTGGGCAGCAGATTGAATCTGCCGGTCAGGAGCTTGTGCGGATAGCACTGGTGACCGACATCAAAGAGCAGACGGTCGTGTCCGAAGTCGAACACGTAATGAAGCGCGATGGTCAACTCGATCACGCCCAGATTGGGTGCGAGATGGCCGCCGGACTGGCTGACTTGTTCGCAGATGACCTGACGCATCTCCGCAGCCAGTTGAGGCAGCTCCTCAACTGACAACGCTTTCAGGTCGGCAGGCGTCTTGATGCCATGCAGTAGCCGAATTTCCATGCGATCTCGCCCCTCGCGGTTTCAAGTAC
Source organism: Phycisphaerae bacterium (assembly GCA_002717655.1). Lineage (GTDB taxonomy): Bacteria > Planctomycetota > Phycisphaerae > Phycisphaerales > SM1A02 > UBA1668. The sequence goes on along the minus strand of PBAY01000054.1, from coordinate 34,441 downwards.
CCGCAACCCTCAACAGAGAGGGTTGGAGGCCTAATTTGATTCCCTGAAGTGTAGGGTCATCTGGTCCGGATCGCCATATATCTACACAATTCCTGAAGCGGAATCGCCTTCTCTGCCAGAGGAGCCATGGCATCACAGGCTTGCTGGCAGAGCTCATCGATCACGGTTTCGGAACCCTTGATGCCCAGAAGCCCGGGGTAGGTCCTCTTTCCGAGGGCGGAGTCCTTGCCCGTGGCCTTGCCTACATGTTCTGCGGATTGTGTGACATCCAGGAGATCGTCGACGACCTGGAACATCAGGCCAACTGCTTCGCCATAGGTGGTCATGATGTCGAGCTTGTCCCCATCCGCATGGGCACATAATGCTCCCATTCGGCAGGCGGCTCGCAGCAGGGCGCCGGTCTTGTTTCGATGAACCATCTGAAGTTGTTCAAGTGGCTCGATGTCCTCGGGCAGTCCGCCGAGCGTATCGAAGACCTGTCCAACCACCATGTCGCGTGTTCCATTGGCCAGTTCTTCCACCAGAGCGGCGATGCAATCCGAAGGCATTTTCATTCCCGCGAGTTCACCGAAGGCCATGGCCAGCAGCAGATCACCTGCAAGGATGGCCATTGGTTCACCAGCGTGGACATGAACAGTGGGTCTGCCACGTCGAAGCACATCATTGTCCAATGCAGGTAGATCATCATGAATCAGACTGAAACAGTGGACAAGTTCCAGTGCGGCTGCTGCGGGCAGCGCCTCTTCGGGATTTCCACCAAGTGCTTCACAGGTCAGAAGTACCAGGACCGGACGGATCCTCTTACCTCCATCAAGCGTTCCGTATCTGGCTGTATCCGCAAGATGTGCGGGGAGCAGGTCCCATTTGATCGAGGACTCAAGATAGTTCTGGATCATGGCCGAGGGCCGTTGGATGTATTCCATGACGGTCGCTGGAGCCTCACAGGTTTGAGAAGAAGACATTTGATTTCCCCGTTGGGTGTGCTGGGCGCGGTGAAACCCGCGGGAGCTTATGATAACCGCCATGGACACTTTCTTCGGCGATATCGGGATGCTTTTGAACCGCGGCGGTTACGTCATGATCCCATTGCTGCTTCTGAGCATTGTCAGCGTGACGTTGATCATTGAAAGGTCCATCTTCTGGCTCGCCGTCAACGGCAGGGCAAGTCTTCGTCGCCTCTCCGAGATGAACTCGGCTTTGCGCAAGGGTGAAAAGGGGCGTGTTGAAGATCTTCTGGTTGCGGACCGAACCCCTTATGGCCGTGTGGCCAAAAGGCTCATCGATGATGGGGCAGGAGATGCGGTGGCGCTTGAAGCGGTCGATGATGAAAGGCGGCGATTCGATCGCTACATGCTGACGATGTCGACCATCATCACGGCCTCGCCACTGCTTGGGATTCTCGGCACCGTCATCGGCATCATCCAGAGCTTTGAACTTCTCGGCGGTGATTCGGCCTTGACTGATCCACGCGATGTCGCTGGTGGCATTGCTGCGGCCTTGTTGACAACCGCCTTTGGTCTGATTGTCGCCTTGATCACCCTTTTCCCCTACATGGTGTTCAAGGGTCAGTCATCTTCGGCAGTGGACCGACTTGAGACCTTGATTGCCTCGACTCAGGAGGGTTACAAGGAAGTTCAGAAGGTTGCTGTTCATGTAGGTATCGACGATCCCGTTTGATCGTCGTGGTGGGAGTGACAAAGCATGTTTGAATCATTGGTAGTCCTTCTGTCTACTGGGCTGATTTCATCCGCGCCCGAAGAAGCTTCCTCGCTTTCCTGGATGGATTCGACGGTTGAAACCGACAAGCATGCGACGCTGAAACTGGCTTCCCGGCGATATGCCAGAGATCTGGAAGATGAATCCGGCATCTGGCTGGTTGGTGTCACCCACATCGGTGATGGATCCTTCTACAACGCCGTGGAAGAACTGGTACAGGATTCCGATCTGGTGCTCTATGAATCCGTGATGCCACGCGTAACCATGACCATTCCTGAAGGAGTCTCGAATGAGAAGCGTCGAGAAGTAACTCAGGAGGCTGTTGACTGGCTGGCACAGGCCATTGGTTCGGTTTCAAGCATGGATACGCCACCGATCGAGTCCATCGAGCAGCTGCAGGTTGCCATCCAGCTTCATGACCGTCGACTGGTTGATGCGGTTCGCAATCTCCGGACTGATGCCTGGGGCAATCCGATGGTCCTGAACCGAAATGGGAATCTCACAAGTGTGACCAGTCATGGTGCGGACGGTTTCGCAGGTGGGGAAGGTGACGCCGGGGATATCGTGGCTACAGTCGATCTCGGGGTTCCGGTCTTCGCCGCTGAAGGCATTCAGGAATCATTGGCCACCGGTCTGAAACTGGAGTTCCAGTTGGCCGTGCTGCCTTATGAGCGTGACGACTGGGTCGTCTGTGACATGTCCTGGGAGGATTTGAAGGCACGCTTTGCCGAAACGAATGTCGATCTTGAAGGACTGTCTGGCATGTTGGAAGGCAGCAGTCTTCCCGCCGGTATCGCCAAACTATTTCTTCGTCTTCTGCCAGCCATGGATCTGATGACTGGTGGGGGTGTGACGGATGGAATCAAGGTGCTGCTCGTCGAATTGCTCGGTCGTGAAGAATCGGTGAATGTCGCGATTCGGGAGCTTGGCGAAGGTACCGGCAGAATTCTCATTGACGAACGCAATCAGGTCGTCATCGATCAGCTTCAAGATCATCTGACTGAAGGTTATGAACTTGTTTCCGTGGTCTATGGTGCCGGGCACATGCAGGATCTGGGTCAACGTCTCGAGCAGCTTGGCTATGTTCCGGTGGAGACTCGTTGGCTGCCTGCGATCAGTGTTGATCTTGAGAATTCAAGCTTGTCCAGATCCCATCTCAGGATGCTCAGGCAGTCCGTGAACATGGCGATGATGCAGATGAATCAGCGTGCGTCACAGCAACGCTGATTGATTCAACTTCTTGAGATCAGCGATCTTCCTCGTACCAGAAATTCTCTGCGGGATATCCCGGTACGTCCTCTGCCCGGTCAATCCAGCGTTGCTGATCACGTAGCTTTTCAAGCGAAATCGATTCGACATGTCCATCGGGATGCCAGGTCACCGGCCTTCCTCCATGTCGGCCGATGGGTGCGGAGGTTCCCTTGATCAGTTCGATTTCTCCGCGATCGTTGATCGACCATTGCCCTTCTTCGCCCAATCGATGAGGCGTAGCCAGCCAGTGCCCTGGATCATCGTCGGCAGCCAGCAGCAGTTCCCCTTTGGTTCCTCCCGCATTGGAGATGAAGGTGATCACCGTCGAGGGATTTCTCATCATGGACAGGGAGGTGACTGGCAGGTTCACCTTCTTGCCCAGTGCATTGAGTGATTTGCTGAATCTGGGATGGGTTCTGGACATGTTGTTGTACCAGCGATCCCATACACCGCCCATGAAGTAGGCATTCATGCCGAAGCCGGGCTGCTCGCCGATTTCCTGTCGTTTGTCCGTATCCAGATCGGACCAGTGATTCAGCGGATCACGATCCAGGTGTTCCCGAAAGATACTGATCTCATTGTCTACGTATGGCAGCAGTCGATAGGTCCATGGTCCAGCGATGTTCGGCAGGCCGCTGGAGAATGAAGGAGCCGGAGGGACAATCTGGCCGTCTGGATAGAGGATTGTTGATTCCCAGTCTTCCTGGGTATTCGTGGAGAGCCACCCCGGCATGACTCGATCGCGATGCAGCTGCGAGTACTTCAGCCAACCATTGCCAAGTTGGCGAATCGAGTTCTTTTCCTGAAGCTTCTTTCCCTGGCCTTTTGCGCCCATCACGGCAGTCATGACCAGCGCGAGGAGGATGCCGATGATTCCGAATACGATCAACAATTCAATGATTGTGAGCCCGTGTCGTCTGTTCGGAATGTGTTGTTGGGACATGAAAGAGACCTCAGCGGAATCATACGGATGAATCATCCGGACGGTCGCATCTGGCAGTCTGGTTGTTGAATACGAGGGCGAAGGCTCATGATTTTCTGATCGTGAGCTGTTCAACCTGTCCGGCTTCGATCTTTTCGATACCACTGCCCAATTCACCAATCGGGTCGGGCGGCTTGATTTCCACGGACTTTTCGCCCAACGTGACTTCGCCTGATCGAACGCGTGCTTCGAAGTTTATGCATTCTTCCAGAAGACGGTCAAGAATTTCCTCTTCGGGAACATTCGCTACTCGTTCACCCTGGACGTAGATGATTCCTCGTCGATCACCTGCGAAGACAGCCACATCGGCGCCTTCTGCTTCTCCGGGTCCGTTGACGATGCAGCCCATCACGGCAACCTTGATCGGCAACTCGATCTCAGCTTCGAGCTTTTTGCGTACATTCTGTACGAGTTCGAAAAGATCCACCTGAATTCGTCCACAGGTGGGGCATGCAATGAGTTCTACGCCTCGTCGTTCTCTCAGTCCGAGGCAGTAGAGCATTTCAAGGCCATCTTCCACCTCATAGACGGGATCATTCGCGTAGGAGATACGAATGGTGTCGCCAATACCCGTTGCGAGGAGCGTTCCAAGTGCAACCACGCTTCGAATGGTGCCGGTTTCCTTGGGGCCGGCATGGGTGACGCCGAGGTGAAGTGGATAGTCGAATCGCTTGCTGATCTCGCGGTAGACATCAATGACGAGTCGTGGATCCATGGACTTGGCACTGATGCAGACATCATGGAAATTCCGTTGCTCGAATATTTCCATGTACTCTTCAAGTTTGGCGATCATGAGTGCAATCAGATGTCCCTGTCGTCGATCGGCGAAGAACTTGCCCAGTTCTTCCTGTCGCAGGGCCTTGTCCTTGCGTTCAATGATCGATCCTTCATTGACACCCACGCGGATCGGAATACCTCGTTCCGCACAGGCGTCGATCACACTGTTGACCTGATCGCGATCAGAGATGTTTCCAGGGTTCAGACGGATCTTGTGAATACCTGCTTCGATGGCTTCAAGTGCACGCTTGTAGTGGAAGTGGACGTCGGCCACGATTGGCACGCTGGTTTGATCAAGGATTTCCTTGAGTGCTTCCGTATCCTTCCGCTGGGGCACCGCAACACGGACGATGTCGGCCCCGGCTTCTGCCATTCTATTGATCTCGGCTACGCAGGCATCGATTTCATAGGTATAGCCTGCGGTCATCGTCTGCACGGCAACAGGAGCATCTCCTCCGACGCGAACCACGCCGGTATGGTCATTGCCGATAGAGATCTGTCGGGTTGGTCTTCGTTCGTTCATCCAGGGAAATTGTAGCAGTGAAGACTGCTCAATCCCGCGTCAGTCGCCGAAGAACGAGTTGGCCCAGTTCTTGAGCGAGGATCTGAGGGCCATCCGGGCCAATTGCCGCTTCAAATGATGCTCGATGATCCTGAACGACTTGGGTTGCGTTCCGGCATTCGGGGGTGGCATCAGCGAGGAGAACGGCCTCCAGCCCTGCCTGCATGGCTTCAATCCTGTCCGACTTCGTCTTCGCGTTCGCCAGATGTTGAATCGATCGGTTCAGAAGCTCTTCCAGAACGGCAACGAACAGTTCTTCCTTGCCTGGGAAATGTCGGTAAAGAACGGGTTCAGCCACACCGCATGCTTCAGCCAGCGAACGTGTAGTCGTGCCGGCAAATCCGTTTCGAACGAAGATCAATGCTGCAGCATCGAGAATGGCGGCACGACGTTCATGTGAGGGCAACCGGGTTGCCGGTTGTTCAGGCTGCATGGGGATCCTGCTGCTGCGCCTTTTCGGCAGCGGCTTCGGGATGGATGTCCAGATCAGCTTCCTGGCCTGGCATCAACAGTTCCGATGACGGGGTACCTTCTTCGATGACACTTCCATCCCGACGAGTAGGAATATGCTGAGGATTGGCTTTCTCATGCGCTGCCAGCTGTTTCTCGAGATCCTCGCGGACCTCGTCCTCCAGTTCCTTCCATTTGCCGCGACCACGACACTTGGGGAATCCGGAACATCCCAGCCAGGGACCTCGTTTGCCATTGCGAAGATTCAGGGTGCGATCACATTTGCCACAGGGCAGTTCCGTCGTCAGTGGCGGAATGGATGGATATTTGATTCCACCGTTCTTGTCGAGATTGACCACGTACTTCACTTCGGGATACTGCACCGAAGCGATGAAAGGTCCGAAGCGACCATTACGCAGGACCATGTCCGAACCTTCCGAGCAGGCGACATCAACGGTCTGCTGGAGCAGTGGCTTTCCCTGGCGGTCGATCGTGGTGGCGAAATCACAGTCCGGATAGGTGGAACAGGACAGGAACTTGCCATTGCGTCCGAGTCGATAGGCCGTTCGAGCGCCGCATTCGGGACAGGCGTAATCAGCGGGTGTGATCTCGGCCCGTGCATGTGACATGTTCTCGAGTGCATGCTCCAGAGCATCCGCGAATGGTTTGTAGAACTCGTGGAGTGTTGCAATCCAGTTCGCATCACCGGTAGCGATGCGATCAAGATCAGCTTCCATCATGCGTGTGTAGCCCAGGTCCATGAGTTGAGGGAAGGCTTCGATCAACTTGTCGGTCACGACTTCACCGATATCCGTCGGATGGAAGGCTCGCTCGAGCTTCTCCACATATCCGCGTTTCTGGATCACATCGATGATGGAGGCGTAGGTGGAAGGACGGCCGATGCCTTCAGCTTCAAGATTCTTGACGAGACTTGCTTCGTTGTAACGCGGAGGAGGCGTGGTGAAGCGTTGGTCAGGTTCCATTGAGAATGGAGCGTAGATCTGGCCTTCCTCCATCTGCGGCAAGGTCTGTTCACGTTCGGAGGAGGGTGTTCCCGCGATTCGATAGAAGCCATCAAAGACGAGCGTGCGACCACTGCATCTGAAGATCACCCCCGTATCCTTGTCGGAGCGTTGCAGTTTCACGTCGGTTCGATCCCAGACGGCGTGAACCATCTGGCTCGATATGAATTGACGCCAGATGAGTCCATACAGCTTCCGGAGTTCTTCCTTTACGGTTGAAGGGAGCGAATCAGGATGACGTGATGGATCAGTTGGACGAATGGCTTCATGAGCTTCCTGTGCATCGCGATTGCTCGTGGAGTACTGGTTTGGTTTGTCTGGCAGGTACTCCTTGCCACAGTTCTCCAGAATGTATGACCGGGCACCTTCCATCGCTTCCGGGGAGAGGTGGGTGGAGTCGGTTCTCATGTAGGTGATGAGTCCGATCTGACCTTCGCCTGGCAGGGCGACACCTTGATAAAGCTGCTGTGCAGCACCCATGGTGCGTGAAGCGGTGAAACCGAGCGTATTGGCTGCTGCAGCCTGGAGAGAAGTCGTGATGAATGGTGCATGCGGGCGTGAACGCGACTGCTTTCGCTCCACGGCCGTGACCTTGTATCGAGTCGCTGGATCCAGATCACCAGCCACCTTGATCAATCTCGTCGCAGGTCCCTTGCCTTCCGGGTCGGGTTTGATGTCGAGTGTGGGATCCTTGAGACCAATGCGAGTGGCGAGATCGACGATCTGATCCTGATGCGTCTGGTCACCTTTGCCACGTGATTCGAATCCATCCGCAGTCATGCGAAGATCGAATCTCTTTCCGTCGATTTCGTGCAGTGATCCAGTGATCCCGCATTTCTCAGTCAGCCACTGGGTCTGGAGTTTCTTGCTTGGTCCCTTGTCCCGTTCATCCCGTTCGGCCATGAACTGTTGCCATTGGTCTCCAAGTTCGGACGCCTTTTCCGCGTCAGCGGTGAAGCGGCCGGTGACTTGCCAGAATTCATCCGGCACGAATGCCCGGATTTCACGTTCACGCTCAACGACCATCCGTACGGCAACGGACTGGACACGGCCTGCACTGAGTCCGCGTGCAACACGTTTCCAGAGAAGAGGGGAGACCTGATAACCAACGATTCGATCCACGATTCGACGTGTCTGCTGAGCATTCACCCTGTCCAGATCGATATTCAGTGGTTCATCGAAGGCCCGCCCGATTTCCTTCTTGGTGATCGCATTGAACTTCACTCGTTGAGCATGTTCAGGATCCACGCCAAGACATTCGGCGAGGTGCCATGCGATGGCTTCGCCTTCTCGATCAAGGTCGGTCGCAAACCAGACGGTGTCAGCGGCCTTGGCGAGTTTCTTGAGGTTGCTGATGACCTTCTTGGCGTCAGGCGTCACGACGTAGGTGGGTTGGAAATCGTTGTTCAGATCCACACCTGGTACCGGTTCTCCCTTGGCCGATCGAGGCAGATCACGAACATGTCCAACCGAAGCTTCGACCACGAAGTCCGATCCCAGATACTTGGAGATCGTCTTGGCCTTGGCGGGTGATTCGACGATGACGAGATTCTTGGACATGGTCCCTTTCGCGGGGTCTGGTAGTACAGCGGCTGTATAGAGGTATGAATATGGTTGCCGGGGCAGTATTGAAGCGGCCGAAACGCCCCTGTCAAGCCACTTTTTTCTTGAATAACCTGCTTTGGACCTGAATCAGGCCCTGATCACCCCCTGAGAAGGGGGTGCGAGCATATTTTGCTAACTGCTTTATTGACAATCTCTTGAGTCTCTATTTGGCTGCAATCAATCCAGATTCCAGCATGTTGTGCAAGAAATCGTTTCAACCAAGTCCGCTGGTGCTTGGCAAATCGCCTTGTTCGAATCTTGATCTGCTCGATGGCCTGATCAAGGGAGCACCGTCCCTCGAGGTGATCGACCAGTTGGCGGTAGCCCAGCGCTTCGATGGCTTGTGGTCCCAATGCCCCGGCTTGATGGAGCCGCTGAACCTCATCCAGCAATCCGTCATCCATCATTCTGGTGACGCGGGCATTGATTCTGGGGTTGATTACTTCGGCGGGATAGTTCAAGCCCAGCAGAATGGTGTCGGCTCGCGAGGATCGCTGGGCCCATTGACCCTGGCGATCGGAAATCGGGCTTCCAGTCAGCTGGTAGACCTCCAGGGCGCGAATCGTTCGCCGGCGATCATTGGGGTGAATTCGTTCAGCTGCTTCAGGATCCACCTCAAGAAGTCTGTTTCGCAACTGCTCACCAGAGCAGGTTTCCAGTTCGGCACGCAGCTGATCATCAGGCGCGGGACCCTCCATCATTCCCGACAGGAAGTTCTGAATATAGAGGTTGGTACCTCCAACAAGGATCGGATGTAGACCCCTTGAACGGACGTCTGCAATGACGCCTGCTGATCGTTCAAGCCAGTGATCAACGGTGAATGGTTCATCGGGTTCCACCAGATCAAGTAGATGGTGAGGGACACGTTGCTGTTCCTCGATGGTTGGCTTGGCCGTCCCGATATCCATGCCGCGGTACACCTGCATCGAGTCCACGCACAGGCATTCGCCTCCGCGGGGCAGTTTCTCCGCCAGTGAAAGGGAGATCTCGGTCTTGCCGCCAGCCGTGGGGCCTACGATCAGAATGATCGGATGCTCGGTTTCGGGTCTTTGTGTGTTCATGAGTGCTCGTGAAGACGGTACCGTACGTGTCGGAGCCACACTATGCGAAAGAAGTCTCTTGAGGATGTCAAACTAGATCAGTCTCGTGTCTTGATGCGTGTTGATTTCAATGTTCCGCTTGATGCAGATGGCCGGGTTCTGGATGATCGCAGGATCGTCATGGCGTTGCCGAGCATCCGTCGAGTCGTCGAGGACGGTGGAAGTCTCGTACTGATGAGCCACATGGGGCGGCCCTCCGGCACTGGCCCAGAGCCTGAGTTCAGTCTGAAGCCAGCTGCCATGCATCTTTCAAAGCTTGTCGGTCCCAAGCACCGGGTTGTCTTTGCCGAGGATTGTGCAGGGCCTGCTGCGCAGGCGGCGGTGGAAGCCTTGAAGCCCGGAGAGATTCTTCTGCTTGAAAACCTTCGATTCCATGGTGAAGAGAAGTCGAACGATTCCTCCTTTGCTCAAGTCTTGGCTTCTCATGGCGATGTGTATGTCAATGATGCGTTTGGCACGGCTCATCGCGACCATGCATCGATGGTCGGTGTTCCGGAGGCCATGAGCAGTCAGCCACGTGTTGCGGGTTTGCTGCTCATGAAGGAGCTCGATTATCTCTCGACGGCGATCGAAGAAGCCAAGTCCCCATTCTTCGCGGTGCTTGGAGGCGCCAAGGTCTCCGACAAGCTGGGTGCCATTCGTCATCTCATGGCACATGTCGATGTCATTCTGGTCGGCGGTGCAATGGCCTACACCTTCCTCAAGGCGCAGGGGCATGCGGTCGGGAAAAGTCTTGTGGAAGAAGAGATGCTCGAGACGGCGGCATCCCTGCTTGATGAGGCGGGTCAGACTGACACCATGATCAAGTTGCCCACGGACCACCGTTGTGCAGCGTCACTTTCGGATCTCACTGATGTGCGGACTTGTGAGTTCGGTATCCCACCGGAGTTCATGGGGCTCGATATCGGTCCGGAGACCGCCCAAGCCTGGAAGACGGAGATCTCCAAGGCTCGGACCGTCGTCTGGAACGGCCCTTTGGGGGTCTTCGAGAAACCCCCGTTTCATGAGGGTTCTCAAGCTGTGGCGGAAGGGATCGCCAAGGCGACCCACCATCATGCGGTGAGCATCGTCGGAGGGGGCGAGACTGCTGCTGCGATCGAACAGTTCGGTCTTGCGGGGAAGATGAGTCATGTCTCCACGGGTGGAGGGGCCAGTCTGGCCATGCTTGAGGGCAGGTCATTCCGCAGCGTGCAGCTGCTGGATGATGCCTGAACGCATGCGAGAGGCTTGAACCTTGGATTTCGGGTGCCTGATCCAGTCAGTCGGGAGGCTATACTCAGGCGGATCACATTTGAGTCTGGCTTGTTCCGAAAGGGCATATCAATGAATCGTTTCGTGTCACCAATCCTTGTCATTCTGTTTGTTGCATTCCTTGGATGGTCATCGGCTCCTGCCATGGCAGCCAAGGACAAGCTCAAGGTTGGTGATGATGCCCCCGGCGATTACCTCAGTGGTATCGAATGGGTCAAGGAACTGAATGACGATTCCGTGAACATGGACGGCAAGCCGCTGGTAATCGAGTTCTGGGCGACCTGGTGTGGGCCATGTATTCGAGGTATTCCACATCTCACCAAGGTTCAGCAGAAGTACGGCAGTGACCGTATGAACATCATCGGTGTCACCCAGAAGGACAAGTCACAGTCCAAATCTGACGTCGAACGATTCGTCAAGCGTCAGGGTTCACGCATGAACTACTGGGTTGCCTGGGACGAGAAGGGCAAGGCCTACAAGGATCTCATGACGGCAGCGGATAGAAATGGCATTCCGTGTGCCTTCATCATCGGCAGCGAAGGCAGAATCCAGTTCATCGGACATCCTTCGAGTCGTGAATTCAATGAGGTTCTCGACAAGGTCGTCACGGGCAGATATGACGCCAAGACCTTCCAGCGTGCCAAGAGTCGTCTTGATGCGATTGAACGAGCACGATCACTCAAGAACTGGGATGAGTACTACCGGATCTCCAAGGAGCTCATGGCGATGGACCGGAGACTCTTCGCGAATCTCTATCTAGAGCACTTTGATGTTGAACTCAAGGATCGCAATGACGCCCAGTCGGCCTACATGAAGGTCGCCATGATGCCGGTCATGTGTAAGGATGATCCTGAACTGCTGTCCTGGATGGCTGAGCATATTGCGCTGGATCCATCCATTCCGGATGACAAGCGGGACATGGATATCGCCATCACGCTGATCACTTCTGCTCGTGAAGGCGCCAATGCGAAGGACCCTGCACTGATTGCATCGGAGGCCAAGATCCGTCTGGCTCGAGGCGAAACCAAGCGTGCCGTGGATCTTCAGCGTGAGGCCTACTATCAGGCCCCCACGAATCGCAAGGAACAGTTCAATCGCACCCTTCAGGACTACAAAGCCCAGCTCAAGCGTGAGCAGGGTTGATGATGCCGACCTCGACCCGGCGACCCTCACTGTTCACCGCAGAGCGTGGCGCACCGCTTGTCGCACCATCGATCCTCTCGGCTGACTTCGCTCGTCTTGAAGAGGAATGTCGAGCGGTCATGGACAGTGGTGCGGATCTGCTTCATCTGGATGTCATGGATGGCCACTTCGTCCCCAATCTTTCGATGGGTCCTGCGTTGTGTCAGGCCGTGCGTCATCATCTCCCTGAGACGTACCTTGATGTTCACATGATGGTGACGAATCCAGGCCAGTTCATCGAACCGTTTGCCAAAGCCGGCGCTGATAACTTCACGGTACATGTCGAGTGTGATGAGGACCCCATGGAACTGGCGGCCTCCATTCGTGCTGCGGGCATGTCAGCGGGTCTGGCGATCAAGCCTGATACGGACTTTTCCTTGATGAAACCTCTGGTCAGCCAGTTTGACTTGTTGCTTGTGATGAGCGTCCATCCAGGCTTCTCCGGGCAGTCCTTCATTCCTGAGGTCCTGGAAACGACTCGAAAGCTTCGTGACCTGGTGGGTCCCAATCAGCACATCGAGATGGATGGTGGCGTGGGACCGGAAACCGCCATCGACTGCATTGCAGATGGTTGCGATGTACTGGTCGCCGCTTCAGCGATCTTCAAGGGTGATGACTACGCTGGAGCAATTGCAGCCATACGTGGAAACTGAGGCTCTCAGGACATATTCTGGGCCATCACGAGTTGAAAAGTCGTCTACATCTGGACGGCCAGCACGGTATCAGGGACGATAGAAGCCGAAGCACACCCCAGCGGGGTGTCGAGCAAGAGGTCCAAGCAGCACATGGCTGAAGCTACGAAGAGATCATGGAGTGATGTCGAGTTGGGTACCGCCACAGGCAAGAAGCCTGTGCCTGAGGGACTCTGGCTCCGCTGTCCGAGTTGCGGCGCCATTCTGTTTCGTCGGTCGCTGGAGAACAACCAGCTTGTCTGTCCGGAATGCGTCCATCATTTCAGACTTCCTGCTCAGGATCGGATTCGCCTGCTGGTTGATCCCGGCAGCTTTGTCGGATTCGATGACAACATGATTTCCAAAGACCCGCTCTCCTTCGTAGATATCAAGGCCTACAAGGACCGGCTTGATGCCACTCGTCGAAAGACCGGCAGTAATGAAGCAGTGCACTGTGGCACTGGTTTCATCAAAGGTCGAAAGGTCGTGCTTGCCGTGATGGACTTTTCCTTCCTTGGAGGATCCATGGGGTCAGTTGTCGGAGAGAAGATCGTCCGTGCCATTGAAGCGGCTTTGAGTGAAGATCTTCCATTGATCGTGGTTTCCTCATCGGGTGGAGCACGCATGATGGAATCCGGTCTCTCTCTGATGCAGATGGCCAAGACCTCCGCCGCGCTCGCTCGTTTCGACGAAATGGGAGGCTTGTACATCTCCGTCCTGACGGATCCCACTACAGGCGGAGTGACGGCAAGCTTCGCCATGCTTGGCGATGTGATTCTTGCTGAACCCAAAGCCTTGATCGGATTTGCCGGACCTCGCGTGATTCAGCAGACGATCCGTCAGGAATTGCCTGAAGGTTTCCAGCGTTCGGAATTCCTCTTGCAGTGTGGCTTCATCGATCGTGTCGTTGATCGACGTGACATGCGTAGTGAGATCAGTAGTCTCATTGACTATGCCGGAAAGTAGTTCCATCGCACATCAGGACACACGATGCGACAGCCGTCTCATGACTGCTGCCTTGCTCGCGCTTTCAGGGTTGGCATGGCTTCTTTCATGGCCACCAATTGATCTGTGGCCGATGAGCTTTCTCTGGGCGGCACTGCTCATTCGCGCGGTACTTGGTGCCAGAAACTTATGGTGGATGGGATTCGTCTGTCTGCTGGTCTACTCGCTGTGCTGGGCCTGGTTGCTCCGATGGGTCATCGAAGTATCGGGGCCTGGTTACCCGGTGATGGCGATCTATTCAGCGGTATGGATGGTTCTTTTCGTCATGGTCTACCGCCGTCTGGCGGTACATGGATTCCTGGCTTCTCTTCCACAGTCGGTGACTGCGCCGGTGATCTGGTTGGCGATCGAGTATCTGCGAGCCGAAATCGTGCTCGGGGCATGGCCTTGGTATCTGGCCGGGATGCCATTGGTTCATTGGCCGGTACTGGCTCAGATTGCAGATCTGGGAGGCGTCTGGATGGTCGGTCTGCTGGTCATGAGCACAGGGACCGCGCTCGGTCAGTGGATGATGCCTGATGCGGGGAATCGCCGACCGATCGTTTCAACAGTGGTGGCGTCAGTGGCGCTCATCCTGAGTGTCGCTTACGGATACTGGCGGATGCTTCCTGTCGATAGTCCGGAGCTGGGTCGTTACCTGCTAGTGCAGACCAACCTTCCACAGGACAACAAGATCGGTTGGTCTTTCGCCCAGCAGCAAGAGGATCTTCCTGCGTTCATGGAAATGACTCGGCAGGGCCTTCAGGAATCAGGTGGTGCCCAGCTCGTGATCTGGCCTGAGACAACTGTTCCGGGCCCCGGGTTTGATCCTGACAATGCGGAGTTCTTCGATCGTTATCAGGAGGCAGCACGGTTTCTGAAGCATTGGCCTGAACAGCTGTGGCGGTTTGTTCATTCCATTGAAACCCCCATGCTTGTAGGTACCAATACCTGGTCGGGATCCGTCACGATTGAGCGAGAAGGTGATCAGGGTTGGTTTGTTCCTGAATTTCAGTACAACAGTGCCACGCTGCTGATGCCAGGTGGGTCGGTCTCCAGTTATCACAAGGTGTTTCCTACCCCGTTCGGGGAACGGCTTCCCTGGATTGATTCCTGGCCCTGGTTGCGAGATCAGCTGCTGGAACTCGGCGCCAGGGGGATGAGTCTGAGTCTTGATCCAGGCCCATACCAAGGCAATATCTCATTGAATCAGAATGAGATGGAAACGGTTCTGGCCACACCGATCTGCTTTGAAGCGACAGTTCCAAGCGTGACGCGTTCACTGATTCGGCAAGGGGGCGGGAGCACGGATCTCCTGGTCAATCTGAGCAATGATGGCTGGTTCGGTTCGGTTGATGGAGGGCGACTCCAGCATGCACTCGCGTCTCGATTTCGTTGTATTGAATGGCGGCAGCCGATGCTTCGCGTAGCGAATACTGGACAGACGGCCTGGTATGACTCCTGTGGTAGAGAAATGGCCACCTTGCCGGCCAGAACTGCTGGAACACTTATGGCGACACCTCAGGGAGATGGTCGGCGTACCCTGTATGGAATCATTGGAAACACCATTCCGATCGTTTGTCTGATCACAATGGCCTTGTCTTTCGTTCTGGGATTTCGACGCGAGCAACATTCATGACTGGTACCACACGGATTTCATCGATCGTGCTGACAACAGGCTTGGCGACCATGGCGGCCCTTGCTGGCTGCAGTGAATCGGCGAAGAGCTCCAAATGGAGCAGTCGAGGCCAGAGCATTGTTCCAACGACAACGGATCCCGCGGGCCTTGTCTTGTCAAAGAAGGCTGCTCGGCAGATACCTGTTCAGAATGTTGACTTGAAGAATGCAGCTATTGATGTTCTCAAGCAAGCAAGTATTGCGGATGACCCGCTTCAGCGGGCTAATGCGATAGAGGGATTGCAGCCGACGACTGAACCACTTCGTGAAGCCGTATTGAGAGGTCTGGTTGATCAGAATGAAGGTGTGCGATTTGTTGCGACGCTTTCCATCGGGACAAACAACCTGTGTGGGATCTCGCACCTCGTCAATCCACTTCTGGAAGATCCGTCTGGTTCAGTTCGTGCTGCTGCGATCGGTACTCTGGCTCTGTGCGGCAAGGATGTCGATCTCAATCCGCTGGCCGGGTTCATCTTCGGTGACGATGCAACTGAGCGAGCGAATGCAGCACTTGTTCTTGCTGAACTCGGCAACCCGTCAGCCATACCGTTGATCCGCAGTGGGATGGGGCGTGACTTCAAGGCCTATGACCCCTCACGATCAAGAACGATTGATCTGCTCATGGCAGAGTCGGTCGTTCAATTGGGTGATCGAACAGAACTGGAGGCCATTCGAGCTGCGATGTTTGCACCTCCTGAGCACAGTGAGCTGACGGCACTCGCCTGCCAGATGCTGGCTCGTCTTGGGGATCAGGTGGCAGCTCCCAACATGCTCGACCTCGCCGCAGGGGATGGGCCCAGACAGGCAGGTCCCGAGTTGCGGCTGGTCGCGGCGGCATCTCTGGCTGAATTGGCCCCCGATCAGGTGCCTGTGGAGATGGTCCTGGAGTACCTCTCCGCGGAGGATCCCGGGGTGAGAATTCAGGTGGCAAATACCCTTAAAGGCCTGTCTGACCCTCGATTTGAGCCCCAATTAGCGATTCTTCTGAGGGATCAGGACCCTTATGTTCAGATTGCAACCGCGGCAGCCATCCTCAAGATGGGAGAGGGCCTGGCGGCCAGATAGTTCGATTTCGCACCACTTGCTCAAGTCGGTGTATCATTGACAACAGCCCCGGGAAGGGGCTAAAAAGCGGACTTGATTGATTCTTTCCTGGTCGTCGTGACCATGGCCTGAGGGCCCCAGTGAGCGAAGGTTGCTCAGACGGAAGCGGCGACTTCGACCCTGGAACGTAGCGAGGCTTCCACGTGCATATTCTCACTAAGGTATTCATCGTCCTGGTAACACTCTTGGCGATTTTCCTTGTACCTCTTGTTGTTGTATCGGCCAAGAATCAGGTTGCCTGGAAGACCAAGGCCATGGAAGCTGAGTCACAGAGAGATGCTGCTCGTGAGCAGTTGTCTCAGGCTCGACGCACCCATCAGGATCACATCGCTCGACTGACCGGCGAAGCGAACGATTATTCGCAGCGTCTTGCATCATTGGATGCACAACTGACCTCAAGCGTAGATCAGGTCCGCAGCATGGAAGATGATTTGCTTGCCAGCCGATCATCAGCCTCCAATCAGGCGGCAATGAACCGTTCGCTCACCAAGAGTCTGCAGGCCAGTACGGATCTGACAACAGGGCTTGTTGCCAGTGTTACTCAGCTTCGCAGTCGTGCCTTGACGGCAGAAGAGCGTCGTGTGGAGCTTGATGAAGCCCTGCGTGATCTCAACAGTCGCCTTGATACTGCGATTGCAGCTCGTCGCTCACTTGAGGAAGAGATCAACCTCCTTAAGGATGAGAAGGAAAGCAACGAATCCCGTATCGCTGCCTATGCCGCCCGTTGGGGTGCACTGGAAGATCAGGATCAGGGCGAAGCCGAAGGGCTTGCTCCTGACCGTACGCTCGATGCGACGATTCTTGATGTCAGTCGGGTCGGAACCCGAACGTTGGCCGAAATCGATGCCGGCTCTCGTGATGGCGTGAAGCCAGGCTGGGTCATGACCATCGGCGATAACGGCATCTTTATCGGAAGACTCCGTATCACCGATGTCGACATCAATCGCTCGACCGGTGTTGTGTCGTTGGAAGATCCCGATCGCGGACTGGTAGAGACCGGCCAGCGTGCTTATGCCCTCATGGGCCAGAACTGATCTCGAGAGGAGGACCAGAAATGGCTACATTCGGCAATTCAGGCGTCAAGGCTCCTACGGGCAGCCAGATGAATGTGTACACGGCACTGTCTCTCCTAGGCTTCCTTGCAATGCTTCTGGCTGTCCTGTGGATGATCTTCCACAATATGGAATATGCCAAGGATTACTCGCGAAACGCTGAGCCTGGGATGTTTACGATTCTGGAAGACTAGACCAGTTGTCCACCAAGTTGATTCTTGCACCGCCGGCGGGCCTTTCCTGCCGGCGGTTGTCGTATGATGCCATGTCGCCTTGAATTCCCCGAAGGCAGTTTAGGGGGCCCTGATGTTAGATCGTATTCTCAATTGGTTCAGTGTCGATATGGGTATCGACCTCGGCACCTGCAACACCTTGGTTGCGGTTCGAGGTGAAGGCATCATTCTGAATGAGCCTTCGGTTGTCGCAGTCAAACGTGGCACGAATCGTGTTCTGAACAATGGCAACGCTGTTGGTTGGCAGGCCAAGGAAATGCTTGGCAAGACGCCTGGTTCAATCAGTGCGATTCGACCATTGAAGGATGGTGTCATCAGTGATTTTGAAATCACTGAAGCCATGCTCAGTTATTTCATTCGCAAGGCGACCGGCAAGCGTGTGGTGAGCCCGCGTGTGGTCATCGCCGTGCCCAGTGGCATTACCGCGGTTGAGAAGCGAGCTGTTCTTGATTCTGCTGAACGCGCTGGTGCGAGGCGTGTCTACCTGGTCGAGGAACCCATGGCCGCCGGCATCGGAGCGGGCATGCCCATCGTCGAGCCGACTGCATCGATGGTCGTCGACATCGGTGGCGGCACGACGGAAGTTGCGATCATGTCACTTGCTGATATCGCTACGTGCGAATCGGTGAGAGTCGCAGGTGATGATTTTGATGAGGCCATCATTCATCACATGAAGAAGAACTACAACCTCACCATTGGTGAACAGACTGCTGAGCGAATCAAGATCGAGATCGGTTCAGCTGCAGATGTCGGTGATGACACGGTCAAGGAAGTTCGTGGTCGGGACAACATGTCCGGGCTGCCACGTAAGACCGAGGTCACGAGTCAGGAAGTCCGCGAAGCCCTGCAGGAGCCTGTGAAAGCAATCGTGGATGCCGTCAAGCGTACATTGGAGCGTGCTGCTCCAGAGCTGGCGGCGGATCTGGTCGACAACGGCATCTGTCTGGTGGGTGGCGGGGCTCTTCTGAGAGGCCTTGATGTCGTGATCAATGAAGATACCGGTCTTGATGTTTCCATCGCTGAGGATCCGCTGACTTGTGTTGCACGTGGCACAAGCATCTACCTTGAGAATCTCGAGGAGTGGAAGGCGACGATGGAATCAGACATGGACGACCTGTGATCCACGGTCTCCCATGAGGATTCGTTCGCGACATGTCCTCAGTTTCGTATTGGCAGTGACACTTGTTGTCGCGGTACTTCCCACGCGCTGGCTGTCATGGACAGCCGATGCGGCTGACATCGTTCGTATTCCGGTGGTGCCTCTGGCCAGCATCGGCAATCGCCTGGCGGCATCTCTTCGGCCGATGCGTGTTCTTCGAAGTCCCGCTGGAACGGATGACATCCTCGAAGTCGAAGGTCAGCGTGATCGACTGGAACGTCTTCTTCGCAGCGAACAGATGCGTTCTGCGGAGTTGGAGGAACAACTTCGACATCTGCAGGGACTACCAGCTTCAACTCGACTCGTTGCTCCTCCATTGTTGCTTCAGTCAGAGGTGACGGGACGTCGCCCGGACCATCCAGTGTCCGGCGTAGAGCTGCAGTTGCCTCTTGAGGCGGTCGACCGTGTTCGCATTGGTGATGCCATCACCTGGGATGGACGTTGGCTTGTTGGCCGGATTACCCGGGTATCCGATTTCCGACTCTCAGCCTTGCCTTTGACTCATCCCGACATCGGCCCTCTGCGAACACTCGTGCTGCGTGGTGAGGATGGAATCGACACCGCAGTTCCAGCCTTGCTCCGTCAGGACGGCCGGGGGGAATTCATCACAGAAGTTGATCGTCGGGCTGGTATATCGATCGGCGATCGGATCATTCTGTCGGATCGTGGATGGCCAGCGTCGCTTCAGGCATTCCAGATTGGACGTGTCGTGGAGTTGTCTGATGTTGATGAGGCACCGTTGCGTCGCAGGCTCCGGGTAGAGCCTGAAGTTCATCTCCATGAACTGCCATGGGTGGTCATCGTGGGTCGTGATACCATCGAGCCCAGTGAGGTCCATCCATGAGATTGATGGTGTTCATCATTGCGGCCATCATCGCCGTAGCACTTGATACTGGATTTGCCAGTGTGTTCACCTTGAGAGGTGCCTGGTTCATCACGCCCAGTTTCGTGGCCTGTCTCATGACCTTTACGGCGCTTCTGGCACCTCCATCGACCGTTCTGTGGTGCGCCTGGTTTCTTGGAATTCTGATGGATCTTTCGCCCGGTCTGGGAGAATCAGCTGGAAGCATGCATGTCATCGGGCCTCATGCACTGGGTTATGTTCTGGGGGCGTGGATCGTCCTGAGTTTTCGCACCTACATGTTCAGAAGACGTGTCTTGACCGTCGCCTTGATGACCGCTGTTGTGGTTCTGGCAGCTGGAGTGACTCAGATTGCCATCGGGATTCTCCGTTTCTGGCTTCCATGGGCAGGTGGCGAACTGGTTCCATTCGGTGCTGGCGAGCTGCTTCACGAGTTCGGTAATGCTGCCTATTCAATGTTGCTTGCGATTCCAGTGGGTTGGCTGTTGCTTCAGACGATCCCGATCTGGCGGTTCGATTATGGTACGTCTCGCCGCTCGGGTTGATTTCCAGCGGGAAAGAGTGATTCTTCATGGCTGAATTGATCATCTTCGACGACGGACGTGGCCAGATGGGGCCATTGGATGACCTGAGACCGGTCTTCGCACTCCGTACTGGTGGGATTCTCACCTATGAGCGGATCGAGCGTGCGCTTGGTCAGTTTGTAAGTGGCTGGTGGGTTCAGGCTCGACACGAGGAAGTCTGGTCCGATTCCAGCAGCAGACCTGTCAATTCACTGCCATCCGGCAGCGAGTTTATTTGCATCAATGGACGTTGGTCCGGTTGTGGAATCCTGCCATTGCCCGTCAAGGGTCAGGCCGTCGTGAGTGGGGGTGGCGAGGTGCTTGCTGCCTGTCTTGCTGCTGATGATGCGAAGGCCTTTCTTGAGCATGGCAGCTTGCCTGAGTCCATCGATACTCAGGAAGTGGAAGGACTGCCGGTCTACACGCATGCATGGGATCTACTGAACTGGTTGTCCGAAGCACTTGCGGATGATCTTGAAGCGGAACCGTTCTCACCGACTGCCGCAGAGCGAGCAGAGTGTGCTGGAGAACATCCGGTCAGCATCGATGATTCCTCAGTGGTCTTCCCGGGGGTGGTCTTCGACACTCACGCAGGTCCGATCTTCGTCGGCCCGGACGTGACGATCCGCCCTAATGCTGTTCTCGTCGGTCCATGCTGGATTGGTCGCAGCACCGTGGTTTCCGAGGGTGCGGTGATCAGAGGTAATACCGTCATCGGTCCACACTGTCGCGTTGGAGGCGAGGTTGGTGCGACCATTTTCCAGGGGTACAGCAACAAGGTTCATGACGGTTACATGGGGGATAGCTTTGTTGGTCAGTGGGTCAACATCGGAGCCGATACCGTGACGTCCAACCTGTTGAACACGTATGGCGAGATCTCCGTTCGGCTTGAGCCAGATGGTTCTCGCAGGAAGACCGGTAGGATGTTCCTTGGTTCACTCATTGCTGATCATGTGAAGACCGCCATCTGCACACGACTGATGACGGGAACGGTTCTTGGAACCGGCGCGATGGTGGCGACCACCGCGGCTCCTCCCACAAGCGTAGATCGATTTGCATGGTTGACTGATTCGGGTGCGCGAACCTATCAGTTGGATAAGTTTCTGGACATGACTCGAACAGTCATGGCAAGGCGGCAGGAGGAACTTTCTGCTGTTGATGAAGCACGGCTTTGTTCATTGCATGCAGATGTCATGAAGAGGCAGGGGTAGCCCCGGCATCATGGCCGATACGCTTTACATCATCGATGGTTACTCTCAGTTCTTCCGGGCCTACTACGCTCGGCGTCCCTACCAGACCTCCCCTGTAACCGGTGAGCCTACGAAACTGGTCGCCGGGTTTGCCGACATTCTGATGAGTCTGATCCGGAACGAGAAGCCCACCTGGCTTGCCGTTGCGCTGGATGTCTCTGGAGATACCGGGACATTCCGAAGCGAGATCGATGAGGAATACAAGGCGAATCGTGAATCTGCACCCGATGACTTTGGCCCACAGGTGGATCGTTGCTTCGAACTTCTTGAGGCCATGTCGATCCCGATGCTCGGAGTCGAGGGTGTCGAAGCGGATGATGTCATTGCCACGATTGCGCGGCGTTTCACTGAATCCGAGGATGACATCCATGTACGGATCATCTCCAGTGACAAGGATCTGACTCAGGTAGTGAATGATCGTGTTGAACTTTTTGATCCTTCCAAAGGAGTCCGAACGCCCGATGACGTCTTCAAGTCCGAGGGTGTGGAACCAAGTCAGGTCCTCGACATCCTCAGCCTGATGGGCGACAGCGTTGACAACATTCCCGGGGTTCCGGGGATCGGACCCAAGACGGCTGCCAAGTTGATTCAGCAGTATGGAAGCATCGAAGGTATTTACGCTCATCTTGATGAGATGACGCCCAAGCGACGTGAGAATCTAGAAGGTTCACAGGAACGACTTGTGCGCAACCGCGAACTGGTGCGGCTGCGGGATGAACTCGATTTTGATTTCAAGCTCGATGATGCGAGGATTGAACCGGCTTCGCTGGATCTGGCGACAATCGATTCCTTCTGCAGAAAGCTTGGTTTCACCCGTCTGCCAGCCCAGCTTCGAGAGCTGCTTGAGGCATCTCGTGTTGAAGCCGTGGTTGAAGCAGGAGGGGATCCTGATGCAGATGGGACACTATGGGCCGCGGATGCCTCACCTTCAGTGGTACGGCCTGCCGATCCGAATGCCAGTTATAAACTGATCACCACGGAGAAGCAGTTGAAGTCGATGGTGGCTGACATCGAGGCAGCGGGAGAGGTCTGTTTCGATGTGGAGACGACGGGTCTGAATGTCATGCAGGATGCTCTGTGCGGCATCTCCCTTTCCGTCAAGCCTGCAGAGGCGGTCTATGTTCCAGTGCAATCTCCAAGAAGTGATGAGCATCTGGATGAGCCATCCGTTGTCCGTCTTCTAAGTGGTGTGATGGGCAACAAGACGATTACCAAGATTGCGCACAATGCGAAATTCGATCTCAATGTACTGAGAAGGGCTGGTATCCAAGTCGAGGGACCCATCAAGGATTCGATGATCGCCTCCTATGTGGCTGATACATCAAGATCGCGGCACCGCATGGATGATCTTGCACTCGGGTTGCTCGAGCTTGACTGTATCTCGTTGAAGTCGCTTCTTGGATCTGGATCTTCAATGAAGACCTTCGATACGCTTGATCTTGATCAGGCGCTTCCTTATGCGGCTGAAGATGCGGACATCACCCTGAGGCTCTGGAACAAGCTCTTCAAGGAGGTTGAATCCAAAGGACTGCTGACCTTGCTTGATGACATCGAACTACCTCTGGTTCCTGTTCTGGCTGACATGGAATATGCAGGTGTGAAGGTGAATGCGGATGAGCTTGATCGACAGCGTGAGCAGCTGGAAATCGAGTTGAAGCGACTTCGGGATGAAATACTTGATGCAGCTCCGGGCCCTCTGAATCCGGATTCGCCGAAGCAGCTGGCTGCAGCCTTGTTCAATGAGCCCGAAGCAGATCCTCCGGGACTTGGACTTCCTGTGGTCAAGCGACGGAAGACCGGCCCCTCGACGGATCAGGAGGTTCTTGAGAAGCTTGACCGTGATGCATCAGTGGAGACGCCTCTGCCTGGCCTCGTGCTTGAGTATCGCCAATTGTCCAAACTGGTCGGGACCTATCTGGTCTCGCTCAAGGAAGCGATTGATCCTCAAACCGGGCGCATCCACAGTTCCTTCAATCAGGTAGGGACAGCAACAGGTCGACTGAGTTCCAATGATCCAAATCTCCAGAACATTCCGATTCGTTCCAGTGTTGGTCGAGAAATACGTCGTGCATTCGTGCCTGAGCAGGGCTGCCGTTTCATCAGTGCGGACTACTCTCAGGTTGAGCTGAGGTTGCTGGCGCATCTCGCGGATGACGAGGCGCTTCAGGCGGCATTTCATGCGGGTGAGGATATTCATCGTGCTGTTGCTTCCGAGGTCTTTGGTATCGAGATCGAGGATGTGACAAGTGAGCAGCGAAGCGCGGCCAAGATGGTGAATTTCGGCATCGTCTATGGCGTGACTCCATATGGTCTCGCTCGCCGGCTTGATCAGGATGTCGCTCGTGCAGCAAGAATCATCAATGACTACAAGGCCAGATTCACTGGAATCGAATCATTCCTTGAAGCCTGCGTTGACAAGGCAAGAGATGATGGTTTCGTTGAAACCATGTGTGGTCGAAGGCGGGCGATCAATGACATCAATTCTCCCAATGGTCAGACCCGTGCCATGGCTGAACGTCTTGCCATCAACTCGGTCGTTCAGGGAAGTGCTGCTGATCTGATCAAGATCGCGATGATCAATGTGCATCGGGATTTGGGTCGAGTGGACCCACAGGCTCGTCTCATTCTGCAGGTCCATGACGAGCTCGTTCTGGAAGCTCCTGCTGAATCTGCGGATGCGGTTCAGGAGTTTCTGGTGACAACCATGGAATCAGCGATGGATCTTTCCATTCCTCTGGTGGTTGATGCATCGATCGCAGACAACTGGTTTGATGCGAAATGATTCAATGAATCATGAAACGGAAGTTCTTTGATCAGGAAGAACCTCTCATTTCAATAAAGATCTAATCAGTTCCACGTCCATAAGGTCATTGCTGGAAAGCTTCACTGCAATCCGGCAACCAAATGCAGTTCTCCAGCGAATGACATGGTGATGGAGGTTCCGGTTGTCTCGTGCGCGAGGCAGTCTGGGCAGCCCCCGGGGGATCGAGTTGTCCGGGCATGGAGAGTTCGGGCGGGATCCCGAGTGAGTGGATGTGCGAAACGAGAGGCACTTGATGAGTGCACGGAGAGGATTAAAACAATGAAACAGGCACACGGTTTGACCACTGTCATGGGCAGCATGGTTGTTATCAGCATGGCAACCGTGGGGGGTTTGGTTTCGGCTTCACAGGCCGGAGGGGAATACTTTGACGTCACCACGGTGTTCGTTGCCGAGGAAGGCTACGGAGGTGGAGGTCACGATATGGAGTACTACGGTTCAAGCAGCGGGGTGACCGGCTGGTCCGTAGGTACGACCAGTTGCAATCGTGGCAATATCGTTGCTCCATGGTATGGGGGGACTGATCAGACACCTGTCATTGCGCAGAACTGCTACCGCTACATGGACGGTCGTTTCGAGCAGATCGGCATGAGTTGGCTGAAGCACAGTTTCTGTGCAGTCAGTGAACCAGGTTGTGACACATGGGATGGTGACGGCTGTCAACCGACAAGTTGCAATACGCTTGGAGTCGGATGTGCGGACACGTACTGGGCTGATCTTAATGCAGATGCGGATGCGCCTCGCTCGGAGATCAATGCCTATACGGGCGAGTATCAATATCCATTCACACTTGCACCTTCAGGACCGTCTTCGATTCGTGGCAAGATGCAGTTGATCCCTGCGGATATTCAGCCTTCGGCCAACGGTGGTGCCCGCTACTTTGTCGAAGGTCAGTATGTTGAGCCTGGAGAATATGTGTACGGAGTTCACATGAACAACGCTTCCTACAAGGAAGTCTCATTCAATTCGACCTCCAATACATCCGGTGTCGGCGTGACCCAACACATGATTCCGGGTATCTATGCCTGGCAAGTGTGTGACCCGGCAGTCGTCATTCAGGAGGTCTTGACGGTCGAAGCTGATGGAGGCCAGGCGCTTGGACACGTCGGTTTCCGTGCTTCGGATAATGGTGACGGCACGTGGCATTATGAATATGTCGTTCATAATCAGAATTCACATCGCTCCTTCCGTTCCTTTGTTGTTCCAGTCCCTGATTGCGTCGAATTGACCAATGTTGAATTCGTCGATGTTCACTATCACTCTGGTGAGGTCATCGATGGCACGGACTGGAACTTTGCTCGCAGTAATGGCGAGGTGAACTGGTCAACTCAGAGCGAATCAACCAATCCGAATGCCAACGCCATCCGTTGGGCAACGATGTACACCTTCCGTTTCGATGCTGATACGCCACCGATTTCTGTCGATGGATATCTCGCTTATTACCGTTCCGGCTCAGGCGATGGCGTCATGTTCGATCTTGAGGCTCCAGGCCCTGATTGCGGCGGTAGCAATGACTGCCCTGGAGACATCAATGGCGACAATACGGTTGATGTCGAGGATGTCCTGGATGTTCTTGCCGACTTCGGCTTGAACACTGGTAGCGGTGATGCCGATGGTGACGGTGACACGGATGTTGAGGATCTGCTTCTGGTCATCGGTGAGTTCGGTACCGACTGCTGATCTTTTCACAAGACTGTCAATGCTTAAATGACCCGTCCCGAGGTTGTGGATCCTCCATGACCTCGGGATCGGCATTTTCGGAACCTTGTATTTGATCAATGAACTTCTTTTTCAGATGCATGCTTGCCTCGGGCAATCGTGGTGGTACATCTGTAGTGTTCGCGGGCCAGACGTCATGTCAGACCATGCGAAACCACGTCCCGGAGGAGAAAAGAGGAACAGCACCCTGATCAGGGTGTGCCTTATCTTGGGCGATGGGAGGAAGAGAGAGACTCGCCACCATGGGTGGCGAGTCGTCTTTTTGGTTGTTCAGGATCCGGCTGCTTCAGCAGGGGTCTGAATAGGTTGCCCGGTTTCAAGATCTCTTGAGAGCTGGGCACCGGTTTCATTAATCCACTGGGTCATCACCTCAGCCATGGCTCGAACTCGATCTGGGTTGGATTCAGCCAGATCGATCGTTTCGCCAAGATCATGTTCCAGATCGTAGAGCTCGAATCGAGGCCCCGCATGGAAGTAGATCAGTTTCCATGCCCCTTGTCTTATTGAGGTGAATGGTTCGATCCCAGGGCCACTGGCTCCCCATTGGTGGGGTTGATTCCAGCCAATGATCCGATCTTCTTCGCGATCAGGGATCTCCCCCGACAGAATGCTGGAAAGGTCATGTCCATCAAGTGTTTTTCCATCGGGAGTCGAAACACCAGCTGCTGCAAGAATCGTAGGGAAGAGGTCATAGGTGACGATGACGGCATCGCTTCGGGTTCCTGGTTCTGTTCGCCCTGGCCAGTGAATGACAGTTGGCACTCGGATTCCACCTTCATAGGCGGATCCCTTGCCACTTCTGAGTGGTGCATTATGAAGATGCGGCTTGCCACCGCGTGCATGAGCAGACAGCCCACCATTGTCTGACGTGAAGATCACGATGGTGTTGTCCTGAATTCCATGATGCTCAAGTCTGTCAAGGATCGCACCCAACGCTTCGTCATAGGACTGGATCATGGTGGCGTATGCAGCTTCCTTGGGATCTCGATCGGTATATCGATCAAGGTGCCTCGGGTTGGGCATGATGGGGGTGTGTACTGCATAGGGCGCGAAATGGAGGAAGAACGGTTTGTCCTCTTCAACGGAGAGATCGATCTCCTTGAGTGCTTCTTCGGTCAACGCTTCTGTGAGATAGATGTCCTGTCCGTGATAGGCATCAAGACCGGGTACATCCCAGATGCCCGGTCCTTCCTTTCCAGTCCTGCCTGCTCGGCTGAAATCATGTTTTCCATAAAAGGAAGCCGGTGCACCTGAAGCATGCCCGGCAATATTTCTGTGGAAGCCCAGATTCAGTGGATCAGCGGCTGGCGTGTCATGAGCTCCAAAGTGTGCCTTGCCTACATGGATGGTCTGGTAGCCACCATCCTCGAGAAGTGCTGGCAGCGTGTCTTCATCGCCCTTGAGCCCATTGAGTTGCCACTCAGGGGCTTTCAGGGTCGGGTGTGGGCGAGAGGTGTCCTGCCCCTGTCTGAGGGTCCAGTAGGTGATATGGGTACGGCCTGGAGACTGGCCCGTCATCAGGCTGGTTCTGGTGGGGGTACAGACCGGGCCAGCGGCGTAGGCGTTGGTGAAGGCCATTCCATTCCGGGCGAGCTGTTCCAGATGAGGCGTCCAATAACGTGCGTTGAAAGGCGTTGGAGCCTCGTGGAGGGGCAGGGAGGTGTCCTGCCAGCCCAGATCATCAACCATCACCAGAACAAAGTTGGGCTGTTCTGGGGCCATCAGAAGGGCGGTCAGTAGCAGTGAAGCCAGCATCCCGACACCATACCTGATGAAATCCATGGAATCATCAATCTTGACCTCTTGGCGAGTGCTGTTACACTTTTTCATCCTCATCAGGGGCGGTAGCTCAATTGGTTAGAGTCCTGGACTGTCGATCCAGTGGTTGCGGGTTCGAGTCCCGTCCGCCTCGTTTCCCATCAGGCCTCGGCATCATGCCGAGGCCGCCTTTCTAGGTAAGCCAGCCCTGATTTGCTGCTGGCGATGGTGCACAAGGGGAGTTGATGAATGCCTGAACAGCCAAGCCAAGCTGTTGTTCGGATCATGGTGGTCAGCCTGCTGACCATGTTGATGATTGGATGTGGCCCAAAGACACAGTCATTGTTCAATGGAGAGGATCTGAAGGGGTGGACCAAACGAGGTGGGGAAGCCACCTTCATGGTTGAGGATGGCTGCATCGTCGGAACACATGGTCCAGGGGCCAATACCTTTCTCTGCACCACACGTTCCTATGAGGATTTTGAACTGGAGCTGGAATTCAAGTGGGATCGTCCTGGCAACTCAGGTATTCAGTTTCGTTCACATCTCACGCCCGATGGTGTGGTTCAAGGTTACCAATGTGAACTGGATGCCTCGGATCGCAGCTGGACCTGCGGGATCTACTACGAGGGTCCAAGAGGATGGCTTGCGCCTCTTGATCAATCACCACAGGCACGGGAAGCTCGTCGTCTGACGGAGTGGAACAACATTCGAATTCGTGCAAAGGGTTCTCATCTGCAGACCTGGCTCAATGGTGTTCCTTGTGCTGATCTTCTGGATCGCCAAGGCCATCAATCAGGATTCATTGCGCTTCAGGTTCATTCCGGCGGTACCGGCATCATGCGTTGGCGGAATATCAGGCTGACGAAACTCTCCGCCTCCGATTGATTGGATCTGGCAACATGATTACGGATCAACTTCGAGCCTGAGAATTTCAGGATAATCTCAGGCCATCTGCAGTACGCCGATCAGGCTGAATGAGCACGACCTTGCCGTCCGCATCTGGAATGCCGAGCACCAGGCACTGGGAGATGATTGAACCGATCTGCCGTTCGCCCAGATTGATCACAGCAATGACCTGTCGGTCGATCAGATCCGTTGCGTCATAATGATCGGTGATCCGAGCCGAAGTACGAAGTGTGCCGATTTCTGGTCCAAAGTCGATGTCAAGCACCCAGGCCGGGACATGAGCTTCGGGAAGTGGTGACGCGGACTGTATGGTCCCAGTCCTCATGTCCAGAGCCATGAAGGTGTCGATGTTGGTCATGGTCATTCCTGACTCTCATTGACTGCACGAGTTGCCATCATGGTTGCAAATGGCACAAGTTCACCGGTTGTGGTGGTGCGGAACTGCTGCCAACGGTGCGAGTCGGGCTGGATCTGATCAAGTCGGTACAGGATGCGAATCGTCATGCCTGTATCTGGGTTGATCGTCTTGACGGTGAAATCAAGCGTACCGTTCTGTTGGTTCCATTGGCCCTTTCCTGTCGTCATGACAGGCCAACCTGTTGATCGAATCCTGAGGTCATAGGCCTTGGTCACAGGATCCCATTGAATGATGAAGAGATCCTCCGTGGCTTGTCCATCGGAGCTGAACCAGAACCGGCATTCCAGGCCTCGCTGGGCCAGAATCCAGTTGATGCGAGCCACTGGACGAATCTCTATCTTCGCTGCATCCGGCCAGGGTTCATAGGAACCAAGAAGGGTCCATTCGCCGACCAGGTGTCTCAGTCGCCTCATTGGATTCCGGTCAGCATCCAGATCGAGCAGAACATTTCCCAGCTGCTCGTATTCAAGACCATTCTGAGGAAGATTGAGGCCGAATCGAGTTTGATCGTCGGTGTGACAGCACGTCAGAGATATGCAGAGCATCAGGAGCAGCCATCGCATCGGAAATTCTCCTCGTCGAGTCTGGATCCTACACCAACCGCCAGATTGGAGTGAGTTCATGCTTCCCGTACAATGCCGGCGCTTCAGTCTTGAAGCCTGTCCTTTAGGGAGCTGATCCAATGCGTAAACTCGGTTCAATTTCAATGATCGTGCTGGCCGTTCTGCTGGTTCTCGTCATTGCGCTGTATCTCTCCGTCGATCTGATTGCAAAGTCCATGATCAGTTCCGCCGGCTCCAAAATCATGGGAGTCGACACCTCCGTGACTTCCATTGATCTCGGCATCTTTCGTAGATCAACCACAATCAATGATCTTGAAGTCAGCAACCCTCCGGGTTATCAGCATGATCATCTGCTGGCTGTCGATGAGATCTACATTGAAGGCCGGGTGGGAACGTTTCTTTCCTCATCGATCGACATTCCGGTTCTGACACTCACGGGTTTCGATTTCGATGTGGAGGAAGCCAACGGAAAGATGAATGTCACCGAAGTCGTGGAGCACATCACGAGCCAGCTTTCATCAACGGATGACGATGATGAAGATTCGATTTCTCTGAACATTCAGAGGCTTGAGATCCGGGATATCAACATCAGAGCTCAGGGGCGGATCGTGAACATTACGGGTGGCTCACTTCAGGCCAAGCTTCCCGAACTGGTTCTCCAGAATGTGGGTACTGAATCGGATGAAGATGAACTCGTTGGCCATCTCGTGGGCATCGTGATGGATATCGTCATCAAGCACATTGCCGCTAATCCCATCAAGGGACTTTCGAATCTGGCGATCAGCCAGATCAGTGGCAGTATCCGGAACATCCCCGGCCTGAAACAGATCGGCCTGGGAGCGCCGATCGCGGATGCGGTTGAAGCGGTTGGCCGTGGGGCGACCAATGCGATTTCCGGTGTAGGAAATGCGATTGGTCAGATCGGAAATGCTGTCGGAGGCGGCAGGCGAAACACCAACCGTCAGGCTCCATAGCCCCTGGATCATGAAGCGTACTCAGGGTCAATGGCATTTCTGGATTGATCGGGGTGGTACGTTCACGGATATCGTCGCGTGGCGTGATGGCCAGTCGGACATGAGGTCTGCCAAGGTCCGTTCCGAAGATTCAAACCGTGAAGAGGATGCAAGTCTCGCGGCAATTCGCGTGGTACTTGGTCTCGATGAAACGGTCGATCTGCGATCACTGGGCCCGATCTCAATTCGCATGGGTACGACCGTTGCAACCAATGCATTGCTGACACGCACAGGAGAGAAGACGGTAGTTGTTCTGACACAGGGGCTGGGAGATCTGCTGATTCTCCGGGATCAGACCAGACCTCGACTGTTCGAGTTGGACATCAGGCGCCCACAGCCTCTGTGGGAACACGTGATTGAAGCTGATGAGCGGATTGATGTGTCAGGAGAAGTCGTTCGCCCGCTCGATGAAGTCGGGCTTTCACATCAACTTCTCGAAGCGAAAGAGGCAGGTTGTGAAGCATGTGCCGTTGCGCTGATGCATGGATGGAAGCATCCACGGCATGAACAGCGGATCAAGACCCTGGCCATGGAAGCTGGATTTGAAGAAGTCAGAGCCAGTCACGAAGTGTGTCCGCTTCATGGGATTGTAGGTCGAGCTCAGACCACCCTGGTTGATGCTGCTTTGACGCCTCCACTGCATCGTTCGATCGCCGCCTTGAGTCAGGCATTGCCTGAAGCGGAAATTGAATTCATGCAAAGCAGCGGGGGCTTGATCACGGCCGAGGGATTTCGGGGATCAAGAGCAGTTCTGTCTGGACCTGCCGGAGGCATTGTCGGCGCAGCCGCCGTTTCGGCTTCCCACGACCGTATCATCACGCTGGACATGGGGGGGACTTCAACCGACGTCGCATGGCATGACGGCGTCCTTCAGCGAACATGGGATTCTGAGGTTGAAGGACTTCAGCTCAGAGTCCCCATGCTGGAGATCGATACGATTGCCGCGGGCGGTGGGTCCATCTGCCGATTCGATGGTCAGCGACTGCGTGTTGGTCCAGAAAGCAGTGGTGCCCAGCCTGGGCCGGCGTGTTATCGAGGAGGAGGTCCGGCAACGCTTACGGACTGCCATGTTGTCCTGGGCCGTCTTGATCAGGATCTCCTGCCATCGGTGTTTGGTCCTCTGGGCAATCAGCCGATTGATCCAGATGCTTCTCGTGCGGTGTTCGATGAGATTGCTGATCAGGTACACAGGGCGGGTCATCAGAAGCTTTCAGTCCAAGAGCTTGCGGACGGATGTCTTCGAATTGCAGTTGAGAGAATGGCCGGCGCTGTTCGGCGAATTTCAATCGAGCAGGGACATTCGCTAGAAGAAGTGACATTGGTCGCCTTTGGCGGTGCCGGGGGCCAGATGGCATGTCTTGTCGCTGAATCACTGGGTATTCGCAAGGTGCTGATTCATCCTCAGGCTGGTGTTCTGTCTGCGCTTGGAATCGGACTCGCCAGTCCATGCCTTTCGCATGAATGCACATTGTCTTGTGGACTTGATTCATCTGAAATCCCCACAACACTTGAGATTCTGGAGGCGGATCTCAAATCCAGACTGCAAACACAGGGCATCTCCCTGGACAAAGCGCTGATCACAAGACGTGTTCATGTCAAGGTCAAGGGTTGGGATGGCAGCATTCCAGTTCCTGCTTCGAATGTCGATTCCATGCGGTCTTCCTTTCTGGAACTTTCATCCAGACGGTATGGGCTTGATCTGAGCGCAGAAGAATTGACAGTGGAGATGGCAGAAGTCGAGATCGATGCTGGCAGCAGCGTACAGCTGCCTGATACAAGTCTGGATGGGGGGATTCTTCCGAAACCTGTTCGTACGGTCCAGGCATGCTTTGGAGGCAAGGCATTCGAGACCGGCATCTGGCCAAGGAATTCCATTCCTTCTGGTGCGAGCATTGATGGCCCGGCGATCATCGCCGAGGCAGGTGCCACGACCATCGTGGAGCCGGGCTGGTCGCTCTGTTGTTCCGAGAATGGAAGTTTCATACTCGAACATGCGGAGGCTGGTTCCAACGCATCTGATTCTGATCAGACGGAAGCTGATCCGGTTCTACTTGAAGTGTTCGGGCATCGATTCATGGCCATTGCGGATGAGATGGGGGCCATGCTTCGTCGAACCGCACACTCCGTCAACATCAAGGAGCGTCTCGATTTTTCATGTGCCATCTTTGATGGAATGGGGCGTTTGATTGCCAATGGTCCTCACATGCCGGTGCATCTGGGTTCAATGGACCATAGTGTTCAGGCAGTTCTTGACGCTCATCGTCAGGAGCTGCGGTCCGGCGACGCGTGGTTGTTGAATGATCCCTATCACGGCGGCACGCATCTGCCCGACCTTACGGTTGTCACACCAGTCTTTGCTGAAGATGGAACATTGCAGTTTCTCGTAGCCAGTCGTGGGCATCATGCAGATATCGGCGGATTGACACCAGGGTCGATGCCCGCCAATTCCCACAGGCTTCAGGAAGAAGGGGTTGTTATTCCCCCGATGAGGATCGTCCGATCTGGGACCCTTGATGAACAGGCCATCCGTGATGTACTCGGCTCGGGCGACTGGCCGTCGAGAAATCCTGATCAGAACATCGCCGATCTTCGTGCCCAGTTGGCAGCGAATGCACGTGGTACTGAGGAACTTGATCGACTGGTCGACGAGTTCGGGCTGGGTCTGGTCCAGGCTTACATGGGACATGTTCTTGATCACGGCGAAGCCTGTGTGCGGTCGTTGGTGCCGGCTTTCGAAGAGCGTTTCTTCTCCACCTTGATGGATCATGGAAGTGAGATCCAGCTTCACGTCCGTCCAGCCGGCGATCGTGTGACCTTTGATTTCTCAGGAACAAGCGAGCAGTCGCAGACGAATTTCAATGCACCGCCTGCAGTCACCAGGGCAGCTGTTCTCTATGTTCTTCGCTGTCTCATTGATGATGAAATTCCTTTGAACGAGGGGTGTCTTCGTCCGGTGGAAATCATCATCCCTGCAGGAAGTCTGTTGAATCCGGATCCACCCCATGCAGTAGTCGCAGGGAATGTGGAAACCAGTCAGGCCGTGGTCGATACGATTCTTGCTGCGCTCGAGGCGCAGGCCGCGTCACAGGGGACCATGAACAATCTCACTTTCGGAAATTCGAGTTACCAGTATTACGAAACGCTTTGTGGCGGCACCGGTGCAGGGCCAGGATTCCATGGGACCGATGCTGTGCATTCCCACATGACGAATTCAAGACTGACTGATCCGGAAATTCTGGAAGCTCGCTTTCCGGTTCGGCTGGAACGATTTTCGATTCGTCCTGAGTCCGGTGGGGAGGGTGTTTACCGTGGCGGCTGCGGCGTCAACCGTGAAATCATCTTCCTGGAGCGGATGTCAATGACACTGTTGGCCGGACGCAGGACAACCCGACCTTTCGGACTTGATGGTGGAGGAGAGGCAATGGCGGGCGATCAGCAGATCATTCGTGCGACTGGTGTCGAGGAGCCTCTTTCCGCCACCTCCAGCGTCGAGGTGGCGGAAGGTGATCGTCTTGTTCTTCAGACTCCTGGGGGCGGTGGTTTCGGACAGCGTTGATGACAACCAAGTAAACAGCCCGGCACCAGAGGTGCCGGGCTGTCAGGATCAAGTCATTTCTTCTGGATCAGCAGCTGCCGAAGTAGCCCAGAACCTGAAGAAGGTCATCGACATCGACATCATTGTCATTGTCGACGTCACCATCGAGTCCGCCTCCGGTTGCTCCGAAGTCGCCCAGAATGGCGAGGATGTCATCGACATCCGAGTCACCGTCGCCGTCTACATCACCAG
>PBAY01000053.1 GCA_002717655.1 Phycisphaerae bacterium | reverse complement strand
TTGGTAAAGGTCAATGCAAGGATCTCTCCTGGATCAACCCCGCTATCGATCAGATGGGCAATCCGACGAGTCACCACCATCGTTTTGCCCGAGCCCGGGCCGGCCAGGACAAGCAGAGGCCCCTCATGGGAGGTCACGGCCTCCGCCTGAGCATCTGTGAGCCCCTCCAATAATTGCATCCCTGCTTCCGGCATAGCCGCTGATGGTATCACCAGCCCCGCTTCTGGAAGATCCTCCCAACTTCTAAACACAGGTAATCCCCGTTTTTGATGCCGGGAGACAGGTTTTCCACCAAATTGGACGTGGCTTGAGCACCTCTCTGGAGGCGGTTAAGGTCTTCCGCTTGACGGGGTTACACCACTGTCTGAACAGAATCCCAAGATTGTGTGTCTTGCAATGTTGCAGCCCCAACATGTAGTAGTACGATACGACCCCTATGGGGCATACCCCTGTATCAGGTACTCCAGGGCCACTGCCCGGGAATTCTGGTTCAGGAACAAGGCCCTACTGGGGCTTGCGGGAAGAACGCCCGCGGATGGGAGCGATTGTGTTTCGACGGGACGACAACTTGAACAAGGCTCAACGCTGCACTGATGCAGAGTCGCATTGTTCTTGTCTCACGTTGAATCATGGTTGGGGTGGATCTGCAACTGGCGTCAATCGCTTGTAGCAGGTGTTGGAGAACGTGACAGGTTTCATCGCGAACCTGTACGCACGGAGGGATGGATTCAGGTGGCGGTACTTAGTGATCAACAAATAGTCGACGACATTCGCATCGAACCGCTTCATCAGGAGCAGTGCGCCGAAGGTGTCGTTTCATTCGGTGTTTCTAGTTACGGCTACGACGTACGAGTCGGAACCCGTTTCAAGATCTTCACCAATACCACTTCAGGCGGCGTAGCCGTTGTTGATCCAAAGCAGTTCACTGATGATCTGTTCCTGACTGTTGATACGGATGACACCGACGTTGACTATGTGATCATCCCACCCAACAGCTTTGCCTTGGCTGAGACCGTCGAATGGATCGAAGTCCCACGGGATGTTCTCGCGATCTGCGTCGGCAAGAGCACCTACGCTCGTTGCGGACTCGTGGTCAATGTGACCCCACTGGAACCAGAGTGGCGAGGCAAGGTCACGCTTGAAATCAGCAACACGACCCCATTGCCTGCGAAGGTCTATGCCAACGAGGGCATTGCCCAGATGATCTTCCTGCGAGCCGACTCGGTGTGCAATACAAGCTATGCCGACCGTCGTGGAAAGTATCAGGATCAGGAGGGCCTCACCCTCCCCTGCGTCCTGACGCCTGCCAAGACGCCGCCACAATAAGAGTCGGCCGACTCACTTCGGCCAACCCGCCCACCACTGGATGCAGTGGCAGGCATTGCATCGGATACGACTTCAAACGAATACTTATCAGGACATTGCACGGACGAACAAGAGACCTGGAAGAGCCAAGGAAGGCCAAGGTAAGACATGCAGATAACCCGACGATTTACAAAGCCCGATCAAGACGTCTTCGACACAGTCGAATGGGAACAACGCTCCAGCCGCATCACCAATGCTGATGGATCTCTCGTCTTCGAGATGAATGATGCCATGATCCCCAAGGCCTGGAGCCAGCTGGCCACAGACATCATGGTCAGCAAGTACTTCCGCAAAGCGGGCGTTCCCCAGCTTGCTGAAGATGGAACTCCTATCCTTGACGAGCAAGGCAACACCACCACCGGCCCAGAGCGTTCAGCGCGTCAAGTCATTCATCGACTGGCTGGCTGTTGGCGAGCTTGGGGCGAGAAGCATGGTTATTTCGACACCGCCGATGATGCTCAGGTGTTCTACGACGAACTGTGCTGGATGATGCTTCATCAAGCCGCTGCGCCCAACAGCCCCCAGTGGTTCAACACCGGTCTGCACTGGGCCTACGGAATCTCCGGTCCACCACAGGGCCATTACGTCAACGAGCCCATCAGCGGCAATGCCATGCCTGCTCAGGATGCCTACTCTCACCCTCAGCCACACGCCTGCTTCATTCAGAATGTCGAGGACGATCTGGTCAAGGCAGGTGGCATCATGGATCTCTGGACCCGTGAGGCACGTCTCTTCAAGTACGGCTCGGGAACTGGAACAAACTTCTCCTCACTGCATGGTGAAGAAGAACCACTCTCCGGCGGAGGACGCAGCAGCGGGCTCATGAGCTTCCTGAAGATCGGTGACCGCGCCGCAGGAGCCATCAAGTCAGGCGGCACCACCCGGCGTGCGGCCAAGATGGTCTGCCTCGATGCCGATCACCCGGACATCGAGTCATTCATCAACTGGAAGGTTCGCGAAGAACTCAAGGTGGCCGCACTGGTGGAGGGCATGAAGCAGCTCTCCGACAGTC
Organism: Phycisphaerae bacterium; assembly: GCA_002717655.1. Classification (GTDB taxonomy): domain Bacteria; phylum Planctomycetota; class Phycisphaerae; order Phycisphaerales; family SM1A02; genus UBA1668. The sequence goes on along the minus strand of PBAY01000053.1, from coordinate 16,241 downwards.
AGCAGGAGCTGGCTGACGAATTGAATCTCACCCTTGACTACGACTTCAACGGCGAGGCCTATCAGACCGTCAGTGGCCAGAATTCAAACAACTCGGTTCGCCTCAGCAACGAGTTCATGGAAGCCGTCGACGCGGACGATTCCTGGGCCCTCCACAACCGTACGGATGGGGCCGTCGCCCGTGAAATCTCCGCCAAGAACCTGTGGAGTCAAATCTGCCGAGCCGCCTGGCAATGTGCTGATCCTGGCCTGCAGTTCGACACGACAATCAACCAGTGGCATACCTGTCCGGAAAGCGGTCGCATCAATGCGTCCAATCCATGCAGTGAATACATGTTCCTGGATGACACGGCCTGCAATCTGGCTTCCATCAACCTCATGAAGTTCTACGACTCGAACACACGCATGTTCGACGTCGACGGTTTCGAGCATGCAGTCGATCTCTGGACCATCGTGCTGGAAATCTCGGTGCTCATGGCGGCCTTCCCTTCCAAGTCGATCGCCGAACGCAGCCACCGCTATCGCACCCTCGGCCTGGGCTACGCCAACCTCGGTGCCATGCTCATGCAGGCCGGCATCCCCTACGACTCAGAAGAATCACGTGCCGTATGCGGAGCCATCACCTCGATCCTCACCGGCCGTGCCTATGGCATGAGTGCCAAGATGGCTGCGGAACATGGTCCCTTCCCAGGCTTCGAAACCAACGCGGATTCGATGCTTCGTGTCATCCGGAATCACCGTCGAGCCGCTCATGGAGAATCACGCGATTCCGTGACCTGGGAGTCACTCGATATCACACCCGTGTCCATTGCACACGAGTTGCTGAATGATGAGAAAGCCTCGATCAACAACTCCGACATGCTTTCAACCCGTGCACAACTCGCATGGGACGACGCACTCCAGCTTGGTGAAGCACACGGCTACCGCAATGCACAGGTGACTGTCATCGCACCAACCGGGACGATCGGCCTGTTGATGGACTGCGACACCACCGGTGTCGAACCTGATTTCGCCCTGACGAAATTCAAGAAACTCGCGGGCGGCGGCTACTTCAAGATCGCCAACCAGTCGCTCCATCCAGCCCTGATCGCATTGGGCTACTCGGAAGCTGAAACCCGCGAGATCCTGACCTGGGTCATGGGTGCCCTGGAACTCGATACACCGATGCCCGAGGCCTGGGATGGTGGACATGAAACCTTCCGGGATTTCCTGATCGACAAGGGCTATGCGACTTCTGATCTCTCTGAAGTCAACGCCATGCTTCCTTCAGTCTTTGAGCTGGCGTATGCCTTTACCGCATGGAACATGCCCGAGTCGGTACTCGAAGCATGTGGCATCACCGACATTGAAGCTGCACGCAACGATGCCTCCTTCAACGGTCTCCATGCACTTGGACTCCCCAGAGACATCATCCGCGAGCTGAACACCAGCATCTGCGGGACACAGACCATCGAGGGCGCACCATGCCTCAAGGAAGAGCATCTTCCCGTCTTCGACTGTGCCAACACCTGCGGCCCGACCGGCAAGCGATTCATTGCTCCTTCAGGCCACATCAAGATGATGGCTGCAGCTCAGCCATTCATCTCGGGTGCGATTTCCAAGACCATCAACCTGCCCAATGAAGCAGATGTCGATGACATCGCCAGCGCCTATCAGCTCTCATGGGAACTTGGCCTGAAGGCCAATGCCCTCTATCGCGATGGATGCAAGCTTTCGCAGCCTTTGAATTCGAAAGCCGACGACGTCGATCTGGAAGTCGAGGAAGATACCGACGACCTTACCGCTGCACTGGAAGAAGTCGGAGACGAAGTTCTCCAAGCCGCTTCATCCGCTGAACAAGGCGAGCCGGGCGTCAATTATGTCGAACGAATCGTCGAGCGAATCATCGAGCGCCCAATGCGACGACGGCTCCCCGACACCCGACGCAGCATCACCCACCACTTCAATGTCGCCGGCCACGAAGGTTATCTCACGGTCGGCATGTATGACGATCGTACCCCTGGCGAGCTCTTCATCACCATGTCGAAGGAAGGCTCCACCATCGGCGGACTCATGGACAGTCTTGGAACGGCCATCAGTGTGGCACTCCAGTACGGCGTTCCAGTTGAAAGTCTGGTGACCAAGTTCGCGCATCAGCGATTCGAACCTCAGGGCATGACGACCAATCGCGAGATTCCATTTGCCAAGAGTCTCGTTGACTACATCTTCCGTTGGCTGGGCATGGAGTTCGTGCCCGGGTTCCGAGAAGCCAACGCCCCACAACGTCCTGGTGCCGGACGCACCACTGACGCGAAATCAAATCAGAAACAAGATGAGTTGCAGCAAGTCAAGGAGGACAATGCATGCTCACCCTCGGAGGCTTTGGATGGCCAGACGAGTTCGACGGATGGTCGACGATTGACCAACGATCGCTCCACCGAAATCGAGGCTCGCTCAGACCGGGCGAGGATCGCAGATGCCGGCGGACACTCGTCATCACCTGCGTTGTCAGGCGAGGCGAAGATCGCCTATGCATCGGGTCCGGTTTCGCCGGTCGCCAGCAAGGAGGCGACGACGCCCGCTGTGGCCGCAGACGGCCTGAGCCAGTCAACCGCATCCATGATGGGCGATGCACCGCCCTGTGACACCTGCGGTTCAATCACTGTTCGAAATGGCACGTGCTACAAGTGCATGAACTGTGGCGCCTCGATGGGCTGCAGTTGAAAAGGAGATCTTGACAAGCTTCGAAAGTGTGCGGTCTTGCCAAGGGGCTGTTCACTTTCATCGGAGGGGATCCGGATCATGGAAGTTCCGATCCCGGGTCGACTGAAAGGAAATCGGTCGACCCAACCGCGGACACAGGACGTGTTCGCCGTCGATGGTCCTCGGACCATCTTCATGGCTCCCCGTCCGTGACCGGGGCGACTTGTCGCCCAACCCACCTTGGCTACTGGAGAAGCGTGGTTTCGCTTCCGCACCTCGCGGGGCAGACCAACAAGCGCTTCCTCCTCTCTTCCCTCCTCCCTGGGGTGGCCCCACCACCGCCCCAGGGATTTTTTTGCCCCCTCTCAGCCTGATCCAAAAGCCCCACAAACCGGGCAATCAACTACACTTCGACCATGGCACCGACCTCACCCATGATTCTGGCCGAACTCAGCAGCTACATGCCTGTGGCCATGCTGATCATCATGGTGATCATTTTCGGTGTTGTGAACCTGACGGGAACCCACCTGCTGGGGCCGACGCGACACGGCGAAACGAAGGAACAGACCTACGAGTCAGGGATGACGCCGATCGGCACCGCCCGAAAGCGTTTCAACATTCGCTTCTACATTCTGGCCATGACATTTCTGGTCTTCGACGTGGAAATCATCTTCCTCTACCCATGGGCGGTTGATTTCACACAACTGGATCCACTCAGCAGCGATTCCACGCTGTTCTTCGGAAGAATTCTCTTCTTCATCCTCACGTCGATCGTCGCCTATGTTTACGCCTGGAAAAAAGGCGTCTTCCGCTGGGACTAGTGAATACTCGCTAGCCTGACTGTCCGGATCGAAGCCTTCGCGACACTGACAACCTTTCGCTAGGATCAAGTCATGTGCTGCCTCATCGTTCTACTGGGCCTGGGTCTACCACGCATCGCTCTGGTGATTGCATGGCTGCTCAACCCCTCATTCGTTGAAGCTCCATTCGCCAACATACTGGTACCCATCTTCGGCTTCATCTTCCTGCCATTCACCACACTCAGCTATGCCTGGGCCTACACCTTCCCCGGCGGCCCATGGTCAGGCGGAGGAGTGATCGTCATTCTGATCGCCGTCTTGCTGGATCTGGGTACCTATGGTGGCGGAGCGGCCAAGGGCAGGTCGTGAGCTTCATGATCACACCTTTTCTGTTTCTCCTGAGCCTTGGTCTGTATCCGGATCTTCAGGCCATCCCCCTGCTTGATGGCGAATCACTGAGTGGATGGCGTGGCAATCCTGAAGTCTGGCGAGTTGAAGATGGTGTACTCATTGGATCTTCTTCGCCAGAGAAGCCGCTGCAACGAAACGAGTATCTCTTCTGGGACGGGAATGCCTCGGACTTCATTCTGGAACTTGAAATCAAAGTTCTTGGCGGCAACAGTGGTATCCAATACCGCAGTACTCGACGTGGTGCCCATGACATCGAGGGCTATCAAGCAGATCTTGATGCCGACAACACCTATACCGGTGCCCTCTATGAAACCTATGGCCGGGGATTGATGGCGATTCGTGGACAGAAACGAGCCTATCTCTTCCAGGACAATCGACGTGATCTGGGAACCATCGCTGATACCGAGACACCTGCTATCAAACCAGAGGAATGGAACACTTATCGCATCGTGGCCGATGGCCCAATGCTCAGCCACTACCTCAATGGGCGACTGATGAGTCAGGTTCTGGATGAAGACCCGGAGCGACGCCGTCTCGAGGGCAATATCGCCCTGCAGGTTCATACCGGCCCGCCGATGCGCGTCGAAGTCCGGAACATGACCCTCCAGCCACTTCATGGCAGTACGGTGGAGATGCCGTCTGAACAGGAGCCTGTGCTGGAACAGGAGCCTCAGTGGATCTGGTGCTCAGCGGACCCGCACAACGCTGAAGACTGCGTACTGACCCGCACCTTCACCTTGAATGAAGACGCGGAACAGGTTGATCTCCGCATCACCTGTGACAACCAGTTCACTGCGATGCTTGACGGGAAGCAGATTGCAACAGGCAACAACTGGGAACGCCCCGTCATCGCGAGCATTCCAGACGGACTGAAACGTGGGACGCATGAACTGAGCGTCATCTGTCGCAACGAAGGCGGACCGGCGGGACTCCTGGCAGAGTTGACCTGGATCAGTGATGGATTGCCTGATCGACTCATCACGGACCACGACTGGCTGATCGCTGAATCAGAACTCCCGATCACAAGCTTCGGGCCCGTTTCTCAGCCTGATGGCCCTTGGCCGAATGTCTTTGCAGGGGGTAAGACCACCGCCACAGGACTTGAAGGCGAACTTCAACTTCCCTCCGGATTCCAATCGGAAACCGTCTATGAAGCTGCCCCCGGACAAGGCTCATGGGTCGCCATGACGTTTGATGATCAGGATCGCCTGATTGTGTCTGCCCAGTACGGAAAGCTGTACCGACTCACACTTCCCGAGAATGATGATGAAGAAGTGCTGGTGGAACTCATCGATCTCGATATCGGAGGTGCACAAGGCCTGCTCCATACAAACGGCGCGTTGTATGCCATGGTCACCAGAAACGGGGATGACGGCGGTGGCATCTGGAGGCTGCGTGATACGAACGGTGATGACCAGTACGATTCAATGGAGCATCTGGCCAAGTGGGGCGCAGGCAATGAGCATGGCAATCATGCGATGATTCTGGGCCCCGATGGCATGATCTATGTCGTACAAGGCAATCACACCCCGCTCCCACCTCGATCCAACCCCGAATCACCACTTCGCAATTGGGCGGAAGATGATCTGCTTCCAAGGCTGTGGGATGCCAATGGTCATGCGGTTGGTGTCATGACGCCTGGCGGCGTCGTGATGCGAACTGACCCGGACATCACCGGTTTCGAGATCGTGGCAGGAGGACTTCGTAACGCCTATGACCTCGCTTTCAACGAAACCGGTGATCTCTTCACCTGGGACTCCGACATGGAATGGGATCTGGGAACACCCTGGTATCGACCACCACGAGCATTGCATGTGGTTTCAGGTGGTGAGTTCGGCTGGCGTGGTGGAACCGCAAAATGGCCTGACTGGTACCCCGACAGTCTTCCCACGATGCTTGACATGCCTCAGGGATCACCAACTGGCATGGTCTTCGGAGGCCAGAGCAACTTCCCGGAACCATGGAAGTCGGCACTGTTTCTTGCCGACTGGACCTATGGAAGAATCTTTGCCGTTCATCTTGAGGAAGACGGTGCAGGATGGAAAGGTCAGCAGGAGATCTTTGCATCGGGCCGCCCCTTCAATGTCAGCGACATGGTCTTTGGGCCCGATGGCGACCTGTATCTGGTAACCGGCGGGCGTGGGACACACTCGGCTCTGTACCGGATCAAGGCAACTGATGCCGTACCCGGCACCGCACCAGAACGATCTGATGCGGCCAGAGAACTTCGATCATTGAGAACCTCAATGGAATCGATGCACAAGACTCCCGATGCCGGTCGATTCAAGGACATCCGCAAGGCGTTGAGCAGTGAGGATCGAATGGTGCGATACGCCGCCCGTATTGCGCTGGAGCGAATCCCGGTTGAAGCATGGCAGACGGAAGCCTTGGCAGAAGCCAATCATCAAGCTGCGATTGAGATGCTTCTGGCACTGACTCGCGAGGATTCAGAAAAACCAGGCAACACCGACTTGATCATTCGCCGATCGCTACAGATCGGATCTGAAACTGAGGACCCAGACCTTCAACGCCAGGCCATGCGTGTCATCGCACTGTCCTGTGCTCGAAAGGGATCCCCCACAACATCCGTCATCAAAGATGCGACCGATTGGCTGGTGACATTCACTGAAGATGACGATGTCCATACTCGTCGAATGTGTCATGAACTTCTGGTCCACATGCAGGCTCCCGACCTGGCTTCACTGCTGGTTGCCAGAATGGAGAACGCTTCTTCACAGGAAGATGCACTACATGCCGCCCTGCTGGCGAGACTCGTCACGGAGGGATGGAATGATGATCTTCGCCTTCGTTATCTCCAATGGCTTCGACGCAACCAGTCATTGGCAGGAGGACGAAGCATTCAGGGATTCGTCAAGGCCATTGAAGCCGATGCCATCAAGACCTGGGGGCCTTCGGATTCTGAACGAGTCATCTCCCTTGTGGAATCACCTGAAGCGGTCACTCGCACGGCCTTGCCACGCGTCAGCGCCTGGACGATGGACTCCTTCAAGCCACATCTTCAAGAGGTCATGTCTGGCAGAGACTTCAGTCGAGGCAGGCACGCCTACAAGAATGCACGTTGTGTTGATTGCCATCGCTTTCATGGACAAGGCGGAACCACTGGACCTGATCTGACCGGTATTGGTGCACGATTCACCAACAAGGACCTGCTTGAGGCGATTCTGGAACCTTCAAAAGTGATTGCAGATCAATATCTGGCGACCATGGTCATTCGATATGACGACACCATTGATACCGGCCGACTGCTGGAATCGAATGAAAAACGAGTGGTGCTCAATATCGATCCCTATGGATACGAAACGCTGGAGATCCCCGCCTCTGAGGTAGCTGAGCTGATGCCCTCGCCTGTCTCGTCCATGCCCATGGGTCTCGCCAATTCCCTGACGCTCGAAGATCTCCTTGACCTTCTAGCCTACCTCCAGACTTCAGGAGATCCCTCACATCCAGCCTTCACTCAATCCAGTGATACGGGCCAATAACCCGCCCCTGGGGCAAGAACTCAGATTCCCGTCAATTATCGCTTGTATTTCGCACAGTTTCAGAGCTAATCTAAAGGATTGCATTGGAGAAGGGAATGTCCAGCTTCGGCTGGATGGAGTTCCTTGAGGGGGGATATGAACTCTACTTGGAGTTCTAACCACCGACTCGGGAGGCCTGGCCTCCCGTTGTCGTTTTTAGGGTCCGATGAAGAGGCCGCAGAACCGAATCTCTTCAACTCGACAAATGGTCTGAATCCAGAATTCACGCATCTTCTAATGATAGGATGAACCGTAAGGTTCTTACCTGTCAGCTGCATGACTGGTTCAAGCACCGCTTGAACCCGCACTCGTTCCTGTGCCCAACCGATCCTGCAGTCGGAGATCTACGACATGAACATGGGATCCTATATTCCACATGCCCTCTCGCTTGCTGTAACACTGCTCACAACTACCTGCCTTCAGGCCGATGATGACATCGAATCTGCTGGCCTCGGTTCCTTCTATACCAGCATCCCCGCTGGTGAAATGGGCCCCACCGACACCGACGGCAATCCTGTCATGCCTCAGGTCACCAGTGATTTCAATGGACCTGTACCAACGAACACCTGGTGGTCCTCTCTCATCTGGAAGCGTTACCCCGGCGCCAACTTCGGACAAGTCATGCATGCGCATCCACTGTCCATGAAAGCCGAAGCCGAAGGACTCCGAATCGGACATGCCAACACCTCATTTCCTACCGGAGCAGGTTATGGCTATCACTTCACTACTTCACAACATGCGCTGACAATCGGCGTTCAAGGACTGCAGGCATCTGAGGTCAAAGTGGCGGATGCAAGCGATTGGACCGTCACCGCTGAGTGGAAAGATGACTCGAATTCCATGCAAGCCACCTTTGGCCGGGGCCTACCTGCCGTCCGAGCCTCCGCCAACAACGGCCTTCTCATTGTTTCGATCAATGCTGGTTCAGGTGGCGCTTCGAACATCAGCATCGAAGGCACGCGGGTGATTCTGGAATGTGCCGGTGCATCATGGGGCCTCTTTGGCCCCGATGGAACCAGCTGGAGCCAGAGTGGCGACACCTTTCTGGCTTCTGGGACGAATGTGATTTCAGTCGCGCTGATGCCAGATACCGAAATTGAAACGGTCGATCTGTTCACGGATCGAGCCATGATCGATGTTCAAGACACCCGCGTTTCATGGATCTGGAATCCGGAGAAGCGGACGGTTGATGCCACCTACCGCTTCACAACTGATTCACAGAAGAAACCTCTGGTCTGTCTCTATGGACATCAGGCTGCCCATGCGGATCAGTCCGACATGGACAATTGGGGGGAATACATCTCTGCGCGTGGGCCGATGATGCTCACCGATTGCCATGAGTTCACCGTCTCGCTCCCCTGTCCTCCTGTTCTTCCTCTTCTTCCAAATGTTGGTTCCGTTGACACAGACAGACTCGAAGAGCTCATCGCTCAGGTCGTGGATGATGACCAGTTTGCCTCGGATACCTACTGGTTCGGCAAAGGTGTCGGAAGACATGCACAGCTTGCTTTGCTGGCAGACCAGATCGGCAACATGGTCTACCGCGATCAGCTTCTTGAGGTGATGAAGAACGAGTTGGAATCCTGGCTCTCAGTCAATGCAAGCAGTGACGATCTCTCATCCTCCGATCGTCTTCAGGCTGAATATGCCAGTGAAACATATGGGGTAACGATCGAAGATGTGAACGGTGCCGATGGCCAAGCCGTAACAGGAATCAATGGCGGCGACTGGATCCAGCTTTCATCTGTCAACTTCTCAGCATCACTTCCCAATCGTGCCTTGATTCGGCTTGCATCAGGCACATCCGGAAGCGGGTTGATTTCAATCCGACTGGATTCCATTGATGGTCCGGTCATCGCTCAAGCAGGCGTCGGGAATACCGGCGGATGGACAAACTGGACGGAACTTGCCCTTGGAATCGCAGTGAATGATCCGACAATCCTCGAAGGAGAACATGATGTCTACATCACCTGCGATACACCCTATGCAGAAGATATCTGTACGCTGGACTGGTTCACGTTCGATTACGGCGGAGGAGGTTCGAGTGATCGCTACTTCGCTCATGATCCGACCTGGTCAACCCTGATCGGCTACCCGGCATCGTATGGAGCGGATCAGGAACTCAATGATCATCATTTCCACTATGGCTACTACATCATGGCTGCCTCGGTCATTGCACGTTTCGATCCAGACTGGGCCAGACCAGAAGCCTGGGGCGGCATGATCGAACTCCTCATCAAGGACGCGGCCAATTGGGATCGCAATGATGAGCGTTTCTGCTTCCTTCGTCATCTGGAACCCTATGTCGGCTATTCATATGCCGCTGGACATGCCGGATTTGCTGCAGGCAATAATCAGGAGTCTTCATCAGAAGGCATGAATTTCGCCGCAGCCGTCGTGCACTGGGGGTCAGAAACCGGTAACGAGGAGATACGTGACCTGGGACTTTATCTCATGGCTTCCGAAACACAGGCCATCGAGCAATACTGGTTCGATGTCGATCAATCCGTGTTCCCGGACGAAATGCCTCACCCCGTCGCAGGCATTGTCTGGGACAGTGGCGCGGACTATGCCACATGGTGGACCGGCAACCCGGAAGAGATCCATGGCATCAATGTTCTTCCTGTCACGGCCAGCTCCCTCTATCTGGGACAACGTCCTGACTCCATCGATCGATGCTGGGATCATCTCATTGACATGAACGGTGGACCACCAACGGTCTGGCAGGACATCCTCTGGTCCTACCTTGGACTTTCAGATGCAGTCGCCGCCTTGCAGCTGATGGAAGACAACACTGGATACTGGACCGAAGCTGGAGATTCCAGAGCTCGGACCTATCACTGGCTTGCTGCGCTTGATGGACTGGGACAGGTTCATCCGGAAGTAAGCGGCAATACTCCGCTTTCAGCGGTCTTCATCAAGAATCAGATACTGACCTATGTCGCCCACAATCCCGGTGACACGCAGCTTGAAGTCGGATTTTCAGATGGACAGAAACTCTGTGTCCCACCTGGAGAAACGCTCTGGGCTCATACCAATCAGGATGGCGATTGTCCTTCATCAGCAGATATCGACGGCAATGGAATGGTGGATGTCATGGACCTCCTCATTCTTCTGGATACCTGGGGAACGTGTACAGGATGCCCTGCAGATCTCGACAGTGATGGTCTGGTCGCCATCAATGACCTCCTGATTCTGCTGGATGAATGGACCCCCTGATCCAAACCAAATTGCAATAAAATGGAAACGCCCCGGCCAACTGGTCGGGGCGTTGTACCTTCAAGAACAGGCTACTCCAAGACGGAACACGGCTTCTGGCGGCCCCGCTTCTCACCGGCCGATACATGGTCTCAGCAGTCAACCTACAGGAATCATGAACGCATGAAGTCATTCCGGTTCTTCTGGACAACTCACAAGTGGACAGGCATCGTGCTTGCCTTGCTGCTTTTGATGTCTTCGGTCACCGGCTTCCTGTTGCTGATCAAGAAGGACTTCGACTGGATCCAACCCCCCACTGCTAAGGCGACTTCAGGAACCATTCAGGACTTTGCTCCGATTCAGGACGTGGTCGCGACGATCATGGCCCAGGGACATCCCGACTTCGCCTCACCCGAGGACATCGATCGAATCGACACTCGACCTGACAAGCGGCTGCACAAGGTGCGATCACGCCATCACTACACTGAGTATCAGGTCGATGCCATCACGGCCCAGATCGTCAGCGGCCCTGATCGCCGGATGAGTGATCTGCTCGAGTCCATTCATGATGGGACCTTCTTTGCCGGCTGGTTCCATGACTGGGTCATGCCCATCGTGCCACTTGGTATCGTCTTTCTGGCGTTCAGTGGCTTCTGGCTCTGGCTCCAGCCCAAGATCAGGAGATCCCGTCGCCGTCGAAAGTTGGCCCAAGGGCATCAAAGCTGAATTTCTGCTCCAAATCGACTCCTGAGGGACTCTGAACAGGACTTCAGGAAGTCCAGGAGGATGCTGAGCTGGATTCTCGTTAGAATGTCCGGCTTCGCGGGGCGTAGCTCAGCTTGGTAGAGCGCCTGCTTTGGGAGCAGGAGGTCGCACGTTCGAATCGTGTCGCCCCGATTCAGGGAGGTGTCCAGCGACGCCTCCCTTTACGTTTTTACGGATCTCGGAGTCACCTCTGATTCACCCATCATGACTACTGAGCCCACCAGAATCATCCGAGCTACCTGTGCCCCGGGCCTTGCACCGTGGCTCAAGGCGGAAATCGAAGCACTCGGTTACGAGGCCACATCCTCCGATCACACCGGGGTCGAGATCAAAGGACAGATGGCCGATGCCATGCGTCTGATCCTGCGACTACGAACTGCCTTTCACATCCTTCAGCGATTTGCAGACCTCTATCCTCGAAATGCTGAAGAACTCTACAAGGCGGCGAGAAAACTCCCCTGGGAACGAGTCATCCCTGCGGACGGCTATCTCACAATCGTTTCAACCGTTCAGAATGATTCGATTCGAAACAGCATGTTCCCGAATGTCCGACTCAAGGATGCAATCGTCGATCGAATTCAGGAAGTACATGGACGTCGTCCTGACTCTGGCCCCAAAGGCGATCAGACAGTCGTCCACATGTTCTGGAAGAATGATCACTGCCGACTGGCTCTTGATCTTTCAGGACGCAAGCTATCAGACCGTGGATATCGACAGATGCCCGGCAAGGCACCAATGCGTGAATCAATTGCGGCTGCTGTTCTAGCTGAAACAGGCTATGACGGAACCAGGCCACTCGTGGTACCGATGTGCGGCAGTGGGACGCTTGCCATCGAAGCTGCGCTCATCGCAACCGGACGTGCCCCCGGTCTGCTTCGACCCAATTTCGGCATCAAACATCTGCTGAGCTTCGATGAAGAAGTCTGGGGCCGGGAACGGCTTGCCGCCAAGAAACTCCGACACGATCGAACACCTGCACCGATCATCGCCTCGGACTGGGATGAAGACGCACTGGAGGCGACCTACAAGAACGCGGTCACCGCTGGCGTGGATCATCTGATCGAACTCTATCACTGTGACTTCTCTGAAACTCCACTTCCGGAGGAAAGAGGATCCATCATTCTGCATGGCGAATATGGCGAACGTCTTGGCGATGAAGATGAACTCAAGGAAACCTATGGCCGCATGGGTGATTACCTGAAGCAGCAATGCGGTGGATGGGATGGCTGGGTCTTCACCTCACGTGACATGGCTCGCTGCATCGGCCTCAAGTCCAGCCGAAAGGTGCCCTTCGACAACAGTGGCATGGATTGCCGACTGCTGTCATTCGAGCTTTACGAAGGTTCCAGATCCGCCTGAGATCTGTTCCTGAGCCATTTCACTGCATCTCAACTGCACCTTCTTCCCTATTCCAGATGATCCAGTAAGTTAAATACATGGACGCATTGCTTTCTGGTCTGATCACGGTACTTTCGGTGCAGGCGTTGGCCTCTCCTGCGGTGACTCGTTTTGAGATCATGGAACTGCCACGACTTCAATCCGGAAACACCTTTACCAACCCCATGGCGATCAACGAAGCTGGACAGATCACTGGTGAAAGTGGTTCCACTCAGATCTCCGTTGGAATGCACGCCTTCCTCTGGTCACCAGGCAAGGAGATGATCGATCTCGATCAAGGACTGTGGCCCTGGACGACGGGAATGATGATCAATGAATCGGCAGTCATGGTCGGAGACGCGACCTTGTGCCCTGATTTCGATGGCGCCTGCGCAAGCCAACCATTGGTCTTCTATCCAGACGGCTCCATCATTGAACTTGGACCAGCCTATGCCGGCTATCTGGTCATCACCGGAATCAACGAACAGAGCATGGTGATCTACAACCGGGCCAGCCAGTCGGGGGCCAATGAACCACATCTCTGGACTCCTGCGGAAGGCGACATCGTCCTCCCTACTCCCGACAACACCATCAACGGTTACGCCATGGACATCAATGATCATGGTGTCATCGTCGGCTACTCCATCGGCAGCGGATACGTCCCGCACATCTGGACCGATGGAACAGTTGCATCACTGGAAGTGGAACAAGGTCAGGCTGGCAAGGCACGATCCATCAACAATTCAGGTGTGATCGTCGGAGAATCGACGTTCTCCGGCAGTAGTCAAGCCACCCGTTGGATGAACGCTCAAGCCCAACCTGAACGATTGATCAATGATCCTGAAGCCTTCGGATACACCTATTGCAACAGGATCTACGATGACGGAACCATCATCGGAACCTGGAAAGACAGCCAGTCACGCGTTCGCCCTTTCAGGATCGCCCCCGATGGCACGGTCGACCTTTTCAGTCTGCCCGAAATCGGGCTTGATACGCTCGATCTGATACCCGTTGAATCCACCCCTGAAGGCTGGCTCATCTGTTCACATGTAAATGAGTTCTATCAGGTCGAACCAGTCGTCTGGATCCCGGGAGAGGGCTGGATCTTCACCAACACGAGGCTGGTCGGCCCTGGATCAAACACTTCTGAACAGCCCGTCGACTGCAACTCTCATGGGCAGATCATCACGAGAGGCGCCTCCTGGACAAGTCCCAGTTTTCTCAACCCGATGCCTCCGGGCGATGTTGATGGTGATGGCCTAGTCGGGGTGAATGATCTGCTTGGTGTGCTTGAATCCTATGGGCAATGCAACCAGACGCCATCAAGACTCTGTCCGGCTGACGTCAATGCAGACAATCAGGTGAATGTGAATGACGTACTGGGAGTGATTGACAACTGGTTGTACTGATCAGAAGGCGTACTGCACCTGACCTGAAACAACGAGCAGGAAGTCTTCATCGCCAGGACTCACCTCGGTCTGATACTGGAATTTGATTCCCACACCAACTGAAACACCATCCATCGAGTCCAAGGCAACCATGAAGTTGCTGTTGGAAGTCACACGGAACTCACCCAGTTCCGTGATGTCCGGATAGATCTGGGCATTTCCGGAATACGTGACACCCTTCAGGAAGGTGATGTCCCAGGTACCACCGAGCAAGACCTCAAATGCCCAGTCCGGATTGTCTCCAGCAAATTCCTTGCGGAAACCCGGGCCAACTCTGGTACGGATCTTCATCTTCTCAAACCAGTCCGTACCGGGTGCGCGCTTGGCATCAACCAGCTGGTACTGGAATCCCAGATTGCCGTTCACCCGCTGTTCCCAACTGGCATCCTGCTGCCAGTCAAAGACTCCTTGCCCAAAGAGTGACCAGACTCCCTTCGTCTTGGGCAAATTCCAGGTCTGATCAATGCTGGCCTGGAACCAGTTCTGAGTCGTCTTTGAGTCACTGGTATTCAGCAGATAAAAGGCCTTGATGTCGGTGACCGAATGGCCAACATCACGTTTCAAACCGATATTCAGGCTCAGATTGGAAGCGGTAGAAGTGCCCCGGCTCATCGAACCACCGATGCTGAAATTACCTGACCATACATTTTTAAGAACTTCATCCGCATCCGAAACGATCTTCTTGGCGGCCTTGATTCTCTGCTCTGCGGCAGTCTTCATTTCCTTTGCAACGGACTTGGCACGATCGCGTTCCGCCTTGAGATCCATCTGACTCTGTGCTTCAACAGGATCAACTTTCCTGGAAAGTCCTCCATCAGGTCCGACCTCGAGATCGACCACCGCCTTCTTTTCAGGCTTGATCAACCAGGCACCATTCTGATAACCAACAAGGGTGCCACTGAGTTCACTTCCATCAGAGAGATCGAGTGAAAGTTCTCCACCCTGAATCAAGCTGGAATCAAGTTGAAGTGGCCCTAGAACCCCATGCTTCAAGGACAACTTGCCATCTTGCTCAAGTGTCACTTGACCGGTCAACTGGTCGCCATTCTTAAGGAAAATGGTGTCGCCAGCAGCCAAGGTCGTCATTAAGCCGACCAACAATAGAATCAGTGCTCGTCTCATGGTGCCGAAGATTACCCCATTCTGCATGGGATTGGGGGCTGTACACCTGATCGAATGATGATCCTCCAGATACCGTCCATACATGGGTGTGTTCCACGTGGTAGGCTGATCCTGTGCCGGGGTCATTCCTCTTCTACGACTTTGAAACCGACGGCCAGAACCCAATGTTCTGCCGCCCTGTTCAATTCGCATGCATCAGGACCGATCTCGAACTCAATCCCATCGATGAAGATACGGGGACAATCAGCTGGTGCCGCCCTCCCGTCGACCGGCTTCCTGCTCCAGAAGCCTGTCTGGTTACCGGAGTCACGCCTCAACAGGCGGAAGCCCGTGGGCAGACGGAATGCTCGTTCTTTGCTGAAATCAACAAGCAGATGAATCAGGCAGGAACGATATCAGTGGGCTGGAATTCACTGCGTTTCGATGACATGATCTGCCGATTCGGCTTCTGGCGAAACTTCCACGATCCTTATGAACACGGCTTCCGCAATGACTGTCGAGCCTGGGATCTCATCGATCTGGCACGTGCTGCACAGGCTCTTCGACCAGAAGGCATCACCTGGCCAAGCGGAAAGAACGGAGCACCGACCTTCAAGCTCGACCAACTCGCACCTGCCAATGGAATCGATCATGCCGATGCACATGATGCACTGGCTGACGTGAGAGCGACCATCGATTTTGCAAGGATCCTGCGTAACAGCCAGCCGAAACTCTGGAACTGGGCCATGAAACTCGTGGAAACAGATGCCGTCGAAAAATGGCTCAACAGCAATGAACCGCTGGTGCATGTCAGTCCCAAACTGCCGGCAACACAGGGCTGCCTTTCACCTTTCCGTGTGCTTGCCAGAAATCCACTCGACAAACGCGGCTTCATCGGCTGGGATCTTCGACACGATCCCA
>PBAY01000052.1 GCA_002717655.1 Phycisphaerae bacterium | reverse complement strand
GGCCCCGCCAATCTGTTTGATCCGACGACCTTTCCGAATTCCCGCCCGTATTCCAATATCGATACAGGCGTGAAGCTGTCCAATGTCTCCAACTGTGGCAGTACCATGACCATCGATCTCTCGGTCAATCCACTGCCGATCACCGAGCCTCGTCCACTGGACGTCCTCTTCGTCTTCGATACCTCGGGCAGCTACTGGGATGACCTGCCGAACATGCAGGCTCAGATGTCTTCGGTGATGACCGAGATCGCTGCCAGCTTCCCCAATCCCCGATATGCAGTGGCCAACTTCAAGGACTTCCCCATCGCACCTGCGGGCAACGGATCCGACTACGCCTGGATGGTTGATCTTGACTTCACGTTCAACTCCGTTGCCGTCGCGAATTCACTGGCAGCCTTGACGGCAAGTGGTGGCGCTGACCTTCCGGAATCACAGTATGAAGCCATCTATCAGGCCATGACCGGCGCAGGTCTTGATCTCAATAATGATGGTGACTATCTGGACCTTGGCGAGATTGCGCCACAGCCCCTGTCCTGGGATGCGACTCGCGCCCCCATCATCTTCCTCATGACGGACGCCGACTTCCATGATGCCGATCTTGAAGATTACCCCACAGGTGCCGGAGAAGCTGCTGGCCGCATGGCACTCCTTGCTGAACTCGCTGCACCGACCACGATGGCGGAAGCACCACGTATCTTCACACTGAATGCCGCTTGGAACAGGCCCTCCATCACCTCCGGTGCATGGGGCGGAACCGATGGCCATGATGGAACACCCGGTGATGATGATGCCTTGCACATGCAGGCCACGGAACTGGCTGCAGCCTCTGGCGGAAAGCTGATCTATGCCGGCGACAATACCGTCGAGTTTCTGCGTGGTATCCGCGAAGCACTGGAAGTCGTTCAGGACGGAATGCCGGAAGTCGGCCTCTGCTGCTTCACGACCGGCGAATGCGTCGCTGCAATCAGCGAAGAGTTGTGCCTCTTCCAGCTTGGCGGGGTCTGGTCGAGCGAGAATGGCGATTGCAACAAGGACTGCAATGACAATGGAATTTCAGACAGCTGTGAGATCACACTCGGCATTACACCGGATGCGGATGGCAACGGCATCCCTGACTCCTGCGAGTGTCCTGGAGACATCAACAATGACCTGAAGGTCAACGTCGATGATCTGCTCGGAATCATCGAGGTCTGGGGCTGCGAGTTCGAATGCAGCTTTGCTGACATCAACCCTGATGGAGTGATCGATATCAATGATCTGCTTCTGATCTTCGATCACTGGGGTTCATGCCGACCCTGACCAGATGCGCCAACAACAACAGAACCCCGGTCTCTCAGGAGACCGGGGTTCTAATTTGATGAATCATGAATACGAATCAGTCAGTCGAAGAGACCTTCAGCCCCATCTTCCCGGGGCATAGAACGTTGTTGGGATCCAATCCGGACTTGATTCCCTGCAGCATGGCCATGCCTCCTTCGCCAAGCTGATCTCCGAGATAGTCGTTCAACCGCATCCCCACACCATGGTGATCGTTGATCACGGCACCCGACTCGAGTGCTGCTTCAGTCGCGGCTTTCACGATGGCGTCATGAAGCGCCAATGCCTCCTCTCGATCATCAGGACCTTTGGGCACACCAAATCTTGGATAGATCATGGAGCCCCAGGGATACCAATGGGAGAAATGCGTCTTGAGCGTCATGTTCCACTTGGGATCAATGGCGCCCATCATGGCTTCCGTGACCGCGTCATAGACGCCGCGAATATGTGCAAAGTCAGCCACGACATCCATGGTCGCCCAGATCTGAGGCAGTTCCGGAGCATGCGGTGGGTAATAGAAGTCATAACGACGTTTCCACCAGATTTCGCCGGGCTCGGATCCATGGTCGATGCCTCCATGACGCAGGCATCGTTCAATACCTGCCTGAGCTTCGGCCTCAACAACTGATTCAACATCACCGTCGAACATCAGAACCATCGCGGCACGGTCAATACCACAGTCGACGGCACGTTCCAGTGAACCGGTGGCCGCCGCCTTGTCATACAGACGCATGACTGGTGGACGCAGTCCATCGACCATGATGTCACGACCTGCGGCGATGCCTGCATCAAGATCATCAAAGAGCAGACATCGGAAGATGCGAGTACACGGAACCTGCCGCAACGCAATGGTTGCAGCCGTGACTACACCGAGCACTCCTTCTGCCCCGACGAACAGCTGCGTCAATTCCGGACCTGCCGCATGCCTTGGCACCGCTGGAGTGTGGACGATTTCACCCGTTGGAAGAACCAACTCCAGGCTGAGAACATGCTCTTCGATCTTTCCATACTTCGTGGACAGCACACCACTGCCACGAGCTGCGATGCAACCACCGAGCGTGGCCCATTCAGCGGACGCAGGGTAGTGCGTAAAGGACAACCCATCGGCATTGAATCCTGCTTCCAGCTCACGAATGACATGTCCCGCTTCAACCACAGCCGTCATGGACTCGCGATCAACACTGCGGATCGCATTCATTCGCTTGAGCGAAAGGATGATGCCACCTCGATCGGCGTTGCCAGCGCCCTGAACACCCGAGCCTCCTCCGAATGGAGTCACCGGAATACCCAGACGATTCGCCAGAATGAGGATGTCGGATACTTCTTCAGCCGTCCTTGGAAAGACGATCGCATCCGGCCGACTCAATGGTTTACCACTCGCTGCTGCCGAGATCGTCAACCAACTCATGTCGCCGGTATGGACCTTGGCGGCAGCTTCCTGATCCAACACATGATCATCGCCCACGATGGCAGCAAGCATGCTTGGCAGCGATGCAGTGGCGCCCGGATCAATAGCTGATGTATCCATCTCGCAACTCGCCTTCTGTCATCAAGCGGACATGGTCTTGCCCTTGGTCCAATCACGGTCATGCACGTTCACATCAACTTTCTCAAGTTCATGAACGGCGTCAATGAGATGATTACTGAATCGACGGAAGGCCACTTCACCCTTGCCTGCCGTACCCCGTTCCGGGTTCCCCATCACGCCTGATTCGGTGAACTCGGCATGCTCGAAGGGGAAGTTGAAATACTGATAACCCTGGAATTCGGCATCAGGCATGCCATCCTTCTTGGCCCATGCTTCACCAAGCCACTTCGGCGCATGTGCCCGGGAAACCTCTGCACGATCCATCCGGACAATCGAAGGGTCATGACACAGGCATTGACTGGTTTCCAGTTCACCGGCATGCCATCCAGGGGTCTCCTCCACCGGTCCTTCGAGAATATCCTGCAGCATTCCAATGTAGCGCTCTGCATACGGCTTGTAATAGGCGACCAGTGCGCCTGTCTCATTACGCAGCTTCCTCAATACCGGATCAACGACCTTGACATTGGACCCATGACCATTGACGAAGATCAGACGGTTGAAGCCGTGATGCACCAGACTGCGACCAATGTCGTAAAGTAGATTCAGATAGGTCTCGACACGAAGGGTGACGGTCCCCGTTCCCTTGCCAGGCTCTCTCATGTGTTGTGGCGAATAGCCCAACCACAATGGTGGCGTGTACATGATGCCTGCCTGCTCACCTGCTCGACTGGCGACTTCCAACGATGTAATGGTGTCGCAGTACAACGGAAGATGAGGCCCATGCTGTTCCAGGCTGGCCTTGGGAATCAGAATCGTATCGGAGTGCTTGAGATACTCGGCGACATCGACACACGTCAGATCACCCATGCAGAATGAAGGGAAATCAAGATCGAGCGTGTCACGACGAGGCGCATGAGCCTCGTCCTGGAAGATGGCTTCGCCGGGAAGCTGATCTCTGGTCATGCTGGCCATCCCGTTGGGATCGCCGTTTCCACCTTGATTGCCGAGTGTTCGAACCGTGTCCTTGCGACTCATCACGCTTCTCCTTCCACATGGGATCGCCCCACCTTACGTCCCGAAGCCAGGCTTTGCCATGCTGACAGAACTGCTTCGGCACAGGCCTGATCATTGATATGTGCATCGACTTCACGGATTTCAATGCCCTCGCGAAGTCCCTCATGCAGAATCCTTTGGAACTGAAGGCTGATCTCAGGGGCCTCGAACACTCCACCACGACGGTCTGAAACCGAAAGTCCCTGCAGCGGAAGGACCACGATGACCTCCCCGGTCGAGGCATTGAGACGACTCACGATTCGACGTCCTACCTCACACTGCTCCTCTGTCGTGAGTCGCACAAGTGTGAATTCAGGATTGTGGTAGTAACTGGGTCGTTCACGTATGGACTCGGGCACTTCCTCAGGAGCGCCATGAACCGAGAAATCCACGCAACCGGGGACAACGACCTGCGGTAGACCAAGACGGGAGGCAGCTGACAGACGTTCACACGAATCACAGACATGGAATCCGCCTGCCACCTCACCTGCAAGTTCACTCAAGGTGTAGTCAATGACTCCCTGAAACCGGCCTGAATCCAGAGATTCCTCCATGGCCGCTCCGCCGACTCCGTTGGCATGGAAGATGACAAGCTCTTCATGATCCGCTGCCATCTGCTGACGGATCCACATCAGAGGTTTCGTCGTGTTGCCAAGCATGGTCGCGGCTACCTGAAGTCTGGTGGACACCTTTTCTGATTGTGATTGGCGCCTGAAATGCGCACTGGCCATTCCAGCAATGGCCGATGCCGCATTCTCATAGACTTCCATTGCAATGGAATTGAGCCCGAGAATGTCAACGACCGAGTGCATCACCGTCACATCGCGGGTTCCTACGAAAGGCCCGAAGTTTCTTCGCCCCGAAGCAATGGGCGAGACAAGGAGCTTTGGCAGGCCCACGGGAAGAGATGTCATCGTTGCAGCAGCCAGCACTGATCCCTCGGCGCCGCCCAGCGCTACGACGCCGTCGATGCGGCCTTGTTGATGCAACTGTTCACCAAGCGCCTTGACGCCCTTGATCATCTCGTCGATCGCCACGCCACGTGATCCCGCCTGACGCAGGGCTTCGATCGTTGTACCAGCTGCCCTGGCGGCTTCTTCACGAGTGATGTCTGCAACGATGTCCTGGGGTTCACCCAGAATTCCGCAATCAAGAACCAGCGTGTCACAACCCTGTGCACGAACCGATTCCGCGATGAAGCGGGTTTCCGGCCCCTTGGTATCCAGAGTCCCGAGGCACAGCACCACCGGACGTCGGCGGGTCATGAAGCCGCCTGTGGCATGCAGGACTTGAGATATTCAGCGGTCTGCTCGAATGAGGCGCTGTAGGTTTCGTTGTCCTGCAGATCACTCCCGTGATCACGTATGAACTTGAGTTCTTCCGCCGAACCCTCGGTTCCTGCATCACGACGATCACCACCAAGTGGCGATCGATCGGAGGGATTCACGAATTCAGTCGTGAGGCAACCCGTGTAGTTGATCTCATCAAGAGTCTTCAGAAGCTTCTTCCAATCCCAGGCTCCTTCACCCGGGGCCCGTCGATTGGTGTCGGCGATATGGAAGTCAGTCAGTCGACTGCCCACGGCGCGAATGGCTTCATAGGGATCCGCCTCTTCGATGTTGATGTGGAATGCATCAAGACATACGCCGACATCCTCACCGACCGCATCTGCCAGACACAGCGCCTGATCATGCCGATTGAGAAAATTCGTTTCAAATCGGTTCAAAGGCTCGAGGGCGATGCGCACGTTCTGTTTTCGTGCATGATCCGCCACCTGCTTGAGACTCTCGACCGCCCAGCCCCATTCCGTTTCAGGATCCGCCATTGGCGTGATCTTGCCGACTTCGCTGGGAACAATACACATGACTTCGCCGCCGAGTTCATGGACCATCGTGATGCAGTCCTTGAGATACTCGATGGATCCCAGACGAAGGTAATGATCAGCATGGATCAGATCACGGCACTGAAGCATGATCGAGACCGCCCCCCAGCAACGAACACCATGCTTCTCCAGAAGCCGGCGGGTTTCCTTGGGCTCATACTTGTCCGGCTCACCCATGATCTCGATGCCCTCATAGCCATAACGGGCAAGTCGCTCCAGGGTGACTTCCAGAGGCTCGGGCCTCATCCAATTGTGGGCAGCCAATCGCAGTTCCATGATCTCTCCTTCTCAAGAGCCCTTCGCAGGGCAGTCACACTATACGTGAGGCCTCCCATGCCTCTCCTGAAGCTTGAACGAGATCCCGAAGTTCACACCCGCAACCCCCTCGCTCAAGCCTATACTCGGGCCATCGAACGACCTGCCCCCTCATGGAGCGTTGAGCATGGCAACACCAGTAGTGGCAATGATCTGCACCCTTCTGACGGGCTCAGGCCAGAGTGTGACACCCAAACAACTTGGAGCTCCTGCTGCCGATCTGCTCAATGGACGCCTGCAGGCTCCGGAACCACATGAAGTTGGTCGCGCCTATGGCCATGCCATGATTCCGATCCTGCTGGATCAGAACGGCGACTGGTCAACCAGTCTGCCTGTCCCTCCCACGAACCACCTCGCCCTGATACCCATCGGCCCCGGATGTGAACGATGGTCGATGAACATCACCGACCCGGATGGACATGACGATGATGGCACCTGGATTGTGCGGGAAGGAGATCTTCAACCATTCTTCCCTCAATTGACCACCCGATTCGACATACCGAACCCCACTCCCGGAGATTGGTCGATTCAGATTGAAGATGGGCAGCCTGGTGCAACAGGCTACCTGCTGGTCAGGGATCACTCCGGCACGGCACTTCAGACCCATCCCACATCTCATGTCGCACTGGTCGGACACCCCGTTACGCTTCGAGCATGCATCTCGGAAGTGGATGAAAGCGGTTCACCGCTTGCTGACTCGATCAACGGCATGGCAATCGGACTCAACGTCGTTGCTGCAACCATGCAATGGCGTGGCCCGGATGGGACCAGATCCGAGATCGAAGTTCAACAGCGCGGCCCATGGCTGGAACAGACTTTCATCCCTCAGACCACTGGCCCCCACTCCTGCCACATCGAAGTTCAAGGCATTGATGCGGATGGCTACACCTTCCTTCGATCCGGCATCCACCACTTTCACGTTGATCAAGCGATCGATCTTGTTCAGGTCACCACGACCGAACTGGACGAGAACAGAACTGCGATTGATCTGAAGATTGGCGAAGCAGCAGACCGAGAGAAGTTCCTGCTCGGCGCAGAGGTGTGGTGCGAAGGTGCAGATGGATTCCAGCCACGTTGCTGGATCGGCGGCATGGCGATGCTCGAGCAGGGGCAGGTCCGCCTCATGCTTGATCGTCGATGGCTCACACTTGAAGGTGGAAACGGCAAGAACACCCGACTTCGAGCGGTTCGCATCGCGTCACCGGGAAACGTCCAACCACTTCTACCTTCCGGCAGCATCGAGTGGCTCGATCTTGGTGACCTGGCACTTCCATCCAGCTTCACACCTGATGAAACGACACTTCAGGCCATGCAGTTTGGAATTGGAGATCAAACCAGCTTCCTCGCGCCTGAATCCGGCAGCACCGCCATCAGTCGAGCAGATCAGTACGGCGGTCACAACTTGATTCTGAGCCATGGCTACTGCTCGGATGCAGACTCATGGCCGGAGGCGGACTTCAGTGGCGATGTGAGCATGTACATCAACACGTATCAGAATTTCACACACGACGAATTCGCACTTGATCTGTTCTCCCATGGAACGCAGTACAAGAGTTACGGAATCGTCGGACATTCCCAGGGAGGCAATGCAGCCCTGCATCTCTACGCCTTCTACTGGAGTGGCCTTGACTGGGCCAGCGATGGACGTCTCGTCCAGGCGCTTGGCACACCATTCACCGGCACCTCACTTGCCGGCGACATCTCGGTTCTCGGAGAATTGTTCGGCTTCGGCTGCGGCGTCAACTACGACATGACCTATGACGGAGCCACCCAGTGGCTCTCCTACATTCCCACCGTCGCGAGAGAGGCTACCTGGACGTGGACCTCGACCTTCGAGGACAACTGGTGGTCCTATGACTACTGCCACATTCTGACCGATCTGATTCTGTGGGATCCTGAGGACGGTGTGGTTGAGAATTCCGAAGGCGACCTCGATGGCGGCAACAACATGGGCACCACCATTGGCTGGTGCCATATCAAGAACATGGCTGAGCCACGTGAAGTCAACGATACGAATCGATCCTCTGAAATGGATGCGGAGGCGGCACGATGAAACACCTCATGTTGATCTCTTCCACACTGCTGATTGCTTCGCTGACACAGGCTGACACCTACTGTGGATCAGGAAGCCCCGCCATTCCAGACGGCACCGGCAACAGTGTCGAATGGACCATTGAAGTCACCTCAGATGGAATCGTGACCGATGCTCGATTCTTCACGCAGATCACGCACCCATGGGTCGGTGATCTTCGCATGGAACTGACCGCACCGGATGGCATGATGATCACACTGATGGATCGACCAGGCATGCCTGAAGGCGGCTGGATCGGACCCTGGGGATGTGGTGGTGATGATGTGAACGGGATGTTCAACGACGAAGCGGATACCGCCGCTGAAGAAATGTGTTCAACCAGCACCGTTCCCGTCATTGCAGGAAACGTCCTTCCAGCAGAACCTCTTTCGGCACTGGATGGACATCCCGCCCAGGGAACATGGACCATCGCGGTATTCGATGATTCGCCTGTCGACTCAGGCACCATCCAACAGCTTTGCCTGGTGCTGAGCCTTGACGAGGATTGCAATGGCAACGGAATCGGAGATGGACAGGACATCGCCGAAGGCGAGTCACAGGATGTCAACGGAAACGGCATCCCAGATGAATGTGAATGCCCCGCTGATCTCAATGGCGACCAGATGATCAACGTGGAAGATGTACTGCAGGTCATTGCCGCCTTCGGAGAAACCAACAGCGAGGCTGACATCGATGGGAATGGCCAGGTTGATATCGGGGATATCCTGCTGGTGATCGAAGCCTGGGGCACCTGCTGAAATCTAACCTGATCAGCGAGCTGTCCTCCACGGTGTTACCGTGATACTTCCATGACCGACAAACTCACCTGGCATCAACTCCCCCCCATTCCCGACCGTGTCGATGATGGCCTCACGGCGTTCGCGTGGGACCACTGGGAATCACTGCTCAAGCAACGAGGCGTCGTGATCGATCGACCTAGCGGATCAGCACACCCTGATCATCCCTCGATCATCTATCCGATTGACTACGGACATCTCCCGGAGACCCTCGGTGGAGATGGCGATGAAGTGGATGTTTGGTGTGGAACAGCGGACAATGGCCTGGTCGGCATCATCATCACTCGCGACCATGTCAAACAGGACCGGGAGGTCGACCTGCTGTGGAACTGCAGCCCCGCCGAGATCTATCTGGTCAATGGCTTCATCAACTTCGATCGAGAACTGCTTGAAGGAAGACTGGTTCTGCGGCACTCCATGCAGCACAATTGGAACATCACCCGCTCGTCATGAAGAACGCCCCGGCCAGTTGCCTGACCGGGGCGATGTAGAACACGAGATGTCAAACGCATTGGATGTGAATCAGCGGGAGGTCCAGTTCTCCAGAACGATCAGGAGATCGCCGATGCCGATGACGTCGTCGCCATCCTGATCAGCCGTGCAGTCATCATCCTCGCCACACTGATTACCCCATGCTTCGATGATGGAGAGCAGATCGGTGACATCAACCTTGAAGTCATAGTTGGTGTCGCCAGGCCCGGGCTCGGAGCAGACAGGAACCTCGAAGCAGATCTCGCCGACACAGATCGAACCGTCGGTGAAGATCGCCGTAAGCGTCAGGCACATCGACTGACCACCGGTGGCACCATACATCCGGACGTCGACTGGATAGCTTTGATACGGGGGGAATGGACCCACGATTGGATTTGGATTGATGTTCACGCCAGGACCCGACACCTGCACTTCAGCGATCGTTCCGGAACCCATGGCTGAGAAACCGAATTCAACCTTGTGATACACACCATTGTGATGATGGAACTTGCAGTTGACATCGAAGAAGTTGGTGTTGAGACATGGGCCAGCCTCTGCATGAGTCACGACAAGGTCGCCGATCATGGTCTTGTCCTGACCGATCATGTTGTCCTGATAGTCGATGAGAAGACTGTTGGTGACATCACCACCGGTGGAAGGGAGACCCTGGAATCCGTAGATGTTCTGATACGGTGCAGGATGATTGACATGCAGTGCATCACCGGAAGCCCAGGTACGCGTCATGTCCGCATCAACACCACCGGATGAGTTGGAACCAGCGATTTCTCCGATTTCGAACGTGCTTGCACTGGCGACCCAGCTGCCTGCCTCACAGACATACTCCAGCACCCGAGCCTGA
This sequence comes from Phycisphaerae bacterium, assembly GCA_002717655.1. GTDB lineage: Bacteria > Planctomycetota > Phycisphaerae > Phycisphaerales > SM1A02 > UBA1668. Next base: position 27,763 of record PBAY01000052.1, on the reverse strand, counting down.
TGTGCACCAAGCTGAGTGAAGTTCATCATGCCACGCTCAGCCAGCAGCATGGTGCCACGTGGTGAGAAGCGGATGTCACCGACCGGAGCACTCCACTCGACAGAAGCGGAGTAGGAAGGAATTGAAACCTCAAGGGTTTCCAGACCAACAGGCATGCCAGAAGCATCAAGCTGGACGGACCAGATCTCATTTGCCGCACCCGGAACTGCGTTGTTGTAGTGCTCATTCCACATGGAGAAGTAGAGACGTCCAGCATGAACCTCGACAGCCCATGGGCGATCGCCGAGCGCGACAGGACCTGCTGCACCAGTCCAGGGCAGTGCTGGATCGAAGGTGTCAAGAACGTTGCCGTTTGAATCAAGCCGATAGATCAAACCGTCTTCCATGTTGCTGACGAAGAACACATCGTGATCGCAGTCATAGGTGATGCTGCCGAGGCCGGTTCCGAGATTAGGAAGATCAGCGAAGATCGTGACATCACCGGTGATGGCATCCAGACGGTAGATGGCACCCCATCCGCCAATGCCGACATAGTCGCTGAACCATGAACGAGTTGTGGTCACGAAGATGTTGCCTTCGCCGTCAACTGCAAGACCATAGACGCTGCCAAGGGTGTTCTGATTCCAGTCGGAGTCGCTGTAGCGGTTCAAGGCAAACCAGCTGTTGACTGGAGCCGAATTGGCACCTGAGAGATCGAACACCGTGACGACGGAGCCACCGAAGATGCTTGGCGAGGCTGTCTGAATCGCTACTTCACCATTGCCGAAGACCTGTGAGAAAGCAGGATCCTGATATGCAGGACGTCCAGCACAGTTTGCTCCTGGCTCGATGATGCAGTCGCCACCGACGGGAAGATCACATTCAACCTGTGGATCACCACAGACGACACCGGCACCGTACCAGTAGCCGGAAGGAAGGCTGAGGCACTGATCACTCGTGAGCATGGCACAGATGAAACCAAGGGTCGCATCCTCGTAGCAGCATGCACCGATTTCGTTGGATGAATTGTCGCATTCGACTACGGGATCGGAGCAGAGCACGGCGACGCCGTACCAGGTGCCACTGAGATTCTCACAGTCGGCAACATTGATCTCGATGCAGTTGAGCGTGCCATCGGCATCGGCGTAGCAGCAGGCACCTTTGTCAGAGCTCGAACCGCCACAGTCGACCTGTGGATCGTTGCAGTCGACTCCGATGCCATACCAGACACCGTTGACATCAAGGCAGTGCTCCTGGATCAACTGGGCACAGATGACACCCTGATCAGGATCCTCATAGCAGCAGGCGCCTTCCGGACTCGGTGGAAGTTCACATTCAACGAACGGCTCGTTGCAGGAAACACCGGGGCCGTACCAGTATCCACCCATGCTCTGACAGTTGTCCTGAGTGAGTTCCCAGCAGATGAACCCGAAGGTGGCATCGTCATAACAGCAGGCACCGGTCTCATAGGAAGGAGTGCCACAGTCAACCTGAGGATCAGTGCAATCGACACCAGGCCCGTACCAGGCTCCATTCGCATCAAGGCAGTGTTCTTCGATCAACTGATCACAGACAGGATTGTTGTCTGCATCCTTGTAGCAGCATGCGCCTTCAGCATTGAGGGGATTGCATTCAACCTGGGCATCGCTGCAGCTGACACCTGGCCCATACCAGTATCCATTGGCATCGATGCAGAATTCCTGAATCAATTCAGCACAGACCAGACCATGGTGAGGATCTTCATAACAGCAGGCACCGGTCAAAGGCGGATTGTGGCAATCCACCTGAGGATCGTTGCAGTTGACACCATCGCCAAACCAGTAACCCTGATAGTCGGTGCAGACATGCTCGGTAAGCTGCTCGCAGATCATGCCATTGCCACCAAATTCGTGACAACAGGCACCTTCCGGTTCAGCCATGGCCATCGAACTCAAAGACAAGGTGGCCACACTGATGATGGACCATTTGATTGAGCTATAGGTTGATCGGTTGATATTCACGTGTTCGTCTCCAGCACGGGTTTCCAATTCAGACAGCCGCGGGCTCCATCACCCTGCTCCGATCCGAAGATCGGAAGAGCTTCCTACGCACCAGAAGCTCCCTGCCTATCAGTCCTCTGCATGGAGCCTTCGAGTCTCACAGGCAAATCCGGGAAATCGCGTATTTCGGCAGTGACCCCTCCTCAATTGGCCAAAAAAGGGGTTCTCAACCGGAAGATTCCACCTCCTTGAGGAGTCGTTAGGCTGGACGACCTGCCTGTAGAAATGGCAGAGAGGAGAGACCCTGATGATCACGATCTGGATCAAATCATGCCTCGTCGCATTCGTCCTGATGATGACGACGACCGGTCTTGAGGCGGGCAATGAAGTCGATACGGCTCGCGAAGCCGTCTACCCGGCATTGGTCAATATCGCCGTCGTCGGTACCCAGTACCAGAACGGCCGCCTGCGACGCTTTCCTGCTGCAGGCAGTGGCGTGATCGTGTCTCCCGAAGGACATGTGCTGACCAATTTCCATGTGGCTGGTGAAACAACAAGAATCACCTGCACTCTTCCCGACGGTCGAAGCTTTCAGGCGGAGCCCCTCGTGCTGGACCCGTTGACGGACCTGGCCGTCCTGCAGTTGCAGGTAGGAGATGATGAAGCAGCGCTGCCTTTCGCCAGACTGGGCGATTCTGAATCGCTTCAAGTAGGTGACGATGTTCTTGCGATGGGCAATCCCATGACGCTTTCAAGCTCCATGACCCGTGGCATTGTGGCGAATCCACACCGTGTATTCACCAGCTTCACTGGTGCGGAAATGGAAGAGACCGATCTTGGCGGCGGCCAACGAACCGGCATCTTCACGCGTTGGATTCAGCATGATGCACTGATTCTCGGCGGCAACAGCGGAGGCCCACTCGTGAATCTTGAAGGCCAGGTCGTTGGAATCAATGACCGTGGCGGCAGCGGCATGAGCTTCGCCATTCCTTCGAATATTGCAGCTGATGTCCTCAGTGAAGCACTGGAACATGGAGAAGTCCGTCGTGGCTGGTTCGGACTTTCCTTCAAACCTGTGGACAAGATGGATGATCAGCAAGGCGCCTTGATCACCTGGGTCGTGGAAGGCGGACCTGCCCATGAAGCTGGACTTCAGGCAGGCGACATCCTCACCGAAGTCGATGGCGAATCCATCCACGTCTCCACCTTCGAAGAAATCCCACCTTTGCTCAAACGCATGGCGGACATCAAACCCGGCACATCCGCCTCACTTTCCTGGACCAGACTTGTACCCGATGCCACCGCTGATGAAACAGGCAGGAAAAGTGATCGTGAATCCATGACCGCCACGCTCACTGCTGCACCACTGGAACAGTATCTGGGGGAACAGTCCGTCATCGACCCCTGGGGAATCACCGTCCAGGATGTGACGATTCAGATGGCGCTGGCTCGCAAATATCAAGATGCCAATGGTGTGATGATCACCGGCGTTCGTCCTGGAAGACCAGGCGAAAAGGCACAACCAAGCCTTCAACGAGGCGATGTGATCATTGCTGTCGATGGCCAGGATATTCAGCAACTCGTTGAATTCGAATCGCTCATGAAGTCCATCACGCCGGGAACCAAGAGTCTCGTCAACTTTCGACGTGGCGAAGCCGAAATGCTCACCGTCGTGGAAACCACGGGTGAGCGACAGACACGAAGAGGTGGGTCGGAACTCGCCAAAGCATGGCTCGGCATTGAAACCCAGGTACTCACCCGCCCTGTCGCTGAATCCTTGGGGCTAGGCAAAACCATGGGATTCCGCGTTACCCGCATCTACCCTGATTCCGAAGCACAGGCTGCCGGCCTTCAGCGCGGCGACATCATCACAGCGGTAGATGGCAAATCACTGAGAGCCTCAAGAAGTCAGGATGCTTCACGGCTCACGCGACGTATTGAAGCCATGCCCGTCGGAGAGCCGGTCGAGTTGACCATCATCCGCAACAAGGAAGAACTCATCCTTCCTGTTGCACTTGAAGGAACACCGCCAGGGACCAACGAAGCTGATGAAGCCGAATGCGAGTCGCTTGAGTTCGGTGTACGAGATCAGGTCTACATGGATTCAATCAAGAATCGATGGGAGCATGGTCTCGAGGGTGTCATCGTCACTTCCGTTGAAAATGGAGGATGGGCCAGTCTTGCCGGACTCGCCAGTGGCGATCTCCTGGTCTCTCTGAATGACCTCCCGGTGACGGACACCGCTTCTTTCAAGGCTGCCATCGACCAGATCGAACAGGACCAACCTGCGGTCGTCAAGGCTTTTGTCCACCGTGGCTATCGAACCACTTTTGTATTCATGGAGCCTGATTGGCTCGATTGACTGAATCAGAACATTCCCGCGATCAGATCTGATCCGGACTCAACAACAGGAAAACATGCCTGCTCAAGCAGGCCGGAGATCACAGCATGCTTGCAACAACACTGATGCTCAGCGCCACACTCGCTCTGGGAATGCCCATGCAGGACCACGATGGACACAGCCATGACGGTACCGATCCATTCGGCGTCTTTCTGGCTCATAATTCCGATGCCATCTGCACGGTTTCCTTCATCCTTGAAATCAGTGGCGGACAGATGGACACCGAACTGCCCATGGAAGCAACCGGCACACTTGTTTCCCGTGACGGCATGGTGATGCTCTCATCCAGCTCCATGGACATGGCCAACCGCATGAACAACTCGCGTCGCGGGCGTGGCGGCCGAGGCGGCGGCGGCGGCGGCGGCGGCGGCGAAGGCATGAACATCGAAGCTGAACCCGTCGACATCCGCGTCATGATCGGAAGCGATTTTGATGAATATGATGCTCAACTGATCGCCAAGGATTCCTCATTGGGACTGGCTTTCGTCAAGATCGACGACTACGAAGCACTTTCGGACATTCCACCCGTGACGTTCATGACACCTGATCGCATGCGTGTCGGGGAAGAAGTCTTCGGGATCAATCGTATGAATGAAGGGCATGATTACGCCCCCTACATCGGCTGGACCCGGATCTCCGGACGTGTCGAACAGCCCCGTCTCATGTGGAGCGTCACCAGTGGATTCAGTGGCCGAGGCCTCCCCCTGTTCAACATGTATGGACAGGCCATCGGCGTGCTCACGAACCAGCGATCCGAGGCTGAAGCTCCAAGAGGTGGCCGAGGCGGCGGTGGCCGTGGCATGGGCATGATGGGTGGTGGCGGTGGCGGCGGTGGCGGCGGTGGCGTCTTCCTGATCCCTTCCAAGGACATCAATGAGGTTCTGGAGCGAGTTCGCAAGAAGGACACGGAGTCCGAAGGCGAAACTGACGACAATGAGCCAGCCATCGAGACCGAAAGCGATTGACCGCGACTGAACCAGTCATCACTGATCCTGAACTCGGGCATGGCACGCATGGCGATACCGTCATGCGTGCTATCCCTCAGTGGTTCGGGATGGAGGATGCGATCGTCAAATACACCGAGGCGATCGATCAACTCCCGACCATACTCGCCAAAGTCGACGATCAGGTCGTGGGGTTCATGTCTCTGAAGCAACATGGACCTGCCTCAGGCGAACTGTATGTGCTTGGCGTCCTTGCCGACTTCCATCGCCAGGGTATTGGCAGGAGGATGCTGGAAAGAGCCGAGCAATGGGCCAGATCCAATGGAATCCGCTTCCTTCAGGTGAAGACCGTTTCCGAGGACAATCCCGACCCGAACTATGCCCTGACGAGATACTGGTACGAGGCCATGGGATTCGAACGTCTGGAGATCTTTCCCACCCTCTGGGATGAATGGAATCCCTGCCTGCAATACATCAAATATCTGGCACCCTGACCAGGATCAAATCACTCCTGAAAGCCCCTGAACAGCACTTCAGAGGCTTTTTTTGTTTTTTCACCGTGTTTGCTGACAGATCGGTCCGACTTTGTTCGCAGCCCTCATGAACGGACACGCCCTCGATAAGGATGTCCAACACTCACACGAAACGAAACCATGAGGAGACCTGAAATGAAACACAAAACAACTACTTGTCTACTGGCCATGCTCGCTGGCAGTGCCGCTGTATCAGCCGAAAGTCCTGATTGGACGCATACCCAACTCGCAACTGAATTCAAGCAGATGGTTCCACGAGATGGTGGCGGCGTCATCGTGATGGGCGAGACCAGAACAGAAGAATCATTGTCCGATTCAGACATCTACGTCTCGGCAATTGATGGAGATGGTGCCGTCCAATGGTCACACCAGTGGAAGGGACAACTCCTCGGAACGGAACCCTACAACGGTGCAGATCGTTTCATTGACGCGGCCGTTCGCGCGGACGGTGGCCTGGCGATTCTGGCCAGCTATCTGGACCAGGACCTCTCCGGCGACATCTCAAACAGACTGACCGTGACTCAGGTCGATCCGTCTGGCAATGTCATCTCCACGACTGACCTTGACTGGAACGCTGGAAGCAATGCCGCTGTCGAATCCATCCAAATGGCCATGAGTGATGATGCAACCCTTCTTGTCTCCAGATCAGACAGCAATTTCAGTACCGCTGCTGTCATGTCCATTGGATCGGATGGCCTGCTCGACTGGCAACTCGATTTGCATGATGTACTGGTTGATGCGTCCTTCATCCGAATCACTGATCTGGTCGCCGGTCCTGATGGACGTGCGATGCTCTCGGGTGAAATCATGAGAGCGAGCGAGGACCGAGGGATGCTGGCCGCGTCGATCAACGCTTCCGGTGAACTTGAATGGTCTCGCATCTTCAGCACTCCAGTCGTCTATGGACTTCAGGAAGGCGGCGCTGCCATCGATCAGCTGGGCAATCTGCATGTCTGTGGCGATCTCGTGAACCTCAACTTCGATCACACCCTCCATGTCGCCAAGATCAATCCTCAGGGTGACGTGCTCTGGGAGTACAACCTGGATGTGGAAGACGCCAGTTTCTTCCCATCCGAGATGGCGGTTGCAGAGAACGGTAATGTCTACGTCGGGGCACACTTCTACGAGCCTGATGGCGAAGGAAGTTTCCATGGCGGATTCCATGCTGTTGCACTGGACAGCGAAGGACAGTCACTCTGGAACAATGCGACCAGCACGATTGCCACCGCCTGGTCGATTCAGAGCACCGGACTTGCGGTCTCACCTGATGGACGCGTCCATGTCTACGGTAGTGGCTGGATCGCCAACCAGAATTCCGCGCATCTGATGACGACATGGTATTCCGATGGCTCGATCGAATCGATCGAAATCTGGAACAACAATCCAGGACATGAGAAGATCACTGATGCCTGCTACGACGAGAACAACGAGTTCTACTTCTGTGGCCGCGGCGAATACATCAACTTCCGATACTCGGGAATCGTCTGCCATTTCCCGGACACCTTCTGTCTGGGCGATCTTGACCAGAATGGTGCTGTCGATGTAACTGATCTGCTCAGCATGCTGGCCACCTTCGGCACCGACACCATGCCAGCTGCCGATCTGAACGACGATGGATCTGTCGACGTATCCGATCTGCTGATGCTGCTCGAATACTGGGGCGGATGCGAAGCCTAGGCTACGAGTCAACGAAGCCTCCTCACCATGCTGGCCGGAGTTTCCCGAGAGAGGAAACTCCGGTCAGCTTGTTGATTGAACCCCCCTTTCAACAGCATCCAAGTCAGGAGAATCCGTTGGAAATGAAAAATTCAAATCCTCTCTTCAAGGATTCAGGGGTACTGCCCTACACTGGATCCACTACAGATGGAGGAGGGGGGAGAATGGATGGAAGCCCATTGAAAAGCTCCTCGTCAATCAAATGCACATGGAGACTTTGTCGATGAACATGCTTACATCACTTGCCGCCATTTCTACGGCCGTTGCACTGTCTACTGGAACTGCCCTCGCGGGCGCACCTGTTGGCGGCGGCGGTGCCGAACTGGTCATGAGTGGCCTGGCTGGCCCCATCGGACTTGAAACCGACAATCGAGCGAGAGCATGGCTCTCGGAAATGGGTCCACCCGTTGCACCAGGCAATGGAACCATCAGCTGGTTCTATGTGAATCAAGCAACGTCCGGCAAAAATCTCTTCATCGAGAACTATCCAATTGCGATCAACCCCTTCAATGGTGAAGCCGCTGGTATTGCGCATATCGACATCGATTCCAATGGCAATCTGCTGCTGGCCGCCGGAGGTCCCCCCATCGACTCCATGCTCGGCGGTGCGGTCCGCTATGACATCACCCCTGCCGTAGTTGAGGGCCAGAGCTATCAGCCAGATGGTGCACCTCTGCTCCAGATGGTCACGACAGCCGGATACGCGACAACGATTCCTGATGTGGTCGAAAGCAACACCTATTCCATCGCGGAAGACGGCAACGGGAATCTCTATGTTGCCGATGCTGGTGCCAATGCAATCATCAAGATCAGCAATACGAATTCAACGCTGTCTACTTTCGCGGTGTTTCCCGACTCCAATATCAATGTGCAATCCGTCCCGACAAGGATGATCAATGTCAATAACAATGGATCACCTGATGCGACGGCCTTCATCATCGTCGAGCTGACCGGGGTCCCGTTCTTCCAGAATGAGGCTCGTGTATGGGGAGCCACGAATGATGGAACCATTTCGGTTCTCGCCAGCGGGCTCAGCACCCTCGTGGACTGTGAACTTGATGCCGATGGATCGCTTCTGGTCTGCTCCGCGGGCGAGTTTGATTTCGCGGGCAACATCTTTGCCCCCGGCACGGGTTCGATCCAACGGGTCGACCTGACCAGTGGAGCGGTCACGACTGTTCGAAGTGGATTGTGGCTGCCCACCGGAATCGAAGTCATCGGCGGAGATATCTACTTCTGCACGTTCTATGAAGGCAACATGTACCGATTCGATCCCGACGACTGGCCTGCGTACTGCGATACTGATGTCAACGAAGACGGAGCAGTCAATGTCAACGACATCCTTCTGCTGCTCGAAGAGTGGGGAAGCTCGGCCTGTGCCGTCACGCCCTGATACCGGTTTGTCGATCACGTGATTCACACAACGCCTCGGTCATCCGGCCGAGGCGTTGTTCCTTCACCCCTGCCCCGACTTCTTCTCTTCAGGAATTCGGCCTGGCTCACGAACGCCACGGCCTTCCCGCTTGACGAGATTGTCACCAAGATCGGCACGAGCCGCCTCGACCAGTTCAAGCATGTAGGCCATGACTTCCGGGTTGGCGTGACTCACATCAGTCGTCTCACCTGGATCGACCTCCACGTCATACAACGCGAGTTCCTGCTTCATGCCATAGGTGTACTTCGTCGGCTTGCCACCGGTACCCCCCGGACGGCCTTCCATGGATCGATAGTTATGCGGCAGGTGCAGCTTCCATCGACCCCAGCGGATCGCTTCCAGATTGTTCCGGCCGTAATAGAACAAGTAGACCTCCTGCGGTGACGTCGCATCCGGCTCACTGACCAGAACCGGCAACGCATCACGACCATCAATCGAACGAGCAGGCATCTCCGCATTGAGGATGTTGACCATCGTCGGCAGCACATCGATCGTCATCCAGGGGATGTCATTCACATGTCCCGCCTTGACCTTTCCAGGCCAGCGAGCGATGCAGGGAACCCGTACACCACCATCAAAGGTCGTACCCTTGGCCTCACGCAGATGTGCCGTGGTGCCGGCATGGTCGCCGTAGTTGATCCAGGGCCCGTTGTCGGAACTGAAGATCACCAGCGTGTTGTCAGCCAGATCGTGTTGATCCAGTGCTTCCAGGATCTGGCCCATGGACCAGTCGATCTCCTGCATGACATCACCGTAGAAACCCTGTTCACTACTGCCTTTGAATTTCGGATCAGCACCAAGCGGGACATGAGGCTGCGGATGTGGCACGTAGAGGAAGAACGGTTGATCGGCATGACGGTTGATGAAGTCCACGGCGCCTTCGGTGAGCCGACGCGTGATCACATCCTGATCGTCATAGTCTTCGATGATCTCGATGGTCTCGTCACCTTCGATCAAGGGAAGTGGCGGCCAGTTCTTGGAGGTCCCCGGATGTCCCGGCCACATGTCGTTGGAATAGGGAATGCCGAGATACTCATCGAATCCATGATGCACCGGAAGAAACTGCTTGTGATGACCAAGGTGCCATTTCCCGAACATGCCGGTGGCATAACCCTTGGATTTGGCGATCTCCGCAAGTGTCGTTTCATCTTCATGAAGACCATGCTTCGCTGATGGCGCCAAGGCACCATGGATGCCCAGCCTGTTGGGATAACAACCCGTCAACAATGCGGCACGTGAAGCGGAACACACGGGCTGCGCCACGAGGAACTCGGTGAATCTGGTCCCTTCCTGCTGGAGGCGATCCAGATTGGGCATGGTCCATCCCGTTGCGCCTTGTGACGGCAGATCACCCCATCCCATGTCATCCACGTACATGATGACGATGTTGGGAGTTTCGACCTTGGGTGACTCAGGAGCCTGAATTGCAAGAAAGCACAGTAGAAGGGTGTTGAGCATCATGCCCAAAGCCTACCCGCAGATGGACTCCTGAGCAGGATCCCCGCCTTGACGTAGCATGTAGCCATGAACAACACCCTTCGAATCGCACTGATCCCCTGCCTCGGAGTCCTGCTTGCCGGCTGCAATCAGCATTCCTGGCACAAGGGCAACACCCATACCCATACCTACTGGAGTGATGGTGATGCGGCACCGGATCAGATCGTCGCCTGGTACGTGGATCACGACTACGACTTTCTCGTCCTCTCAGATCACAACATCATGCAGGAAGGTGAACGCTGGCACCCCATCAGGGAGACCGGCAGCCTTCCATTGAAACAGGAGCACGTGGACCAGATCGAAGAACGGTTCGGACCGGGCTGGGTCGAAGTTCGCGAGCGTGATGGCGTACGCGAAATGCGACTGAAGGATCTCGAGGAACTTCAGGCGTTCTGTGCCGCTGAAGGAATGACACTGATTCCAGGCGAAGAAGTCACGGATCGCTGGAAGAAACACGAAGTGCACATCAATGCGATCAACAACAAGGGACTCATTCCTCCCCAGCGAGGCGATTCCGTTCAGGACACCATCCAACGCAACCTCGATGCGATCATCGCCAATGGACGTGAATACAACCGACCCGTCATGGCCCACATCAACCACCCCAACTATGTGTGGTCCTTGACCGCCGACAATCTGGCGGACATCCATGGTGAACATTTCTTCGAGGTGTACAACGGCCATCGAAGCGTCAACAACCATGGTGACGACACGCATCCTTCCACTGATGAAATGTGGGACGAAGCACTGGTCAAGCGACTCGCCCATGGAGCAGGCGATGGTGAAACGCTCTATGCACTGGCCACGGATGACGCGCACAATCACCATGGAACGAATCTGCAGTCCATTCCCGGCCGTGGCTGGGTGATGGTCCGTGCCGCCACCTGTACACCCGAAGATCTGATACCGGCGATGAAACGCGGCGACTTCTATGCTTCCTCAGGGGTCGAACTGGAAGACATCACCTCCAATGGGCGAACCATCCGGCTGAAGATCATCCAGCAACCGGATGCGACCTACACGACCGAGTTCATTGGTGTGCGGAAAACAGATGATGGATGGACCAGCCCCGCCGTGCTGCAAACCGCAACAGGCACGAGTGCCTCGTATCGATTCGTCGGAGACGAACTCTACGTTCGCCCTCGGGTCACCTCATCACTGACTCATCCTCGCCCCTACCAGGAGGGTGATCTGCAGATGGCGTGGGGACAGCCACAACAACCTGCCGGTGCACGATGATCACTTGCTGAGCAGGGAACGGCCGCTTTCCTTTGACAATCGATGCACGGTCAGATGCGCGAAGCCTTCATGTTCCTTGCCACCGGAAGGCACCACGTAGTCAAGCTGCATCTGCATCGCCGGCTCCATTGATGGAATGCGAAGCCAGGCGGTCCGTCGATCATCCGACAACAGCACCTGCGTGACGGGAAGAACTGTTCGGCCCTGCCCCCCATCAAGTTTGTAGTCGGGCGAACCGTATCGCTCCGACCATTCATAGTTCCACGCCGTCACATCCCAGTCATCGATCGAAGTCGCTGCTGGATCCAGTGGTTGTGTGAAGTGGACGACAAGCCCATCCTTGACTGCCCGTATTTCATCAGGCAGCACGGGAAGTGGACCGGTCGAGCGTACGCGATACAGACCTCCGTCTTCAGTGGCATCGGAAGACCAGCCAACGAGTCCCGCCAGATAGAGATGACCATCAGCAGGGTTGAATCGGCCTGACATGATCCCACTTGGAACCTTGATCGGAAGCGGAACCACACCACCCTGGTGAACACCATCGACTTCGTCTTCGAGAATCAGATAGACCTCACCTGTTCCATACGAAAGACCCAGCAGACGGCCGTTCAGATCGCCCCATGAAGGCATGTTGACTCGTACCTGAGCAGAAGGTGAACGATCAACCTTCGGATGAATCCACACCAGTGGCAGATCGTACGCGTCAAGATCCTCTTCGGGCGTTCCAGTCCAGTTGTTGCCGTAGAACCCACCGGGCACGATCCGGTTGATACGGTTGGCCGGCATCCAATGACCCTCCTGATCAGAACCGAAGAACACCCCATCAGGTTCGATCCCAAGCCCATTTGGAGCACGGAAGCCGGAAGCCACGACTTCGGCTCTGGAACCATCCGCATGAATCTTCATCAACGTGCCATGGTGCGGATGACAGGCATCCTTGGCATGTCTAGCCGCTTTCAAAAGATAGAAGTTCCCCAACGCATCGGTCTCGAGTCCGCTGACCGGTTCATGAAAGTGTTCCGAGTTCATGACATCGTTGTTGAAGTTCTCATACCAATCCACCACTTCATCACCATCCTGATCATGAAGTCTGGTGATCTGCCCTCTTCCCGCAACGAAGATCTCATCTCCACGCACACGAAGTCCAAGGGGTTGGCTCAGACCCGAGGCAATCCGAGTCCAGGTGAGCGTGTCGAGATCATCATCGACCCCTTCGATGAGCCAGACATCGCCACTCCAGGTTGAAGCGACCATGGCATCCCGACCGGGCAGAAAATCCAATGCTCCGAATCTCATCCAGGAATTGGATGGATTCTCTTCGGGACGAATCAGCTCATCGATTTCAAAGGCGGACCGCTGAGTCTGCTTCCCACCATGCAATCGAGCGATGGCATCCTTGAGACTGAACGAGGGGCCACGCCAGGTCAAGAGATCCGCCTGACAGTCCTGTGGCTCCGAATCAAGATGCAGAAGAATCTCTCCATTTCCCATTCGCCTCCAGGAGGCCAGGGGAAGATCTCCACGAATCAACCATGCCTGAACAAGTGGCGTACCAGTACTGGCTGCGACCTGCATGAGTTGCTGTTCATCAAGCGCGCTGTTGAAGATCTGCACTCCATCCATGAAACCGCTGAACCAGGTCGTTGCAGGAAAATCCTTTGCTGTGAATCCAAGTTGCACCTCGGCCTCTGGAACTGAATCCGAAAGCGGGAGCGAAGCCAAGGCATCACGCTCACCATCAACCCACAGTGACACTTCACCATTCTGATGGTTCCAGATGAACGCAACATGATGCCATTCACCATCAGCGACGGTAGCTTGACCCTCAACTGCTCCCACCCATCCCACATCAAACGCAAGACTCCCATTACGAATGAAGAACGTCACCCCATTCGGAACCCACTTTCCCTTTGGCCGGGTCTTCGACATGATCGTGCCGTCTGCCGTGGTGTAGATCCACGCGGAAAAAGTGAGATCCTCCTGCATGAAGTCCATGTGATCACCGCCGGTCCATCGGGCACGCGATGTACCATCGAAGTCGAGGCTTCGGCCTTTGATCCCACGCCGCCAGGTGACGCCATCCAGCGCAAGATCCCGCTTGCCTGTCGTTTCATTGCGCATCGCATCACCGGTACCTTCATCAAAGGTCCATGAAGCAATCGGCGAACCTGCAGACTGACCGGTGTACTCAATCTGAACATACCCGTCCTGCACGGAGACATCAGCCCCAGACATCGGGTTGCCACTGAAGTCCATGATTTCCATACCGGTGATCCGGTCCTGCGTCAGAGAGATGTCTCTGGGCTCCTCATCCGCCTTGCAGGAGATACGAGTGGCATCCTCGCGATAGAAGAAGTCGATATCGACAACACCAGCCGTTTCAACCTGTGGAACCACGTGATCCGGGTCGAGCGGAGCCAATGAAGGCAGCAATGGTGAAGGTGGGCTCATTCCGTTCAACATCACAGCAAAATCCTTGACCTCATCAATCGACTCGACTTTCGCCATGAACAAGCGAGCCGAGACCGGATACTGGCTTCGATCAGGGTGCAATTGGAGGCGAACACTGGCATCTTTCTGAAGCAGTCGAGCCTGACCGTCAATCGCCTGCACCACACCCAGCGCCATCAGTGGCGACTGGCCACGAACAATGACCGCACCAATGCATCGAGTCGATAGATTGACCGGGCCTTCTGCGGCTAATGCAACTCCGATTGATTCCATCGATCGAAGAGATTGACGTGGCGCCTTCATGACTTCCAGCAGAAGTTCCTGATCCGTCCCCTCTACCTCGATATCGCGGGCATAGACCATCAAATCGCCGTCGATGATCCGAGCGGGATGCTCCAGAACTCTGGTACGACCAACCTGATACTCGAGAATGACATCTTCGTCACGAAGATGGATCCCCTTCCAGTGGAGTCGCTCCCGATCAAGCGGACCATATCGCCACGAACGGAGATCAACGAATTCTCCATCAACACTTGCACCGGGGGCCTGATTCGTAGCCCAGTCAGGTTCGCCATCGATCGTGGGGTGAATCCCGTGAGGTCCGTCATAGACGATGCCACGAAGGGCCACGCCATCGCCTCGCCACCCGGCTGCCCAACGAAGCAGGTCCGTATCAAAAAGCATGGTCATGTCGCCATCAGGACTGTCGCCGAGCGGAACCGCGATGCCCTTGTAGGCCATGTTGCCGGAATCCACTTCAATCGCTGCTGAAAGAAATGGGCCATAGTCCATCGCTTCCCACTTCGGAAGATCCTGTGCATGAACGACCAGCGTCGACAAAAGGACTCCAGCAAGTGCGTGGGCGGTGTGACTCAGGCTCATGGGATGTCTCCTTGGTAGAGCGGATCCCCTTCTGGAAGATCCAGAAAAGGCTTCATCGCAGTCTACGGCCTGAACCCTCGGAAGGCGCCTTCCCGCCACTGAGGCAGGCCTGAACATTCAGGTTTTCAGGTCGCTTGCACTCTGCAGACACACTGGCCACCATGTGCACATGACCACTCTCATTGCCGCCATGTCGTTGACTGCCACCGATGCGATCGTCTTCTTCGGCTTCATGGCCTTCGTGGTCGTTGTGAGCCTCTGGGCCTCCAGAGGAAACAAGACTTCCGAAGACTACTTCCTTGCTGGTCGCAAACTGACCTGGCCGCTGATCGGCATTTCATTGATTGCGTCCAACATCTCATCGGAACACTTCGTGGGCATGACCGGCGGGGCCTTTGGCGAACAGGGCCTGGCCATTGCCGCCTGGGAATGGATCGCAGCCTCCGCGCTGGTACTGGTCGGTTGGTTCATGCTGCCCCGCTTTCTTTCTGCGGGCATCTATACCATTCCCCAGTACCTCGAGTTCCGATACGACGCCAAGACCCGTTCGATCATGGCGACCTACATGCTGATCATCTACGTGATCGGCCTGCTCGCGATGACCCTCTATGGCGGCGCGGTCGCCATCGACACCCTGTTTGATCTTCCCAACCACTTTGCCGACTGGTTCGGCCTCCTCTCGCCAGCTGAAGTCGCGGAACGCACCGCCAATGGCGAAGTGATCTCCTGGCAAGACAAGGCCTCTTTCTGGTCGACCTTTGCGGGAATCTGGTTGATCGGCCTCATCGCCGGGGCCTACACCGCCTGGGGCGGACTGCCTGCGGTCATCTGGACGGATCTCATTCAGGGCGTCACCTTGCTGATCGGCGGAACCATCGTGCTCTGGTTCGCGGTCTGTGCCGTTGGTGATGGATCATTCCTCAACGGCTGGTCGGCCTTCACGGAACACAGTCAAGAACGACTTCATCTGATCAAGGATTCCGATGACAAGAATCTGCCCTGGACCGTGCTGCTGGCCGGCATCTGGATTCCCATCATTTTCTACTGGGGATTGAATCAGTTCATCACTCAGCGAGCCTTGGCAGCCAAGAGTGTTGCCGAAGGCCAGCGTGGCATCATGCTGGCCGCCGCCTTGAAGCTCTACCTTCCCTTGATCGTAGTGATCCCGGGCATCCTGGCCTGGCAACTCTATGCCGAGCAACAGCCGGATCTGGGTGACAAGGCCTACCCCTACATGATCTCGCAACTGCTTCCGCCATGGCTTCGGGGAATCCTCCTCGCAGCGCTGGCCGGTGCCGTGATGAGTACCTTCAACTCGGGACTCAATGCCGCCTCGACGATCTACACCATCGATGTGCACAAACGCTGGCTGCAACCGGGACTCTCTTCCCAGGGCGAACTCCGCGTCGGCCGGATCGCAACCATCTTCCTGGTCATTTTCGGATGCCTCTGGGCCCCGGTGATCTCTTCCTTCGAAGGTATCTTCGCCTACATTCAGGAAATCAATGGTTATGTGTCGGCCCCGATTCTGGCCGTGTTTGTCGTGGGAATGATCGATCCGAAGATGCCGCCGATCTCCGCCATCACCGGACTGATTCTCGGGCCGGTCATCTACGGCATTTGTCGAATGGGCGATGGGCTCATCACAACGGAATCGACCACGTGGTTCTTCGAATTGTCATTCCTGCACCATCTGCTCGTGGTCTTCCTCTCGGTTGCCGGCATCATGTGGATCCTCAGAGCCGCGTATCCGCTGCCTGAAGCACGAACCATGCCACGCAGCAAACTGGACGTCCGCACTCCACTGGACGTCTGGGTATGCGGCACCATCGTGATTCTCATCACCGCGGGACTCTACGTCTGGCTGGCCTGAGTTCAGTGAGTGGTTGTGCCACCATTGACATGGACATTCTGCCCCGTCACGAAGTCGGATGCCTCGCTGGCAAAGAACACCACGGCACCGGCCAGATCCACTGGCACACCCATTCGACCAATGGGGACTGCTGATCGATACGCTTCCAGCAGATCAGGATGCGCATCGGCATGTCGCTCAACCGGAATCCAGCCTGGTGAAATCATGTTCACGGTGATGCCCTGCGGCGCCAGTTCCGTCGCCATGCTTCGGGTCCAGCCATTCTGAGCCCCCTTGGCCGCGACATACGCACTGAAATTCGGTGTCGCTCGGGCGAAGACTTCGGAACCGATGTTGATGATGCGACCCCACTGCTGAGCACGCATGTACGAAAGTACTCGACGAGTCATCAGAAACGGGCTCTTGACGAAGAAGTCCAGCATTTCCTGATGAAAGTCCCAGTCGTACTCATCAATCGGCCGCTGCGGCTGTGATGGCGTCGCGTTCAGCACGACGATGTCCACGCCTCCGATTTCCGACTCGACTTCGCCGACCATCCGGTCAACTTCCTGCTCATCGATCACCGAACCTCGAATCAGCATGCCCTCATGACCTGCCGCCTTGAAGTCGGCGAAGCAGGACTCCGCCCGCTCCTGGTTGTTCGCATAGTTGAGGATCACCTTGGCACCATTGGCAGCAAGTGCAAAGGCCATGGCCCGACCAAGGCCAGTCGTACTTCCGGTGACCATCGCCACACGACCCTTGAGATCAAAGTTCGCCGTCATCCTGCGCCATCCTCACTGGTTGCTGCTGCTGAGTCACCTTCAGGGCGGAAGGCCAGTCGAGCCTGTCCCAGATCAGGGTATATCCCGAACATTCGATCGAGCCTGATGATCTGAAGTGCCTGAACGACCAATCCCTTCACACTGCACAGCTTCACATCACCACCGGCCTGCTTCATCCGCCGCTGAAGAACCAGCAGCGTGCCAAGACCTGTACTGGAGATGTAATCAAGCTTGGAACAATCGATGATCAACTTCGAAAATCCGTTGCGGACCATCTTCTCCACGTCATCCGTGAACTGCTGCGCATTCTCCCTGTTGATGCCACCATCAGCCATCAGGACGAATACATCTCGGTCGATTTCGTGGGGAATGAATTCCATGAACAGGTGAGGATACCGACCGTTGCCGGTCCATGCGTCACCAGATCTTCGGACTGGCAGTCCATGACCATGGCATTGAATCCGGCCCGTCCTGGCCCTGAATCCCGTACCGACCATGGATAAAGCCACCGGTACGACTGATGGTGAACTCGAACGGCCCCTGATTCACAGGCGTGGACCACGTTCCAGTCACCGTACGTCCCTTCAGGACCCCGCTGAGCTTTCCATCATTTCCGCCAAAGGTTCCCGTGAACTGATCGCCATCAAACGTCGCCTGCAGGACCCCGCGACTGCTCCAGGAGTAGATCCGCTGCGCGACTGGATCAGCAGGCTCCAGATCGAAATCAAGTTCATCAAGCCAGATCGCCTGTGAGATGACGATCTGACCCTCCTCATCATGGATACTCAGAACAATCCTCGGGCCACGATCATGGTCATCCCATTCAATCTCCACGGTGCCGAAGTTCGCCCCGAGAAATGGTGCAAGCACTCGGTTGCGATTGGGAGCAATACCCTTCCAGACTTCAGTCAGGCCACTCGAGGTCAGGTCATGGAGCGGGTAGAGATCCGGCTCCTCGTCACGAGACAGCTCCGCCCAGTGCGTATCCCCACTGATGAAGATGACTCCATTGGCTCGTGTCGATCTGATGAGATCAATGAAACGCTGACGCTCACGAGGCATGTTGGCCCAGGCTTCCCAGCCATTGAACTCCTGAAGAAACTGGGTACTCATCCCGATCAGACGGATTTCAGCCGGAATCTTCAACTGAGCCTCCAACCACTTCCACTGGGCTTCACCCAGCATGGTTGACTCTTCATCCTCACGAGGCGCATAGGGCCCGATGAACCCCTTTTCGTATGCCTCCGGAATCTCACGCTTCAGCAAGGGTGTACGAAATGTTCTGGCATCAATCATGATGAATTGGACCCGCTTGCCTTCCGGACCAAGCAGGTAGGACGTGTAGATGCCCTCGTGATTTCGGCGCTCACTCCCGGCAGGCTCTTCAAAGAAGTCCAGGAAGACCTCCTTGGAAGCTTCCTTCATGGGGTATTCAAGCCCGGCGTCATTGGCCCCATAGTCATGGTCATCCCACGTACCGATGACTGATGCCTTCCGCTTCAAGGCCTGGAATCCCGGCTTGGCTGCAAGCTGGCCATACTTGGCCGCCAGAACCTCCATGTCCTCCGTGTCGCCATAGACGTTGTCTCCAAGAAACACGAAGACATCGGGCGCCCAGGACGCCACGGCCTCCCAGATCGGCTGAGGTTTTTCATGATTGGCACAGGACCCGAAGGCCACCCGATTGACGGGCTTTGCCTCGAAATCAAGTGGATCCGGAGGTGCAGCCAGCAGGCCTGAGGCGACAAACAGAGGCAGAATCAGATCCAACATCAACCCAGTCTCCTCAATGGCCGTCTGCCGGAGCTGCATCCTGAGAATTGAAGTAGATGGCCCCGATAATCCCTGGAATCCATCCAAGGAGGGTCAGCATCAACACGATCAGAAACACCATGATCGGGCGATCGATGACGGCCAACGGAGGAAGCAGAATACAGACCAGAACACGAAGCAAACTCATTCGACATCTCCTTGGTTACCGGCTCGCAATTCAACCTGTGGACACCCCTTGAGACTTGAGGCAATCCTTCTGAAGGATTGACGAAAATCTCTCTTGGATATGAGGAGGATTTCTTGTCCTTGCCTGATACGGGGCTATGGTAAACGATGAGGAAATGACCGTCGATCCGGAAGAGAAGCGGTCTGGAAGGGAATGCAACATGCGTTTTGAACGCTGGGCAAGACGAGCGGTGGCTGCCGTATGTGCCATCCTGATGGTCGTAGTCGTCAATCTTTGAACCAAACACCTACTGCTCAGTCTGCAGCGCGAGGGTTTACTGCGTGACGAGCATGGCCATCGAAGCTGCCACAATCCGCTGTTTCCTTGAATTCAACTTGCAGTGGATGCTTCAGAGCCGCATGACCTGACCCTAGATGGGCCTGCCGTGCCAGTCGGAACTTTTCAATTCAATGACATGTCCATCTGGATCATCGAAATAGAGGCTCCATCCACCTGTGGGCCAATCAACCTCGCCTGTAATCGCGATGCGATACTTGGCAAGCCTGGAACGCCAGATTTCGCGACTGTCTTCCTCGACTCCAAATGCCAGATGCAAAGGGCCTGATCCATCATGTGGAGGGACACGGCCGCCTCTGAATTCGATTGGCTTGACCGCGCCACCTCGACTGCAGATCAACAACACCTGAAAAGGACCAACAACCATCGCATTAAGACGTCGAGCAATCTCCTCATCCGCCTGAGCCAGACCGACTACCTCTCGATAGAAATCGACTGAACGCTGCATGTCATCGACATAGATCGCCGACTCGATGATTCCACGAACACGTGGGGCGACATCGTGCAAATTGCTGCCTGACGATTGGTCTTGATGCTGTGCTGACACGGTGTTGGTCACTCTGATGACTCGTATTCAAACTGCTGGCCACCCACAGCTGCTGCAACAGCCAAGCCTCGCGTGTCCATGGTGAAGATCATGACGCCCTCTGCATAATTGAGTGCATTGGTTCCACCCTGCTTGGGCCCTGCATATGAAGCATTGGCTGATGCCGCGAACTGACCACTCTTGAATTTGTCGAAGGCCCATCGATTCTCAAAGAAAATTATCTCAGACCATGACATGCCGCCGATCTGGGCGCCGATGGTTCCCTGGGTCATCCCGGCATAACCAACCATCCGTCCACCCTGATACACCACACCGCGACCATAGGCACCGGCAATCCCCACGCCTCCCTGCGTGATCTTCGGGAAGACCACGTAGGCATATGCGTTGTCAAAGAAGGAACGCGTTCGTGGATCTTCGGAACGGAATCTGGAAGCAGTCGCCTCGGAATCAGATACAAGCTGATCACGCTCAACCGCCGTCTGCGGTGCGGTTGAACAACCGACCATTACGGTCGACAGACTCAAGAGACCACAAGCAAGAAGCACAGATGCGATGCTGAAGCCAGTTCTCATATTCGTCCCCTTCCAGGGCTTTGACCCACGAATCAAACCTCAATTGCAGCTCGAACATGCGCGAGCATAATGCAATATCAGTAGTCAAGGCAACTCCTGATCACTCAAGAGCTCACGCACAACACGTGTCAACGACTGGTGTCGGATGGTTCCAATCCAGATTTAACGGATCTTCGAGGTCGCTGCCGTGAGCGAAGCATCTCGTCATGCCAGCTCATCAATGCCTGTTGATCGTCCTGATTCAGAGTCGCAACATGCAGCAGCATCGCAACCACTCCCGTACGACGAGCCGTTATATAAGGTTTCAAAGGCACAAACGGGTTTCGAGGGTTTTCCGTAGTATTGGCGAGCACCCAGGATGAATTCACCTGCGTCCCTGCTGGCAGTCGAAGCGGCTCAAGAAGCATGTAAGGCATGCGCCAGTGCGGGTCATACTCGGGAATATCAAGAAGATTCAGCCGTTCACCAGTTGGCAATGTGGCGTTCAGATTCAAGGAAGTGACGACACCATTGGCACGAGGGGTCATCCCCACCAGATCCACTGCTACCGGCAGAGTCCATGACTCCATCAGTCGCCGGGTCTCTGCAACGGGAACATCAACTCTCCAGACCATGCTGATCAAGGTCTGCAGCGGCCGACTCGCGGGATCATCCGTTACCCAGAAATCCACAGATTCCTGAAGATGTTCCGCCCGACCCGTTGGCCTGAAATGAACCTGCATCAGGAGATCCGCATCAGCAGGCAGACTCCAGTGGTATCCATCAGGCAAGACAAGTGATCTGCTTCCGACTCCGGATCCCCCTAATGAACCGCTGGGACGATCATGGATATCTCCGGGCATGTAGTACCCCGGCCCCTCCTCACGATTATCGAGGTACCGCCCACCGCCAGTGGTATCCGCAAGCATGGTCATGGCATGAATCGCCTGTGGCGACGCGGAGCGATGCATCAATCTCGAGACCTTCAAGGTGCGGTTGTGATTCATGGGCACAACAAAGGAACGCTTGTCACGATCACGTCGACCCCAGTTGGGCCCACCTTCGGCTGGAATCCGCCAGGCCTCCTGCATGGAGACACGAAGATCCGGTTCACGCGGCGAAGTGACTGGAGGCCGCTCAACGGGCAATCCGACTGCACCCTTTGGCTTGCCGCCCTGAATCCATCTGGAAACCAGTTCGATCTGCGAATCGGACAATCCCCTGCTGCCACGGAGCGGCAACCCATGATCGGATGGAAGCCATGGCGGCATCAAACCCGCCTGAACAACTGCTTCGATGAAGGCAGAACGTGCCGAGACTTCTTCATAGGTCGTCAACGGAAATGGTGCTGAGCCAGCCTGTTGATGACAACCAGCGCAGTGCGCGACAATGATCTTCTCGATTTCACCATGCCAGGTCGGGACGGCTTCATCCGGTATCGCCTGAGTAACCGGGACATTCAGCATCAGGCAGAGAAGACTGATCAACGTTGCTGCTCGATGTAACAGCCCAGAGGCTTGCGATAAGCCACCTCGACCTCACCGCCGTCAAATGAAGCATCGATGGCATCACGTGCCCAGAATTCGGTGGCGTGATCACGGCGGTTGCCCAAAGAAGCATAAAGGTTGTTGACCTGCCCTTGATATACCTTTCGATATGATCCATCGCCATCAAGCACCAGCACCACGGCTTCAGGGGTCACGGTGGCGCCCATGGACTTCACCAGCGCATGATCCGGATCGAGAACAATCGGCATGTTGAGCCGGTAATCTCTGGCATGCGCCTTGGCTTTCTCCATGGTGACATCCGGGCGGGCATGCACCAGATAAAATCGACCACCACGCTCACGAAGCTGTTCGTGAAGACGCTGATACTCGGGCGACAGCGCATTGGAGATGGGACAATCGGGACTGCCGAAGACCAGAAGCACGACTTCGCCCGGCTGGCCCTGAAGCACACGCATCGATTCAGATTTTGCTGCAGGTGTGTGCTGTGGACTGGCACACCCGGCGGACATCATGATCAAGGACAGAAGTATCAGGATTCTCATCTAAGAACCTCCTGAGGGAAGCATACTCAGGTCTCCGCATGATGTCCTGAAAGAGATCCTCAGGAGCCGCTGTACCAATTGAATCAGGAATATTGAAACAGGGGCACCAGATCAGTTGCAGCCGCCGCCTGGCGGGTTGTAACCACAGTATTGCTGAGCCTGAATACAACAGTAGATGTCCCAGTCCGTGCAGCAATAGGCATACTCGGGATTGTTCTGAAGACACATGCATACCGGAGGAGGCGCCATGGCGGCACCACAGCCGGAATTGCAGCCACCTGGAGGTGGTCCACCTCCGCCACCCATGAAGTTGCTTTCATCAGGCACGCCGCGATAGCAGCCGGCAATCCATGGGAAGCCACTCTGGTCCAGTTCGAACGAGATCGCGTGGTAGTGAATGCCACGAACAGGATCCGAATGCGTATTGCATTCATCCAGCGCCATGTCTCCGGTCAGATCCTTGGCGAAAACGCCTTCGGTTTCATAGGGGCCATACACCGGATATCCATCAAACGCATAGCCCATGAGAATCGAATGGCCGGAGGCATCGGTGGGATACGCCCAGTCAGAAGCCTGATGGTAGTGATAGGAACCATCCGGAGACGGATGGGCATTGAACTCATCCATGCAGATCGTGCTGGGGGCATCGACACCACCGCCGTCATAGGGGTTGTACCAGGAGACGCCATTGGTACAGACACCAACCGCACCAAACGTATTCAAGAGGTTCACTGGAGGATTGTTTGTGTAGACGGGATTCAGCGGGATACGCCAGGTGAAGTTCTGATCCGTCGGAGTGTTGGGATTGAAGCAGCCTTCACTTCCGTCAAAGGGACCCATGGGATGGTCGGCAAGGCCCGTCCCCTGGACAATCGCCACACCGGCGTCATAGTCCATCGTCACGATCACACCATTGGTGAAGGGATGACAGGTGGAACCGAACTCGGCAAGAACCTGAAGAATCTCACCGACGCCACAGACACCATCGCCATCGGTGTCGTGATCCGGCGTGCCCCAGACGGCCACGATTTCCAGAACATCATTGACCGTGACCTGTGCATCACCATCAAGATCGGAATCACAACCCAGGCGTGTCGTACTGTCCGCCAACGCTGCACCTGCAGCAAGAATCGTGAGCATGACGGCCAATGACATCAATCTTCCAGAATTCATCCAAGTGGCTCCTCATGGCCGTCGTTTCAAGATTCGGCCCAACAGAACCACCCGCAGGACCTTCACTCATGCCATACGGATGACTGCAAGCAGACCATCCCCATCGATTCAAGATAGCCGTAATTGCTGGTGACGCCACCCTAAAGTCCGTTGCTGATAGCCTAAACCCATGCTCATCTTGATCTTCTCCCTGATTGCCGGCGTGCTGGGCCATGCCCACCCCGCAGAACACCCCGACTCCACGGATTCAGCCAAGGCGTTCATTGAATCTCTTGATGATGAACAGATGGCGCAGGCGGTGTATTCCTTCGAGGATTCAAAGCGACTCCATTGGATGTATCTACCTGGAGCCCGTGCGGGACTGCCGTTGCGAGACATGAACAAGGACCAGAGAAAGCGAGCGAATGACCTGCTGGCAACGATGCTTTCAGAACACGGCATGCGAGATCTCGAAGGCATCTATGCCATGGAACTAGCCTTGCGTGAACAATCGCGACGGCGTGGGCACGAAGATCCAACGCGAGATCCAGATCAATATGAGCTCGCCATCTTCGGCACTCCAGGAGAACCAATCTGGGCCTGGCACTATGAAGGACATCATCTTTCTCTGAACTTCACGCATATCAACGAAGAAGTCTGCGTGACGCCTCTTTTCATCGGTGTTGCCCCATTCGAACTTCCAGAGGGTCCGTTGCAAGGCACTCGAGTCCTGGGCGACGAATCGGATCTTGCCTTCAAGTTCATGCAGAGCCTTGATGATGAACAACGCAAGCAAGCGATTCTTTCAGACCGAACCCCCCATGACATTCTGACCATGCCCGGCAGAGAGAATCGACTGAACAAACCCGAGGGGCTGAAACTCGGCACGCTCAACATGAATCAGAAGATGATGGCGATGGCCATTCTCGAATCCTATGCTCGAATCCTGCAAGGACCTGTGGCACAGATTGAACTGGACCGGATCACTCAACATGGCCTCGACAACCTCCACTTCGCCTGGATGGGAAAGTTGACGCCGGACCAGTCACATTACTTCAGGCTGCAGGGCCCCAGCTTTATTCTTGAATATGACTGCGTGGGCGGAGATCCAGAACATGTGCACATGGTCTGGCATGATCCTGAACGAAACATGGGCGCTGACCCGCTGAAGCGACACCATGAAAGACACCATCCGCCATCTTCAGAAAATGAAGACACACCTTCCAGGAATCCGTGAGCTATCGAGTTCCGAAGATGCGATCGCCGGCATCGCCCAGGCCGGGAACGATGTACCCGTTCTCATTCAATTGACGATCAAGCGCGGCAACATACACCCGGATTTCTGGATGTGATTCAGCCATGGCATTCACACCTTCAGGCGCTGCAACAAGTGCAATCATCCGGATGTCCTGACAACCGTGCTTGAGAAGATGGTCGGTCGCGGCAATTGCGGAACCACCGGTTGCAAGCATCGGATCAACCAGGAACACCGGACCTTCGGCAACTTCAGGAGGAAGTTTGCAGTAGTAGTTCACCGCTTCAAGCGTTGACTCATCTCGATAGAGACCAACATGACCCACATTGGCTTCGGGCATCAAGGCGATGATTCCTTCGACCATGCCCAGACCGGCACGAAGAATAGGAACCAAGGTGATGGGCGCCGACAACCTGAACGCAACCGCTTCCTCAAGCGGCGTTCGAACAGTCGTCTCACGAGATGGAAGATCGCGGCAAGCCTGAAACGTCATCAGCCCTGCAACCTGAGAAGTCAAGCGTCGAAAATCCTCGGGCGACGTCGCTTCATCACGAAGACGGGCCATCTTGTTCTGAATCAAGGGATGATCAAGGATTGTCAGATTGGGATGTGACTCTGCAGGCATGCAACCATGTTACCTGCTGCAAGAATCAGACCATGAGTCGAGCCCCGCAAGGGCCCCGATCAGACATGAGAATGGGCGATACAGGACTCGAACCTGTGACCTCACGGGTGTGATCCGTGCGTTCTAGCCAACTGAACTAATCGCCCGAGGAATGTTGAATGATATCTGGTGTCCGGATCCGCACTCAGTCCGAGGCAGGTCGATCGCCACCTGGAGCATGCATCTTGTCCGCCGCAGCCTGAACTTCTTCACGTGCAACAGACTGATCAGACAACTTGGGAGCCGTCGCGGGCTTGCTGCCATTGTCGATGTCGTCCTCGATACCCTTGACCCCCTTCTTGAACTCCACGAGGCTTCGACCGACGTTGCGGCCCACTTCAGGGAGCCTGCGGCCGAAGATCAAGAGACCAATGACGAGGATCACGATGATCTCGACTGTGCCGATACCGCCGATTCCGAGCAGCAATGGAAGGGTTGTGGATAGTGACATGTCGAGTCCTCCGGGAACGGGTT
Organism: Phycisphaerae bacterium; assembly: GCA_002717655.1. Classification (GTDB taxonomy): domain Bacteria; phylum Planctomycetota; class Phycisphaerae; order Phycisphaerales; family SM1A02; genus UBA1668. The sequence continues at coordinate 1,078 of PBAY01000052.1, read as the reverse complement.
CAGGTACAGTCTACCGGGTCCAGAGCATTGAGGCTCTGGAACTCTGCAAACGAAGGCCAAGAGAGGCCGATAGAAGCGTCGCAGGCCCTATGAACGGCCAGTTGACGTGTGATTCAAGGAGGAACGAGCGTGATGCGAAATCTGACCTATCTGACAAGTCTCGGCATGCTGGCCGGGCTGGCTGGCTGCTCCCCGGAAAAGGTTGAAACACCTGAAGGTGCCAATATCTCCGCCAAGGACTATTCACGCCCCCTGTCAGAAGGTCAACAGGCGCTGATCAAGATCACGGATCCTTCACGGCTGCCTGATCTTGAGGCGGCCTGGTCGAGTCGAGATCTCTTCCTCCGCGATGCCATGGATGAGAGCATCACGTGGTTCGACAAGCCATCGACAACCCAGTGGTATCCACATGCCGGAGTGGATCACGCCCATGCCAGAGCTTCAGTGGTCGCGATGCGTGAACTTCTTGAAACCGCTCCTGATGAAGCAACCTTCCGTAATCGACTGCTGGCCGAATTCGATGTCTATGAATCAGTGGGCTGCGATGGCGAAGGCACGATTCTCTTCACGGGCTACTTCTCACCGGTTCTTGAAGGACAAACAGCACCTGATGATGCCGATGACACACCACTGTTCACAAGACCCGACGATCTGGTGACGCACCCGGCAACTGGAGAACCACTCGGCCAGCGACAGTCTGATGGATCAATCAGATCCTGGCCCAGTCGACGTGAAATCGAATCCCGCGATCTCTTCGATGGATCGGAACTGGTCTGGGTGGAAGATCCACTGTCAGCCTATATCGCGCATGTCAATGGTTCCGCCAAGATCAAGATGGAAGATGGATCAACCATGTTCGTCGGCTACAACGGCAAGACCGACCGTGAGTACAAGGGGCTTGGGGTCTCACTTGTCGAATCAGGTCTGGCTGATCCAACCGCATTGAACCTCACCGTCGTCCGGCGTCTCTACAAAAGTCATCCGGACAAGGTGGGCGACCTCATTCTTGACAACGACAGCTACGTGTTCTTCCGCGAATACGATGGAGGATCATGGCCTGCCGGTTCGCTTGGCTTCC
>PBAY01000051.1 GCA_002717655.1 Phycisphaerae bacterium | reverse complement strand
TTTCTTGCGAGTAGCCTTCTTACGTGTGGCCTTCTTTCGAGTGGCCTTCTTCTTCGTGGCGCGTTTCTTGGCCATGTTGGTGACCTCCTGAATTCCGCGACATTGTCGGAGTAATGTGGGCGCAACTTGGCCCGAGGGCGGAACGCTTACCGAATGTTGTACCCGTATCGGACCGTCTAGGAAAGAGTCTTTACACATTTTGTTGCTTGTCTTCGCATATGACTCTTTGAATTTTCAGGTAACAGAGCTCGATTCGTTATCCTTTGGCCCTCTTGAAACCGGCATGTTGGAGCTCGTAAATGATCGAAACACGCACACTCAACTGTGGTCTGACACTGCTTGTTGAACCAATTTCATCCGTTGCATCCTGTTCTATTCACTGGCTTGTTCCTGCAGGAAATGCCTATGAAAACAGCGATCGCATAGGCGTAAGCACGGTTTTGTCGGAAATGCTGTTTCGGGGAGCCGGGAGTCGAGATAGTCGAAAACTGAGTAATGACATGGATAAAATCGGACTGGAACGTGATGGTGGCGTTTCAGGTCCTCATGCCTGGTTGATGGGTTCAGTTTTGGCTCAATACCTTGATCCTGCACTTGAATTGTTGACGGATGTAATTTGTGCTCCAAGTTTGCCATCAGAAGCACTTCCGGCCTGCAAAAGTCTTTCGCAGCAGGCGATTGAATCCCTGGCAGATGAACCACAACAGGAAGTCATGTTGCATGTTCGACGTCGGCACAGAGCTGAGCCATTCAATCGCAGTGGATATGGTTACACGGATGTCATCGATTCTGTTTCGACCGAAGAGCTGACTGAATTCTGGAAAGCCGGATTTGTGCCTGAGAACAGCTTTTTAGGCCTTGCAGGGGCCGTAGACGCCGATTCTGTTGCAAAGCGTCTGGATTCACTCTTAGCCGGTTGGTCCGGAAACAGGGCTGAACCAGAGGTACTGAAACCAGCGATTTCTGGCCATGGACATCTTTCTCGAGACTCTTCGCAGGTTCACCTGGGAATGGGTTGGAATGCTCCTCGTGCAGAGGAAGACGATGCGATCCTTGAACGTATCGCCACGCGTATTCTCGGCGGCTCTACGAGTGGTCGTCTCTTTACGGAAGTTCGCCAGCGTCGATCGTTGTGTTACAGCGTCAGTGCCGTCTACCGAGCACGACGTGATGAGGGGCTCGTATCTCTTTATGCGGGTACGACGCCTGAGCGAGCAGCGGAGACACTTGAGGTCTGCAGGCAGGAAATCGAACGCATGAGTGCTGGTGTGGAGCAGGAAGAGTTTGATCGAGCCATGATTGGCCTGCGTGGCGGGACCGTTTTCAATGGTGAGCGTACACAGGCACGAGCTGCTGCGCTGGTTGGAGATCAGTACGCACTTGGTCGTGTCAGGACTATGGAAGAGCGTCTGGGAGAACTTGATGAGATTACGCTTGAGGGGCTGAATGAGTACCTTGCCCGACGCGTTTCACCTGTTCCAACCGTAGTAACCGTCGGTCCTGAACCAATAGGGGCTGATTTTGAGGAAGAAACCCCGCTTTGTCACCCTTGAGTGATCTTCAGTGGCCAGATCTCTGGCAGCATTTGAGCGCTCCTTGGTAGGATTTGACCATGGCTATTCTGACTTCTGTCTATCCATCAGGAACCCGTGTACGGGTGACGCAGCAGACCCCGCTGCGTGCCGAGACTTGGACCAATGAGGTTGAAGGCGTGATACAGCGCTCAAGACAAGCCAAAACAGGCTCTTGGTTTGCCCATGCCAAGGATGACCAACTGTGGTTGGATCGTCTTGAAATCCGCCTTGATGATGGCGAAATTGCGGTTTTGAATCTGGATCAATACAGCGTTGTTGAAGTCATACAGCCATAGATCAGTTCATTCAATTGATGGCTTCTCACTTCGTTGAATCGGAGCGATCAGCAGGTGCTGCTGCCACCTTTCCATAATCAGTGATCTCGCGGCCCGTAGGCAGAACTAGCTTGGCTTCAAGTTCAGCTCGGTCGGGTACATCCTGATTCGGGAGGCTGAGCCTGACGAGGTAGGTACGTGTCACATTGTCAAAATGGGCCCTGTTGGTATCCAGATTATTGAGTTGAAGGACCCAGGTCTCAATCGATCTTCCATTGGGAGACGTCAGCGTCAATTCCAGTCTGCCAATGCCGCGGGTGGGGAAACCATCCGCATCAAGAAGCTGGATTCGAGCTTCAACTTCCTTGCCATGTGATGTGGTCACCCAATAACGGGACAATGGGTGCACCAGAATCTGGGTTGGCGCAAAGGGCCAATCCCCACTGACCGCTGCAGGAGCTCTTGAGGGGGTAATAGGTCTTCTGCCACAACCACCTGTATTGGCCAGAATTGCTGCTGTAACAGCTATCAAAAGGCCCACAGACGGGTTCAGGGCTGACATGGTTATTGAAGGAAGAAGCCTATTCACGCCCACGAGGGTACTACATGTCGGACAGGAGCTTGTTGATCGCATCATCCAGATGCTGATCGATGTAGTTGTCCTGCTGGATAGCTGATTTAGCCGCATCAATGCGGTCCCAGCGGACATCAGGCACCTTGTTGAGCTGAGCCATCAGCCCGGCATGTTCAGAGACTTCAACCCGATCAGTCGCTCGAGATGCTCGAGGCGTGATCTGATGATCAGGGCGTGAAGGAGAAGTTGGATCAAGCCGCCCATGGGCTGCTTGGTTTACTTCGCGACCAGGCCCCACCAGGCCATTGCCGACGGACGCGATATCGAGCATTTTGCGACTCCTTGCGGGTCAAATCACGGCAAAGCATGCGATGCCGCCGGCCTTCTAGGGCCGTATTCCTCAAACGAATCTTCCCGGACTAAATTCAAATCCACCTAGCAACAATGCCTTGGGCTTGTCACTGGTACTACCATCGACCTCAAGGGGGCGAGAGCTTGAACTTTCACAAACTCGGCTCTCGTGCTACAACTAATTGCCTTTAAAGGGTTTGAATCGGCTCAGGAGTCTTCTGGACATGACTTGTGAGCAGGAAATTTCTGAGGTCTCAGGCGACAATACTCCTATGCCGTATTTCCAGTTCAAACATGCATCCACAGGCCTTTGCCTGTTGGCCGGACTCCATCTAGGCCTGATTGGCTGCCAGAGTGCCGCCAAGCCATCCTCAGCGTCAACTCGCCAGATTCGTCCACCTCAATTCGAGGAATCAGCACCCATGGAATTGGATATGGGTGATGATTGGGATGCGGTAGAGGGTCTGATTGGCGGGAGTTCATTGAAGCCTCGCCGAGCATCCGACTCTTCAGGCGACAACTCGAACCAGCGTCTGGCGGCTCTACCACAGCCCCCTCGATATGCCATTTGTCTGGCGACCTTTACCAGTGGCGATCATCGTCTTGAAGGTCAACAGTATCTCAAGCGTGTTTCCATGCTGGTCCCGGACATGGCCACTGATCTTTCACTTCATACGGATCAAGCCGGATCGCTTGTCCTCTATGGTGAATTTGATGGCTGGAAGGATGAGCGTGTTGCGGATGTCACAAAAAGAGTTCGTGAAGTCCAGATTCAAGGCCGTCCACTCTTTCTCAATCCAATCCTTACTGAAGTTCTTCCGCGGCGCGATCCTGCAACGATCGGTCCCAATGAACTGCTTGCGGTAAGGCTTCGTCATCCTGAAGTTCGAACGATTTACACGCTTGAGGTTGCTGTCTGGGGGGACTTTGAGAGCGGCAAGTTGACTGATGCCAAACGTCGTAGATTGGCAGAGGACTATGCAAGATCTCTGAGAGATCTTGGACATCAGGCCTGGTATCACCATGATCATGTGAAGAAGATGAGTACGGTGACCGTCGGTGTATTCGATCACCGAGCCATTGATGCGGCATCAGGAATTCGAAGTCCAGCGGTAGAGCGAGTCATGGGGCAGTTTCCAGCCCGACTTGTAAACGGGGAGGTACTCAACATCCCCGTCAGCCGGAATGATCCAGGAGCAGGTACCAAGCCACAAAAGCCATTCCTGGTTGAAGTTCCGCGACTGTAGAGATCAGCAGGCCGAAGGATGCCACATGGTCTTCATTTCAACGAACGGCTCGATATTCCAGGGGGAACATCGGCTTTCATGTTTCGACCATCCTGCGGCGGTGACGGAATCATGGTGAACTCGCTTGAGACTCTCTGCAGCTCGTTGGCGGAGTTCAGTCAGCGTTTCATCATCCAGATTGGCTGCTGAAACTGCATCGACTTCCCGGTGATCCGCCAGATGCCACATGAGTTCCTCACGTTTGCCTGTCATGATGTTGATGACACCATCAGGAACATCGGAAGTCGCGATGATTTCAGCGAGCAAGGCCACTGGAAGCGGATGCCCCTCAGGAGCCAGCATCACAATCGTATTTCCAGCACACAAGGGTGCTGCGAGCATGGAGATGCTCGCGAGCAGCGCGGGGCGATCAGGCGGCAGCACACCGACGACTCCACTGGGTTCTGGAACCGTGATGTTGTAGTAGGGGCCTGGTACCGGATTCTGTCCACCAAGGATCTGTTCGATCTTGTCAGCCCAACCAGCGAAACCAACAAGTCGGTCAATGGCAGCGTCGACTTCATCGAGTCTCTTCTTCGGGGTGCTTGTTCCTACAGCAGCAAGTGCTTCAGACATCTCTGAACGACGGCTTTCCAGCATTTCAGCCATGCGATAGATGATCTGGCCGCGTAGATAGCCAGAGGCAGATGCCCATTTCTCACTGGCAGAATGTGCAGCCTCAACTGCATCACGGAGGTCCTTGCGGGATCCACGGCAGAGGTTCAAGGTTGTTCCATGACGACGATGTTCAATGGGAAATGACTGGCCTGATTCACTGCGAACAAACTGTCCGCCGATGAACAATTTCCAGGTCTTTGCGACGTCAACCCTCTGGGGCATGATGGTGCTCCTCACCTGATCAGATTCTCACATAGGCACGCAACCCATGCCTTCCACCTTCACGTCCAAAGCCTGATTCCTTCACACCGCCAAAGGGTGAAGCGGCATCGAACTGGTTGTAGGTGTTGCACCAGATCACGCCAGCCTGAAGTCTTTTGGCCATCTCGAAGATCCGAGCCCCTTTGTCCGTCCAGACACCGGCAGCAAGGCCATAGGGGCTGTTATTGGCCCGTTTGATCGCTTCTTCCGGGGTTCGGAACGTCATCATGGCAAGAACCGGCCCGAAGATCTCATCTCGTGCAATCACGTGGCTTGGTTGAACACCGGTCAGGAAGCATGGTCGGAACCACAGTCCCTTCTTTGGCAGCGATTGGGTCGTAACCTCGTGAAGTACCGCCCCCTCAGCCTGTCCTGCTTCAACATATCCCTTGATCTTGTCCAGTTGTTCGGGATTGTTGATGGCGCCTATATCAGTGTTCTTGTCGAGTGGGTCGCCTACTCGCAGTGATCCCAGACGATGTTTCAACCGACGAATCATTTCATCCTGAATGGACTCTTCCACAAGAAGTCTGGATCCAGCACAGCACACATGTCCTTGATTGAACCAGATCCCATTGACCACACCCTCAACGGCCTGATCCAATGCTGCATCTGCAAAGATGATGTGAGGGCTCTTCCCGCCGAGTTCCAATGTGAGACGCCGGTCTCCGACTGCTGCGACTTCGGCAATCTTCTTGCCGACTTCCGTCGAGCCTGTGAAAGCCAGTTTGTCGATGTCTTCATGAGCCGCCAGAAGCTGGCCAGTCTTGCCGGCGCCCGTGACGATGTTGACGACACCCGGCGGCAAGCCAGCTTCCTGGAAGATCTCGGCGAGGCGCAGGGCGGTCAATGAAGTCGTCTCGGCCGGCTTGAGTACACAGGTATTTCCACAGGCCAGTGCGGGAGCGATCTTCCAGGCCGCCATCAACAAGGGGAAATTCCAGGGAATGATCTGGCCACAGACGCCCACTGGTCTGGGTGTTGCTCCAGCAAAGGCCCACTGCAACTTGTCGGCCCAACCGGCGTGATAGAAGAAATGGCGAGCAGCCAGTGGGATATCGATATCCCGTGATTCCTTGATGGGCTTGCCGCCATCCATGGTTTCCAGAACGGAGAGCTCTCGCGCACGTTCCTGAATGCGTCTGGCAATTCGGAACAGATACTTGGCTCGTTCCTGGCCACTCAAGCGTGACCAGGAGGGAAGTGCCTGCCGAGCGGCGGATACCGCATCATCAACATCCTGCTGGTTCGCATTGGCGACTTTGGAAAGAACTTCACCCGTCGCCGGATTGAGCGATTCAAACCATCTCCGTGAGTTTGGAGATCTGAATTCTCCATTGATGAAGAGGCCATAGCGGTCATCGATTTCAAGAGGCGTGCGTTCTGGTGCGGGGGCGTACTCCCACATCGACGCGGTGCTTGCGGAGGCAGTTGGATTGGCATCATTCATGGGATCGTCCTTTACCTCAGGCCTCTGAAAAATCATGGGCTGCCATGTATCGCTTGCGTTCCATCCGCACCAGTTGGCGCAGGAGATCATTGGTCAGACTTGATGCGCCGAACCGAAATAGCTTCGGATTGAGCCAGTCATCGCCGAGTGTTTCCTTGACCATGACCAATTGATGCAAGGCAGCTTTCGCCTTTTTTATGCCACCAGCAGGCTTCATTCCGATTCGCACACCGGTTGCGAAATAGTGGTCTCTGATCGCCTCCAACATGACAAGCACAGCTGGCATGGTTGCGGCAGGTGCGATTTTTCCAGTCGAAGTCTTGATGAAGACTTCACCATCACGGATAGGTCCCACTGAAGCAGCAGCCTCGATGGCCATGTCACTGGCTCGGCGTATGGCGTCGTAATTTCCCAACTCGCCGGTTTCCAGAATGATTTTCAGATGTGCGGGATGCACTGCTGAACGAACTTCCTTGATTTCATCCGAAACCTCTTCATCCCGGCCAGCCAGGAAGGCGCCACGGTTGATCACCATGTCGATTTCATCCGCTCCTGCTTCAACGGCCTGGGCCGCATCACGAAGCCGGACACTCAATGGATATTGTCCGCTTGGAAATCCTGTGGCGACGGATGCGACATGAACACCGGTTCCATCGAGCACTTCCTTGGCCACGGGCACGAGATTTGGATAGACACATACGGCGGCAACCGACGGGACGGGGCGATCGAGATCGCCTTCATATGGCCGGATTGCCTTTCGGCAGAGACTTCGGACCTTCTCAGGTGAGTCCGCGCCTTCCAAAGTCGTGAGATCCACCATGGACAAGGCCAGTCGAAGTCCATCCGCCTTGGACTGTGTCTTGATTGAACGACGCGTAAACGAGGCAGCGCGTTGTTCCAGCATGATGGAATCAATCGGGTGGCGGACCATATGTCCAGTGTAGGGGACGATCAGGGGTATGGGCAGAGAGGCCTAAGGCCGTGGCGAAGAAGGTCCGGCAGGGGGTTGTCCGCCGCGTTCGAAGAGATACGCAAGCGGGCCGCCATCAACAGGCTCGATTCGTCGCTTGGTCGCCGGGCCGACGAACTCATAGGCAAGAAGCCAACCTTCTCCGGAGTCCAGAAGGATCAGGGTTTCGGCATCCTTCTTGCCACCAGCAGACCGACCTTTCATGGTCAACATGGTGTAGCCATCTTTCTGCACGATCATGTCGGCGTGTACCGCCGGGGAGGTGGGACCTCCAAGTTGAAGCATGATCATTCCCACCAGAAGAACAGCTGACGCCCAGAGCAGCGAGGACCATTGACCATGTTGGGTGTTTGTATTCGTCATGGTGTTGCAGCATCAACGTGCGTTGCGCAAGGTCTCCACATCCTGAGCCACATCACGTCGGTCAAGAGGTACCAGCCCTTTGCCGGCACGATCCCAACCAACAGCAATCAATTCCATGGCCTGAATATCAAGCATCCACAGCACCTGTTCGGTGCCGTTGCCGGTCTGTCCTGCAACGACGAGCGTGTCATCCTTGGGTCGGAACTGTGCCGTGACCTGAGGCATCCAGGTCACGATTCCGAGAATCGCCAGGAGCACCAGATTCAAGGCAAGAAGCTGCCAGGGCTGCTTGCGGCGTTCAGCTGACATCATCACTTCGCTTGGATGGAATCAGGTTGACACCAACCACCAGAAAGAAACACAGGAAGGCGATGAGCATCCCGATGAAGGCCTTTGGTGGAGCCAGATTGCTTGCCGGTGCCGGTGGGTCCGCGATGGCTGGGAACTCAGCTGCCCAGACCTGACCTGAGAAAACCAGAAACAGTGCCAGCGAGACGAGCATCATGATGGTGGTATTGATCTTCCGCATTGCGTCAGTGTAGCAGCCCCGGGACCCCGGATGGCACCCCATCAGGTCCTGATCGAAGGAAGGCCGCTGGAAGCCCCCAAGGCCTCGAAAATCCGCTGTGTGGCATCTGAGCGATTCAAGGTATAGAAGTGAATACCTCTGACGCCATGATCCAAGAGGTCATTGCATTGCTCAGAGGCCCACTGGACTCCCACCTGTTCAACGGCATGATCATCATCCTGATAGCGATGAATCCTTCGCTGCAGCTTGGCCGGGAAGTTGGTTCCAGCAGCAAGATCCGCCATTCGCTTCATGGTTGCAAGACTGGTGATCGGCATGATTCCTGCAATCTTCGGGATATCGATCTTCTGAATCTCACATTGTTCACACCAGTCGTAGAACACGCGGTTGTCGAAGAACATCTGTGTCGTGATCCAATCCGCTCCCGCATCCGTCTTGGCCTTGAGGTGATCCATCTGGCGAAGACGATTCGGTGTCTCAGGATGTCCTTCAGGGAATCCAGCGACTCCGATACCGAATCCTCGTGGATCGGCATGTCGTCCAGCATCATTGAAGGCTCGAATTGTCTTGACCAGATCCACAGCATGCGGGTACGCCTCTGCCGCTGGATCGTACCCTTGTGCATCTTCCGGAGCATCGCCACGTATCACCAGAATGTTGCTGATCTCATGTGCGGCATAGCGAGCCAGGATTTCGTCAAGCTCATCAGGCTTCTGCATCACACAGGTGAGATGTGGGACTGGATCTAGTTTTCCACTGGACTTCAAGGAAACCACAAGATCATGAGTCCGCTGACGAGTGGATCCGCCGGCACCATAGGTGACCGATACGAATGACGGCTCCAGCGATTCAAATGCTCCCAGTCGATCAGCGAGTGATGCCGCAGCCTTGTCTGATCGAGGCGGGAAAAACTCGAAGCTCAGCGTGGTCTTGTCGCGTTCGAGGATGTCTCGAATATGCATGCAGGCCATCATAGCTGGCTCATGGCTACGGACGCGAGATGGACGTTCCGGCGCTATACTTCAGGTTGTATGGTTGATCGAAGCGACATCCCGCGTCCGACCGTGAAGAGATTGAGCTTGTACCTGCGTGAAGCAGAGCGTCGGGCGGCGGCCGGGGCAACCAATCTCAGTTCACGCCAGCTTGGTGATGCATTGGATATCGCGGATACGCAGGTCCGCAAGGATCTGGGGCACTTTGGACAGATTGGTCGTTCAGGCATTGGCTACCAGACCATCAATCTCGTCAATACCCTCAGGGCGATACTCGGCTTGAATCGAGAGTGGCCGACGATTCTGGTCGGTGCGGGCAATATCGGAAGAGCCTTGCTCGCCTATCCGGCATTCGTTGAACGAGGCTTCGAGATTTTGGCGGCCTTCGACCAGCAGGAGCAGGTGGTTGGAGAGTCAATCGGCGGGATCGAGGTCCATCACATCGACACCCTCATTGATTTCGTCAAGGAACACGAGGTCCAGATCGGCGTGGTGGCGGTTCCGGATGAAGCGGCGCAGCATGTTGCAGAGCAGCTGGTCGAGGCAGGAGTCCAGGGGATTCTGAACTTTGCACCGACTCGACTGCATGTGCCTGCAGGTGTGGTGAGCGTCGATTTGTCTCGTTCACTTGAAACGCTGGCGTTTCAAGTCGCCGCCGGCTTGACCGGAGAATCTTCCGCAGAAGATTAGCTTCAGTCGCACGCTTGCACCCGTTGCTTATTCCATTGAATGCAGTCGTCTCTTCAGGGTCAGGCTTCAGCCTGCTCCGGTGAAGCCGCTTCAGTCACTTCATTGGTTCCAAAGATTCCTGATCCGACTCTGACAATATTGGCGCCGCATTCAACGGCAACTTCAAAGTCGTTTGTCATGCCCATCGAGAGGATGTCGAATCCATCTCCACCAGCACCACTTCGACGGATTTCAGAGAAGATTTCCTCGACTCGTTGGAAAACCGGCCGCGCGTCTTCAGGATCTTCCACTGGGGGAGCCATTGCCATCAGGCCTCGTACACGAATCGTCACCATCGTTTGGATCTGATCAATGAGATGTTTGACGGCAGCGGGAGCAATTCCATGCCGTTTGCGGTCATCAGTCGGATTGATCTGTACAAGGATTTCAATCTGGCGATCAAGTTGTTCGGCGGCGGACTGGATTTCCTCGGCAAGCCGAAGCGAATCCACGGAGTGGATCAATCGGACATGAGGAAGGATTTTCCTGACCTTGTTCCGTTGAAGGTGACCGATGAAGTGCCATCTTGCCTGCTCAGGTGCATTCACCTGACCCATGGAACGTTGTCGTTCAAGGTATTCCTCGACTTGTGGACATACCTTCTGGAAATGCTGCAATCGCCCTTCGCCTAGATCGACATGACCCATATCGATGAGTTCACGGATCTGATCCATCGCGGCATACTTGGTGACGGCAACAAGATGAACACGATCATGGGATCTTCCAGATCGAGCTTTTGCTTCATCGATCCGGCGACAGATATCTTCGTAACGCTGGCGTGTTGATTCACCATCCATGGCGAGGAGACTCCCTGCGGCTTTCAGCGGCGATGCTGAGCATACGGCCACCGCCCTTGGGTCTCAAGGGGTCCGAGAGGTTGTCACAACTTCTGTGGGTAGGTTGGGGGCTACTTGGGTGGAGCCATTGCATTGGCCAGACCCTGTGGAGTCAGGCTGGCGTCATTGTTGTTTCCAAGAATCCGGTTCGCCACGAACAGCCGGCTTCTCCCAACTTCAGCACTGTTGAGGCCAGCGCTGGTCAGATCCTGGAACGTCGCCTGCATGCCGTCGAGATAGGCTCTGGCCTCGGGGTTGCTGTCAGAGGAATTCAACCAGGACGAGAAGGACTGCCCTTCACCCTGAGCGCCGGAATCCGCAAAGGACTGGAAAGCCTGTTTGATTGAACCAGCCATTTCGCTGGTATCGCGTTGAGCAATCATGGCCTGCGTGACATTGGGCTGACTTTCAATGACATCCTGAAACTGCCTGACAGCACTCTCGGCGGCTTCCGCGTTGACTCGCTGAGGACTGACGAAGATTGGTGAATCGACAGCAGCAGTGGTGTCGGCACTCGGTGAGAGATCGCTGACGATGGATGAACGTTGGCCCGCAGGTGGTTCCTTCAACTCGATTCCGAGATCAGCCAGACTCAGATCCAGTGGGGGAAGCTGTTTCTCAGGCGGATCCGCGACGATGTCATCTTGTTGGAAGATCTGAGAATCAGCAGCAATCGTGTCATCTGGTACGACTGGCGTTGGTTCAGGTGTTGGTGGTGTTGGTGGTGTTGGTGGTACCGGGGGCGTTGGTGGTACCGGCGGTGTCGGCGGAACAGGCGGTACTGGAGGTACCGGAGGAATGATGATGTCTCCCAAGGGCATCAGGCCCAGCAGTGGAAGCACTCCATTTTCCTCCCAGGGGTTGGGGGAGCTGACCGTCAGATAGTCCTCAGTCATGCCATCGAGTTTCCGCCAGGTCTGGTCGCCCAGATTTCCGTTGAATTCAGCGCCGCTGCCGGAACTGAATTGTGGCTTTCCCAAACCAAGGTTCAGGTCATACTCGGGTGCTACTGAGAACGTAATGGGTCCATTGGCAGCGAGCTGGGTAGATGAAGAATCCGCGGTTCCATCATTGAACTTAATTGTCGTTGAGTCACGCAGCAGTATTTCAATCGTCGGAGCACTGACATTCAAGGTGCCCAATGCATTCATGTCACCAAGTGTGACTTTGTTGCCCGCATTGAGAGACAGATCGCCCAGAGCGCTCATGGCCTGCATGTCGCCGAAGATGATGTCGCCGGATTCCGAAGCAATTTCATATTGATCTGAAGAAACGGTTACGGAAGCAATTCCGGTCGAACTGAACCACTGGTTGTTGTTGCCAAGATTGAAGGTGATGTCACCCTCTGCTCGCATCAGGTTGGTATCAAAGTTGGCATCAACGGCACCCAGCAGAATGAAATCTTCGGCGGTGAAGTCGATCCGGCTCAATGGAGAATCATCGCCCATATTTCCAGACAGGCCGATGCCGACACCAGCATCCAGCGCCAGACCTGCATCATTGAAGCCGGCACCCATTTCAAAGTTGCCCACGGAGTAGACACTGCCGTCAGCTGAGATTCTGGTCACACCAGCCTGATTGAGGACGATGCCCGTCTGACCAAGAAGGCCCAGATTCCCCTTTACATGTCGGCCACCTGCGCCGTTATTGAGATCGGGGTTCCAGTCAAGATTCGTGTCGAACTTGAGTGTGGAGTCCCGTGATGCCATGTACAGATTGGCATCGACGTATTCGAGTGTCGTACCAACAGAGACGCCGGATGACTTCATGAGTGGATTGACGAGTCCATCAAGTGACCAGACAGGGGTCGCTACATCATCCTGAATGGTCATCGCCTTACGAGACAACAGCGAGATGGTGCCAAGCGCTCCATTGCTCATGGAGCCCGGTCCGGTCTTGAGCCAACCTTCGACCGCCATAGAGTCCGAACGAAGCGTGACTTGCCCACCATCACCTGACATCCATCCACCCTCGGCAGTAATGCTGGTGGCCTTTTCCAGAAGCTGGGAGCCATAGCTCCAACTGGTAATACTGCCACCATCTCCACTGATTCCACCATTGGCATAGACCTGGCTACCGGTTTCAAAGATCGTGTTCATGCAGCTGAGCATGAGGATGTCGCCCGCCCCGCCGTTTCCGGTCGAGTTGGCTCCGATCTGTCCGGTGCCACCATTGACAATCACTGGTGCGGCCATTCGCACCTGTCCGCCACTGGGGCCATGTGAATTGATCGATCCGGTGTTGTGGATCATCCCGGTCAACGCGACCGCATCGACGATGCCACCCTGAGCAGAAATCGTGCCGGTGTTCGCAATGGCAAAGCCACAGAAATCACCTGCAGCCATGGCAACATGCTTTGAAGCATTGATCGTGCCAGTGTTGTTGACAGCAACACTGCCTAGATTGGTTGGATCCAAGGCACCTTCATTCGGGCTGTAGTATCCGCTTGCATCGCTGGTATCAGCACCAGAATCAAGACCCAGGTCGGTGCCATTGAGCTTGAAGCTGATGACATCTCCGACAGTCTTGATCGTGACTTCGTCCATGTTGTGCAATCCACCGGCCATTAGGACGATCGGCGCATCAATGGTGCCACGATTGGTGACGGTACGACCTGCCAGCATGAGGCCGTCGTTGGCAATCAGGGTTGAACCTGGGAAGGTACGGACGCTGCCGCTGTCCATGGTCATGGCAAATTCACCACCACCGAGGAAGCCGGCTTCATCAATCGTATTGGCTGAGGCAGCAAGGAAAGAGCCTACGTTCACGACACTGGTTCCCCAGAAGACCACGCCAGCAGGATTGATCAAGCCGACGGTTCCAGACCCCGTAATCGAACCATGGATGTTGGAGGCCATCGGCTGATTGGTGATGTTCAGAACGCGAAAGCCGGGATCAGTGAATGACTGGAAGCGAACATAGTTGCCAGCTCCGATGTTGAAGCTGTTCCAGTCAATAACCGCGGTGGAGCCATTGAGCCAAACGGTTGCGCCTACGCCACCAGGCGCAACGGTCACGTTGCCAGTGCCATGGCCATTCCTGAACGACCAGCCTTGTGGAATGGTGTTTCCCAGAGCGGATGGGGCTGCAAGACCACACACGATCCCTGCAAGCAGAAGCGTTGATCGATGATTCCGTGGAGGCAACGCCTTGGAAATCAATCGCATCACACTGCAGCTGAGCTTCTGGATCTTCCCGATCTGATGCATGGTTCAGGCTCCTGATTCAACAAATGAGGCAGATGGTCAGCTGGCTCGAGGTCGAGCCCACCACCATGGGCCGATCACACCTGCCTGAGTCAATTGTGAAACCTCATTCTACCGCGAGAGTCACTCATTCCCTTCTCGATCGTCCTATAAGGGCCTTCTAAGGGGCCTTTACCCCTTCAACCTAGCCCAAATAAGAAAAATCACCAGAGAAAGGTGCCAGTCACGTACAAACGGCTGGTTCCAGCCTCTGCTAACCCGAACTTGAGGTCGTGAAGGGCGAACCCCCAGTCCATACGGACCCTCAGATTCGACTTGTAGAGGAATTCCATGCCGATTCCAGCCCCGAGAAGCGTGTTATTGACCTCAAAGGGGAGATTGCCATTCTGGAAGACGTAACCAGCATCAAAGAAGGCTTTCAGGATGAGATCCCAGTCAGGGCGGCCATAGACATATTGAGGGGCAGCTCTGAAGGGTGCTCCCATGAAATCGATGGGTTCAGGCTGGACGGCGAATGTCCTGGGGATGTGGAACCGGTATTCAAGAGAACCAAAGATGGAGTTGTCGCCTGCTACGACAGATTGGGCGTAGCCTCGCACCGAGTAGATGCCGCCCATGATGCTTTGGAACTGAGGAACAAGTCGACTTCCGAATGAATACTGTCCGGAGAAGCGGAACGCGAGTTCATGGGCAAGGGTCGAGGTTTCAGGTGTCTCCGGGTTGCCCCATTCGACGGGATTGAGCAGTGGCTCCAGGAAGGTCGAGAGTGAGGCGCTCCAGTTCATTCGAGCCCATCGTTCACTGGGGTTGAGGCGTCCAAGCAGCGTCAGCTCCTGATTGCTCTGCGACAGTGGGCTGCCTTCAATTCCAACCATGGCCTGGAAGAGTCCCTGGTCATCCTGACGAGAAGCCTGAAGTTGTGCATATGGCAGCAGGAATCCTGCAATTCCACTGTCGTTCAGAAGTTCATTGCTGACCTTGACCTTCTGATAATTGACCCCGGGAACGACATCGATGAAGAATGGACCATCCTGATAGACGTTGAAGATCAACTGTCCACCCGTGGACCATGAGTAACCGGTGTAGTCAATGAACTCATCGCCGAACTGATCATTGACGAACTTGTTCCAGCTGCCCATCAGCCCGCCGCGGACCCGATTGTCGTCAGTAACCCGGAACTGATAGGAACCAAGTACTGCATTCGTGGTACTGAAGTTCGAGGTCACATATTCCAGAGACAGAACATCATCATTGCCTGTCAGCTGGGAGTGAAAGATTCCGAACCGTTGCCGGAGCCCTTCTTCCTGAGGTGTTCCCGTATTGCCGATTTCATAGTAGAGAGTCAGCGGGTTCGGTTCGAACACCAGGAAGTCAAGACTGACGCCGCCAGGCACAGCAGCAGCGGCAACGGAGGCTTCGACCTGACGTCCGGGATGTCGATTCAATCGATGGATGTAATCCGTAAGCTGATCCTGTCGAAGCAGGTCTGCCCGCGGCCCACTGGCAATCTCAGCTTCGCCATCATGGGGTTGTATCGGTGAAGATCCCTTGATCGCCTTGTGGGTCACATGGTTGACTTCTTCACCTTCTTCAATTCGATTGCCCTGCGCAACGGTACGGGTTTCGACGACACGACCAACCGTGATCATGATCGTCAATTCCGTCTGGTCAACAGGTCGAAGATCCAGACCGATCGATCCCGCGGCAGCGCTGATCTGCTGTTGATCTGGAATCACGAAGACGCCCAACAGATCATCCTCCACCAGTACACGGCTGATCGCCGAAGTGATGGTTGCAATGGCGGAACTCCAGAAGACTCCGCCGCCATCGGCGTTGATCTCGTTGATGGAAGTCTCGACGACGTTGACGTTTTCTCTTGGTGCAATCCAGCCTTCATCGGTCAGTCCGAGGATGATCGGCATGTCCATGAAGAATGCAGTGGAAGGCAGATCCGGGTGTGGATGACGGTAGTCGACAAGCAGGGGGTCGGCGATATAAGAGGTGCCATCCATTGTCCCGGGTTCATTCGGAAATGTTTCCGCAGGCTCTGCCTCTGTTTCTGCTTCGGCGGAGGCATCAACTCCAGCTGACTCAGCCGCCTCGGGCTCCATGGCTTCAGTTGGTGAAACATCCGAAGCAGCCGCCTCTTCCTGAGTTGCCTTGGCGGGTGAAGGTTCCTCCTCTTCAGTTCGCGTTTGAACTGGTGGGGTGGTCACTTCGGCAGCAGGTTCTTCTGGTTGAACTTGGGCTTCGGCATCCTGCTCATTGCTCTCTGCATCAGGTTCAGAGGCCTCAAGATCGAGTTCCAGTATCAGTTGGCCGCCAGAACTGACCTCTGCGGTCACAATCGCTTGATCAAATCCCTGTTGCTTCAGATGTTGAGCGACCGCCATCCCCATTGATTCAACGGCCATCTCATTGAACGCATGCGTTCCGTCGCCAATGAACCTCCTGATGGACATGGACAGGATTCTTCGGCCATCCTGGGGATTGGTATAGATGTCATCACGTTCACCGAGGCGAACCGGGACGGAGAGTACGGAAGTAGCATCGACCATCAGTGGGTCGGGTTGTTTCCATCGGGCTCGTGCCGACTTGATGATCCAGGTCCGGGATGCTGCTGGTTCAAGCTCACCAGACGTAACCGCTTCACCCTTGCGAATGGGTTGAAGATTTGCGGGGATGAGCCTGTTTGGCCTCCCCCCCTGCAAGGGAAGAGTTGCAACGAGATAGAGATCAACACGTCGGAGGGCCGTGCCAGCAGCAGGCAACTGGCCTGCGGTGATGGTCACACCTACCAGGCCATCTTTCTTGAGTGCTTCCACAAGCCTTTCGATGATGACATCCAAGGCCCCAGTCGACAGTTGAACACCACCCATCTGATTGATGGCTGCAAGATCTGTTCGAATGGTGCTGTCATCTTTTGAAGGGGCAACCAGACCATTTGATCCACGCTTGAGACGAATCGGAACGGTTTCGAGGTCCTCGAGGTCCGGCAACAGTGCATGTGTTCGATCCCACATCAACGTGATGGATTCAACATTCATTGTTTCAGCAAATGCTGAATGGCCACCGCCAATCCCGATCATCATGACAGTCAGCACAACCGTCTTCATCAACCATGAAGACATCTGAGATCGAGCGCTGCCGCGACTCGAATCTGCTCGATCTCGTCGTACTTTGATGGAGTCATGTCCTGAAATCAGAGGTGCCCTCAGTCAGAGTTGTTGGTAATCGCTTTGGCTTTCACCGCTGCATTGGGATTCACTGACATTCGATAGCGGTACAGCCTCGCGGTGTGACCTCATCATGTCAAGAAGGATGAATTTCCGAGTGGAATTGATTGGTTGAGGCATTGTCCCTTGCAGAAGCCCATGGATCGCCATTTTTATCCCCGCTGCGGAAAGGGTGGCCTGAATCGGATCAGATCGGATGATCGGGCTGAATTCAAAAAAGAGGGTGCGGGTCTTCAGATTCGACTGAATTGACGGTCTGAAGAAGTCGAAGGAGGGGGTCGGAGGGACTGATTGCTCTACCCCTATTCCCTCAGGGGATCTTCTGAAGTCTGGAATTGAACCCATGAATGCACTGATTATTGTCACAACCGCTCTATCCGGCCCCATGTACTCCGATGTGGACGTTTCATGCCTTTCTGAGACTGTCCAGATGCCTGCACCTCGTAATCATGCTGCATTGGCAGCATTCCAGGGCCCTCAAACCGCGTTGGCCATGGGATCAGGCGATGTTCTGGGCTATGAGCTGCATGTCATGGAACTCGTGGTCAGTAATCGCAGTCATTCCAGGTGGGCAAACGCCGAGTGATCGTGTGACTTCAGCGTCCGCTGGAATATTGCTGCTTCAATCCATCCAGCTTTTGCCTTTCCTGCCCAGTCGAGGCGGTTCGAGAGGCACGTTCAATCAATCTGACGACTGTTGGACTTCCATATCGTTTGGCGAGATGTGGCGCAAGTAATTCGATATGACTGGATGGCGTTGGACCCTTCACTTCCTTTTCAAGAAGCATGAGAACATCATCGTCCGTGCTCGCAGTCAGTGAAGGCCCCAGAAGTTGCCACAACATGTCTCGCTGCAGCCGTGTCGGCGTCTTGATTCTTCGCCAGGCTTCGATGAATGCAGATCGATCCTGCAAGCGAAAGAGTGGTCCAAGAACCTGCTCAGCAGCTTCTTCACTTCGGACATGATGCTGTTCACCGAAGATCCACATCTGTCGTGCGAGCTCATCTTCACCAATCAGATTGAGTGCACGCAGGCACAATGCAAGCGTCTCCTTGTCTGGTGAAGTGGCCATTTCTCTCATGAGCTGTTCTGCCTTGGTCCGGAGATTCAAGCCACGAGCAGCAGCATCGGATGCACCTGTTGGGGCAATGCGAGGACGCGTGTTCAGTTTGGGAGGCCCCATGGTCATCAGTGGATCGCCCAAGGTATTGATTCTCCATGGACCCGAGAACGGACCCTGATCCTGCCACCACCGACCTGCTACGAGAAACGGAACCAGAAGCGAGAGACGCTGTACGAATTCCGAAGCGGGCAGGAATGCTGGCAGATATGGTTCATGGGCCGAACCGACATAGGCATAGACACCATGCTCGAGCCAACGACCACCAACGGTCTGCGCGTTGCTTGGATCAACAAGAGACCAGCTGTGAATCATGGATAACGCCGCAGGTGAAGACAAAACAGGGATGTCATCCGGTGTGCCTCGCCCCTGGCCCAGTTCAAAGAAGTCGCGGTTGCCCTTGGAATTGATCAGGATCAGATCATCATCCAAACCACCAGATGAGCGTGAACGGAAACCACGCATGTTTCTGCCATCCAGCATGGTGGTGCTGAATCCTGATTTCTTCAGGATGGCATCCGCTTCTTCAAGTGCATAGTTCAGCCATTGGCCTTGTTTCGGATAGCCATTGCAGAGCAAGGCGGTATCGGGTTTCAAGAACAGGCTGCACATGGCCATGTAACTGCTCTGTGCCGTGCTTCCATTGATCCATCCAACAATGGCAAATCGATCACCATTTTCGAGCCGACCCAGAATGTCGGTAATGGCCAACGGATCCTCCGCACCGACATTTGGTGCCTGAACACGAGCTGTACTGGGATATCTCATTCTTGCCCTTGAAGGCAGATTTCGACACACGGTGATCGCATCAATCTGATCACCCATCGATTGCCAGCTCAGGCCAGTCTGCTCGCATCTCTGCTGCACCAGTTTGGCCAGGGCTTCAGACTTTGATGTTCCAAGGATGGTCCCGCCTCCGCCGAATTTGCCATCCAGTTCAGCAATGGACTGGCCACGACCAACTGCCAGGGCTGCCGCTGCGGGAAATGCTGTGGCAGACTCCGAGGTGAGAACCAGTCCGAGTGATTCAAGACCATTCCGCTTCATGGCATCTTCAAAGGTCTCGCCTGATGCAGCGCCCCAGGCTCGAGTCTGAATGAGACGGAGTCTCTGCATCGGGGTGGGTCCGGGTGGAGCGACCGCTTCGCGTTGGATGACCTGATCGGGCTTGAGTCGTCGAACGAGCATGGAGACCAGATGATCATCTTCAATCAGAATGGGCCACTGCCCATCCTTGGACCATCGGGCCAGTTCATCCAGATACGTATCGACGTCCGGCACGATGACCACCTGATCCACCATGGGGATCATGTTGGCTCGATACAGCGATTTTGCGCCAAGCGTGACGGGCCAGGGGACTTCCTGATTACGGATTTCACCCATCGCAGGAGCCTGTGCCAGAAGCAATACAAGTAGGGATAGCAGCATGTTTACAGTGTAAACGCCTCGAAGGCCGTATCCTCTCCGTCTATGCCACCTGAATACCGTGTTATTTCTCTGGGTACGCTTGCTGTCCATCCACTCTGGAAGGAAAAAAGCGCTGCTCGTACGCCACATGCGACCACGACACTTGTCTCGACGGAAGACGAGCATATTCTCGTCAACCCCTCCCTTCCCGGGCAGATTCTGCATGCACGAATTGCTGAACGTGCCCCGGTAGCCGTTGAAGACATCAGCCATGTCTTTCTGACCAGTCTGGAACTGGATCATTGCCGAGGGCTCTCAGCCTTTCCTGAAGCGACATGGCTGGCCTTCGAACCAGAGCTCACCCATGTGCGTGATCGTCTGCATCAACAGGTGGAAGGAGCCAGAGAAGCAGGAGATGAGGAAGCGATTCCTGTTTATGAATCGCAGATCGAACTTCTGGAGAAGGTTCAACCCGCTCCGGACCGTCTGGTCGATGGCGTTGACCTCTTTCCACTTCCAGGCGTGACACCGGGCACCTGTGGTCTGTTGGTCGCTCAACCTCGAGCAACCGTTCTGATCAGTGGAGACGCAGTGGCGACGGGCGAACATCTCGCCCATGGTCAGGTGCTGCCTCATTGTGCAGATGTGAAGCAGGCGCAGGAGTCATTTCGTGAGGCCATCGAGATTGCCGATGTGATCATCCCGGGTCGGGACAACGTTCAACTTCGTTGACGTGTGATTGTGATCAAGCATCGATAAAAGCGATCGACGGCTTCCTGAGGAAGCCGTCGAGTCACCCTTGTGGGACTACGCGTCCCTCGGAGCGAGAGAGAGGAAAGGGAACTCGATGCCATTCGACATCGAGCCCCAGTACAGGCCCCGACCGGGGAGGCGTTCCGGTTCGGGGAGGGATGTGTGATGGCAATGTTCCTTGCCTGAACACCTTCACGATCCGATTCCTCTGATCTGAATGCAACCATGGATCGAGGAAGAAATGACCATTCAGCCCCTTGATGCTGCCGTTTCCTGCGGACTGAGCCGTCTGTGTCAGACAGTCCAATCATCCTCTTGAAGTATTCCGGATACACGGCCCCGATCACCCCTACAATCACACCCATGGCTGTTACGCACATCGCGCTCTATGCCGGCTCATTCGACCCCATCACATTCGGTCATCTGGATGTGATCCGTCGTTCGCGTCGTCTCTTTGATCGAATCGTGGTCGGAGTCGGGCAGAACCCAGACAAGCCGTTTCTCATTTCAAGTGAGGAGCGAGCATCGATTGCTTCTCAACTGGTCGCCGAGATCGTAGAAACCGATGGTGAAGGTGCGGAGGTGGAAGTTCGTTCATATGACGGTCTCACCGTGGACTTCGCTCGCGAGATCGGCGCAACGGCACTCCTTCGTGGTCTTCGCAATGCAACTGATACGGCCGCGGAATGCCAGTTGGCGTTGGCCAATCGACAGGTGGCGAACATCGAGACGGTCTTCGTGTTGCCTTCTCAGGAATACGGGTTCACGTCATCAAGTCTGATTCGTCAGATCGTCGCACTGGGTGGAGATGTCGACACACTTGATGGTGTCGTACCTGCGACCGTGATCGAGCGATTGCGAGAGTTTCAGCAGGACCCATCGCATTCGATCTACAAGCGAAGCCTCGATGAGGCCTATGGTGTCGACTAGGACTTGGCGAGTGATTCCAGACCGGCTGAACGAAGAATGGTCCTGAAGTTGTCCGAGAACACGAAATTCTCTTCTGGAAATTCCATGCCCGCCATGTTGTGATCAACATGACTGAACATCAGATCAACGTGTCCGATCAGGTTCCATTCGGATTCCTGAGGTGAACGAAGCGAAACCGTACCACTGGTTGCGGCTCCTGCCTCATCGATTCGATCAAGCACAGCGTCATAGCGAAGTGTCGATCCGGGTTCCACATCATCTTCAAGTGTGGCACGAACGATCTTGGCCAGAACGACTTTCTCCTGGAATCCGTTCACGGCTCCAACCAGTATGCCGGCGGTCTGCGCCATCCCTTCGATCATCAATGATGCAGGCATGATCGGTTGCGCCTGAAATCGCTCATCTGCTGCGAAGTGATCATGCAGATGTTCTTCTGACAATGAGACATTCTTCACCGCGGAGAGGCGGTTGCCTGCTTCAAAGTCAATGATCTGGTCGATCCACATCCAGCGCATGGCTTGGAGTCTCGCCGTGAAATGATCAGGCGGCTGTTGTTTCGGAATTCAACTTGCCTTGAACAAAGAGCACGAGTGAATGAACAGTGATGAGATCGGCAATCCCAGAGAGGCTTCGATCCGCATCGAAGGCGTCAAGGTCCAGATGTCCCATGCGTTCTCTGAGCATGGCCATGCCGGCATCGGTGAAGGCGTCATTCTGGACCCAGTCGGGGTTGTCCATGAGATTCTCAGGGAACAATTCGCCCTGTTCGATCTTGAATGGACGTTCGTCGGTCGAGAAGGTCTTCTCCAGTCGGAACTGGATGTCGAGAAAGTCGATTGATTCAGCACCAAGATCGGAAACCAGTTTGGCTTCCGGGGTTACTTCGTCTTCATCGACACCAAGTGCTTCTTCAAGTACTTCGCGGATACGGGCAAAGATGTCGTCGGGGCTCATGGACATGGGTCCGGCAATCTCCGTTGGATTGGGGGTCGAGCGTATTGGCTATGAGACCCGTATGGGACGCATGGTAAACCGTCCAGAGATTGCTGTCTCCCCAGCACCCTCGGGATTGTTCTGATCTTCTCTTCTGACCAGGCCCTTGCCTTTGCAGGACCATGCTCCGGAATCGTCCTTTTTCAAGGCCGTGACCTCGACCTCGAGCCGTTCACCGGGTTTCACCATGGCCCCGTATTTCACAGCCTTGACCTCCCCCAGAACAAGTCGAGTCTCTTCACCGTCCTGAAGCAGCTTTCTGGCGGCTTGGACCAGTGTTTCCAGCATCAGGACCCCAGGGAGGATCGGGAAGCTCGGAAAGTGGTCTCCAAGGTACTCTTCGGCCGCTGAGACCTGTTTAACGGCTCTGATCCGGTCTGAGGACTGCTCGATTACATGGTCAATCAGGTCAAATTTCATGGTGCTGCTCTCGGGTCTGCTCCAGTGCATGGTACCGCCGGGGGGATTATTCATCCTGAATGCCCCTCCGACCTGCCGGAAGTCCTTGTGAAAGTGCCCGGTTGTCCGCTATTCTTCGCGGTCTTCCGCCGTATCGGGCATGTTGTGAAGAGCCCGGCGGTGACTGACGTTCAATTCATAGGACACCAGGAAGTCATGGCCAGTACAGGCACCATCAATCAGGTCATCGGTTCGACCTTCGACGCTCAGTTTCCCGAGGACGATCTCCCGGAAATCTACAACGCTGTAACGACCGAAGTCTCAACAGACAGTGGTACGCAGACACTTTACGGTGAGGTGAGCAAACACCTTGGCGGTGGCCACGTTCGATGTGTGGCCCTGGGAAGTACCGACGGCGTTCGCCGCGGTCAACCCTGTGTTGATACCGGCGGACCAGTGACGGTACCAGTCGGTGAAGGCGTCCTTGGTCGTGTGTTCAACATGCTGGGTGATCCAGTGGACAATCGCGGTGCGGTCAACTCCGACACTCGTCGTCCGATTCATGCACCTCCTCCGAAGATCGAAGATCTCAATCCCAAGACCGAGATGCTTGAAACCGGCATCAAGGTCGTTGACCTTCTCTGCCCGTTCGTACGTGGCGGAAAGATCGGTCTGTTCGGCGGTGCAGGTGTGGGCAAGACCGTCATCATTCAGGAAATGATTGCTCGTGTTGCTCGTAACTTCGGCGGCTATTCCGTGTTCTGTGGAGTAGGTGAACGAACTCGCGAAGGAAACGACCTGTGGCTTGAAATGCAGGAAGCTGAATACACCGATGCCGACGGCAACACCGCTCACGTCATCGACAAGGTCGCCATGGTCTTCGGACAGATGAACGAGCCTCCGGGAGCACGTCTTCGTGTCGGCCTTTCCGGTCTGGCGATGGCCGAGGAATTCCGTGACAACTCCGGTAAGGAAACATTGATCTTCATCGACAACGTCTTCCGATTCACACAGGCCGGTTCAGAGGTTTCCGCGCTGCTTGGCCGAATGCCATCAGCAGTGGGTTACCAGCCGACGCTCTCGACCGAAATGGGTGAAATGCAGGAGCGGATCACATCCACCAGCCGTGGTGCGATTACCTCGATTCAGGCCATTTACGTTCCTGCAGACGACCTGACCGACCCGGCACCTGCGACGACCTTCACCCACTTGGATGCCTTCGTCGTTCTTGAGCGAAGCATCGCCGAGAAGGGTATCTATCCAGCTGTCGATCCACTGGGATCCTCCTCACGTATTCTCGATCCGCAGATCGTCGGCGACCGTCACTATGAAGTCGCACGCCGCGTTCAGCAGACGTTGCAGCGATACAAGGATCTTCAGGACATCATCGCCATTCTGGGTGTTGACGAGTTGGCGGAAGAGGACAAGTCAGTCGTTGCCCGAGCCCGTCGCATGGAACGATTCCTCAGTCAGCCCTTCTATGTGGCTGAGCAGTTCATCGGCATCCCCGGCACGACCACGCCTCTTGAAGAGACCATCGACTCCTTCGAACGTCTTTGCAATGGCGAAGGTGACGATCTTCCTGAATCCGCGTTCATGTACGTCGGCAATCTGGATGATGCGAAGGCGAAAGCCGAGGAAATGGCAGCCTCCGTCGCCTGATCGCTGATCAATCGAATCGAATGCTGCAGGGCGGACCGGCGTGAGCCAGTCCGCCCTGTTTCATTCCGCGGGACTGCCCACAGATCATCCACGTCTTTCAGGATGGAAACTCATCCACATTCAGATCGACCTGGCTGGATGAGGTACTCTGATACTGGTTCAGGATTCATCTGAAATTGTTGCAAGGAGGCCAATCATGTCCAACAAGAAGTCAATCGGTTTCGTTCTCGGTGGTTTGATCGCTTTCGTTGTTGCCGGCTGTGACAACGATCAGTCGAAGATCGATCCAGAGGGCCCTCAACCTCCTCCAAGCAATGAAGAAGTTGATTCCGCCAAGGCCACGACTCCCGAGACGGAAGTTGAAGTGGTCGAAATCGTCGAGGCTGTTCCCATGCCTGCCTTTGACGTCTCGACACTGCCTGGTGTTCCGGCCCGCGACTGGAGTCAGACTGATGGTGGATCATGGTTCGCTACGGTCATGCCTGGCACAGGCGATGAGACCGTCGGCAACGAAACAGGCGCGGTCACAGTCAGGATTTCGCTCTGGCAGGAAGACGGGACACCCATCTTCCTTTCCTCAGAGGTGGTTGAAGATCCGGTCTTCCCAATGGGATCAGACATGTTCCCGGGCTGGAATGAGACACTGGCAGGCATGCGAGTCAACGAGGTTCGCAAGATCGCCATTCCCTTTGAACAGACACGGATTCTCAACGGTCAGGGATTTGTTCAGACCATCGGATTTGATGACGAGCAGATGCTGATCGGTGATGTGAAGCTTGTCGCCGTAGATGCGGCAGAGCCAGAATCAATTCCCCAGCCTGCTGTTGGCTCCTGAGCAGTTCGACTGACCACTGTCCGGGTCCATGCGGGCTGATACCATTGAGCGGCTTGGCCCAGTTGGGCCATCAGAAGGAGCTGACTCATGGTGTCATTCACACTTCGTTGCACATTGTTCATCCTTGTTCTCCTGAGCACGTTTTCAACGCTCTGGGCAGCACCAGCTGTGCCACAGACTCCGGAAGAACTTGCTTCACGTTATGACGCGGCCAAGAGTGAGGCCAACCTGGCGATTGATGCCATCGTTGCGGTTCCTGATGAGTCACGTACGTTCCAGAACACGATTCTTGCGCTGGATGACATGCATGCTCGATTCGATGCTGAAATCGGCATGTTGTTGTTCATGGCCTATGTCCATGGGGAACCCGCCATCCGTGATGTGTCGCGGTCCAAGTATCAGGAGTACTCCAACTGGATGGTGGAACTCGGCAAGCGGGAGGATCTCTACGACGCCGTCATGGCCTATGCCGAAACCAAGCCACTTCTTGATTCCGAGGACGAGCGGCTGCTGGAGTTCACACTCAGGGACTATCGACGCTCGGGCATGTCGCTTTCGCCGGAGAAGCGAGCGGAACTGACTGAGGTTGAAAAGCGCATCAACGAGCTGTCCATTGAATTTGATCAGAACATCTCAGCGGATGAGACCGTGGTGATGGTCACTCGGGATGAGTTGGAGGGCATGCCCCAGGACTGGATCAATGGGCTTGAGGAAAATCATGATCTCTTCATTCTCGGCATGGACTATCCGACCATCATTCCGATTCTGGATCACAGCCCCAAAGAGCAACTGAGGCAGAAGATCTGGATGGCCAGAAAGCGTCGGGCCAAGCGGAATGTTCAGGTTCTCGAGGAGCTGCTCGAACTGCGTGCTCAACAGGCGCAACTGCTTGGTTACGCCCACGCTTCTGATTACGAGAATGAAGTGCGCATGTCGAAGAGTGCGGATGCAGTGAAAGCGTTCTACGCAAAACTGCAGCCATTGCTTCGCGAGAAGGCCGTCAAGGATCATGAGCTTCTTCTGGATGCCAAGCGTTCCGCCACCGGCGATCCTGAGGCAACCCTGAGACCATGGGACGTGGGGTATTACATGGAGCGTGTTCGAGAACGCGACTATGAAGTTGATTCCAACAAGGTTCGTGAATACTTCCCGTTCGACAAGGTGCGTGATGGACTCTTCGAGATCACGCAGCACCTCTACGGCATCGATTATGTCGCACTTGATGCGCCGGAAGATGCGCCGCTGTGGCATGAGGATGTCGAATACTTCAAGGTGGTTGATCGTGCGACTGGCGCAACGCTGGGTGAATTCTTCATGGACATGTATCCCCGGCCTGAAGACAACAAGTACGGCCACGCAGCACAATGGGGGCTTGTTCCTCGAAAGGCCTGGACAAGCAAGTCCATCCAGACGCCGGTTGCTGCCCTGGTCTGCAATTTCCCCAAGCCAACTGAAGATCGCCCCAGTCTTCTGTCCCATGATCAGGCCGAGACGTTCTTCCATGAGTTTGGACATTGTCTCCACACGATTCTGACCGAAAGTGAAACGGCTCGATTTGCGGGCACATCTGTTGAGCGTGACTTCGTGGAAGCACCATCACAGATGTTCGAGGCATGGGTCTGGTCTCCGGAGA
Source organism: Phycisphaerae bacterium (assembly GCA_002717655.1). GTDB lineage: Bacteria > Planctomycetota > Phycisphaerae > Phycisphaerales > SM1A02 > UBA1668. Next base: position 231,586 of record PBAY01000051.1, on the reverse strand, counting down.
CCCTTCCGATGCTCAGTGGCCACTACCAGACTGGTGAGCCGCTTCCTGAAGATCTGCTTGAGCGCATGATTGAAGCCAAGACGCTCTGTTCAGGAATCATGGATGAAACCCAGGTCTGTTTCGGCAAGATGGATCAGGCTTACCACACCAGTGTTGACGGGAAATTGGACACCACGCAGGTCGGTAATGACATCTATGCTTCGTGCACCCTGTTCGAACCGGTCGATGGAACATGGTTCCAGGCCGCGTTCGGTCATCTCACTGGATATCAGGGCGGGTATTACGGCTATCTCTGGTCCAAGGTCTTTGCCAAGGACATGGAGCAGCGGTTTGAAGAACTCGGCATGCTTGATCCTGAAGCAGGAGCGTACTACCGCAAGCATGTACTGGGTCGTGGTGGCACGGTAGATGCCTCACAGATGCTGCTTGATTATCTTGGCCGCGAACCTCGCATGGAACCCTATATTCGAAGCTTGGGCATCGAGGTGGATGATGCCGAGCCACTAGACCAGTAGGAATCAGATGTCGAGTCGGTCTGGCCCTAGAGCCACTTCCGCCACCAGAACAGACTGAGCATTCCAAGGCCCAGGACGCCACAGGTGATCGAGAAGATGGTGAAGGACCATGGATCTTCCTGGCCTGGCAGTGAATTCGTGAAATTCATTCCAAAGACCCCGGAAAGGAATGAAAGCGGGATGAAGATGGTCGCGATGATCGTGAGCACCTTCATGACTTCATTCATTCGATTGCTCATCATGTTCATGTGGATGTCGAGGATCGATGAAATCGCATCCCGATAGGTTTCCATCATGTCCACGATGTGGATGCAGTGGTCATAGACATCACGTAGATAGGGTTGGGTCGTCGAGGTGATCACCTGATGATCGGAAGACCGGAGTGTGTGGAGCATTTCCCGCATGGGCCACACTTCGCGGCGAAGCATCATCATCTCTCTCTTGTGCTGATGAATCGCACGCATCTGTTCGGCATCCGGATCATCCATCACCTGTTCATCAAGATTCTCCAGCTCATCTCCCAGTTCAACGAGGATCGGGAAGAGTCGATCGACGATGTTGTCCAGCAGGCAGTACATCAGGAAGTCAGAGCCGGAATTGCGAACTCGGCTGTTGGGCATGTTGAGACGATCCTGAATCCGGTCGGTCAGCCCATCTTCATGTTCCTGGAATGAGACGACCAGTGAAGGTCCTACGAAGATGCTCACCTGTTGACTCGTGAGGATGCCATCGTGGCGCCAGGGCGCTGAAGCAATGATTGACAGATACGAATGCGCTGAGTCCTGGGCATACTCGTCGACCTTGGGCCTTTGAGGGATCTGGATCAGATCCTCCAGTGCGAGCGGATGAAAGTGGTATCGGGAACCCAGTGCATTCATGAAGGCGGAATCAGGTGTGCCGACAACACGTATCCAACGGACCTTGCTGAACTTCGGTCGTGGTGTATTGAAGAAGGTTTCCAGATCATCAATGACTTTCTGTTCAATCCCATCGGGGCCATAATCAATACAGAGGCGAGTTGTCTCCTCGGTAGAGGCATGTGATGTGGCAGCCTGATCCAGACCTTCTTCGGGATACCCTTGAGCATGCCCCGGATGCAGCGTGCGACTGAGACGTCGTACAAGTCCAAGTGGATGACGTTTCTTGCCTTGCTTGCTCGAATTCTTGCTCATGAAGTTCTCCGCAGGTGATCCCGAGGGCACTTGGCCCGTGTTCGCATGAGGGTACCATTCTGGACATGTTGGAATCCAATGCGAGCCAGAAGACCAGTCAGGATCCCCGGAGGAGATCCCGACACCGTGTTCTGCTGCTGGGAGTACTGTTTCTGATCGCCATCACCACCTTGCTGTTGGTTCTGCCCAGCATGACACCCGGCTGGTTCCAACTGGCGGATCCTGATGACGAGACCGCAGCAGACCATGGACAGCAGGTGGAATTCCGGTTGGCTGAAGAGTTCCAGTTGATTCGTCCGGAGTCGGAAACGTGGCGTCTGCGTATTCGGGATGAGGATCTCAACGCATGGTTGTCGACCCGCCTGCTGCCCTGGTTGAGCCACGAGCAGAATTTCATCTGGCCCGAAGGTGTGTCACGTCCCCAGATCCGATTTACCTCCAGTGGTGTTCAGGTCGCTGCCCGTGTTGAAGACCTGCTTGGAGGTGACCGGGTGGTCACCCTGGGCTTTCAGCCTGAGATCATCAATGACCAGCTGGTTCTCCACCCAGGGGGAGCCTCCATCGGGCGGCTGCCCGTCCCCTTTGCACGAGCAGCGATCGAAGCCTTGTTGAAGGAGAGTCTGTCGGTCGGCGAGGAAGCCTTGGGGGGGTTGACTGCTAGGGATGCCGATACAGCCAGCTTGGAGGCTGTGATACCCCTTGTAGATTCCCGACAGGTGCGATTGAACAGCCTGAAATTTGAATCCGGAGCGGTGGTTCTAGACGCAATCACGGTCAGAAATCCACAGTGACCTGCTAGGATGAAGGGTCAGATGCCTCAGATCACGATCAACGGCCAGCCTGCAGCATTCGAGGAAGGACAGTCCATCCTCGAGGTGGCTCTTGCGCAGGAACAGGAGATCCCCCACTACTGCTGGCATCCCGGGCTTTCGGTTGTTGCCAGTTGTCGGATCTGCCTCGCGGAAGTCTGGGCACCCAATCCAAGGAACGATGGCAAACTCGAGCCACTGCCCAAGCTGGTGCCAACCTGCCAGACCCCTGCTGAGGATGGCCAGGTCGTCTATACGGACTCACCCAAGGCGGTCGCCAATCAGCGGAGTGTGATGGAACTTCTCCTGATCAACCATCCGGTTGACTGCCCGGTGTGTGATCAAGCTGGCGAATGCTATCTCCAGGATTACGCCTACCGATACGGTCGAGCCAACAGTCGATTCGAAGAAGAGAAAATCAAGCAGCCGAAGAAGGACATTGGTGAACATGTCCTTCTCTATGGCGATCGATGCATCATGTGTACACGTTGTGTCCGGTTTACTCGAGAAGTGACCGGTACGGCGGAGCTGATGGTCGATGGTCGAGGGGCATTCGAGGAAATCGATGTGTTCCCCGGTGAGGCGCTCGACAATGAACTCAGTGGCAATGTCGTCGATATCTGCCCTGTTGGCGCCTTGCTCGACAAGGACTTCCTCTTTGCTCAGCGAGTGTGGTTCCTGACCCGGACGCCATCCATTGACGGCATCACGGCATCAGGTGACAACATCAGCGTCGAGCACAACAAGGGATCGGTCTTCCGGGTAAAGCCCCGTCCAAATGAGGCGGTGAACAAATGGTGGATTTCGGATGAGATCCGTTATGGATGGAAGTTCATCCATGACGAAACTCGAATGAAATTGCCGGTTGTCCGTGGTTGTGACCCATGGGAAATGCCACAGGCGGCGCAAGCCTGGGAGGCTTCCATCGAATCGGCCGCTCGGGGTCTTCAGCAAGCGGGCCATCTCGCCGTCATGATCTCCCCCATGCTTTCCTGTGAAGATGCATGGCACCTTGCATCTCTGGCCCGCAGCCTTGATCCAGAAGCAGTGCTTGGCATTGGACCCGTTCCCTTCAATGGTGAAGACAAGACCTTCCCGGGTGGATATACGATCCGTGCCGAGAAAGCACCGAATGCCCGTGGCGTTCGTCGGGTACTTGAAGCCATTGGCGGAGAAGTACTGGATGCCGCTGGATTCCAGTCAAAATTGCACTCCGATTCCTCAATTCAAGGAATCATTCTCACTGGAAACTACCCCAGTGAGTGGGTGACACCGAATCTGGCCGCCAGTGTCGGTGACAACCGATTCCTCGTCATGATGGACACCTTGCCCAATGGTTTGACGGAGCGTGCTGATGTACTGCTTCCATCGGCAACGTGGGTGGAGAAGGCCGGGACCTTTGAGAATGCTGATGGACTGCTTCAGGCATTCGAGCGAGCTATTTCCCCGGTGGACTACTGCAAGAGTGAGTCACAGATTGCGCTGGATCTCCTTGCCTGCATCGAGGGAACCCGTTCCGCGGTCTTCAATGCGGTTGCAACTCGTCAGGTCATGGCGGGTCAGGCAGCTCTTGAGCGGTTTATGACCGGGGTGACCTTGCCGACTGTTTCACGTGAAGTGGAATCCGACATGGAGCTCATCGAGCTCTGAGTTAAGACTGCATCACTGACCTTGTTCCAATTCAACTCCAGTATTGCTGGCACGCTCACTGCAAACGCCAGTAAGGGAGCCAGGACCATCATGGTCATCGCTTCACTTCGCAGCCATGGTGACAGGCCCTGCTGTGACGCAATCATGAATCCGATACAGGCAAAGAACGCGGCAATGGATGCGGTCAACAGTACCCCGTCCTTTCCCCTGCAAAGCAGAACAAGGGGCAGCATCGCCATCAGAATGATCGCGGGTGCAAAGTCCTGACTCAGGAGCATCATGCTCAAGGCAGTGACTCCAAGCCCGGCATACCAGCCATGCGCAATCAGTCGATGTAGAGGTCTGGAGGATCCGTGTCCCATACGGAATAAATCGGCACAAACCAACGCCAGATACGGGTCTCTTGATTTGGATTCAAGACGGGGTTCAGTGGCAGACGGAATAACCCGCACCAGTGGTGCGATCTTCCCCTGAAGTCTTCAAGCTGAAGGCAGCCCGCGGTAGGCCGTGATCTTCACCCCGAAGTTTTCACCCACCTTGACGGCTTGTCCTTTGGCGATGACCGTGGAATTGATCATCACATCCAGATCCTCATCAGCCCGCTTTGGCAGTTCGATGATGGAGCCAGGCTGCAGTCGGAGTATTTCCTGCAGCTGGGCGGACTTGGAGGCAATGCGAACGGTTACCGGGATGGGGAGCTTGCGAGTAGCGTCAGCGGAGAGGTTCATGCAGTACTTATCGGGCTGAAGGTGCCGGAAGGATGAGCGATCACTTCGACAGGAGCCCCCTGAGTACCGCCATGCGGGCGGCCACGCCACAGGTGACCTGATCGAGAATCAGGCTTCGATCACCATCGACGACCTCTGGGTCGATCTCGATCCCTCGATTCACGGGGCCTGGGTGAAGCACCGGAACATCAGGCCTGAGCCGCGACGCACGGTCAACCGTCAGTCCGTAGCGGGTGGTGTAGTCGGCTCCAATTCCTTCTCCACCATGACGTTCAAACTGAACCCTCAGCATCATGATGGCATCAACCGTGTCCAGCACCGCATCGAGATCATGTTCAACGCGAAGTGTTCCACTGGAGGCATCACGGCCGTGCACCAGAGTTTCGAGTTCAGCAGGAACCAGAGATTCCGGTCCAGCCAGAATCACATCAGCCCCGAGCGTGGTCAGTCCAAATGCATTGGAGCGGGCGACTCGTGAACTGGCGATGTCTCCAACGATGGCGATGGTGAGATCTTCGAGAGTTGTCCGTCCGAAATGCTGTTGCAGGGTAAGTGCATCAAGCAGTCCCTGGGTGGGATGTTCATGTCTGCCATCACCAGCATTGATGATGGGTACCTGAACATGATCAGCAACCAGTTGCGGTCCACCTGAAGCGGCACATCGCATGACCATGGCATCAACACCCATGGCCTCGATGTTCAGCGCGGTATCAAGCAATGTTTCACCTTTGGCGGTGCTTGAAGTGGAAGCATTGAGATCAAGAATGTCAGCGCCCAGTTTGCGTGCGGCCAGAGTGAAACTCATCCGAGTGCGTGTGCTGTTCTCGAAGAACAGCGTGGCGATGATCTGGCCAGCGAGATCGGTACGTGCTGGCGATTCATTCCTGGCGATCGGAAGCAGCGATGAGGCATCCTCCAGAAGAGTGAGGAGTTGATCTCGATCCAGCTCTTCGAGTCCCAGAAGATGGTCTTTGTTCCACGGAGCTCCCATAGCGCGGGGAGTATATCCCAGTCAGGCTCAGGGAGTGGTCCAGTTGGCAAGCAGAATCAGGATGTCGGAAACATTGACCTCACCATTTCCGTCAACATCACCCTGACAGGTACCGGTACATCCGAAGTCGGCCAGCAACAGCAGGATGTCATTCACATCCACGTCACCATCCCCATCAAGATCGCCAGGAATAGCTTCTGGTTCGAACGTGATGTTCAGAGTTCCTTCCCCGGTATCAGCCAGCCATCCACCGATGCGGACGAAGTAGGTTTCACCACCGGTTACAGGCAGGTCATAGATCCCGGAGTAGTAACTCTGACAGCCAGTCTGTTCAGTTGAATCGCCATTACATGCGATTTGAACCAGACTGCCGCAATCATCTCCCTGATAGATCACCAGTGAAGTGTCGTAGGAGAGCGGGTCACAGGTATCAAAGTTGACCAGTCCATTCCCAGTTGGTTGCCAGATGAACCATCGATCTGGTGAGTTGCTCCAGCTCAGCTTGGTTCCAGGACATTGGTTCTCATCCGGTTCACCGAATCCACTGTCAACAGCTGTCGTTGTTTCAAAGGAGTTGGCTCCGATTTCGGCATACATCGGTGTCGTGCAGTAGTCACCATCACCTTCGGGCAATTGCAGATCGATCTGCATCGAGTCCATCACGACTGGTGCACTCTTTCCGCCGGCGACCCAGGCGTCATAGGCGATCTGTCCCTTGTCGTCCGTGACATTCGCGTCTCGGAGAAACTCCATGTACTCCTTGGAGGAGGTCTGGAAGAAGAGTGTCACGACAACTTTCTTCGCACCCTTGGGAATGGAAAGCGTCGTGTCATCCCAGTGCTGACCATCGGCATAGGAGTAGTTGACTGGTGAAGCCTGAATGGCGTCGAACTCGCTGTTGGTGAAGCCAACAGGAGGTATTCGATTGTCCTTGAGAATCTGGTTCGCGAGTACGAGGTGGAAGGTTTCGCCTGCAGGCAGATTGGCCAGCGTGGCAACGGTTTCGTCCATGCCGAGCTTGGCTTCGTAGACCTTGGTGTTGGTGGTATCAAGATCAGCCGTGGTGTAGTCGTACGCGCCCACTTCACTGATCATCGAGTCGGATTCATCAAAGAACTGCGCATTGATCCACATGCGACGGCCTTCCGGGAATCCCGTAGGCAGTTTGTGTCCGGACCAGTTGGTCACGCGAGCGGTGACCAGTGTTCCATCCTGTGTCACTTCCAGATCGGAAGCCGCTTTGAGCAGTGCAATCGTTCGATCCAGCGCATCAGCAACACGTTCGTCGGTCAGGCCTGTGTAGGCCGGGTCGTACAGGCTGTGTACGGCGCCGAGTACCCAGGTGTTGCCACCATGGAACTGATGCAGTGAAAGACTTTCTCGATCTCCGACATCAGGGATGTACCAGAAGGCGCAATTGGCTCCAGAAGCCTTCGGCATATGACAGTCCTGACAGGACTTCATGATCCCGGTCGGGTGGTCCCCGCCGAAACGACCATCGTCGAACTGAACGCCGGTATCTGCGAACGTGCTGGCCAGCCACTCTGAATAGGTCCGTTGCTCAGGCATCATCTCGTAGGTGTTCTGAGTTGGATGCGCCATGTCGTAGTCGGTCAAGGCGTAGGTTCCATCAGACTGAACTTCGAACACTGGATTGCTCAGGTCATGACAGGAGGCGCACTGACTTGATTCAAGGTGATGGGGTGAAACCAGAATCTGAGCGGCACCGTGCATGTTGACCACGATGTCATCCAATGGTCCACGTCTGGTGTCATCAGGATCGAAGATGAAACGTCCATTGCCGGGTGAATTGGGATCTGGATAGTTGCCTTCATCAATCAGTGCTTGAAGAATCAGATCGTCTTCATCTGGATTTTCTTCCGAAGCGGTGGGATCAACCATTCGGTGACAGAAATTGCAGTTGACGCCGTCGAAATCATCAGGATCAATGAAGTCATCCAACGTCCCGCTTGTGCTTCGACCTGAAGCCCAGGTCGTCGGCGCATGACAACGGATGCAGTACTCACCGCTCATTGAGGCATCCTGATTGGAGATGGTCAAGGCGGCTTGCCAGACTGGATCACGAGCGGATTGAGCCATCATGCTGGCTGCCCAGTTGTTCATCGGCCCGGTTTCAATATCAGGGTTGTTGTCGTCATCAAACAGATGGCAGTTCTGGCAGGTGAAAGAAGCCACCTGAAATTCGTCCATCGGGGTTGGAGGATCAGTATTGGGGTTGCTGGGCAAAGGTTGCTGACCTGGCTGATAAAAGTCCTCAGCAGTGGTTGGAAGCGTCACTTGATCACCAGCAACCACGGTCGCAGCTACAGATGCTGCAGCGACACTCATGGCGATTGCCTTGATCCAGATCTTCACGCTTACCTGCTCCTCAATTGCTTTAGCTCACACCCTTTGGAGACCCTTCAGCGTACCCGCTTAAGGGCTTGGGTCAATATCTGAAACGCCGTTTATGACCGCTTCAGGGACCCTCCGTAGTGGGAATGGCATGTTAGACTTGAATCCGCGATCACCAGCCCACCCATCTCTTTCGTATCTATGGGGACCTTGGATGAGGAATCTCTGGAATATCCCGTTATTTACGGTCGTTTTTGCAGCTTTGACGCTGGTTTCAGGCTGTGCCGGTTCTCAGGGGCCGGAGCTGGTGGTGGTACCACAGGATCGGTATTCGGAGGCCTTTGATGCCGCCGTGGCGGTGGCTCGAGAAAATGGCCTTCGCCCCTCCTTCATGGATCGACGCTCTGGAGTCATTGAAACGGAGCCTGCCATGGCGGCTTCGCTCATGGAGCCCTGGAAGGGTGGCAATGCCGATTTTAATCAGGCGCTCAGAAATACCCTTTCCCGCAACCGTCTGAGGGCACGTTTCGAGTTCAGTCGTGCAGGATTTGCTGCTCGTTCGGATTCAGACGAGATCCCACCCGTGGATCTCCTGGCCATGACGGAGTCCGATTGGGATCTCACTCGCGAAGATGGCCCGTTGGATCTCAAGGTCTGGGTGTTTGAAGAACGAGGTCATTCCGTTGGTCAGCGGCGAAATCGTTGGACTTTTTCTGGCTCGTCCTACACATACCATCAGCCTGTAGAAGGCCAATGGAGTGAGTCGCCTGTCTCCTTCTGGACACCGACGACCCGTGATCGTGCGGCTGAGAAGAGAATTCTTGCAGAAGTTGAAACGATGCTGAACCCCAAGGATGCCAGCCAGACGCTCAACTGATCGGCTTCGGTGCGATCTGTAGGGATGATTCTGATTCTTCTGTTTCCAGTCTTAGGCAAGCATCTTGCCAGACGATCTCATCGTAGTACTATCAAAAGAAGCGTTTTTGGCCATTCAAGGGTCATTCGTGGCTGATGAGAAGAGGGAGTTGGTTGATGCGATACAGAGGCCTGTCCACCGGATTGCTGGTTGCGTTGGTTTCATCTGCGACACCAATGGTGTGTTACGCCGATTTCCGAATCGATACCGGCTACTACGAACTCATTGAACGAATTGGTGCGGAGAACATGCCAACCGGAGATGGTGTGGCGGTGGCACAGGTTGAAGCCAGTGAGGGAGGCACGAACTATGCCCCCAATACATCCGACCCTGAAATCTCTGGACATACGTTCATTGATCGAAGTTCAGGTAGCCCAGCATCCTCCTCTCATGCCACCACGGTTGCACGCTGGTTCTATGGATCGACTGTGAGCATGGCTCCTCTTGCTGATGACATCAACTTGTATGAAGCCACGGGCTGGGTTCTTGATGACTTTCTGCGTTCAAACTACTCCTCAAGCACAGCTCCATTGAGCATGCCGGCGGGCATCAAGGTCCTGAACAATTCATGGATCGGTTCATTCGGCAATGTGAATAACGACCAGATTGTGCTTCGGCGCATGGATTATGTCGTCAACCGAGATCAGGCCATCATTGTCGTTGGCGTGAACAATGGCGATGGAGCCGCTCATCAGCCGCTGCTCGCCTATGGATTCAACAACATCAGTGTCGGGGTTCGATCGGGCAATCATGCTTCCGGCGATATCTCATCCTATGAAGGCAGTGGTCGAATGCTGCCGTTGATCTGTGCACCAGGTGAACTTTCCAGCTGGTCAACCGCCATTGTTTCCTCCGCCGTCGTGATGCTGGTCGATCAGGTGCGTGATGACCCGGATCTGCATACCGATGGACAGAAATCAGAAGTCGTCAAAGCAGTCATACTGGCGGCAGCCGATCATCAGGATTCAGGTGCAGATGACGGTTCCTGGTCAAACAACCCCTCGGATTCCGGTGTTGACCGAGGCACCACGATTCGACCACTTGATCCGGTGCAGGGTGCTGGTCAGGTTGATGTTGATCGCGGACATCTGATCATGGGCAATGGTCGAATCATCGGAGGTGTCAGTCCAGCTACGACGCCCGAGGCGGCTTTGCGTGGCTGGGATCGCTCCTTCTGCCTCAATGGCAATGCAAGAACCTGGAATTTCACACTGGGTGGAATGGTCGAAGAGGTTTCAATCGTCGCGGCCTGGAACCGACAGGTCCCTGTGGGGTTCGGTTCGACCTGGACGCTTGGTGACTTTGATCTTGAACTTGTACAACTCGACTTGGATGACAATCCCGTGTCTCTGGTTGGAGCAGGGCCCGAGGTATTCGGTTCTGGAAATGTCCTGAGCAGCAGTGCAGTGGACAATGTGGAACACCTCTACATCCGAAATCTTGCTCCGGGCCGATACCAGTTGCGACTGTCTCTGGAGGGTGGTGGAGTCGCCAATTCCACAGCGGGCATTGCCTGGTACTTCAGTGATCCCGAGATCGTGGATGTTCCTGGCGACATCAATGGCGATGGTGCGGTGAATGTCGATGATCTTCTCCAGCTTCTGAGTGAATATGGCCAGTGCAATGGCAGCTGCGACTCGGATCTGGACGGGGATGGCGATTCAGACGTCGATGACCTGCTCCAGTTGCTCCAGTACATGAGCTGATTCCACAGCTGAAAGCGGATCCCACGCAACGGGGCAGTCCTTCTACAATCCGGCCCATGCGACGTGGTCGAGTCATTCCATGGATTCTGATGCTCAGCTTGCTGGCCGGGTTCGGGGTCTTTCTGCTCTGGCCGATCTGGCTCGTGGTCGCCACAGGATTCGAGGGCGTTGAGGGTGGATTCACCCTCTACCACGTGCTGGATGTCTTTCGTGATCCAGTGACGCTTCGCGGGCTATTCAATGCGCTGGGTATCGCTGTTTTCACAACACTTGCCTGTCTGGTGATTTCGATACCGCTTGCCATCTGTTCGGTTCGTTATGACTTCCGAGGGAAGGCCGCTTTCAACGCCTTGATTCTGGTCCCCTTGATTCTGCCACCGTTCGTCGGCGCCATCGGGTTGCAGAATCTGCTGGGCAAATCGGGTGCTTTGAATGCGTTGCTGATTGATCTTGGCATGGTGTCTGAAGGAATTGATTTCCTTGGCACAGGTGGCTTCTGGGCAATCGTGTTCATCGAGGCTTTGCACCTGTATCCAATTCTTTATCTCAATGCGGTCGCAGCGCTTGCCAATCTTGATCCTGCGCTTGATGAAGCAGCTGAAAATCTTGGTGCATCCTCCTGGCAGCGGTTGCGTCAGATCATTCTGCCACTGATCCGTCCGGGTCTCTTTGCCGGTGGAACCATCGTGTTCATCTGGTCCTTCACGGAACTCGGCACGCCACTCATGTTCGACTTCCAGGAAGTAACTCCTGTCCAGATCTTCAATGGCTTGAAGGAGATCGCAGATTCACGGCAGCCCTATGCCTTGACGGCGGTCCTGCTGATTGTTGCTGTTGGGATCTATATTCTGGGCAAATTCATCTTTGGCGGTCGTGCCTACACCATGTATGCCAAAGCATCGATCCAGTCCACAGCGACCAGGCTCGGACCTTGGGGCAGTCTGCTCGTCTTCTCACTGTTCAGTTTCGTCATCTTCCTTGCGGTTCTGCCGCATCTCTGTGTCGTCTTGACGAGCATCTCCGTTGAAGGTTCGTGGTATCAGTCGGTCCTGCCTCAGGCGTTCACGGCCGCGCATTACGAACAGGCTCTGGGGCATCCTCTTGCCATTGGTTCGATTCAGAACAGTCTTCTGTATTCAGTTCTGGCTGTCGCAGCAGATCTGCTTGTGGGAATCTGCATCGGCTACCTGATTGTGCGAACGCGGATCTGGGGACGCGGCCTGCTTGATGCACTTTCAATGTTGCCACTGGCCGTGCCGGGCCTCGTGATGGCGTTTGGTTATGTGGCGATGACCTTGACCTGGCCATTGGGCAAGGGTGATCCGCTTGAAGGCATGATTGATGTCGTCGGCGCAGATCCCAACCCCATGTTGCTGCTTGTCATTGCCTATGGCGTCCGCCGATTGCCCTATGTGGTGCGTTCCACGGTTGCTGGACTCGAACAGACTTCAGGTGAACTTGAGGAGGCGGCACTGAATCTCGGGGCCAGCCGTGTTCGAGCCATCAGGACCATCATTCTTCCCCTGATCATCGCGAATCTTCTGGCCGGTGCACTGCTCGCCTTCAGCTTTGCCATGCTTGAGGTGAGCGATTCGCTGATTCTGGCACAGCGAGAGGGTGACTATCCCATCACCAAGGCCATCTACGTGCTCTTCGAGCGTTTAGGCGATGGCCCCTACATTGCCAGTGCCATGGGCGTATGGGCCATGGCGTTGTTGGCGGTGACGCTGGTTGGTGCTTCGGTGCTGATTGGCAAGAAGATGGGTGCGATCTTCCGCGTCTAAGGCCCTCCAGAGGCCCTTCAGTCGGCATCGAATGAGATTTGAGAATCACCAATGCTGCTTCTAAAAAAGGAGATATTGGCCCTCCTGTCGCTATACTTGATGCTCTGGACAGCCTGAAATCCCATGCCATACAACCTCCAACCTGCTGATGCCTACGACATCGATATCGAGACCGTCGAGTACCTCGACCGTCAGGTACCGGCGGGTGATCGTTGGATTCTCAATTTTGGCCCTCAGCATCCAGCCACGCATACCACGATTCGAGTGGTGCTTGAGCTCGATGGTGAGCGGGTTGTCCGGGCGACGCCGCATATCGGTTACCTGCACAGCGGATTTGAGAAGCTGGCTGAGCATCATGACTACAACCAGTATGTCTGCACGGTCTCACGCATGGATTACGTGGCGCCGATCGTCAATGACATTGCCTGGCATCAGGCGGTTGAAAAACTCTTTGATGTGACACTGACCCCTCGTTGTACGGTGATCCGAACCATTCTCTGTGAGCTCGGGCGTATCCAGAGCCACCTCATGTGTGTTGGTGCTGCAGCGCTCGATCTTGGAGCCTTCACAGGATTTCTGTATGGCTTCAATGAACGCGAGTTCATCTACGACATCATCGACTTCCTTTCAGGCCAGCGATTCCATCCGGATTACACCCGGGTTGGCGGTCTGATGCGGGATATCCCTGATGAAGAGATCTTCCGCAAGATGGTCCGTAACTTCATCGATGTCCGCCTGCCCAAGGCCATCAAGGATGTCGAGACGCTTCTGAATCGGAACCGAATCTTCATTGATCGAGTGCAGGACGTCGGCGTCGTCACCAAGGAAGAGGCCACGGCCTGGTCCTTGACCGGTCCTCTTGCTCGCGCATCGGGCGTGAAGCGTGATCTGCGACGCGATGACCCCTATCTTTGCTATGCGGACAACTGGGATGGCCAAGGTGCTGAGGCGGTCAAGTTCTCCATCCCGCTTGCCCATGACGGTGACTGCCTCTGTCGTTATCTGGTTCGGCTTGAAGAGATCAAGCAGAGCATGTCGATCATCGATCAGTTGATTGACAATATTCCCGGTGGTCCGGTCAACTCAAGTCCCGATGGAAAGATGCATATTCCTGAAAAGGGTGATGTGTATGGTTCAATCGAAGCGACGATCCAGCACTTTGAATTGATCATGACCAACCGTGGTTGGAATGCACCGATAGGTGAAATCTATTCAGCCATGGAATCACCCAACGGCGAGTTGGGATTCTTCATCGTCGCTGATGGAGGCAGATGCCCCTGGCGTTCCAGTGTGCGTCCTCCATCATTCATCAACTTCCAGGCCTTCGCAAAGATGCTTGAAGGACACCAGTTGGCGGATTTCGTCGCCGTACTGGGGTCCGTCAATGTGATTGCTGCGGAGCTGGATCGCTGACCCCTGTTTATCGAGGCAACTCATGGCCTGGACAGTCAAGCCATCGGCAACAACCAAGATCGAACGACGGGATGAACCGTGGTTGACCGAAGAGATGAAGGCTCATTACACCGAGACCTACATCCCTCGTTACGCGACCAGAATGGGCGCGTTGATGCCGATTTGTCACGATGTACAGCATCGTTATGGATGGATTTCAGCTCAAGCGATGGAAGAGATGGCCGAATTTCTGGGGATCGCATCGGCTGATGTGCGTGACACGGTCACGTTCTATGAGGATTTCCATACTTCACCAACAGGTACGAATGTGATTGCTGTCTGTCAGTCAATCACGTGTGAGGCGTGTGGGCATCAGGCGATACTCGATCATGTTCGAAACAAGCTGGGTGTCGAAGTCCATGAAACCACGAAGGATGGTGCTTTCACGCTGTTGGCCCTTGAGTGTCTGGGATCGTGTGATACGGCACCATGTGCCCTTGTGAACAACCATCGATATGACAACCTGACTATTGAAGGTGTTGACCGGATCATTTCCGATCTTTCGCGACGATGATTCGCAACGACCTGTGAAGACCATGAGCCAACAGCCAGCCAAGAAGAAATCCCTGATGCGATGTCTCGGTGAATTCACCGGACATATCGCTCGTGGTATTCGAACCAAGGTTGACGAACCAGTTCATCAGGAAGTCTCCAGAACAGTCGAGGAAACAAAGGATGGTCAGGTCACCCTTCGTCGGACTGTGATTGAAGAAGTCGTCTATCCGCCAAGCGAATCGCCCCTCGAAGAGGAGGGCAAATCATGTTCCTGAAGGAACCCGTGTTATGCCAACGTATTCCGACCTGGCCCTGGGCGGATCCTGCCGAGCGACACATCGTTCACCATGACGAGTACGTCAAGACAGGTGGATATGAAGGCCTTCGCCAGGCGATTGGAATGGAGCAAGGAGAAATCGTTGACATCGTCAAGGATTCAATGCTTCGTGGTCGCGGTGGTGCAGGATTCCCTTGTGGACTGAAATGGTCTTTCCTTCCAGCGCCGGATGGTGGCAAGCGATATCTCGCCATCAACTGTGATGAAGCGGAGCCAGGCACCTTCAAGGACCGGCTTCTGGTCGATTTCGATCCCCACCTGATTCTGGAAGGCATCGCCATTGCCTGCTGGGCGTGTGAGCTGGATACGGCCTTCTTCTTCATCCGTGGTGAGTATCACCATCAGGCGGAGGTCATGGAAGCAGCCATTCAGGAGGCGTATGACGCCAAGATTTTCGGCTCCCAAGGTCTCATGGATGGAACGGTGAAGCACAGCGTGGATTGTTATCTGCACCGTGGTGCGGGCGCCTACATCTGCGGTGAAGAAACAGGTCTTCTTGAAGCGATTGAAGGTAAGCGAGGATGGCCACGGATCAAACCACCATTCCCGGCGGTCAAAGGTCTCTTTGGTCGTCCTACGATCGTCAACAATGTCGAGACTCTTGCAGCGATTCCACCGATTCTCCAGCGTGGCACGGATTGGTGGAAGTCGATCGGAGTCGAGTCGTCCATCGGTCAGGCCCCAAGCTACGGAACAAAGCTTGTTGGTGTATCAGGCCATGTCAACAGGCCAGGTGTGTATGAAGTAGGAATGGGTGTCAGCATCAGGGATCTCGTGGAAAGCGCTGAGTACTGTCAGGGTATTCGCGGCGGCCGCGCGTTCAAGGCGTGCATACCGGGCGGTGTCAGCATGGGTGTACTTGGTACGGACCAGTACGATGCTGAGCTGGATTTCGATATCGGAAAAAAGTATGACTTGATGGGATTGGGTACCGCATGCCCGGCCGTGTTCGACGAGACCACGGATATGGTCATGGTGGCACGCAATGTCGCCAGATTCTTCAAGAATGAATCCTGTGGTCAATGCACTCCTTGCCGAGAAGGCGCCCAGTGGCTCTACAAACTGCTGGTGAGGCTTGAGCGAGGTGAAGCTCGTCCTCATGACCTAGACATGATTCTGGAGATCGCTGGATCAATGGGAATCATTCCAGGAACCACGATCTGCGGTCTGGCGGATGGCAACAACTGGTCGGCCAGAACCATCATCAACAAGTTCCGTGAGGAATTCGAAGCTCGGCTCCTCCTCCCCGCTTGATTGCTTTGAAGGCCTTCCAGACAGTATTTACCGGTCATCAGCGGCCTGAGCGGCATTTTGCTGGATCCTTGCCGTTTGAGAGCGTACGCTTGGAGATTAGTGGCCATCGAAACGGCCCTTGGAGAATCATCAAGAGATGAATACCACCATCCTGAGTACCACCGAGTCGTCGGGAAGCGATGCGGAGGAACCGGGCTCGTCTACAAGCGGCGATGTCCCCCCCGAACCGGGGCAGACACGCCAAACTGCCGAACCCGAAACCAAGATTGAATTGGACGCTGGACATCTTCCGGTCGAAGCTGTGGCACAGCTTCAAGAAGGAATCCGGCGGGTCATCCCCCTGCTTGATCGAACTGTTGAAGAAGTTTCAATTCGGATTGTTGATGACCGTGAGATGACGAACCTTCATGCACGTTGGAAGGATTCGCCAGTTACGACGGATGTCGTGACGTTCGATCTGAGCGACAGTCCATCTGATCCGCTTCGTGTGGATCTGGCAATATGTCTTGATGAAGCCCTTCGTCAAAGTGAAAGCCGTGACCACCAGGTCGAAGATGAACTGCTTCTTTATGTGATTCATGGTCTGCTTCACTGTTGTGGACATGATGATCAGGACGAAGTATCAGCCATGGCCATCCATGCAGAAGAAGATCGACTGTTGCAGGCCATTGGTCGTGAGGCGATCTACAGGCGGGGAGAACAGTCATGACTGCACTGTTCGCCTGGGTTCTACCTCTTCTTGCCGGGATCCTGACAGCCTGGATGTCTGCGATCGAGTTCACCCTGCGTAATGGTTCCCGTGGAGAAGTTGAAAGAGCCTTGGATGCACGAGGCCATCTTTCACGATGGAAACCCATTGCATCAAATCTGCCGGATGTCATTGCATCGATTTCATTTCTTCGTCTGGTGTTCTCGATCACTTTTCTGACCTTGTGGACGCTTGATTTCTCCGGCGTTCCCGATGAGAACTTTGTTGTTTCGGGCTTCTTTGTCGGCCTCTCGACGGGTGCGGTCATCATCTGGTTGCTGGCCAGCGTGCTGGGAGCAGCCATTGCGAGATGGGCCGCTCATCCAATCGTGACCGCTGCCATGCCACTGCTTCGCATCTGTGTATCGATCGGTCCGTTGCTTGGGATTCTGGTGCGGTTCATCAATGAGATCGTCAAGCGCCTCAGTGGAGCCAACCTCCCTGGTAATGGCGATCAGTCTCAGGCTGAAGCCGATCTGCTTCGCAGTGTCGAACAGTCGCAGCGTGAAGGCGGACTAGGCGAGACTACTGCTGAGATGATCGAAAACGTCGTCGAGTTCACCAGTACTGATGTCGGTGAAGTCATGACGCCTCGTACCGAGATCGAAGGCATCGAGATGACCGACGATCTGGTGGCCATCAAGGGTTTCATCGGGCAGGAAGGTCATTCGCGTATCCCTGTCTACGAGGAGGATCTTGATCACATCATCGGGATTCTCTATGTGAAGGATCTTGTTCCGTATCTGGGTGAAGATCCTGCCACCTTCAAGCTCAGGCCTCTCCTGCGATCACCGATCATCATTCCGGAGACCAAGGTTGTTGCCGATCTCCTTGCTGATTTCCAGCGAAGTGAGGTTCACATGGCCATCGTCGTCGATGAATATGGCGGAACCGCCGGTCTGGTGACGATCGAGGATGTTCTGGAAGAGATCGTGGGTGAGATCAAGGATGAACATGAGGGTGATCTCGAGGAAGAACCGGAGATCCGTCCGGTTGGAGATGGCCACTATGAGGTGGACGGTCGATTTCATATTGATGATCTGAATGAAGAGCTGTCCCTGAATCTGCCGGAAGATGAGGAATACGACACCGTCGGTGGCTATCTCATGGCTTGCCTTGGCCGGGGTCCTGAAGAAGGTGAGAGCTGGGATATCGATGGAATGAGGCTTACCGCCATCGAGACCACGACGACTCAGATATCCAGAATCGGCATTCAGCCCATGGAAGTCGATCAGGTTGGCAATTCAGGCGAAGCCTGAATTAGTTGATGGGCTATCATCGTTCCGTCTGAATTTCACTCTGAATTCCAGGAGCTTGATATCCATGCGCATGATCATTCCCATCGGCCTTCTCACCATTGCAGCTGTACCGCTCATTGGATTCACCGAAGAGCATCCATCAACCGTTCATGAGACGGTTGTGACGACAAGCTTCACATCAGATGATCTGCCAGCGGGCATTCCTGCTGAATTCCGTGAGCAGTTGCTCAAGAGCATGGAATCAGGCGAGCGTACGTCGCGGATCAGCCTTGGTGACATGGGCGAGATGATCTTTGAGATCTCCACCGACTTTGATGTGATGCATGGGCACCATCATGGTCCTGATGGCCATGATCATCATGGAAATGATCATGATGACAGTCACATGATTGAGCTGGACCTTGGTGAACTTTCAGGTGGGCAGGTCCAGGGCCAGATCGTGATAGACCTCGCCGAGATGATGAAACGTGGCAACCGTGACCGTGATGGAATGATCCACAGTGATTATCACGTCGAGATGGTCATCGAGGATGACGAGGGTCGTCGTCGCATTGTCAGGACGTCTCGTGACGACGAGGAACATCGAGACCGGAACCATCGCAGGCCTGAGGGGCATGAAGACCGCGATCATCATGACGACCATGGGGATCATCAGCGTGAACTCGAAATGAAGCTTCGTGAGATGGAGATGTACTTCGAGCGTCATCATGACGAGATGGGTGATCGTGAACGAGAAGAGATGCGTCGCCACATGGGGCATCTCCATCGCGAACTGGAATCAATGCACCATCGTGGCCACGAAGATCATGATGATCGTGGCCGTCGTGGTGACATGGAGCAGTTGAGAGAGAGACTCCACGAGATGGAGATGCATTTCGAGCGTCACCATGAGGAAATGGATGATCGTGAACGAGAAGAGATGCGTCGCCACATGGAGCAACTCCATCGCGAGCTGGAATCAATGCATCATGATGGTCATGGAGATCATCATGACGACCATGAAGACTGGTCTGAAGCACGAGAAGAGCTTGAGCATCATCTTCATGAGCTGGAGCGTCATCTTGAGGAAAATCATGACCACATGAGTGAAGAAGAGCGCCATGGGATCATGAGAGAGATGGAGCATCTTCATCATGAACTTGAAGTCATGCATGAGATGGATAGCCATGAAGGTCACGATGACCATGAAGGTCATGAAGATCCATTCTTCCACATGACTCAGGAATTCATGCACAAGCTTTCGATGTCCGGCGCTCTGGCTGACACGATGAACCATCGTGAAGCGGTTGCGCTCTTCGGAGTCTGGATGGCTCGAGAACGTATGGATCCTGAACGACGGGTCCAGATGCTGCGTCCGATGATGGGTGATGAGGGCCTGTACACCAGTGTCCGCAATGCGGCTGCATGGGTGGTCATGGAATCACTTGAGGACATGGATCGCCATGATGAGGCTGGTGAGGTTCTGATGAACATCATTCGTCACAATGGCAGCAGAAATCCGATGCGACATGATGATCGTGAGTAGACGCGTTTGATGCTGACTTGATCAGGAACTTGTCGGAGTCGAAGCGAGTTCGACCTGTTCCGTGATCTCAAGTCCGAATCCATGCAAGGCGGGGTAATCCCGTGCGCGGCTGACGAGCAGGCGAAGTTTGGTCAATCCAAGTTCGCGGAGGATCTGGCTGCCAATCCCCAGGTTCCGGGTATCCATGGGCTGTGCACGAGCCGCGACCCCTTCACTTCGAGTGAGATCCGGTCGGTTGGGATCATCATCCATCGGCCTTTGGATTCGATGGATCTGTCCAGGAAGTCCTTCGCCCACGTGTTCGGGACGCAGATAGACCAGTGCTCCTTTGCCCGCGGCCTGAATCTGCTCCATGGAAGCCCGAAGTGTCTCGCTGCTGGGATGTTCTCCGACTCCGAAGATGTCACCCAGTACATCGCGTCGATGGACGCGGATCAGAACGGGTTCTTCGGATTCAATGACATTCCCGCGGCCATCAAGTTCACCGACCCCACCAACGGTCAAGGCCAGATGTGGTTGTGCATCGATCGTGCTGTTGAAGAGGATGAGCTGGAACTCACCCCATGGTGTATTGACGGTCGTGCCGCTTGCTGGTTCAGCACGCGTGACCAGTGTCTCATGAGCCAGACGTTGCTCAATGATCTGTTCCACACTGCACATCTTTAGATTGTGTTCGACACACATCTGCTCGAGGTCTGGCATCCGGGCCATTTCACCATCGGGTCGGACGATTTCAATGATCGCGGCGGCGGGTAGAAGTCCAGCCATGCGACACAGGTCGACTGAACCTTCGGTCTGTCCGGTCCTCGCCAGAACGCCACCCTCTCTTGCGTACAGCGGATTGATATGACCAGGCCGCACGAAGTCGTTGGGTGTGCTGTTGGGATCGGCAAGGAGCTGTATGGTCTTGGCCCGGTCACTGGCCGAGATGCCGGTAGAGACACCATGGTTTGGGCTGCCATCAACACTGACGGTGAAAGGTGTTCCCCGTACGGATGTATTGGAGGCAACCTGAGGATGCAGTTCCAATCGTTCGCAGTCATCGTTGTCCATGGCCACACAGAGATAGCCACCACCGATTCGGGTCATGAAGTTCACGATGTCAACGGTGACATGCTCGGCTGCAACAACGAAGTCGCCTTCATTCTCGCGGCGCTCGTCATCCACCAGCACGATCATTCGACCGGCTTTGAGTTCATCCAGAATCTCGGGTATAGGGCTAAGCACAGTCCGGAGATTGTACCGGGAAACGGGTCAGTCCCGGTTACCCATCAGGATGGCGACTCGAGCACTGAGTTTGACGGCTTCCATGTAGATCCAGGCCAGCGTAACCAGCAGGCAGAACCCGAGGAACCATTCGATTCGCTTGGGGGAACCTGCCTTCACATGGTCTTCGACGATCTTGAAGTCGATGATCAGCATCAATGAGGCAATGAGCAGAATGAAGAGATTGAGCCCCAGCCCGATCCACATCCCGGAACCAGAGGTCGGGGTGCTGAAGATCGTGATGAATGGCATGTTTACTCCGAAGAGATAAAGAACGAACGAGAGCAGATAGGCGATGAAGATGCCGGCTACAAGCGTACACACCACTTTGGTGAACATGGGTGTGGCTTGCAGAATCCGGAAGTAATACAACGCCAGCATCGACATCAGGATTGCAAGCGTGATGACAAAGGCCTGAAGGGCAACGCCGCCTGCAACGACATACCCAGATGAAGCCAGGTAGTTGTCAATCATCATCGTGAAGAGCCCCAGAAAGGCACCTTCGATGAGGGCATAGGCAGGTGCGAGTGCGACTGCTCGCATGGGGTTGGCGATAGCCATGAAGTAGAGGATGAGCGTGACTACGGCGGTACCAAGTGACCATCCGATCAGCACACCGGTTGTCAACGCGATCTGCTTGGCGATCCAGATTCCGATCATGCCACCAATCAAGGCGATGGCGGTCAGCATGGCGGTCTTGTTGACCACACCCTGAATAGAAGCAGTCTCTACACCACTAATCGGGGTGAATGCCTCTTCATGCTTGAGGGCAGGATTTGATGATTCAGTGAGATTGAAGCCTCGAATGGCCATGGTTCGGTCTCCGTTGGTGGTGTTCAAGTCCATTCTAGCATTGATAGAGGCCACTTTTCTGCCCCCGTAATCAGGGTTGGCGCGGTAGCCTCCCTGCCATGACTACAGTTGCTGACCTCTGTGCCACCATGGATTCAATCGCCCCGCTGGCCCATGCGGCTGACTGGGACAACGTCGGTCTCCTTGTTGGTCGTCATGACAGTGAGGCTGAGAAAGTTCTGCTGACAATTGATCTCACGGCTGAAGTGCTTGGCGAGGCTGTTGTGGCAGGTGTGGATGCGATTGTTTCCTACCATCCACCGATTTTCTCACCCATGAAGCGACTGGATGATTCGACCGAGACGGGTCGTCTTCTTCTGGGTCTCATCGGCTCAGGTATTGCGGTGTATTCACCACATACGGCGCTGGATGCTGCGCCTGGAGGAATGACTGACTGGCTGACGCTCGCCTTGGGCGAAGGGCCATCGGTTCCTCTGGAGCATTCCCTGACTTCCAGATCGGGCGAAGAGAACAAGATCGTGACCTATGTACCTGCGGAGCATCTGGATGCTGTTCGAGATGCCATGGCGATCGCTGGTGCGGGTGTCATCGGTGACTACACTCATTGTTCAACAGCGATCGAGAACCAGGGCACCTTCCTTGGTGGCGAGTCGACCAATCCTGCTTCAGGGGAATCAGGGAAGCTCGAACAGGTAACGGAACATCGATTGATGATGGTCTGTTCCGGAGTCTGCCTTGCTGGTGCGTTGGCAGCCCTTCGTCAATCGCATCCCTATGAAGAACCCCCGATCCATGTGATACCACTGGCGTCTCATCCTGTGCATGATTCAGGCATGGGTCGCGTACTTCAGCTCGCCGAACCCCAATCGACTGAAGAACTCATCTCAAGGCTGAAATCATCGCTTGGCATCGATCAACTTCGAGTGGCTGATGGTGGTGTGGAATCTCATGAAATCGTGGCGTGCTGCCCGGGTGCTGGCGGGAGCATGGTGTCCGCGGCTGAGGCCTCCGGTGCGACGCTGTTCCTGACGGGAGAGATGCGACATCATGATGTCCTGGCTGCTCGTGCGGCAGGAATGACCATCATGCTGGCCGGTCACACCAATACCGAGCGAGGCTATCTGCCCTATCTGCGTGATCGGCTTGCAGCTTTAATTCCGCAAATCGACTTCATGGTGTCTCAACAGGATTCGACTCCCTGGTCGAGTTGTTGAGCCAGCAAATTCCATTATTCAAAGATGTATTGAATGGCGTCTCTGTACCTCAAACGCGGGATGCCATTTGGCAGCACCTCTTGACCGGTGCTTTAAACTTGAAGAAGTCGGGGTAAAACTAACAGGGGCGGGAGTTGGAGGAGACATGTTCAACCGAACCAAACGGTACGGCGTTCTTGTGCTGATGGGCCTGTTGCCAGCAGCCGCTGTCGCCGGTGATCCCATTGTTCCCAATGAGATCATCAACACGATGCTGTGCCCTGGCGAAGGCGACTATTGCTACTGGCCTGAACTGGCGGCGGTGCCTGAAACACTGGACCGTGTCATCTGGGATGGCAGCTTCACGACCCTTGCATCAACAGCCGCTGGCCCTGGCGGTCGGTGGTTTGGCAACGCCGGTTCGAATGAGGACTTTGCAGATCCCCAGTGGCGATCGGTCAAGACCGATGCCGACAACAATGGCTACTTGATGCTGGCGGCCTGGCCGGGTCCACCATCTGCATGGGTCCATGGCCAGACCTTTGGTCAAACGGCTGATGGCCCGGTCATCCTGGAGGGCTGTGATGTCATCTCATTGACCTTTCGAGCACGTGTGCTCAATCATGATTGCCAGCAGCGAAGCTGGACCAGAGTCCAACTGGTTGATTGCAGTGGGGACGCATCGAGCTACGAGTTGATCGATGATCAGATCCTGAATCAGGATTTCGAGTTCTTCTATGTCGAGGTCACGGACAGCGACTGGATCGACTGTCGTCTTGAGTTGATGGTCAACAACGAATCATTGCCGCTTGACGTGACCAACTGGGCCCCCATCGTGACTTTCGGCATCGAACCGGATGCGATTGGCAGCGACATCGAATTTCACATCGATGACATCGAGATCAATCTTGCTCGCAAGGGTGCATCACCACGCCTGAACCTTCTGGACCAGTCTTCCGCAGAACAGTGCCACGGGCCAATGGGAACCGAGATCACGTGGACCTTCATGACGGATGGCCACTATCTGGGTGGTGGTGAGGACTCGACTTCAGCATTGGCCACAGGCTCATTGCATGACAAGGCGGATGTCAATCATGATTGCGCCGTCAATGTCCTTGATCTTCTGGCCGTGATCGAGGACTGGACGCAGGACACTGGAAGTGGCGATGTGAACTGCGATGGCGATTCGAACATTCTCGATCTGCTCGAGGTCATCGGAGACTGGGGCTGGACCTGCCCGTGAAACGAACCGCAGCTCTGGTCTCAAGATGAATCAGGGTTTCACCGGCGATTGCAGGTCTGGCCGAAGGCATCAAGCACGATCAGCAGATCCTCGATGTTGACGATTCCATCTTCATTGGCATCGCCTTCACCACTGTTGCCGTAGTTCCCGATCACGATGAGAAGATCATCGATGGAGATGACTTGATCGTCGTTCACATCCCCGGGGCATGGTGTCTCAGGAGGAAGGAAAGTCGTCTGTTCCATCGATCCAGCACTGTCACGCAGTGCAGTCGTGGTTCCTCCACCAATAATCCAGTCATCCTCTTCATCCTTGGGATCAAGTGTGCCGGAGGCCAACTGTCTTGGTGAACTTGAGCTTGCAAGGGTCTGTTTGGCCCAGGAGCGACCTTGAAGGGTTCGAAGCGGTGTTCCCGGTTCATCATTTCGCAGAAGCAGCAAGGGGCTGGCACTTGAATCAGGACACGTGATGATCAGATCGGTATCTCCATCATCTTCGACATCAAGGGCGACGAATTCCTCAATGGGTTCTTCCACCATGATCGGTATTGCGGTATCAAATCCCGTCGTGGTACCAGGCACAATGAAAATGATTTCTGCCTCATCGGAGGCAATAATGACATCCAGAAGACCATCACCACCATTTTCATCAATATCTTGAGCCGTCACCTGTCGTATTCTCTGGCCCGGGCTGGACACAAGTGATGTCAAGCTCGTATCACCCTGCTGTGCGTGATAGGCGATGCCAAATCGTGTCCCTCCAGCAAATCCCCAGGCCGAAACGTCATCGCCACCCGAGACAGTGGTTGGGGGATCCGGCTCAGAACTCAGTCCATTGGAATAAGAATTGGTATTGAACAAAGTGCCTGGTACAGGGAAGGTCAAGACATCCAGAATGATCTGGAAGCCATCATCTGCTGTTCCTGGTACATCCACACCAACCACGGCGTCGAGACTTCCGTTGTCATCCCAGTCGATGACGGCGGCGCAGGTTGGAAGGCCACTGGGCACTGAAACCGTATTGACCGTGAAGGTGCTTGAGAAGGTATTGAGAACGTTCAAGGTCTGGTCGCCGGCATTGGCGACGATCAGATCATCATCACCATCGCCATCCAGATCACCAGCATCGATGTCAACCGGTGAATTTCCGACAAAGGTCGTGTAACCGGGCATGGCAACCGGCGGCGCATCTTCGGAGATGTCATAGACCCATACGGAACCAGGCGTTCCATCAAACAGGACTGCAAGTTCTTCGTCGCCGTCATGATCGACATCAATGGCAACCATGTCGATCGGCGGTTCATCCAGACCGCTCGTGAATGGGTCGTCGAAGTCCGGCGTATCCACCTCGATGACTTCCACACCGAGCCAGATGAATCCACTGCGTGGTGGACTACCCTGATAGATCTGCAGACCCAGTCCGACAGGCATAGGTGGGAACACCGCTGTTCCACCGTTGTATGTGAAGGACATGGTTTCAATCAAATCAATCCGATCGCCCACATTCGCGTCCAGAAGGGTGCCTGATGGATTCGTCAAGGTCAGGCATCCCTGCTGAACAATGTCTCCGGTGCACAGCAACTTCCGATAGTCATCGAGTTCCCCGATTTCCATGATCATGGCCCCTTCAGGGGGAGGAACAATATCACTTGAAATATCCGTCAGGCTGTCATCAACGAATTGAATTCGTGTACCTGAACCTCTTGCTTTGATGGCATCGATGCCCGAGCCTCTTGAGAAGATGGCCAAGCCACCGACTTCCACATACACCTCCGCGTCGGGTCCCATGGACGTACTGTCAAGATTACTGTCATCAATCAGAATTGTTGAATTTCCGGAACCGTATACAGCAGTTCCCTTTCCGATACCCGAGAAATAATTATCTCTTAAACCTGTCTGGATGAGAGAAATGTCAGCGTCCGTAGCGCACGCTCCGGCACCACGTGCAGAGTTGGGATTTGCCACCAGGTTATTGTCGACACTGCAGTTGATCAGGGTTATGTGCGGTCCATTGAAAGCCCAGACTCCCGCACCTTGCGTCAAGGAATGGTTGTTCTGGATGACACAGTCGGTCAGAATTGGTTCCGATTGGCCGACTGCAGTGAATCCTCCACCGAAAGCACTACCATTTTCCTCGATGATGCAGTTGTTGAATCTGATATCGGAATCTTGCAGCGAAATCCCGCCGGACCAACTTGCCTGACCTCCAGTGATGGTGAATCCATCAATGACTGCAGTATCAGGCAGGTCGTAACATGTAATGATCCGGCCAGTGTTGGTTCTGGTGAGCTTGGTGTCTTCAGGGCCTGAGACCGATCGCAGTATCGCGCCCTTCTCTTCCATCAGAAGGCCAACGGTTGAGCTGACCAGATGAGTGCCGGGGTGAACCAGAATCACGTTGCCTTCCTCAGCAGCGTCATAGGCTTCCTGAACCGTAGCGTATTCATTGGGTACCTCAAGAGTCGGGATCACATCGTCGTCACAGGCGTCGATGATCCCATCCAGATCATCATCATCACAAGAGTCGCCGATGCAGTTTTCGGTTCCTTTGCCGTCCCAGGGTCCGGCGATGTTGTCCGGCGTGTTCTCGCAGAGCAGGTTGTTGTATATCAACTGAGGCCCGCTGCCACCGATGGTCCTGATGGCGCCGCCTGAGTTGCCAGCGACATTGTTCTGGAACGTGGTATTGACAAATGTCGGATTGCTGTACCAGCAGTACACGCCTCCGCCATAGGTTGCGGCCTGATTTCCAAGCAGATCGCAGGCCTGAAGCAGAACAGTCGAGCCATCGGAATACACGCCACCGCCACTGCCCTGTCCGCCATTGTTGCCAGTCGCCGCATTTTCGATGAACGTGCAGTTCTGATAGACCGCGGGAGAACTGACACTATGGGCCATGCCACCACCAAGGCTGTCGGCGGTGTTCTGTCTGATCGTGCAGTTCTGGAATGTGGGGGCACTGTTCTCCTGGATGTGTCCGCCGCCGCCCCGGATTGCCCAGTTCGATTCGATCTGAACATCGTAGATCGTCGGTGAGGCGTCAATGATACGGAAGCCGCCGCCGCGACCACTGGCCTGATTGCCCGCAACATATCCACCACTCATGGAGGCAAGACTTTGCCGTATGTAGAACCCACCGCCGTAGCCAGAAGTGTTGTTCGTCACGACGCAGTTCTCAAGAGAAGGATTACCACCTTCGATGTAGACCGCACCACCACGATCGTTTGAATTGTTGTTGGTAAAGACGCACTCCTTGAGGGTCGGGCTGCTGCTCAGGGCATACAGGCCTCCGCCGCGGTCGGCATACCCATTGCGGAAGGTGATCGACTCGATGACGGTATCGAGGCCTTCGCCTGAGTCACAGGCCAGACATCTTCTCTTGTTGTTTCCGTCAACATGGACTGGGCCTTTTTCATCAGGATATTTCTGCAGATGAAGTGACTTGCCTTGCATGTCGACTACGGGTTCCGTCAGATCGCCGGTGCCGTAGTAGGTTCCAGCCATCACATAGATCTCATCGCCATTCTGTGCAATATCGATCGCGGCCTGAATCGTCGTGAAGTCACCATTGCCATTGACATCGACGATCCATGGCGAACCCTGGCCATGTGCAGTGGTCCATGTGGACAGCAACAAGGCCAGCATGCTGATGAAGAAGGTGTGGATGTTCAACCCCCGATGGCATGTCTTGATGCGCATGAACGTCTCTCCCTGTCTTCATAATATGGAAGGGAATCGCGATGTTGCCAGCATTATTCGGGCCTATACAGGATGCCGCGTGCCAGAGGGGTGAAATGGCCTATTCCAGCGTGGATTCCACCTGAAGAAGAATGTCATCCCATTCCGGGCGGCCTGCGAGTGATTCAGCTTCTGCCACACATTGAAGTCGGGTAACCGCTTCATTGATGATGTCGTTGCCTTCCTGTTTGCGCCCAATCTCTGCCAGATCAGCTTGAAACTGGATTGCCGTGTCATGGAAATCAGATTGCGACTTGGGTTCCATTGGACTTTCAATTGCCCTGATGGTGAACAGCTCGATGCTGCGTTGATAATCCTGCATGCCTCGATCAAATTCATTGATCTTCACAAGATGAATACGGCCTCGCAGCGCCAGCATCATGGCGAGATCCCGAGGTCGCCGTGTGTTGTCAGGTGAAAGCGCCATGATGGCTTCTGCCAGCTGAATGGCTTCATTGATGTTGCGCAAGGCATCCTGCGGGGCAGGTTCCCAGGTCACGGAAGCCAGACCATGAAGACATATGGCCTTGTCACGAAGTCTGCGTTCACGATTGGAGGTGTCCAGTTCGACCAGTTTCTGTGCAAGTCTCACGGCTTCCTCATAGGTGGATCGGGCTTCATCCATTCTGCCTGTTTCCAACAGGACGTTTCCAAGTCCCATGCTGGAGGAATACTGGACATCAAGCGCCTTGATTCCATTTCCACCTTGATCCCCATAGGCTTTGCCAGCTTCACGACGAGTGGCATAGAACTCCGCAGCTCGCTGATAGGAACGGCTTCGATCGGATGTCGATGCAGCCTCAGCGGCCTTGCCACGTTCCAGCTCAGCCATCAGCTTGGGATGATCAAGCTTCATTGCTTCGACGCCTTGTCGCAGGCTGTCATCTTCGATGGCAGCCAAGTCAATGGCATCCAGTGAAGTTCCAGCCTGCATCAACGCCGCTTCGGCATCTTCGAGATTTCCATATCCGATACCTGAGGTGTTCAGATAGGACTTACCTGCCCGCAGCCAGGCTCCGGCGACCTGAGCCTGCCGGAGTGGTGAATCCTGATCCATCGAGACCAGTTGATCAATGTGATCGCGTGCAAGATCAAGCAGCGCACGCTGGGCACTGGCTGAATTGCCGAGATATCTGACCTGTTTCATGACACCGGACAGGAGCCGAGAGACGGTTTGATCGAGAACTGCATTGCGTTCTTCAACGCGATCCCGTTCGGCAGTGACCAGTTGCTTTTGATGTTCAGCTTCCTGCCAGCCGATGGTTGCGATGACCCCACCGGCGATGATCGCGAGAATCGTGCAGATGAATCCAATTGTTGCGCTTCTGTATTTGCGTGAGAGTTTGCCCAGACGATAGACCATGCTTGCGGGCCGGGCTTCGATCGGATCGCCCGAAAGATATCGGGCAATGTCCTGTTCCAGCTCGACGGCACTCTGATACCGGCGTCGCCGATCTTTTTCGAGTGCCTTCAAGGCAATCGTCTCAACATCACCACGTAGTTGCCGGTCGATCGTCGAGATGCGTGTCGGCTCTTCTTCCTTGACCACCCTGGCTGCTTCATGGACGGCGGCCTGTCGTACGTCATACGGAAGCGTATGTGTCAACAGCTCGAAGAAGATCACACCCAATGCATAGACATCGCTTCGCGTATCGATATCGTTGGGATCCGCTTCGACCTGCTCAGGGCTCATGTATTGAAGTGTGCCGACCAATGCACCAACATCAGTCTGCAGCGTCGTCATGACCATGTCGGAATCGGTACTTCGGGCTACGCCAAAATCGATGATGCGTGGTTCGCCGGAAGAGCCCACCAGAATGTTGCCTGGCTTGAGGTCACGGTGGACGATCCCTTTCTGATGGCCATGGTGAACCGCGTTGCACACCTTGCTGAACAGCTCAAGTCGCTCCCGTGTACCCAGATTTCTATCGACCGCGTACCGCGTCAGACTTTTCGCGTTGGGGATGTATTCCATGACGAAATACGGCAGTCCCGTGGATCCCAGATCATGAGTGCCTGCTTCGTAGACCTGCGCAATACCTGGATGTCGCAGTCTGGCCAGCAGCTGGGATTCGAACTCGAATCGACGCAACGCCTTGGGAGATGAAAGCCCTTCCTTCATCACCTTGATGGCAACCGTTCTTCGAGGCGACTTCTGGCTGGCGCGATAGACCGTACCCATACCGCCTGCGCCGATGATGTCCTTGATGGTGTACTGACCGATCGTCAGACCGATCATGGGATCCTGTGTCGTGCTTCGAAGCAACACGGAAGAATCCTGAACGGTCTGGATATCATCCGGTTCGATCGGTTGATCTTCACCTTGATTGGGTTTGTCCTCGGCCATTGAACCCTAGAGTACCGCGGACATGGCACCAGTGGAACTATTGGCCGTTGCGGGTGCCGGCACGGCTGCTGGAGTCAGCGGAATCCTGTTTTTCCTGAAGTTCAAGTACCTTCTGGATCATCTGCTGAAGATGTCTGGTCGACTCGGCATCCTCACCATGCACCTCGATGCGACTCTTCTCTGCTTCGCGATAGTACGCCAGCGCTTCGTCGTAATCCTCCATCGCCAGCATGAGTTGGGCATAGGTGACGGTTGATTCCATGGCGCGAAGGTGGAGTTTGCCCTGGGTACGCCGTCGTGTCTGCATGGCTTCACGAAGATAGGGCTCAGCTTCTTCATAACGTCCGACCCGTGTCAGCATCTGCCCAAGATAATTGAGTGACCAGATCGTATCGGGATGTTCATTGCCAAGGACGCGTCGTCGACTGTCCAGAGCTTCCCGATAGATCTTCTCGGCTTCTTCATAGTCCTTCTGGATCAGAAGGATGTCCGCCAGATGATTCATGGACCTCAGGGTATGAGGATGGTCTTCTCCAATGACCCTGCGACGGCCGATGATTGCTTCCTCAAAGAGTCGTTTTGCTTCGTCGTGTCTCTGCAGAATCGAGAGAATGATGGCATGGTTGTTGATGGAAGCAAGCGTGCGGGCGTCGGATGAACCCAGAGATGATCGCATCCGTTTGACGACATCATGTGAAATGACTGCAGATTCGTCGTATCTGCTCTCGTTCAAAAGCAATGAGCCGTAGGAAGCCATGGCATTCAGGGTGTCGATATGGTTGTCGCCGAGTCGCTCCTTTCGATGCGCCATGACCGTCGCCATCAGCTCATGTGATTTCTTGAATTCGCTGAGCGTACTGAGGCAATTGGCATATCGCAGCGTCGCATCGATCGTGTCCGGGTGATCTTCTCCCAGAATCAATCGTCTTCCTGACACTACCTTTTCAAGATATGGAGCCGCTTCTTCGGGCTTGCGTTCATTGGAACGCTGCATGGCCATGTCAAGCAGTGAATCAAGCGTATCGGGGTGCGCTTCGCCAAGCATTGAAAGACGGATCTCAAGTGCCTGCTCGAGATGAATCTGGGAATCGTGATAAAGGCCCAGATTGCGATAAGCCTGGCCGATGACACGATGCAGATCTGCTTTGACAAGCGGCTCATCCTCGAATTCACGTTCCATCGATTCCGTTGCCTGGGCAAGGACTGGCTGCATCAGCGCCTTGTCGATATTCCCCATCGTCACAGGGTCCTGTGACGAAAGCATGGTGGATACGAAGCCACTGACTGATTCAGCTCTGGCTTGTGCCTGTTGTGCCATATTCCGTTGTTTGTCGGCATCGATGGCGAAGATCGAAACTCCGATGACGGCGCCCAGCAGAATGATGAAGATCGATGCCATGGCAGCTGAAGCTGCTCGATGACGTCGAGCAAATCGACGTAGATTGTCGAGCGCATTGGGTGGGCTTGCCGAGATCGGTCTGTCTTCGAGATACTTCTGAATGTCCTGCTGCAGTTCCGTTGCACTCTGGTAGCGATGGCTTCTGATCTTCTCCATCGCCTTCATCGTGATGGTCTCGACATCACCTCTCAGATGACGGTCAATCGTGGAGATGCGGGTCGGAGCCTCTTCCCGAACCATTCGAGCGGCTTCATGAATGGCCGCCTTCGAGACGTCATAGGGGAGTCGCCCTGTCAACAGTTCATACAGAATGACTCCCAGTGCATAGACATCACTTCGAGCATCGATGTCGGTTGGGTCCGCTTCAACCTGTTCCGGACTCATGTACTGGAGTGTTCCGACAAGCTGGCCGACATCTGTTTGCAGCGTCGTGACGGCCATGTCTGAATCGGTGCTTCTGGCTACACCGAAGTCGATGATGCGAGGTCGTCCTGCTGAGCCGACAAGGATGTTGCCGGGCTTAAGATCACGATGCACGATGCCCTTGAGATGTCCGTGCTGCACCGCATCACAGACCTGAGCAAACAGATCGAGTCGTTCCCGGGTTCCCAGTTTCTTGAAGTCGGCATATTCGGTGAGTGTCTTGGCGCTTGAGATGTACTCCATGACGAAGTAGGGACGTTCACCGTAACCGCCGTCATAGGTTCCGGCTTCATAGACCTGGGCGATTCCAGGATGTTTGAGCCGAGCCAGCAGCTGTGATTCGAATTCAAATCTCCGCTGTGCGGAGCGGGAACTCATGCCCTGCTTCATCATCTTGATGGCGACTCGTCGACGAGGCTGTTCCTGCACCGCATGAAAGACCGTGCCCATTCCACCAGAGCCGATGACACCCTTGATGGTGAAACGTCCGATCTTGCATCCGATCATCGCCTGATCGGAATCCGAGATGTACTGAGGCGAAAGATGGTCAGCTGCGTCGGTTGTCGGCGCAATATCGTTCCCATCAGTCGGTGGTTCAGTGTGATCGAATTGTTCTGCTGGATCCCCCATGCACCATTCAGAATACAACAGTCAGGCACACCCGCCTGTTGAATTCCGTGCACCAATTCAGGGAGATTGGAAACCGAGGTATTGCGGTGCGTTGATCAGGGCAGCTCACGGATCCGAATATTGCGGAATTCGACCGGAGAACCTTCCGACTCCAGCGCCAGATAGCCTGTTGCTGGCTGGCATTCCTTGCCTCCGGAAACTTCCTTGCCATTGACCCAGAGCCGGACTTCGCCATTGATGGCTCTGATGTAGTAGTGATTCCACTGTTCAATCCCCTTCGATCTATTTTCGGAAGGGAAGCTTCTTCGTCCGTTGGGCGCAGCAGGCGGAAATGGTTTCATGGTGGATCCACCAACCGGAAAGACATCCCCATGACAGGTAAACCAGTCAGCTTTGCGTCCGCCTTGTTCATAGGCATCCTTGTAACCAAGGTCGAGGACCTGAACTTCTATTCCCTCAGGCAGACCAGGCCCCTCGAGGCGGTTCATTGATTCAATGGGAGACCACAGGAAGATTCCGGAGTTGCCCGCCTGGCGCATATGTCGCCATTCACAGACAAGTTCAAAGTTGGTGTAAGGCTTGATGGATCTCGTGACGCCTACAGGTTGGCCGGAACACTTGACACCATCGGTACTCCAATCCCAGGTGTCATCATGGCAATTGACATTGATGAAATCCGCTTCAGCAAGCTGCCGCCAGCCTTCACCAGTTCCATCGATCATTGCATGCGGCAGCGAAGCCTGTTCCGGCTTGGCTTGAAATGCGGTAAGTAAAAGGATTGAGGCGGTCAGCGAGAAGACGATCCCCATGCTGCCAATGGCCTCCAATCCTGCGCGGTGTGGTGAAACCTTCATTTCATGCTCCAGTTGATCTGTTTCCGTAAGTTCGTACAAAGGGGAATTCATCAAGTGCTGAACCTAGAGGGAGCTGTTGCCGACGACCCGTTTCATTCAGCGACGATGAGGACAGCCGTGCCATAGCAGAGCACTTCCGTGGCACCATCACCGAGATCCGAAGATTCGTATCGAAGGCCGACGACGCCATTGGCACCGAGTTCAGAAGCGTGTCCAAGGAGTTGCTCCAGTGCCTCCCGTCGAACGTCTTCACACATGGTCTGATAGGCCCCGATTCGACCTCCAACCATCTTCTTGAGGCCTCCCATGATTCCCTGAGCAATGGTTGGAGCCCGAACAACGATCCCTCGTACGAGGCCCTTGTATTCCTGAATCCGGTAACCCTGGAACTCGAAAGTTGTCGTGCATGGAATGCTCATGGCGGTTCTCCATATGTAAGCCTGTTGATCAGCCTATCCTGTACGCAGACATGCCTCAATCCATACACATTCAAGCTCCTGCCAAGCTCAATCTGGCACTTTCCGTTGGACCTCCTGATGGCGAAGGGATGCATCCAATCTGCTCCTGGATGTTGACTCTGGACCTCATGGATGAGATGCAGTTGACCGCTCTGGAGCCTGATCGCTTGTCTCGCTATGCCATTCTGTGGCATGAGGAGGCCCGGCAGCGACGGGAGATCGACTGGTCCATCACCAGTGATCTTGCCGTACGAGCACATCTTGCGCTGGAAAGGTATGTGAAACGATCACTGCCGATTCAGATGAAACTTGAGAAGCGCATTCCACTTGGCGGAGGTCTTGGTGGAGGATCAAGTGATGCTGCGGCGATGTTGCGTGGCGTGAACAGACTCTTTGACTTGAATCTGTCTGATCGTGTCCTTGAAGGGATCGCTGCCAGTCTGGGTTCGGATGTTCCATTTCTGGTTCGCGGTGGCAGCGCCATCGTCGAGGGCATCGGTGAGTTGATTGAAGCTGATCAAGACATGCCTGATCTTCATGCCGTGCTCGTGTTTCCCGAAATCGGTTGCGACACTGGACTCGTCTATCGAACCTATGATCAGCAGGGTCCGACGGAACTTGAATCAGAACGAATACGCGCCTTGAAGGACCGCCCGATCGATGGCGGATCCCTCTTCAATGATCTCGCCGCGCCAGCACTCGAAGTCGCACCAGACCTGTCCAATCACCAGCAACAGGTCATGGAGATCGCTTCGATGCCGGTGCATGTCAGCGGCAGCGGTTCCACGCTCTTCACGGTCTGTCGTGGTGCCATGGAATCCGAGGCGTTGGCTTCGGCCATTGAAAGTCAAACCGGACTGGTAGCCATACCGGTGTCGTCATCTCCCCTGAAAATGGATATGGTGGAGTCCTCCGCCTGAAGTCCGAATCATTACTGATACGGCAATTACAAACCTCTCAACTTCAAGATCAGAGTCAGCACGATGAGCCAATATCCCCCGCCAAATGATCATGTACCCGCAACCCTTGATGCCACCAAGTGGGAAGAGCTGGAGCCGTTGTATGCCGGTCTGCTGGAACGACCGTTGAAGTGTGCCGGCTGCCTTGAATCCCTGCTGCTTGATCGAAGTGAACTGGATGCTGCAGCAAGCGAATCAGGCGCGACGCTTTACATCGACATGACCTGCCATACCGACGATGAGTCGATCACCAGTCGTTATCTCCAGCATGTACGTGAAGTCCAGCCACATCTGAAGGAAGCGGGATTCAAGTTGGATCGACATGTTGTCCAATGCCCGCATGTCGATGATCTTGATCAGGACCGCTACGGTGTCCTGATCAGAAACATGGAAGCGGACGTCAACTTGTTCCGTGAAGAGAACATCCCGCTTCAGACCGAGGAAACGGAACTCGGAACCAAGTATGACGAGATCTGCGGTGCGATGGAGGTGGAGTTCCGTGGTGAGGAATACACCATGCCTCAGATGGGCAGGTTCATGCAGGACAATGATCGCGAAGTTCGATCCGAAGCATGGGCAGCCACGATCAACCGCCGTTATCAGGAGCATGAAGCGATAGATGGAATCTTCGATGAGATGGTCAAGCTTCGTGCCAAGATGGCTTCGAATGCGGATTGTGAAGACTACCGGGACTACATGTTCAAGGCCATGCACAGATTTGACTATGGCCCGGCTGATTGTGAAGCCTTCCATCAAGGTGTTGAGAAGGTATGCGTGCCGCTTCAGCATGAGATGAATCGTCAACGCCAAGCCGAACTGGGCGTTGACACGCTTCGGCCCTGGGATCTTGAAGTCGATGTCAAGGGCCGTTCACCACTGCTGCCATTCAATGGAAGCGATGAACTCGTTGCCGGCACATCAGCCATCTTCCACAGCATGGATCCGGATCTGGGTTCACTCTTTGATCGGCTGAAGGGTGGAGATTGTCTTGATCTGGAGACACGCAAAGGCAAGGCACCTGGTGGCTACCAGTACAACCGCGATCGCAAGCGTGTCCCTTTCATCTTCATGAATGCAGCTGGTCTTCAGCGTGATGTCGAGACAATGATTCATGAAGCAGGTCATGCGTTCCACTCCATGCTGAGTGAAGATGAGCCGCTGGTGGCCTACAGGCATGCACCGATTGAATTCGCTGAAGTCGCTTCCATGAGCATGGAACTGCTGGCCCATCCATACCTTGAGAAGTTCTATTCCAAGGAAGAAGCTGATCGTGCGAGAAGGCAGCACCTTGAAGGTGTCATCTCCACTCTGGCATGGGTCGCGACCATCGATGCCCATCAGCATTGTATCTATACACATCCTGATCACACTCGTGACCAACGCGACATCTACTGGCTGGAACTGCATGCCCGTTTCGGGCCGGATGTCGACTGGAGTGGATTCGAGGAACAACGTGCCAAGTTCTGGCACAAGCAACTGCACATCTTCAACGTGCCTTTCTATTACATCGAGTATGGGATTGCGCAGCTTGGAGCCTTGCAGTTGTGGTCCCAGTATCGTCGTGATCCAAAGAAGGCAATCGCCAATTATCGCCGTGCCATGACACTCGGGGGCTCCCAGCCTTTGCCAAAGCTGTTTGAAGCAGCCGAGCTGCAGTTCGATTTCGGGCCTGGCATCATGGAATTGTTGATGCAGGATGTACAGGAAGCCATGGCTGAACTGCCTGCGTGAGATCTTCATGACTCATCCTGCCGATCAGAACGTGCCGCATATGGATCTGGCCGATTTCCGTCGTCATGGTCATCAGATCATCGACTGGATCGCGGACTACCTGGAAGGTGTTCAGGATCGTCCGGTGAATTCAATCGTCCAACCCGGCGAGATCGCAGGCATGCTTCCTTCTTCGATGCCAGAGAACGGCGAGTCATTCGAGTCGATTCTGTCAGATCTTGATCGTGTGATCATGCCTGGTCTGACGCATTGGCAGTCTCCGAATTGGTTTGCTTATTTTCCAGCCAATGCATCACCAACTTCCATATTGGCAGATGTGGTTTCCAGCGGCCTTGGTGTGCAGGGGATGTTGTGGGCGACCAGTCCAGCGTGTACCGAAGTGGAAACACGGGTCCTCGATTGGCTGGCGGATTTTCTGGGACTCGGCGATCGATTCCTCTCAACAGGAACCGGTGGAGGTGTGATTCAGGATACGGCAAGTTCCGCCGCGGTATGCACCATGCTTGCTGCTCGCGATCGAGCCACATCAGGAACCCAGCAGGGTTTGTCAGGTCATGCCCCCAGTCTTCGCGCCTATACCTCCAATCAAGCTCATTCAAGCATCGAGAAAGCAGCGGGGATCATCGGTATCGGTCGTGACAATCTCCGATTGATCGAAGTCGATGATCAGTATGCGATGTGCCCAGCGGCACTGCGTGCCGCTATCGAGGAGGATCTGGCTGCAGGCCATCAACCCTTCTATGTCAGTGCGACGATTGGAACGACGGCATCCGGGGCCTTTGATCCTCTGCCCGAAATACTGGAGATCTGTCGAGCCTATGGCCTGTGGTTCCATGTTGATGCCGCAATGTTCGGCACCGCGGCCTGCTGTGAGGAGTTCCGTTGGATTCAGGCGGGATGTCAGGAGGCTGACAGCTACACGATGAATCCACACAAGTGGATGCTGGTCAACTTCGATTGCAATTGCCTCTGGGTCGCGGATCGAGCAGCCTTGATCGAAAGTCTGAGCATTCTCCCGGAGTATCTCAGGAATCAGGCGACGAACTCAGGCGCGGTGATCGATTACCGGGATTGGCAGATTCCACTCGGGCGCAGATTCCGTTCACTCAAACTCTGGTTCGTGCTGCGGCAATACGGAGTCATTGGGATCCAGAACATGGTTCGTGAACATGCCGCCCTGACACGTGATCTGGTGACCTGGATCGAAGAAGACGAATGCTTTGAGATTCTGGCTCCCGCACCGGTCACACTGGTCTGCTTTGCTCATCGAGATGGTGATGAGCGTACGCAGGCGATTCTTGATGCCGCGAATGCAAGCGGGAAGGTGTCATTGAGCCATGCCAGACTGAAGGATCGACTGGTGATTCGATTCAGCATTGGGCAATGGCGCACGCAACGATCGCATGTTGAATCCGCCTGGAAACTGATTCAGTCATTCAGCGACGCTTGAGTGCCTTGGCCAGTTCAGCATCAGTCGTACAGATCTTGAACAACTTGTCGAGGCGGACCATCTTCAGAAGCTGTTCCAGTTCCGGCTTCACACCACCGAGAATCAACTTCATCTTTCTGCTGGAGGTCTTGCCTCGAAGATCGACAAGCATGCCAATTCCCATGCTGTTCATGAAGGTGACTTCGGTCATGTCGACGTGCATCACGGTGGCATCCACGGCATGGGCCAGTGTCTTGGTCATGGCCTCGGTGATGATCTCGGCTTCACGCTGCCCGATGTTGGGTCCGACAAGCCGTGCGATCAGGACGTTGACATCCTCTTCGAAGTTGACGAAGAGCGAAGTACCTGAAGATTCGGATCCAGTCGGTAGTGACACGGTTGAAGGCCCTCGTGGTTAGGCGTGGCTGGAGGATCATCGTCCTCAACTGGACAGGATAGCTGCAAGCATGCCCTCAGTCGAGATCGGTTCTGTCCAGCAGGGCCTGAATATCTTCCAGAAGGGCTGTAGCGGTTTGATATCGATCTGCGGGCTGTTTGGCCATACAGATGCGAATGACCGTCTCGCAATCACGAGGCAAGTCCGGCTGGAGCTCACAGGGATCCGGAATGGGCTCTACACAGTGAGCTCGAAGAACATCCTGAATGGTCGAATAGCTGCCAAATGGTGCCTGACCGGTAACCAGATGAAAGAAGGTGCTGCCCAGCGCGTAGATATCACTCCGATGATCGACTGATTGTGCCCTCGCCTGTTCAGGACTCATGTAGTGCGGTGTTCCGACAATCCTGTTGTCACCCGACATGTCGGTCGTATTCGCTGCCATGGCCAGACCGAAATCACTGAGCTTGCCGACGCCATCCGAGGTGATCAGGATGTTGTCTGGTTTGATGTCACGATGAATCATGCCTCGCTTGTGTGCCGCACTCAGCCCCATGCAGGCGTCACGAATAATGGTGAGACATCTTGGGTAAGGGATATCGGAATTTTCGTTGATCAGCGTACCGGTGGTCTGGTCGCAGAGTTCCATGACGAGAAACATGGAACCCTCGTACCCCCCGACGTCATAGATGGAGACGGTATGGTTGTGCTCCAGTTGAGCCATCACTCTCGCTTCATGCATGAATTGATTGCGGACATGATCTGTCCGACCGGAGTGAAGTCCCAGCAGTTTGATTGCGACATCCCGTGCCAAAAGTTCATCTGTAGCCTGGAAGACGACGCCCTGCATGCCTGAGCCAAGAATCGATTGCACGTGGTATCGCCCGAGTGTCGCATCAATCATGGATTCTGGCCGACTGGGATCCGGAACAATGACCGGATGTCCCACGGGATCGGGCGAAACCACGATGGTGTCATCAGGAACAATCGGCGATTCGGCGATGATGGTGGCCGCCAGATTGACTTCATTTGATTCCTGGAAGAAAGCGATTGCAAGTGCATTGGCACAGCGGCTGGCCAGTTGGCTTGCGATGATTTCACTCTCAACAGAGAACCCACCCTGTCTGTGGTTCAGGACCTGAGCGACACCAATCGTTTCTCCATGCGAATCATGCAGCGGGAAGCACAGAACGGATCGAGTACGGAATCCGGTCTGTTGATCGAATTCCTGATTGAATCGCTCATCTTGATAGGCATCGGGAATATTGAGCATGCGATTCAATCGAAGC
The DNA here is from genome assembly GCA_002717655.1 of Phycisphaerae bacterium. Lineage (GTDB taxonomy): Bacteria > Planctomycetota > Phycisphaerae > Phycisphaerales > SM1A02 > UBA1668. The sequence goes on along the minus strand of PBAY01000051.1, from coordinate 191,722 downwards.
GAGGCACCGGCCAATCCCTCTTCTGCGTTCATTCGGATCAGCGGTGAACCATCCTGGCCATCGCCATGCGCAACCACGGTCAGCAGTTCGTGACGGTCAGCGTCATATCGAAACACCGAAGCTCGTTCTGCATCCAGTGCATCACGAAGAATGTCGTTGACCGCCAGCAACATGGAAGCGCCGCCGCTGGCGGCATGCTCCAGTTGATCATCGATCGCCGGCAGATCAAGATTCCGCAAGGCCTCCAGTGGTCGCAGTTGCGATCGGTTGCCATCAGGGTCTGCCATCAGAGAGAGTACCGCTGCTACCCGAGCAGACATCACGGACAGATTGATCGGCTTGGTGAGATAGTCGGCAGCACCACGTTCAAACGCCCGTACCACCTGTCTTGTCTTGTCTCGTGCTGAGGCGACGATGACAGGAGTCAGGATCTCATTGCTCTTGAGCCAGTCCAGAAGTGCGTATCGACTGGCCACTTCGGTATCCGTATCCAGCAGGATCAGATCAAAGTCTTGATCAGACAGTTCACTTTCTGCAGTGGGAATGTCCTCGGCTGTCAGGACCACATGGCCCTGTTCATGCAGACTCATCGCCAGCATTCGGCGAACCAGTTCATCTGGTTCCACCACGAGGATCCTGCCTGTGATCCGTGAAGATCGTGCTGGCGGCTCTGGATTGCTGGAATTGGGCATCTGTCAATGCTAAGCGATACAGTGTGGTTGTTCATGGCCAAGCGACCAAAGCATGGAGGCGGATGGCCCGCCGTTCTGTACACCATCAGGACGGCGAGTGCCACAGGCGGCATTCGCCGGATGTGGCATGCATTGCGAAGTCGAAATGCATGCAAGACCTGTGCACTGGGCATGGGTGGTCAACTTGGCGGGATGGTCAACGAGCAGGGACGGTTTCCAGAGTTCTGCAAGAAATCCGTGCAGGCGATGGGGGCCGATCTTCAGCCACCGATCTCGCCTGAGATGATTTCAAGCCTGACCTTTGAACGCCTCCGGCAGATGGACTCCAGAGATCTGGAACGACTGGGTCGACTCTCTTCGCCGATGATTGCCGGACCATTGGATCTCTCGTATCGGCCCATCTCATGGACTGAGGCCATGGATCGGCTCAACGGAGTGATGCAGAAGGTGACGCCTGACCGTTCCTTCTTCTATCTCAGCGGCCGTTCATCCAACGAGGCTTCATTTCTGCTTCAGGTGGTGGCCAGACTCTGGGGCACGAACAACATCAACAATTGTTCCTATTACTGCCATCAGGCTTCCGGTGTTGGATTGGCCAGTGTCACGGGTTCCGGTACGGCCACAGTTGATGTGGAGGATCTTGAACACTGTGATCTTGTCTTTCTGATCGGAGCCAACCCGTCCTCGAATCACCCGCGTCTGATGCGATCGTTGATGGATCTCAAGCGACGCGGTGGCAAGGTGATCGTGATCAATCCGCTTCATGAAGTGGGATTGCAGCGGTTCAAGATTCCAAGCGATGTCCGCAGCATGCTTCGTGCCAGTCGAATCGCAGATCTCTATGTACAGCCTCATGCCGGCGGTGATCCGATGCTTCTGACTGGCATCACCAAGGCAATCATTGAACGTGGCGCAGTGGATCAACCCTTCATTCATCACCATGCTCAGGGGTGGGATGATCTGGTTGATGTGATTGCATCAATCAACTGGGATGAGATCGTCGAAGGCAGCGGCGTCTCACGAGAACAGATCGATCAGATCGCCGATCTCTACGCATCATCTTCCAGCACCATCTTCTGCTGGGCAATGGGCTTGACGCATCACGCCAATGGCGTACAGAACATCCAGCATGTCGCGAATCTCGCGATATCCCGGGGAATGCTCGGTGCGCCTGGACGTGGACTTCTTCCTTTGCGTGGTCACTCCAATGTCCAGGGCATCGGCAGCGTTGGTGTCGTGCCGAAATTGAAAGATGCATTTTTCAATGCGCTGGAATCGGATCTTGGCGTCAACTTGCCGACGTCTGAAGGGTTGGACACGCTTGGCTGCATGGAGTCTGCTGAGCGTGGTGAGATTGATCTGGCCTGGTGCCTCGGAGGAAATCTCTGGGGATCCAATCCCGATCTGAAGTTTGCTTCACGGTCTCTTGCTTCGATTGATACGGTCGTCTATCTCAGTACCACCATGAATGGTGGCCATGTTCATGGCAGAGGACGTGAGACGATTGTCCTGCCGGTTCTGGCAAGAGATGAAGAGCCACAGTCGACCACTCAGGAAAGCATGTTCAACTATGTTCGATTGAGTGATGGTGGTGAGGACCGGATTCAGGGCCCGCGAGCAGAGAGTGAGATCATCGCGGATGTCGCGGATGCACTTCTTGGGAATCAATCCCCGATCGATCTGGGATCGATGCGTGATCATTCCGCCATCCGCAGCATGATTGCAAGAGTTGTTCCAGGCTATGAAGCGATTGGGCGCATGGATCAGGAAGAAGATCGCAAGCGTCGTGAGTTCCAGATCGATGGTCGAACCTTTCACGAGCCTTATTTCAATACCGAATCACGAAGAGCGGTGGTTCATCCGCTGAAGCCCATGGCTCCACCGTCCATCCGATCCGATCAGCTCCGGATCATGACGCTTCGAAGTGAAGGTCAGTTCAACACGGTGGTCTATGAGAACTCGGATTTCTACCGAGGTCAGGACAGACGTGATGTGATCCTCATGAATGAATCGGACATGGCCAGAATGGGGATCGACTCGGATGCCGCTGTACAGGTGGCGACTGAAGCCGGAACCATGGAGGTTCTTGCCCGTCCTTATCCAGTACCTTCAGGCAATGCGGCCATGTACTACCCGGAAGCCAATGTTCTGGTGCCGAGAAACGTCGATCCGATGTCGCGTACGCCTGCCTACAAGAGTGTTGTAGCCACCATCACATTGATCTGATCAGGGATTGCCGGGGCAATTGCCCCATCCTTTGATGGTGATCAGGATGTCATTGACATTGATCAACCCGTCACCATTGGCATCACCACTGAAGCCTCCTCCGCCGAAGCTGGAGATGATCAGCAGGATGTCATCGACATCGACGACATTGTCGTTGTTCACATCACCAGGGCAGGAAACTTCAAGTTGGCTTACCCAGATCTGCCAGACGACGCTGTTGTTGAAATTCGTGGCGTATTCGCCAACCATCCAGAATGTTTCATCATCAACAGGATCGACCGTGATATCGAAGTAGTCACCCCACCGCCCCTCTGTACCAGCATCGCCAATCGCCAACTGGACCGGAGTACCCATGGTCCCGGCTGGATCGGTGCTGCGTCGGGCCGTGGCCTGAATCGAGGCATATTCCTGTGCACTGGATTTGGCGAAAACCATTGCCGTATCGCCGTATTTATTGCTTGCGATCGCCGGGAAGAAGATGAAGTTGCCTGAGGGCAGATCGACATCTCCTGATTGAATCAAGGACGGCGTGCCCCCACCCGGGAATCCATCAACATTGAAGTTGTACCAGCGTGCCTTGGTGTCACCGCCGCTTCCACGAACGGCATGGGCTGCCCAGAGTCCATTGTTCCGCCACATGACATTCATGATTCGACCATCAAGCGTATCGAGTTCACCACCGCCAAGATTCGGAGCATCGTTGTTCGGGTTCTGGAACTGGGGAACCGAGACATTCGCTGTGAACAACTGAGGATTGCCAAGAGGATCCTGAATCGTCTGCAGTCTCATGCTCGTGCTGTTGTTTCTGGAGACAAACAGCGTGCTGTCTCGTGGATCAATGCATTGGGCGACCTGAACGGAAGCACTGCTGCTGTCCAGCACATCGGCAACGGTCAGCGTGCCGCCATCAAGCATGTCTTCCTTCGGGAAGATCCGGTAGATCGCGCCAAGGAAGCCGCCTTCGAACCCAAAGAGATTCGACGTCACATAGAAGGCATTGTCATCGAATCCAAGTCCGGGGTAGTCAGGCCAGTATTCATTGTTGTTGTTGGTCACGACAGCCCAGGTGCGGTACTTGTACCAGATGCCATTGGGATCATTGTCATCGGAAATGGCAATCGTCATCCAGCCTTCGTCAGGATCGTTGTAGACCTCCAGTGCCAGAATGATGAACCGTTCGATGGATGGGTCATAGAAGCATTTCGGGTCGAAGGTGAATCCGCCTGCTCCGATCTCCTCGAAGAAACCCGGATTCCCGGTGTCATCAAGATTGGCGAAGAACTGTTCGTTGCCGTCCTTGTCGTAGAAGGCGACCGCCATGTTGACCGTGACCACGACATGATTCGGACCGATCGCCAGCGAGGGATCCGGCGGGTTCCACGGTCCTTGCTGAATTGCAGGAAAGAGCGACAGCGACTCGACACGCGCTTCCTCGAGAAGCCCGCCAGCCTGAAGATTGTTCACAGGTCCCTGCTTGAGTGTCTTGTCGCGTTTGTGTGGAGGCAGCAGCGTTCCCGGTCTCTTGGTTTCACCGGTCCAGGGGTCGCCTCGTTCAAGATCGGTCGGAAATGCATTCGTATCGATGATGGTCGGTTCAAAGGATGTCCACGCCACACGCCCCTCTTCGACTTCGATGACAGGAAGATCGATGGTGCCTCGAGTGCTGCCTGTAGGCACACCGTTGGCAAAGGGGTGAACCTGTCGTTCCATGGCTGTGCTGTGGTTGGATGATCTTGTCTGCTCGCATCCGGTATTGAAGATGCAGCTGCAGGCAACAAGTGATCCGGTCAAGGCAAGAGAGTGGATGGCAGACACCTGATTGCTCCTTCATTCATGCTGGTCTGCAGTTCAATTCGTTGCATCGTCCAGCGGTTCTGTTCGATTCCCTGTCGTGCCGAGAAAGCATTTCCATTGATCCGGCGTATTGATGTTCAACAACTGGGATTGCTCATCATCGGTTATTCCCAGATGAATGGAATCAATGTTTGCCAAGAATGCGTAAATAGATCGCTGCGTCCCTGCCATGGCTGATTTCGCCTGTTCCAGTGTCCTGGCCTGAAGGGCCAGCGGCAGGAGGGCCTGTTTCGGACCATTGGAATTCTGGAAGATCGCCGCATCATGGGAGGCCAGATTTCGACCAAGTCGGAGCAGAAGTTCTGGAGTCAGTGCTGGCATGTCACAAGGCATGAAGATGTAACGATCGTCGAAGCCATGTTCCAGAGCCGCCACGATTCCAGCCAGTGGTCCACCGCCGTCATCGTCCACATGCTTCAATTCAGGTCGTACATGTTCCGGCCCGGCGATGACCACCTGTCTTCCCACCTCAGTGGCACACTGAACCGCCGCATCCATCAGGGTCTTTCCATCAGGAAGTTGCAGTTCATGCTTGGTCTGGCCCATGCGGCGTGATTCGCCACCAGCCAGAATGATGATCGTATGGGGCCATAATGGGGAACTGGTCATGGTGTCTTGGTGATCAACCCTGAAATCGATATGAATCGGAGGATTATGGTCGATGCAGAGTGTACGCTTTCCCTGTCCATGAACTTGATCATCCGTATCCATCTCGCCACCATCCTTGTGACCCTCCTGACTGCAGGTTCGGTGGCTTATGGCCAGCAGGAGCCGCTGGACGGTCTTCAGCCAGTTGATCAGCGAGTCGCGGACCGAGGTGCCTTGTCAACAAGTCTGCGGTGGGTTCAGTATGGGCTCAATCAGCCATATGATTTCAATGACCTGTACAAGTTGCCGGTTGGTACGGAGAGCTACGTTCGTCGCAACAGTGGACTGTGGGCTGTCTTTCCTGATTCGATGTATCTGAATACCGAAGAAGGAATCTCCACAGCAGTGCCAGCGGGAACGGTGTTTTACATCGGTGGCCCCAGAGATGTTCTCCCTCAGATCCAGCGCAATCAAGGACCGTATCAATCCACTGACGCTATGCCTGCAAATCGTGTGATTGAATCCCGTATCGAGGCAATACTCATCGACAAGCGGATTCCTGCATCGAGCATCCTGGCTGAAATGAGCAATGGAAGAGGTCCGGTTGATATTTCTGTCGAGCCAGCTTCAACATCAGCCCCAGCCTCATCCAGCATTCGTGCGGACTGGGTGGAGGTGATGCCTGCCTTCAGTTTTCTGCATGATGACGCCTACAGGCGACAGACAATCATGAAAGTCATGTTGCAGGCAGCAGGGTCTCCACCGTCAGTGAGGCACCCTGATCTGCAGTCAGTTCCGGAACAGTCTTCCATTCAGATGCAGCAGGTCATGAAGATCATCGATACGCAACAACCTTCTGATATCGCTGTCGATGAGTCCACCGTACCGAGTCCTTGATCAGGCTGCATCCGGCCTGTTTGGATCGTGATCAAAGTAACCAAGACACGCCAGTTCCTGAGCGAGCACATGCATTCTTCGATCGGACAAGGCTAGCCTCGAAGCGTTCTCATGTGCGATGTTCCAGGATCGTGTTGCAGGCATTGCCTGAGCCGCTTCACGTGGAAATGGAATCGGGCCGACGTGACGGAAGTGATTCAGTGATGGTGAAGGGTATGGCATGATGCATGACTCGTCTGCAGGGATGCCGTCAAGCATTCTCTGACTTCTTGAATCATCGGATCATGCAAGGGTCTACTTTGGTTCGATCTGCCGGAACGCATGCACCTTCCATTCTTGTTGTTTCGTCTCAGCGGATTTCGGGGGATGTCATATCGGACGAGCCTGCATGACTGGAACAGATGGTGCAGTGGAATGGGTTTCCTCGAAGATGCGTTTGGAGCGAAGCAGCCGTGAGTAGATGATGGCGACGAACATGAAGCACGCGAGACTTGCTCCGCCAAAGATCACACTCGCCGTAACAAGTCTGTCGTCTTGGAGTACGCCTGATTCCAGTGCCGCATGTCGCGTCACTCCATTTTCCTCACGTACCTCAATGACTCGTGAGGCATGGCCACCAGGTCTTGATGAAATCGATCGTTGGGCATCGGTTGCCATGCTGGTGGCGAGTATGTCGAGGAAGCGTGCAGCGCGTTCCGCATCATCGGATGGGAGTGTCAGCATCAGTGTTCCTGGAACGGCGTCATCCAAAGCCAATCTGCTTGTGATCAATTCGTGCACTGCCGCATAGGAATCCCATGGAGCCAGATGTCTTGCGGCGGCTCTGCGGGCAATCTCGCGTATGAACCGTTCTGATTGAAGCTGTTTTTCATGCATGGCAACCCAGGCGGTAGCAGCCTGAGAATCGAAGCTCTGTCCATTCATGACCTGAGGCGCAAGTGAAACGGAAGCCACCTTGACGGGTGGGCGCAGATGATCGGCGGCGAACCAGCTTGCAACAGCAATGATCGCCATCATGACCACGCTCCAGCCTGCAATCACAATGGCTCGAGGGCCCGCCCATCGCTTGATCATCTTCTTTTCCGAAGAGGCAAGCATGCAGCGAACATCATCCAGTTCACGTTGTCTCTGTTCGATGATTTCGGATTGTCGCATCCGCTGTTCAATCAATTCCGGAGCATCGACGCTGTCAGTGGGTCCGATTGGCCGTTGCTGCAGTGCTCTCTTGATTCGCTTCAACCGGCCTCGGCGAGAGTGCAGATGACGAGCGATGCAGGCCAGTTCCTGACGTTGTCTTTCGATGGACGCATCATTCCGATTGTCCACATCCTGTCTGCCGCAGTCACTGTTGTCGAGCTCTTCACGGGCCTGGTCAAGCTCCTGCTTCAGACGAATATTGTCGAATTCAAGGTCCTGTACTCTGGATTTGAGTTCATCAGCAAGCGCAAGCGAGGCGTGTCCTTGCTGGACCAGGTCAGCCTGTTCTCGTAGATGAATCATGAACGACCGCATGCGACGCCCAGCTTCCTCGAGTCGTGAATCCTGCTCTTCGATGCGACCATTTAGATCTGCCAGTTGCTTGAGATGAAATCGATTCGCAGAAGCCAGTGCATGTGAACGCCTTCGCAGTTGATTACGGACATGACGAAGCCGTACCGCGGTTGATTCCAATCGGCTGATCTGATGTCCACGCCTGGCGATCGTGAAATGCGCAGCCTTCAATGCGTTGATGAATTCCTGCTGCGCTTGTTCGACAGCAGTTTCACGACTTCGGAATTCACGCTCTTTCTGCTCGATTTCCAAGGATTTCTCATCGAGTTCCTGTTCTTTCCCTGTGAGTTTCCTTGACTGCTCTTCGAGCTCTAGTGACCGAGTGTCATGACGTCTTTTCAGATCATCAAGCTCACCTCGTATCCGCTGTTGATCGGATTCGAGCGTGGAACGATCACGTTCCAGTGTCTGTTTGTCTTCTTCAACTCGACGAACATGAGCAGAACGATCCGCTTCGAGGCAGGTGCGGATTTCTTCAATCTCTCGCTTCTGTTTCTGCCGCAGGCCTGTCCACTCCTGTTGATCAGCAGCAAGCTGATCGTGGAGTTCCTGTGCAGCTTTTTCATCTTCCTGCAGCTTCTGCGAACGTTCAGTCAGGGTTCGAAGCGCATCGACATGTTCATGGCGTATCGTCCTGAGTCGATCGAATTGGGATTCGATTCCATCAAGTATTCCTAGAACATCGGTATTTCCGATTTTCTCGGGAGTTTCACGAGTTGTCTTCTCGGCGGCATCTTGCCGGTTGCCGCCGTCCCCCCCACCAATCTGGGTCGAGCGGTTGTCCATCAATCCTCCCTTGCCTCTCCCAGGCAGGGTTACGGTGATTCTCTCGCTTGATGTCATCGACTTGCAGAAGAGCGGTCTGAAGCGTGACAGGATTGAGCGGTCATATTCTGGTTGTGATTCTCCGATCTGTCACGGAAGGGGGGGAAACATGGTCTTTGACGCGCAAGGATCGCGTACCATACCCCATGGCCATGACGACACAGTTTCTTCAAGCCGGTACCGTTGCGGGCTGCGATCCCCGACTGACGCCCATCATCCAAAAGGTGGAGTCCGGGGAGCGTCTGTCATCAGCTGATGGCATGCTGCTTCTTGAGACTCAGGATGTCTGGACGGTCTGCAGCTTGGCTGATCAGGTTCGGCGAAGAATGCATGGCTTGACGACCTGGTACAACGTCAACAAGCACATCAACTACTCGAATATCTGTGCACTGTCCTGCACGTTCTGTGCGTTTCATCGCAAGAAGGATCAGGATGGAGCGTATGAACATTCGATGGAGGATATTCGGCGTGAAGCCTTGGCGGCAGTCGAAGCAGGTGCAACCGAACTTCATATCGTCGGGGGCCTTCATCCATGGCTCAAGTTCGATTACTACACGGACATGATGAGCATGATCCGGGAGATAGCTCCCACCCTTCACATCAAGGCGTTCACCGCAGTCGAGATCGTGCATCTGGCAAGAATTTCCAAACGAGGTCGAGACGGCTATGAAGGCATTCTTTCCGTTCTCAGAGATCTGAAGGAAGCAGGTCTGGGATCCTTGCCGGGTGGAGGTGCGGAGGTCTTCGATGATCGTGTTCATGATGAGGCGTTCAAGGGCAAGATCCGTGGGGATGTCTGGCTCGACGTCCATCGTGCCGCTCATGCCATCGGTCTGAATTCCAATGCAACCATGTTGTATGGGCATGTTGAAAGAATCGAGGAGCGCGTTCGGCACATGCTGCTGCTTCGTCGGCAGCAGGATCTGGCGTTGGCTTCCTGGGCGGATTCAAATGGAATCATCACGAGCCTTGATCCAGACGAACAGTCTGCTGATGCGATCGTTCTGACCGGCCCTGAAGAAAACTACTCCGGTCCACGTCTCCCTGTCACGTCGCCTGATGGTGTGGGTGAACAAGGCTGGTTCCAGACCATTGTTCCGTTGCCCTTCATCCCTGACAACAGCGAGCTGGAGCACCTGCCGGGTCCGATTGGTCTGGAGAATCTGCGGATGATCGCTGTCATGCGATTGATGCTCGACAACATCCCGCACATGAAAGCCTTCTGGATCATGCACACGCTGGACATGGCTCAATTCATGCTTCAGAACGGTGCCAATGACATTGATGGCACCGTGGTCTGGTATGACATCACCAAGGTAGAGGGTGCAGGAACGCATCAGGAGACTTCCGTCAAGGATCTGAAACGTGCGATTCGTGAAGCAGGCTTCATTCCTGCCGAGCGTGATACGCTCTACCGTCCGGTCATCCGAGATGGCCGTTCATGGACGATTGATTCCTCAGGATGATGCACGGCCACCCATGGCCCATCGAAGCTCGGGCATTCGAAGCAATCTGGATCCACCACCCACAATCAGTGTTCCTGCTACGACCAGTGCAGCAAGATTCCGTACCTGTATGAACCAACCTTCCCCTTCAGGGAGAACCAGTTGGAGGGCGGTCAACAAGGCAACCATGAGAATGGTGAGCAGAACGGTCTGCATGATGGAACGAATGGTGTCCTTGTTCAGTGGCACATCGACATGTCTTCGCAGAAGACGCAGCAGGATGCCTGCTTGCAAGGTGGCGCAGATCGCGGTGGACCAGGCCAGTCCGGCTTCTTTCAGAGGCGTCCAGATGAGGACCAGATTGAGGACGAGATTGAGTCCGACAACTGAAACGGCGATCTTGACCGGAGTCATGGTGTCTCCGACCGCATAGAACGCTCGGGTCATCACCTGAATCAGAGAGTAGGCCCAGACGCATGAGGCATACCCGAGCAATACGAACGCAACCCGTTGCGTATCGTCCATGTTGAACAAGCCACCCTGAAGGATGGTTGCCGTCAATGGACTCGCGACGACCATCAGGCCCAGACTGGCTGGTATGCCGATGAAGAGAACCAACCGTATGCCTCGATGAACGGTCGAGCTGAAGGCTGATCGATCGTCAGCCAGACGTGACAGCAGCGGGTAGATCGCCGTGGCAACGGCAATTCCGAAGACGCCAAGCGGGAACTGATACAGACGTTGCCCAAAGGTCAGTACCGCCATGGCCTGTTCATCCAGAGGCCAGGTCGTACCCAGAAAGTCGCTGCAACCGGTGTAGTTCCGGTAGCTGGCGATCAGGCCATCGATCAGGGTATTCACCTGAAGAACACCAAGGCCCAGAATCATGGGGCCGGCTTTGCGAAAGACCTCTTTGAGTGACGACCCGGCTCCTCGAATTGAAATTGGAAGCTTCTGGTAGGAAGACAAGGCCATCCATGACCAGACCACCTGAATCAGACCAGCCAGAACCACGAAGATGGACATCAGAAAGACCGTCTTCGTACTGGTGGACGCCATGTTGAAATCATCGACCTGATAGACCCCGAGTGTGGCGGCGCCGATGATGCAGATGTTGAGCACAATCGGAGCTGCTGCGGTTGGTCCGAAACGACCATGAACCTGCAGCATGGCGCCGAGTATGGCGACCAGGCAGACCAGCGGTGCATACGGAAGCATGAGCATCAGGAGCCAGATGGCGGTATTGGACTCCTCGAATGTCATGTTGATCAGGAAGAGCGCCAATTCTGCAATCAACACCACGGAACCTACGATGGCGAGCACGGTGCCGAGCGTTGCAGAGGCCAATCGCCTTGCAATCTCTGGATCTTCACGATTCAGTTTTTCATAGATGGGGAGGAAGGCGGCTGACAAGGCGCCCTCTCCGAAAAGCCTGCGGAAGAGATTCGGGACCAGAAATGCGAAGAAGAAGGAACTCAACATCGCATCGGTACCGAAGATCCGACTGAGTACGCCTTCGCGAACCAGCCCAGTCAGTCGACTGATCGCTGTCATCGACATCACGGTGCGTGCATGCCGTTCGAAGTTCCGGGGCGAGGATTCAGCATGATCCTGCCAGTTGATGTTCAAGGCGTCACAATCCGGACATCTTCTTGATCCAGCTTGATCAGGATCATCACTCAGATCACGATTGCATCTTCGGCATGACCACCCATGGTTGATGGCCTCTCTGCCTGCCAGTGACCAGTACGCGAATCCGCCTCCACAGATGGCAATGGAGGTGCTCAACAGAATGGTGGTGTTCTGAAGGTAGAAGAAATCCAGTTGACTCAGTTTGTCCAGAAGGATCAAGGTGACTGTGAAAGCGGAGGCAAAGCAAGCCAGCGCGGTTGCCGCAGAAAATACCGAGAACCGCCGGCGGGTCTGAATGAGCCGTTCCCAGGGCTGCTCCCATTGAGTAGCGAAAACGGATTGTCCGCAATCTGGACATGAAGCCTGTCCAGTTTCCTTGAGCATCGAAGGATCCAGTGTCCGTCCGCAGTCGAGACAAGGATGGTGTTCTTCGATTTGCAGTGTGGCTGTGCGTATCTTCGAGTTCAACTGCACAAGTCCCACTGTCAGTCCAATCCCGGCACTGACGACGAACAGGATCTCGGACCACCAGTATTGCTGACGAGGATCCGACGCATCGCTGTTCAGAACGAAATTCAACAACAGGAACAGTCCGATGCATGTCAGCGAAGGCATCAGAATCAGACCGACTGCATTTCTTCCGTTGCTGCTGATCAGATCAAGGATCAGCAGGAATCGCCGACGTGCGACCTGTACCGGTACCGGGCCCCATACGGAAAGCAGCAGGATGAACGATGTGGCGGATCCGACTCCCATCCATCCGGCAACCATGTCATTCGTCGCAACCGTCCGTCCCGGGCCAGCGAGCCCTTGCGTCCACTCATCGATTGGAAGCCAGATCGCTACGGTAACCGGCGCCATCCACGCCAGAGGTAGAAGTCTGGCTCGCCAAAGTGAAAGTGTCAGAAGTCCAAACCCGAAGAAATGGAACAGTTTGTCGGGCATGGTCCCGCCGACACCACCCAGATTCGCATTGGGAAGATGTGTTCCAACCGTCAGCAGGATGAACAAGACGAGAAAAAGCATCCGCCAATTCCGGCGTGCTTCCTGGAGCAGATCCGGCGTGATTGGTTCAGCTTGATTCGACGTGGTCACGATCTGAGCCTGCAACCTTGGCGTGGTCGTTGTTCACATCAAGCGGCGGATCGTCATTGACTGTCTCACTCGTCGTGGGAGGTGTTTCCACGATGCAGTCGACCTCGGCGGTTATTTCAGGATTCCATGCGGCCAGCACATCCGAGGCCAATGCACGGTAATCATTGGCACCATGACAGGTCGGCTCGTATTGGAAGATCGTCTGCCCGAAGCTGGGAGCTTCAGCCAACTTGATGTTCCGACGTATTGGTGGCTGCAGAACCCGGCATGATCGCCATGGCACATCCTGATCGCGAGAAGATTCAATGAAGCTCTCGAGATCCGACACCACTTCCTTGGCAAGCATGGTCTGTCGTTCATGCATGCAGAGAATGATGCCGGTTACCTGAAGTTCAGGATTGACTGAGCCGCAGACCATTCCGATGGTTTCGAGCAGTTTGCCGACACCCTGCAAGGCGAGGAAGTGTGCCTGCATGGGAACAAAGACCTCGGTGGCCATGGTCAAGGCATTGAGGGTCAGCAGCCCGAGACTGGGTGGACAGTCAATCAGGACCACGTCATATCGACTGAGAAGATCAGCAAGCCGTGTCCTCAGGATCGAGTTGCGATCAGCAGTGGAAGCCAGTTCCGATTCAGCAGCGGCGAGATCCGTCTCGGCGGGAATTGCGTCCAGATTGTCATCAACTCTGACAACCGCATCATTCACGAGGCAATTCTCGTCCACCAGAATGTCATAGACCGACTGCTCGACGTTGGCAGCGTCGACACCAAGGTGGAGACTCATATGTGCCTGAGGGTCGAGATCGATCATGAGGACCCGTTGCCCGGCTTCCGACAGCGCGGCACCCAGGTTCACGGCGGAGGTCGTCTTGCCTACGCCGCCCTTCTGATTGATCACCGCGATGATTCGCGGCCCGCGCCTCCCTGCGTCACTGACCATATAGACACTATATCGGTCCTGAACTCAGAATTGCGGTTGTTTCGTACAACCCCTGCATGGTGTTAGCATCCTGTCAGTGCCTACCTTGACCGACAATGCGATCTGCCTGAGGCGATGGGATTTCTCCGAGACGTCCCAGACGGTGAGCCTCTTGACGGAGCGTCATGGCCTCCTGAGAGGTCTTGCGAAGGGTTCCAAGCGTTCTGACGGCCGTTTTTCAGGTGGATTTGATCCTCTCACCAGAGGGCAGATCACCTTGATTACCAAGGCAGGCAGGGATCTGGCCACGATTACCGAGTGGCATCTGGCGGAAGTGTATTGGGCGCCCCGTCAGCATCTGGTGGCCAACCGTGCAGGGATCTACATGGTTGATCTGACCAGCCGCATGTTGCGGGAGCAGGATCCTCATCCAGAGGTCTTTCAGGCGTTGGAATCAGCCCAGCGAGCCTGCACAGATCGTGATCGCATCGGCATCGAGACCCTGATCTTCCAATGGCGGCTGCTTGACGCCTGTGGCTATCGACCGGAACTGGATGTTGACAGCGGAACAGGTGAAGCGATCGATGTGGAAGCAGATGTGATCCGGTTCAGTCCAATACTTGGTGGTGTCATCGAAACCAGCCAATCAGGGGATGCTGTTCGAGTCCGCAATTCAACCATTCAGTTGCTTCGACAGGTCGCTCAAGGTGACTTCGTCGCGGCTGCTTCCGATATTGAAGGCGTGCCTCGAGCCAATCGTCTTCTGGCCGTCTGCTTCCGTTCATTACTGGGAGAAGCGCCGGAGGCCATGGAATGGGCATTTGGCGATCTTGGTTGATGTGATTTTGTCACGACGTCCGAGAAGGTATGCCATCACCAACTCATGAACCTTGGGTTGCCTTGGAATCCTGATGATGGTGAATTCGCCTCTGAAACAGGTCGATAGGCCTGAGGTCGCCTCCGGTACGGAGACCGGGCCGTCATTATTCGTGTGGAGAATGGATTCGTGGCAACTCTGGAAATGGTTGAGGAATTACTGGCCGGACATCGACTTCCGACCCTGCCGGCTGTTGCAGCCGAGGTTCTTGAAATGACCTCGGGCGTCGATCTTGATGTGCTCCGCATTGCAGAAACCGTTCAGCTGGATCAAGCGCTTGCCGCAAAGGTTCTGCGCACCGTCAACTCGAGTTACTACGGCTTGTCGCGTCCATGTGGAACGGTTCATCAAGCGATGGTCTATCTCGGTTTGAATACGGTCAAGACACTGGTTCTGAGTTTCAGCCTGGTTGACACGATCGATAGTCAGGGCTGTGACCGCCTTGGTTTCAATTATTCCGAATACTGGCGAAGATCAATTCATACGGCGGTCGCCGCCCGTGAACTGGCTCGACTACTTGGCACATGGGATCCTGAAGAGGCATTCTTTGCAGGCTTGATGCAGGACTTCGGGATGATTGCGATGTATCACCGATTTGGCCGTCAATATGTTGAAGCGGTAGAAGCGGTACGTGGTGATCACCATGAACTTGTGCGACTCGAACGAGATCTCTTTGAGGTGACTCATCCGGAAATCGGCGCATCAGTAGCTGAAAAATGGAAGCTGCCCTCCTCGCAGGTAGCGGCCATTCGCTGGCATCACGATTCACAATCAGCGGATCCACAATGGCTGGATCAGGTGCGAATCATCGATCTCGCCGGAGCCATGGCGGCCAGTCTCATGATGACCCCCAACCAGCGTGCGATGAATGCCTATCGAAGGCATGCACGTGAGTGGTTCGGATTGGATGCGAGAAGCAGCGAGAAGGTTGTTGTTTCGACTCAGGAAGCAGCCAAGGAGGTGTCTTCCTTCTTCCGAGTTGATACTGGAGACGGCATCCAGGTTGAACAACTTCTCGCCAGAGCCGAAGCGCAGCTCTTTCAACATCAGATCGACATGGGCCGTCATGCCCGTGATCTCCAGCAGAAGAACCATGATCTCTCGGAAAAGATCAATCGTGATGGCTTGACTGGCGTTCTTGATCGTTCAGGATTCGACGCACAGCTGTCTCGCATGTTCAGTGAGACGGCTGAAACCGGCCGTTGTCTGTCCTTGCTGTTCTGTGATGCAGATCGCTTCAAACCGATCAATGATCGATACGGTCACGCGGTCGGAGATGCGGTACTCAAGCATCTTGCCAAGGTCATGGAAGAACGCGCACGCCGCGAGGACATCGTCTGTCGATTTGGTGGAGATGAGTTCGTACTCCTGCTGCCTGGCTGCAGTGAAGACGATGCCCGCCGTGTTGCAGAGGACATCCTCACTTCTCTGGCTTCTTCACCATTGCAGGCCGCAGCCGAACTTTCACATGAGTTGGATGGTGATATGACGCTTACATCAAGCATGGGCCTTGCGACCTTTGACCCGAGCTCGGACAACACGATCGACTCGCCTGAGATGCTCGTGACCTGTGCGGATCAGGCGATGTACATCGCCAAACGTCGAGGCGGCAATGGTGTCGCGACCTGGCGAGCCGCAGCCTAGAGCCTGATATTCATTGAATGCAGATCAGCAGTTGCCGCAGAGATGTCCCGTGACGACAGGTGTCATTGGATATTCTTCGGCAACATCGGCAATATCAGCCGTTGTCACGCGACAGATGCGATCAAGCTCTTCTTCCAACGGGATCCAGTTGTCCTGCGTGAGCAGGAGTCGGCCAAGTCGCTGCATGCGACCAGCTGGGAGTTCGCCATGAAGTGTGATGGCAGTTGCAGCCTTGGCCCTGACTCGTTCGAGGTCCTCTTCATTGATGGAAGAAACCAGATTGTCGATCTCCCCGCGGATGGTCGCTTCGACTTCATTGGCCCTGGCTGGATCACAGATGCACCAGATGAGGAACTGGCCGGTTCGATCGCGTCCTTCATACTGGGCCTGAGCGGCTTCAGCTTGTCCAGTATCGATCAATGACCAATAGAGTCTTGATCCATCAGCACTGCCGAGAATCCACGCCATCAATGCGGCAGCATGTCGCCGTTCATCCTGAACTGGAGGCGCGGGGGCGAGCATCAGCATGTAGTCCCGATTGATTCGGTCACAGGTTTCCGTGAATGATTGTTCCTGATGGACCATGTCCTGATAGGCACGCTGGGCATCGGTGCGAGGCCAATGTCCACAGGCGTCCTCGAGCTGCTTCACCATGGCATCGAAGTCGAGTTTTCCGGCCATTGATACCACCGTGTTGTCGGCGCTGTATCGCTGATTGAAGTAGGACTTCATTCGATCACACTTCAGATTCTTGATCGAATCAGCGGTTCCAAGGACACGATGGCTGAGTGGATGATTGCCGTAGTAGATTTCGCTGGCTCGTTCATACAGTCGCCAGAACGGTTGATCCTCGTACATCGCGATCTCTTCGAGAATCACATTCTTCTCATCATCAAAGTCTGATTCTCTCAATGATGGACGCATGATGTCCGCGAGGATGTCCGAAGCCGGCGCCAGATGTTCCGGCAGGCAATGGACATGGAAAGCAGTCATCTCACCCGAGGTGTAGGCGTTGTGTCGGCCGCCAAGATCATCGAAATCACGGTCAACCTGTTCCCCGCTTCGCGACTCGGTTCCCTTGAACATCATGTGCTCCAGGAAATGGCTGACGCCCATGTCCTGCGTCTCCTCATCACGGGCGCCTGTGCGTACGAAGAAGCCCATGGCGGCAGAATGCGCCTCAGGATCCACT
Source organism: Phycisphaerae bacterium (assembly GCA_002717655.1). Classification (GTDB taxonomy): domain Bacteria; phylum Planctomycetota; class Phycisphaerae; order Phycisphaerales; family SM1A02; genus UBA1668. Next base: position 174,285 of record PBAY01000051.1, on the reverse strand, counting down.
TCGGCTGCAATCCGCAGTCCGTTGGGAAGAACATGATCGTGAAAGGTGATGGCCATGGGAGCAACGCATTCTCAGATGCAACGTTCAGTTGCGGTTCGGTCGGGAACTTGGATCGACGTTTCGGTTCTCCGAATCAGCTGTTGATGACGCGGTTCTCGGTATCCAGAGCAGCTTCATGAATCGACTCCGCCATCGTCGGGTGCGCGTGCATCGTCGAGATGATGTCCTCGGCAGTTGCTTCCAGACGAATCGCGAGGCAGAACTCATGGATAAGTTCGGACGCATCCTTGCCGATGATGTGGGCTCCAAGGATCTCCCCATAGGGTTTGGAAACCAGAATCTTGACGAATCCCGTGGTCGAGCTGGTTGCGACGGCCTTGCCCAGAGCCTGGAACGAGAACTTGCCTGTTTCATATTCAATGCCTGCAGCCTTCGCGGCTTCTTCAGTCATGCCGATGCAGGCAACCTGTGGTGATGTATAGGTGCAACCTGGAATCGCGTCATAGTCGACGCCAAGCGTGTGATGCCCGGCCAGTCGTTCGGCACACGTGACGGCTTCTTCTGCTGAGACATGTGCAAGCCAAGGTGGCCCGATGATGTCTCCGATGGCGTAGATGCCCGGGACACTCGTCTGATAGGTGGGTTCATCAACATCACGATAGTCGGTCTTGATGTAGCCCTTTTCCATTTCCAGTGAAAGCCCATCGGCAAGGAGACCGTCACATCGACCCTGAACTCCGATGCCAACCAGGACTTTCTCCGCCGACAGCTGCTGTGTCTTGGTTTCATCCTTTGCATCAGCGATGGTGACGGTGGCACCGTCAGCATTGGTTTCGATGGCCGTCGTCATGGCCCCGACATGGAACTGGATGCCCTGCTTCTTGAAGGCCTTCATCGCTTCCTTGGAAACTTCGGCATCTTCATTGGGGAAGATGCGGTCCATCATCTCGATGACCGTCACCTTGGTTCCCATGGCGTTGTAGAAGTAGGCGAACTCCATTCCGATGGCGCCGCTTCCGACGACGATCATCGATTCAGGTTGCTCCGGCAGGACCATCGCATCCTGAGAAGACAGGATGGTCTTTCCATCGAATGATGCAAATGGAAGTCCTCGCGGCGCTGCGCCGGTTGCGATCATGATGTTGTTGCATGTGATGTTGCTGATGACTTCTCCACCTGTACCGTGGTAGTAGTCATCGTCAGCTTTCAGGATTTCAATGGAACATGGTGAATCACCATTGCGTCCTGAAGTGATACGTGCATGTCCTTCGATGGTGTCGATCTTGTTCTTCTTCATCAAGAAACCGACACCATTGTTCAACTTGTCCGCTGCACCACGGCTGGCGCCGATTACCTTGGACCAGTCGACACTTGCGTTGTCGAACGAAAGCCCCCACTCGTTGCCATGCGTTACTGATTCCGAATAAGCCTCTGCAACATGCAGCAATGCCTTGCTGGGGATGCAGCCCCAGTTGAGGCAGACGCCACCAAGGCGGTTTCGTTCGATGATGGCGGTCTTCATGCCCAACTGGGCAGCCCGAATGGCCCCGACGTAGCCGCCAGGTCCTGAACCGATCACAACAAGGTCATAATGCTCAACATTGCCCACGCTTGAGGCTCCTCTGGCAGGTGGTGAATTGGCCGCAGTGGCCCTTAAGGGGGGGCATTGTAGTGTCGGATTCGAGGTGTTTGGGGCAGGCTGAATGCCCTCTGGAATGGTTAGTTCCTTGCATCTCAGGTGTTTAGCTGCGATTTACGCCCTGTGGATAAGCCGGGGGTAAATGCACATTTGGGGCCAACCGAGAAAGTCTAATCACTTGCAAAATATGGACTTGCGCCATTCAAGGGGTTATTGGAGCAGATGTGGGATTCTGTTTTCTCATGATGAGGTCCACGTCAGCCCTGAAATCTTGCCGAGATGACCTGAAGAACAGTCGGGAGGCTCGATTGTGACCACGGTGGGATCCAGAGGGGTCAATTCTGCCATAAAGAACACCCTCTGACTCATTGACGCTGCTCTGGCAGTCGCCGTAGCATCCTCGCTTGGTCAATGGTTCGTCCCCCCACAACAGCTTCCAGGAGTGCCCCGTGCGCACCGCCATCATCAGTGACATCCATGGCAACCTTGAAGCGTTGACGACGGTTCTGGCTGACATCGACAACCGTAATGTTGATCGCGTGATCTGTCTGGGTGACATTCTTGGCTATGGGCCGGATCCGGTGGAATGCGTCGAACTCATTGCGGCACGTTGTGAGTGGTCCCTTCTGGGAAACCATGACTATGGCGCCTTGTATGAGCCGACCAATTTCAATGCAGCAGCTGAGCAGGCTGCGTACTGGACACGTGCGCAGTTCAATCGAGAAACAAACGATGAGGACGCAGTCCGACGATGGGAGTTTCTCGGAAAGCTTCGTGTGCGTAGTGCGTTGGGCAATTTCCTCTGCGTGCACGGCTCTCCAAGAAGGCCGATCAATGAATACATCTTTCCCGAAGACGCCATCAACTCTCCGGTGAAAATGGGTCAGATCTTCGATCTGGTCGACAAGCATTGCTTCGTGGGACATACGCATGTCCCGGGTGTCTTTACCAATGAGCCAGAGTTCTATCCGCCCGCCGATCTCGGCGGCGTGTATCGGTTCAATGAAGAAGAACGGGTCATCATCAATCCTGGATCGGTGGGTCAACCACGTGATCAGGATCCACGAGCCAGCTACGCGATTCTTGATGAAGATGAAGGGCTGGTTGAATTCAACAGATTGGAATACGACGTGGAAACTGTCGCGAAGAAGATCCACGCTATTCCGGAGTTGAACAACTGGCTTGGTGACCGCCTTCTGGAAGGTCGGTGATTCGCCTGTGCCAGCACCCACTCGTCATGACATGAGTCCACGTGTGAACCGTCGGCTGCGGCTGTTGGTTCCTGTATTCGTATTGTTGATTGCTGCTGCCATTGTCCTCATGGTGATTTTCTCGCCACGGATGACCAAGCAGGCTCAAAGCAATGCGACCGCTGCTGCACCAGTCGTGTCTGCGCAGGCCAATGCATCCACTGCTGACACCAAGGAAGTCGAATCCGAGTCAACGCCTGCTGAATCCACAGCCAAGTCTTCGACTGAATCCTCCACACCGGCTCAGGCTGCTGCTTCCGAGGAGACGCTTGCCGAGACGGCCCCTGTGTCTGCAGGAGAGGTTCTTGATCTTTCCGATCTGAAGCTGGTACTGCATGAGGTGCCTGAGGATGAAGTACTTCCATCACTTGGTGGTCTTGATGATCCTGCCAAGGCCAAGATGGAGGTGACCTTCACGCGTGCCGGTGGCGGTATCTCCAGCATCATCTTCTCAGACATCTGGTTGACTGCTGCATCCAATCAACAGGCCAAGGCGTATTTCGCGGCCAAGGCGGCTGGCAACACGGATGGTCTTGAGTTGCCGCCGGAAGATATGCGGTACGTCTTGCAGCGGGAGCACGTGGTTCCCTATGGCGGCTATTCCTACGAAGTGCCACTTCTTGCAGCCAACATGGTCAACCTCTTCTGGTTGGAAGGTGATGCGGAAGCTGCGAATGAAGATCCACTCGAGGCCTTGAAGAAAGTCGGAGTTGAGGCCTGGACGACGGTTGAAGGCGTTCCGGGTTTGGCCAAGGCAGCTGTCATTGATGCAACAGGCAGGGCCATTGAGCTTCGACGTCAATCCATTCCATTGCTGGCAGCGAATCACTGGATCCCCACCAAGCCTGGTGGTGCACGAGCTCAGGTCGTGAATGGAGAAGGCAAGCTTGCGCTCGAGGTTCTCCGTCAGTTTGAACTGGCGAATGATTATGAAATTCAGATGCACCAGCGGGTGGTCAACCATACCGGCCGTCGAGTAGCCGTTCAGTGGCAGCAGTATGGTCCTCCCAACCTGCTGCCGGAACGAACGCGATATCTGGATCGTCGACGATTCCGCTTTGGTTATGAATTCAGTGAGTCCGTCGATCCCAACCGGATGGCGGATGTCATCGCGGATGGTGGCATGCTTCTTGAGTATGCCGATGTGGCCAAGAGTGAGGAGCCCATGCTCTGGCCCAATGAACAGAGCCTGACAGAAGGCTACACCCTGTCATGGTTTGCTTCTACCAGTCGCTACTTCGCGATGGCCATCTTCCCACTGCAGACTGCCGAAGGAAATCAGCGATCACTTGAACCAGTTGTTGAAAAAATCGAGCGTTCGATCTACACCCTTCAAGAAGAGGTTCTGATCGAGACGGGCCTGTTCAGCCCGGTGGTCAATATTCCTGCTGCTGGGTATCAGAACTTCAGCATGGGTGTCTATGCAGGCCCGCTTTCGTCGAAGGTTCTGGATGTCGATGAGCCTTATGTGTCTCTGAACATGGGTGGTCTGCTGCTCTATCAGATTTCCGGGTTTTCCTGCTGTGCGTTCTGCACGTTCCAGTGGTTGGCCGAGTTCCTGCTGAATGTTCTGAGTTTCCTTGCGGATCACGTCGTCTTCGACTGGGGCATGGCCATCATCATTCTGGTGGTGATCGTGCGCATCCTGCTGCATCCCATCACCCGCATGTCGCAGGTCAACATGCAGAAGTTCAGCAAGCAGATGCAGAAGCTGAAGCCCGAGATGGAGCGACTGAAGGAACGTTGTGGGGATGACAAGAAGAAGTTCCAGCAGGAACAGATGAAGCTGATGCGGGAACATGGGGTCAATCCCTTCCAGATGCTGGGTTGTGCACCGATGCTGCTGCAGATGCCGATCTGGATCGCCTTGTATGCAGGGTTGTACTTCAGCTATTCACTCCGGCAGCAACCAGCGTTCTGGGGTTTCTTCCAGCTCTTCGATGGTTGGCCATTTCTCGCGGATCTCGCGGCGCCGGACCATTTCTTCTACACGTTCCAGGAGCCGCATGAGTTCCTGTTCTGGCACATGTCGGGCATCAATCTTCTGCCCATTCTTCTTGGTGTCTTCTTCTTCATTCAGCAGAAGTATCTGACCCCACAAGGCGCGGCATTGACGCCCGAGCAGCAGACGCAGCAGAAGATCATGCGTGTCATGACGGTCATCATGTTCCCGCTGTTCCTGTACACCGCCCCATCCGGCTTGACGCTCTACATCATGACTTCCAGCATCATTGGAACACTGGAAGGTCGTCACATTCGCAAGCAGGTCGATCAGATGGATCTTGATGCCAAGCCCAAGCGGGCCAATGCATCCACGATTGCAAGTCGTGCGGCCACGGCTGGTCCCAAGGTAGGTCGTGATCCCCAGTCACGCGCCTATGCCCGAATGGCTGATCGTCGCAAGGGTGGCAAGGGCGGCAGAAACCGTGGTGGCAAGAGGAAGGGTTGATCCGTGGACCTGGGCTCCACGATTCTGGCCGTTTCCTCTCCTCCTGGTCATTCAGCTCGCGGAATCATTCGTATCAGCGGCCCCTCGGCAAGAGCGCTGGTGAATCGTCGTCTGGAATCACCTTGTCCGGATAATCGAGGCGTGCATGCTGTGCGCTTTCGTCTGGATGACATCGCTGTTCCCGCGCTGGCTTTGTTGACTACTGGAAATCAGTCCTACAGTGGCGAAGACACCATTGAGTTGCAGGTCCCGGGTCATCCCGCCTTGCTGGGTGCCATGGTCAATTCGCTGTTGAATGATGGTCAGATCACCGGTTTGAATGTTCGTTTGGCAGGCCCTGGGGAATTCACTGCAAGAGCATTCCTGTCCGGCAAGATGGATCTCGTGGAAGCGGAGAGTGTTGCGGCGGTCATCAGCGCGAGGTCTGATGATGAAATCAAGGCTGCCGGTCTGATGCGAGATGGTCGACTGGGTGATCTGGTCGAGCAGGTGTCAGAACGAATTGCAGCGGCCCTTGCACTGGTTGAAGCAGGTATCGACTTCACGGAAGAAGAAGATGTCGTGGCCATTGGTTCTGCGGCTCTTGCAGAACAACTTGATGAAAGTGCAGCACCATTGAAGCATTATCTTGACCGCAGCATCGGTCTTGAGTCGCTGCAGTCTCTGCCATGGGTGGTTCTGGAGGGTCCGCCAAACGCCGGTAAATCGACACTGTTCAATGCATTGCTTGGTAAGTCACGTGCCTTGGTGTCCAGCGTACGTGGGACCACCAGAGATGTGCTTGCCGAACCATTGAGGTTGGGCGAACAAGATGAGCCTGAAATTCTTCTGGTGGATGTGGCTGGTGATGAGAAAGCCAGGACACCGATGGATGAGGCCATGCAAAGAGCGGCAAACGAGGCTCGTGATCGAGCAGAGGTCCGCTTGCTCTGTGCCCCGCTGAATGAACAGTTTGATTCAGTTGAGGATGCGCCGGAGATGATACGGGTAGCGACCAAGGCAGATCTTGCAGGAAACGAGAGCGATTGGGCTGATGTCGTGGTCTGCGCGATGGATGGAACTGGACTCGACAAGCTGCGTGTTCTCATCAGAGCTCGTCTTGCCGAAGCCGGATCATGTCTGGCAGCGGATGCCATGGTGCTTGCGCCTCGTCAGGAAGTCGCGATGAAACTGGCATTGGATCGACTTGAAGAAGCAAGAAAGAGATTGTCCCTTTCCAAGGAAGCGATTGACGATCCTGAACTTGTTGCCGGGCTGATGCGTGATGCGCTTGATCAGCTGGGAGAGATTACCGGAGTGATTTCTCCTGATGAAATTCTTGATCGTGTCTTTTCGTCTTTCTGCATCGGGAAGTGATCTTCAGTTCAGTCGGTATGATTCCAGTCATGAGCAGCGACAGCCAGCAGGGAACAACGACGATACGCGTTCGATATGCAGAGTGTGACCCCATGGGGGTTGTGCATCATGCTGTGTATCCAATCTGGTTTGAAATCGGGCGAACTGAACTTCTTCGTGAAACCGGACTCACCTATCGTGAGCTTGAAGAGGCCGGCGTGTATCTGGCAGTCGTTGATCTTTCCGTCAAATACAGGCGACCAGCTCGCTACGACGACCTGCTCACTCTGAAGACAACCTGGAATGATTCAGGACGTGTGAAAATTACACATGACTATGAGCTGCTTCGTCATGGCGAATGTCTGGCAACCGGCAGGACAACGCTTGCGTGCCTCGACAAAGAAGGCGGCATACGGCCTTTGCCCGAGTCATTGATGATTGGAAACACTGACGAGAACTAGTCGTCGGAAAGTTCGCCCTTGAGCAGCCCGACTCGCAACCGCACTCGCACGAGGGTGCTTCCACAGTTGCTGCGCAAGGTGTCGAGCAGGCCTTCCCGAAGACGGCGATCCAGTTCATAGGAAACAGCGCTGGAGTCGACGACGACCTCTGCGATGCCTCCACGGATTCCACGCACGCAGGTCCGCTCGTGCAGGGATTCGGGGACAGCCTGTTCCCAGGCTTCGACGAAGCCGCCGATACGCCGCTGAAGTTGACGGGCTCGTCGATCAACAGCGGCAATGCCGGCACCGATGGCCTGAGCCCTGATCGGGCGATGGCGCCATGCCTGAAGCCGTTCAATCCTGTTGGCGGTGTCCATTGCGGTCATGTCCCCATCATCATCTAGAAAGCAGGTCATGTGCAACTGCTCTCTCCCTGCTATCGTCATGTGGATATGACGTGCATCAGGATCGAAGGAATTGCAAAGCGGTTCGGTTCAACGGCCGCGGTAGATGGGGTGGACATCGAAATCCACGCTGGAGAGCTGTTTTTCCTGCTCGGCCCCTCTGGCTGTGGCAAGACAACCCTGCTCAGGATGATTGCTGGATTCATCGAGCCTTCGGCTGGTCGGATCAGCTTTGATGACGCGGATGTCACCGTCCTTCCCCCCAACAAGAGAAATACGGGCATGGTTTTCCAGAGTTATGCCCTCTGGCCACACATGACGGTTGCTGAGAATGTGGCCTACGGACTTCGTGTGAGAAAGGTTGATGCAGCCACCCGCAAGCAGCGTGTGGCTGCGGCATTGGAAAGTGTCCAGATGGGCGAATACGCCCAAAGGAAGCCAAATCAGCTCTCAGGAGGGCAGCAGCAGCGTGTCGCCCTTGCTCGGGCTCTGGTTGTCGAGCCCCAGGTTCTTCTGCTGGATGAGCCTTTGAGCAATCTGGATGCGAAATTGAGGCTTGAGATGCGGCAGGAGATTCGTCGCCTTTGCAAATCCACGGGCATTACCACGGTTTATGTCACCCATGATCAGGAAGAAGCCCTTTCGATGGCTGACCGGATGGCTGTTCTCAAGTCAGGGAAATTGCAGCAGTTAGGTCCACCCCAAGAGCTCTATAACCAGCCTCGCACGAGGTTTGTGGCAGAATTCCTGGGTGAGACCAACTTGATTCCAGCGACGATTTCAGGGCGTGATGGGGATCAAGTTCGTCTGGAGACAGCTGTTGGCGAGGTATCTGCCAAGCTGCCTGGGGGCGATGTGCCTGAAGGCGGGAATGTGACCTGCTCCATTCGCCCTGAGTCCTTCCGGCTTGATCCAACGCCGGAGGCCTCTGTGGTCAGTGGCGAGGTGAAGGATATTGTCTTCCTTGGTGATTCAACGCAGGCGGTAGTTGGCTTCAGTGGCGGGCACACTGTCCGAACGGTTTCATTGAACCAAGGCCAGCGACCGAGCCCGGGCGACCAGACTCGACTTCATGTCGACCCTCAAGACATCGTGATCTTGAGCGATTAGAAGGTTGATATCGACTAATATTCATTATTATAGCGTAAAAAACGCTAAATAGTGATAAAACACGTCTAAAATCGCTAAGTGTAGCGAAATATATCATATTGGACAATTTTGCCCATTCTCTTGCCCAGGCGAATTGTCTTTCAGGTGGTTCGTACTCCTGTATCAAGTATTTGTTCTCCTTTCTCTTGAGGGGTGAGTTGGGCCAGTCAGGTCACGGCTGTATGTTAGTGGTCACTATTTATCTGTCGTTCCGGTCCCCTCCCCTGCTGCTTTGTGGGAGTTGACGATTCTTGTGATTCGTGGGATAAGTCGCGTGTCAATTCCGATGTGTCATGTAGTTGATGCTGGAGTTGCCGAGATGTTTCACGTGAAACATTCGGGGTGATTGGTGCAAGGATGTTTGCCATATGGAGGAGCAGGGAATGCCTACTGGAAAGAAGACAACAAAGAAGAAGCGGCTCGGCAAGGGGCTCAGCAGCATGATTGCAAAGCCTGTGGCTGTTGCAGTTGCAGGCAGCAAGTCGGCCTCTACGGTCGATACGGCTATTCAAGAGCCATCCTCAGGCGGCCCTGGTCTCCGCGTTCTGCCCGTTGGCGACATTCGCCCAAACCGTCATCAGCCTCGACAGGATTTTGATCAGGCAGCTCTGGAGACGCTCTCAGAATCGATCAAGACCTCTGGATTGATGCAGCCTGTTGTTGTTCGTGCAGATGGTTCTGCATTTGAATTGGTTGTCGGAGAGCGGAGGTGGAGAGCTGCTCAGATGGCTGGTTTAACTGAAATTCCAGCTGTTGTACGAGATTTGGATGATCGCACCTCTGCAGAATGGGCATTGGTTGAAAACCTCCAGCGTGAAGATCTCAATCCGATTGAGCGAGCCGAAGCCTTTGTTGGTTTGCAGGATGAGTTCGGTTTGACTCATCAGGAAATCGCCGACCAGGTGGGACTGACTCGTTCGGCAGTGACCAATCAGATCCGCCTGAATGATCTTGATGATGGGACTCGCGAATTGGTGCGGACTGGCTCAATCTCGGCCGGGCACGGGCGAGCATTGTTAGCAGTCGCTAACTTAAAGAAGCGGTTGCAGCTTGCACGGGATGCGATGCGAGGGGAGTGGTCGGTCAGAGCGTTGGAAGCACGGGTTCAGGAGTCGACGGGCAGCCCTGAGTCAAAGCCTTCGTCAGCATCCAAATCCGGTGTGGCAACGCAGCATGAAGAACTGGCTCGTCAACTGGGTGAACATCTTGGCACTCGAGTTCGAATTCGTGAAGGTCGTAAGAAGGGAAGTGGCCATCTGGTCATCGAGTTCTACAGCCTGGATCAGTTCGATGGTTTGATGAGTCGACTTGATTTCAAACAGGAAGGCTGATGCGCCAATGAGGATGTATCAAGGCGCATAACTTGCGCTGCGTCCCTTGTCAGTCACGCTATCGAGTCATTCCAAGCGGCTGAGAGATACGGCCCGCAATTTGCAGGTCTTCTTCCGGAATCGTTGCGCCATGATGGCGCGATGAATCGGAAAGGACTTCGGCATGGGTTCAATTCCATCGGGTTTCGGAATCATCAGTGGATTCGATACGGCCACTCTCATTGAACAGATGCTTGCGTATCAGGCTCGAGGTCGCGCCAGGGTGGAAGCAAGAATCGGGCTGCTGCAAGCGCGACGCTCTGCCATGCTGGACATCAATGCCGGCCTTCTGGCCATGGCGGGAACAACTTCAAGTATCAGTTCTTCCGATCTGTTTCAGACGCTTGCCGCTTCATCCAGTCACCCATCGCTTCTTGGCGTAACAGCTTCTGCTGATGCTGCCGCCGGACTGTATCAATTCACGGTTGCTGGTCTCGCGAGTAATCATCAGCTGCTCAGCAGTGGGTTTGCATCACAGGCAAGTGCATTGGGTCTCATGAGTGGAAGCATTGAACTTGGTGAGGGTGGTCTGTCAGTAGACATGCCCTTGTCATGGCTCAATGGTGGTGAAGGTGTGTCCAGAGGTGAGATCGAAATCACTAATGAACAAACCGGAGATTCAATGGTCGTTGATCTTCGCGATGTGGCAACACTTGATGAAGTCATTGGTCGAATCAACGACAACAATCTTGGCCTCACAGCTTCTCTTGCGGGCGGTGGAATTCGTCTGGATAGTGAAACAGGATTCGAATTTTCGATTGCCAGTGTCGGGGGGAGCACCACTGCTCAGGATCTTGGTATCAGCGGAACATCACTCAACGGTGCTTTCGATGGTGATTCTCTCGCCAGACTCGGCGACAGTCTCTCACTTGCTGCGTTGAATGATGGCAATGGTGTGTTGGTACGTGAAGGGCTGGCGGATATCCGGATTACTTCATCTGACGGAAGGATCTTCGATATTGATCTTTCTCAGGGAACGCTGGTGGATCTGAGCGACGACACGCTGTTGTCGGCGCTCAATGGTGGATCCGGTGTCTTCATCGATCAGGATAGTGAAGATCCGGATCTTGCAATCAGTGTTGTTGACAATGGGAGTGGATCAACAGCTTCCTGGGAGATTGATCTGACTGGATGTGTCACGGTTGGAGATGTTCGTGACCGAATCGACTCGGCTACTTCCGGAAATGTGAGTCTCGATATGCGCAGTGATGGTCGAGGCCTGTCATTGACGGCGAATGATGGTGCTGATCTGGTCATTGTCGAGGGTGCGGGCACATCAGGCACGACCACGGCGAGTGGACTGGGGATTCTGAATGAGAGTGGATCACTGGGTGGGTTTGATGGCAGTGATATTGCCCCGGTGGGAACTGGAGGCGCTCCTTCTATTCAGGCGGTACTTGATGCAATCAACTCGGCATTGGATCTTGATGGCCAGTCCAACAGCGGTGCGATCGTCGCACAGCTTTCAGCTGATGCGCAAAGACTTGAATTGATCGATTCCACTGGCGGCACAGGCACGATGACCGTGCAGGCAACAGCAGCAAATACATCTGCCTACCGTGATCTTGGATTCGATGGTACGCCGGTGATGGGTAATGTCATGACAGGGAACCGGATCATCGGTGGTCCAGGGACCGTCTTGGTACATGAGCTTCACGGTGGCGATGGTCTGGCGGGTGCTGATTCATTGACGATCACGGATCGTTTCGGGACGACAGCTTCAACAAGTGGATTTGCACAGTATGAAACCGTTGATGCACTTGTCGAGGCGATCAATACATGGGCAAGTGATCAAGGGTTGCGAATCAATCTTGCATTGGATGCTTCCGGTACCGGTCTGGAGTTGACCAGTCTTGGCGGCAATGGCACCTTCACGGTTGCTGGCGATCTGGCACAACAGCTCGGACTTGATGCTTCAGGATCGATGGACTCCATCCGCAGCGGCAATCTTCAGCATCGCTGGGTCTCTGAATCGATGGAACTGGCGGATATGAATCAGGGTAGAGGCATCGGAACGGGTACGTTCCGCATACGTGATGAACTCGGTGCGACGGCAACCGTGACGATTACGTCAGGCCACCACAATCTTCAGGATGTGATTGATCTCATCAATTCAAGAGGACTGGCAGTTCAAGCCAGAGTCAACGATCAGGGCGATGGTCTGGCGTTGGTTTCCACGGTGGCATCCGAAGAGGCCATTGTTCCGATGAAAGTCGAGACAACCAGCGGTACAGCGGCATCTGATCTCAATCTGGTGGGAGAGTCCAACGCCATCATTGATGGGAGCTGGGAAACCACATTGGAGGTAGATGGACAGACGACTTTGCAGGAATTGGTTGAACTCATCAACGCATCCGGCGCAGAAGTCACGGCTTCACTTGTCAATACAGGTGATCCGGTTGATCCATGGAGATTGAATCTGACGAGCGGCGTGAGTGGTACACCTGGAAAGATGGTGCTCACATTGGATGGCCTTGAAGCGGAATTTGAAGAAGTTGTTGCGGGTCGCGATGCCAAGGTCGTTCTTGGGGACGATGTCGCAACCGGGGTTCTGATCACAAGCAGTTCCAACCGCATCGAGGGTGTCATTCAAGGTTTGACGATTGATCTGCTTCAGGCCTCGGAAGATCTGGTAACCATTACGGTTGAACGTGACGACACCGCACCCATTGATTCCATTCGATCATTCGTGGACAGCATCAATGCCGTGCTTGAACGGCTCGACAATTACAGTGGATATGACCCTGAGACCCAGGTCAGGGGAGTTCTTCATGGCGACTCCACGACTTCACGAATTCGCAGCGCACTGCTTTCGGCGATTCAGGGACGTGGCTTGTCAGAGGAATTCAGTCTGGAAGGCCCTTGGGCAGTAGGTATTCGTATGGGTGCTGGCGGCCGGGTCGAGTTCGATGAAGAGGTCTTTGCAGAAGCTTGGTCGAATGACAGGGATTCTGTCGAGGCGTTCTTTACTTCAGCAACGGATGATGTAGCTGGTAATGGATTCGGTACCACTCTGGATGAACTTGCTGACCGGCTGACGCGAGTTGACAGCGGCACGCTGGTGACTGCTGACCGAGCCTGGGAAGGTCGAATTGGTCTTGCCATGTCCCGGCTTGAACGTCTTGATGCCAGATTGGAAGCGCGACGTTCACAACTGCTTTCCGAATTCATGGCGATGGAAGAAGCCCTGGCTTCCATGCAGAACCAGTACATGGCACTGATGTCGATCAGTTCAGGTACTACAGGACTTTCATCACTCTTCAGATGAGGGATCGCCTGTATTCGTGTTATCGGATGCAACTGAATACTTTGGCGGAGAAGTTGCGTGTTCAACGGCTGAATCAGCCGATGCGCAGGTCATGAAATCTTCCTATACCCGTACACAGATTCTCACATCCTCTCCGGCCAAGCTGCGAGGGCTTCTGCTGCAACGTGCTGTTCAAGAGGCCCACGGTCTAAGGCAGGCAGTCGAGTCTGGTGATGGAGAACAGATTCTGGCTCATGGAAACCTGCTCCGTCGGATGGTTCTGGAGTTGATGTCCGGAGTCGCAGAGGATGTCGATCTTGAATTGTTGCAACACCTGCAGGGCATCACGGTCTATCTCTACCGGAAAATAGGTGAAGCCAGTGGCCAGCGTGATGACGAGGCAGCGAATGAAGTCGTCGCCTTGCTGGAGTTTGAAAAAGAGACATGGGATCAGGCCACTGCTCGTCTTCTGGGACAGGATGATGGCGCATCTCCAGGGCAGACGAATCTTGCCGGCTGACCCATGCTGACACGATTTCGATCGGCATGAACAACTGCATCAATGACAATTCGAATCTGATCGGCCGCCGTGTACTCGTGACTGGTGCAGGCGGCTTCCTCGGCAGCCATGTGGTGGATCTTCTTGAACAACAAGGTGTCAAGAAGGTCCATGGTGTCATGAGATCACAGTGCGATCTGCGTGACACCTCGGCTGTACGGGAACTCTTCGAGGCCTTCGATCCGGAAGTCGTGATTCACATTGCGGCGGCACAGGGCGGTGTTGCTTGGCAGCAGGCGAATCAATGCACCGCGTTTCTTGATAACGCAGCCATGATGGAAGCATTGGTTGCGGCATCGATAGAAAAAAATGTCATCCGGTTCGTCTTTACGGCTTCAAGCATCTGCTATCCAGCCAAAGCGAACATCCCTTACCAGGAAGCAGCGTTGTGGGACGGTCCTCCTGAACCTGCTCATTGGGGTTATGCCCATGCCAAGCGTGGAGGCATTGCCCTGCTTCAGTCGGCTCATCAGCAACATGGACTCGGTGCATCGGTTGTGATGCCAGCCAACATGTATGGGCCACGTGCAAGATTTGAACCTGATCGCAGCAATGTGGTTGCTGCGACGATCAGACGTTGTGTGGAAGCCAGGGATCAGGGCCAAGACAGCATCACCTGCTGGGGCAGTGGTCGGGCGATACGGGAGTTTTTGTATGTAATGGATGCGGCTGAAGGTGTCATTCGAGCTGCATCTTGTCTGGAGGAGCCTCAACCGGTCAATCTCGGAACTGGAGTGGAAACCACCATCTCGCAATTGGTGGAGTCGGTCGCCGAGGTTGTTGGATTCAAGGGTCAGATCCTCTGGGATACGGATCGGCCTGAGGGTGCACCTCGGGTCTGCATGGATATCACTCAACTTCAGAAGCAGTTGAACTGGAGTCCACCAACATCCCTGATCGAGGGGCTGCGAGCCACCGTGGATTGGTTCGAGTCCTCCAAGGGTTGAGATCTCGTGAATGATGGCGTGGGGGAGTACTATTCCCATGACATGCCTTTGGATCTCTACAACACGCTTACCAATTCGGTTGAACGTTTCGAGCCACTGTCGCCTGATGGCCCGGTCACGTTCTATTCCTGTGGACCAACGGTCTATGACTACGCCCACATCGGAAACTTCCGCTCCTTCCTCAACGCGGATGTACTGAGGCGTGCGATCGAGCTTCTGGGGCATGACGTCAAGCACGTGATGAACATCACGGATGTCGGTCACATGACCGAGGATGCCGACCCGGATGGTGGTGGCGAGGACAAGATGGAAGTGGCATCCCGTCGGATGCTGGAAGCCAAGAAGTCCGGTTCCCTGCCTGAAGGCGTTGATATCGATCCTGATGATCCAATGGGAATTGCAGACTTCTATGCAGAGGCCTTTCTTGCGGATGCTCGTCTCCTTGGCCTGAAGGTTGCCGATGAGGTCGTGGATCAGCCGGAATTGATGCCGAGGCCATCGCGGTTGGTACCGGAGATGATTGAACTGGTCGAAACGCTGCTTGAAAAAGGTCATGCCTATGTGGCCTCTGATGGCGTCGTCTATTTCGATGTTCAGTCCTTCCCTGAATACGGCGCACTTTCAGGCAACACCATTGAATCCATCCGCAGTGGCGAGGGTGGTCGTGTGGACATGGAGACGCAGGCAGTCAAGCGTCATCCTGCGGACTTCATGTTGTGGAAGCCGGATGACAAGCACCTGATGCGTTGGCCAAGCCCCTGGGGTGAAGGGTATCCAGGCTGGCATCTTGAATGCTCAGTGATGGCGCGTGATCTACTTGGAGATGTGATTGATCTACACAGTGGTGGTGAAGACAACATCTTCCCTCATCATGAATGTGAAATTGCACAGTCCTGTGGTGCTACGGGTGGAGATTCATTTGCCAGATACTGGTTCCATACCCGTCATCTGATGGTTGATGGCAAGAAGATGAGCAAATCAGCCGGCACGTTCTTCACGATCCGTGATCTGCTGCAGAAAGGCGCATCGCCAGCGGCCATTCGTCTGGAACTCATACGAACGCATTACCGCATCAACTCCAATTTCACCTTCCAGGGACTGAAGGATGCGCAGCGTCAGGTTGAACGCTGGAAACGACTGCAGATCTGGCTTGAAAGCAACGCCGATTGCCATCGACCTTCACCAGGTCCTCTGGTCGAAGCGTTGCCACGTTTCAAGGAAGCCATCGGCAATGATCTGAACATCGCGGGAGCCATTGGCGTGCTCAGTGAAGCTGCTGGCAGGATTCCGGTTGAATCGGAAGTCAAGGATGATGGCGATGGCACGTGGGCCGAAGATCTTGAGGCCTTGAATGCCATGGATCATGTTCTGGGTGTTCTGCAACTTTCGATCGAAGCGGATACCGCTCAGAGTGATCTGGATGTCAATTGGATTGACGACAGGATTGCGGCACGTAATCAGGCGAGGGCGGACAAGGACTGGGCGGAAGCAGATCGAATTCGAGATGAACTTCTCGAAGCAGGCATCGAAATCAAGGATGGGCCGGAAGGCACCACCTGGAAACAGATCGTCAACTGAACAGCAAGGGCAGACCATGGGCAGGCATCGAATTCCAGTGATCGGTCTCACCGGTGGAATTGGTTCCGGCAAGTCGCAGGTGGCCATGATGCTCAAGGATCTGGGCTGTGTCGTGGCGGATGCTGATGCGATGGCCAAGAAGGCACTTGAGATGCCGGAGGTCATCCAGCAGCTTCAGGATCGCTGGGGTGATCATGTGCTTGCCAGCCAGAGTGGGATTGATCGAACCAAGGTGGCCTCGATCGTCTTTCATGATGAATCCGAGCGAAGATGGCTGGAATCGATACTGCATCCAATCGTGCATGAGCAACGAGAAGCACTGTTTGCCTCAGCATCGGCAGATGCGGTTGCCCTGGTGATCGATGCACCATTGCTGCTTGAAGCGGGTCTGGACAGCGATTGCGATGCAATTCTCTTCATTGATACGCCAGAGGAAATTCGCCAGAAACGCCTGCAACAGCATCGGGGCTGGGAACCGACGGAATTGGCCCGGCGTGAGGCAGCCCAGTTACCGCTTGACGAGAAGCGGTCCATGGCCCATCATGTTCTTGGTAACGACGGTGAGGTTGAAGACCTCGCCCGTTCAGTCGAGGCTTACCTCGAAACCCTCATCAGCGATTTTTCCAGCCGACCGGATAGTTGATCCGGTTTCCCGTGGAGACGGGAAAGGCAGGGCTTCCCCGCATCATTTCATGCATGGAAACTCAAGGCTGGCGTGTTTCTCTCCCAATACAGGGCGCACGATTGTTCAGCATTGCCCAGATTGAAACCCTTGATAACAGGCAGACCATGCCGTGACAGCTACGGGCACTACCCAACGTAAGCAAGGTTCGAGAAAGCAAATGGCCAAGAAGAGACGACGACGAAAAAAGTCTTCCGGCGGCAATTCAGCAATTGCCACCATGACCCTTCAGCCGGGTGAAGTTCCAACAGACGAGGAGCTTGAGGCGGAAGCGTCGAAGCTTGACAAGGAACTGGATGCCAAGACCCAGGCCAAATTCGACAAGGCCAAGAAAGACGGTCTTGATCTGGCTTCGCTGCAGAAGATGTCCGGCCAGGATTTGATCAAGGTTGCTGAGAAGCAGAAGATCGAGGATCCGGCCAACCTTTCCAAGCAGAAGCTGGTCTTCGAGATTCTGAAGAGTCGTGCTGCCAAGCAGGGCCTCATGATGGGGGAAGGCACGCTTGAACTGCTTCCTGATGGTTTTGGTTTCCTGCGGAGTGCGCAGTATTCCTACATGGCGTCGCCTGATGATGTCTATGTCAGCCCTTCCCAGGTACGTCGATTCGGTCTGCGCCGTGGGCAGGTGATCAAGGGTCTCATTCGACCCCCGAAGGAAACAGAAACCTATTTCGCGATGCTTCGCGTCGAAGAAATCAATGGTCGAAGTCCCAAGGAACTTCACAATCTTGCTGCATTCGAGAATCTGACACCGCTTCATCCGAACCAGCGCATCATTCTTGAAACAGGTCAGGAGCCGGTTGAAACAAGAGTCATCGATCTGGTTGCCCCGCTTGGTTTCGGCCAGCGTGCCCTGATCGTCGCACCACCTCGAACCGGCAAGACCGTGATGCTGCAGAAGATCACGAATGCCATTTCAACGAATCATCCGGAAGCCCATGTCATCGTGCTTCTGGTCGACGAGCGACCTGAGGAAGTAACGGATTTCCGGCGCAACACCAATGAATCCGTTGAAGTCGTCGCCAGTACCTTCGACGAACACGCAACGCGACATATTCAGGTGGCCGAGATGGTCATGGAAAAAGCACGTCGCATGGTCGAAGTCGGCCAGGATGTCGTCGTGTTGATGGACTCGATCACCAGGCTGGCTCGTGGCTACAACAATGCGGCGCCCAACTCAGGCAAGATCGGTTCCGGCGGTGTCGACAACGCTGCGTTGATCAAGCCCAAGAAGTTCTTCGGTTCCGCTCGAAACATCGAAGACGGAGGGTCCTTGACCATCATCGCCACGGCGTTGGTTGATACCGGTTCGAAGGCCGATGAAGTCATCTTCGAGGAATTCAAGGGAACGGGTAACTCCGAACTGCATCTCACCAGAAAGCTGGTGGAGAAGCGGATCTGGCCTGCTATCGACATTGCCGCATCCGGTACACGTCGAGAGGAGCTGTTGCTGGATCCAAAGGAACTGGACCTGGTTGTCAGGCTGCGCAAGGTGGTTTCGGACATGAGTGTCGTGGAAGCCATGGAAATGCTCCGCACAAGAATGGTCAAGGCCAATTCGAATGCGGAGTTCCTGATGACGATGAATCTGGGCTGACGGACAGCCTCACCGCCCAGACACATCGCGGTCAGGCATTCTTTTGGGTCCTCAAAGGGGTTTGTTTCCCCAAGTCAGCGAGGATCCGCAGCAATGTTCAGTTCGAACATGTACCGGGGGTATCCTGATGGAGACCCTCAGAGGTGTCTTGAGGAGCCATGCTTCAAGCGAAGTAACGGCAAGCAAGCACCATTCAGTGAATGGAGACGAAAGTTGATGTCTGTTCAGCAACTTCAAGCAAAGTCCACTCGACCTCGCCCGGCCTTCAGCCTCGTAGAAGTGCTGGTTGTCATTTCCATCATCGGACTCCTCGTGGCTTTGACGATGACGGCCTTGTCGGGCGCCAATGCAACGGATGTCAATCTTCGATCGCGAAACAACCTGCGTCAGATTCACACCTGGATGGAAGCGTATTCATCGAATCATCGGGATCGAATCGTTCCAAGTCAGTTTGACTACTTTGACGAGAACGGTGATGAAATAGGAGGGGTTGCTTCTCGATCTGGTTATACCGGTGCCGGAAGCAATGATCTGGAATGGGTCGTCTCCAACAACCTGCTGAATGCCTCGGGCGATCCTCGAACTGATTTTGTATCCCAAGGCACCTTTGCAGACATCCTCTGGGTTGAAAGCAATCTGGGGAGTGATGTGGGTCTGGCGGACTTTCCACTGGTTCGACCCAATGGCGGCCTGAATTCAGGTGGTAATGCGGTCAACGTCTCGTATCGCTACCGTGCCCCGGATCGCCATGTGTATGACTACAACGAGAACTTCAAACGAAATCCACTTCGTTCCTTGGGTGTCAATACCTTTGATTTCCCTCGCTTTGTAGCCGGGGGAGGCAATGTCGTCGTTGATCCTGCGCAGATTGGTCAGAACAGCGGCGGCCAGCCTTTGGGTCTGCCCAAGCCATTCGGTGCAGGCGCCTGGGAAAAAGGTCTTCCTGGCTTCTTTGCGGCCAACAATTTCTTCAGTGCTCAATCGGAGCTGGATCTCGATCCAGGAAGCAATGGTTCTGGAATTGATCGATATGTGACGACGGGTCAACTCAAGGGACCAGCGCAGTCCATGTATCTGGTGGATTCATTTGCTGGATTGACCATTGGCGGTGATCCAACCAATGAGCAGGCCACGGTTGATGCATTCCTGACACAGGATGTCAATGACATCGGCATCATCAGCGGAGGGTCCGATAGCATTGATAATTCAGCGGATGCCACTCAGGAAGTCGATTTCCGTTACTCCGGCGGCAAAGCCTGTCTGATGCTTTTCCTGGATGGTCATGTAGAGCTGGTATCCCGATTTGGATCCCTGGCAGAGCTGCAGGGCATCGGAGGCAATCCGGGCCGTGGAATCCGTGTCACTGATCTTGATAAACGCAAGAGTGAAGTAAGCCCATAGTCCCGGCTGTGATGGCCCTCTGAGGCCTGATTTAAGGCCCCCCAGCAGCCTGTCCAGCCCGCCAAGGGGAACTCCTTGCTTAAGTGGGTTGAAAGGGATGCCGGTAGCGGTACAATCTCCTTTCCGCCTCAATCACGAGGCGGTTTTTATTCAGTCAGCACGAGCTACAAGTTGACTGAATGAGGGAATCGATTTGCCACCGTAGCTCAGTGGTAGAGCACACCCTTGGTAAGGGTGAGGTCACGGGTTCAAGTCCCGTCGGTGGCTTGATTGGACGGTATGGCACGGAAGGTCCGTGTCGGTGTCCAAGGTTGATGTTCCAGAGATGGGACTTGACCTGCAGGTTCGGCGCCTCGAGAGGGTCGTCGTTCAGTTTCGAGATGATTACTGGGTTCGGACGTTCTGAACTCGGGATTGCGACAGACGCAATTGGCGATAGACGGAGACCAAACCGATGGCCAAGGAAACTTTTGTCCGCACAAAGCCGCACGTTAACGTGGGCACCATCGGACACATCGATCACGGCAAGACCACGCTCACGGCAGCCATTACGGTTCGCCAGTCCGCGAAGGGCTTGGGTTCAGCCAAGGCATTTGATGAAATTGACAATGCCCCCGAAGAGAAGGCACGTGGCATCACCATCGCCACCAGTCACCAGGAGTATGAGTCGGAGAACCGGCACTATGCTCACGTGGACTGCCCGGGCCATGCTGACTATGTGAAGAACATGATTACTGGTGCTGCTCAGATGGACGGCGCTATCCTCGTGGTAGCAGCTACTGACGGCCCAATGCCTCAGACTCGTGAGCACATCCTGCTCGGACGCCAGGTCGGCGTTCCCCGCATGGTTGTCTTCATGAACAAGGTCGACATGGTCGACGACGAAGAGCTGCTCGAGCTCGTCGAGATGGAAGTTCGCGAACTTCTTTCCAAGTACGACTTCCCAGGCGATGACATCCCAGTCGTTCGTGGCTCAGCCCTCAAGGCACTTGAGTCAGAAGGCAAGGATGACGATGCATGCAAGGCCATCGATGAACTGATGGAAGCCCTTGACAGCTACATCCCTGAGCCAGAGCGTGAAGTCGACAAGGACTTCCTGATGTCCGTCGAGGACGTCTTCTCGATCAAGGGCCGCGGTACCGTGGTTACTGGTCGTATCGAGCGTGGCCTCGTCGAGGTCGGCAAGGAAGTCGAGATCGTCGGTCTTTCCGATGAGCCTCGCAAGACGACCGTCACCGGCGTCGAAATGTTCAACAAGATCCTCGAAGATGCTCAGGCTGGCGACAACGTCGGTTGCCTGCTTCGTGGTATTGAGAAGGATGACGTCGAGCGTGGTCAGGTTCTGGCCAAGCCAGGCACCATCACGCCTCATACCAAGTTCGAGGCTGAGGTCTATGTTCTGACCAAGGAAGAGGGCGGTCGTCATACCCCGTTCTTCAGTGGTTACAAGCCACAGTTCTACTTCCGTACCACGGACGTGACTGGCGACCTCAACCTGGTCGGTGCTGAAATGTGCATGCCTGGTGACAACATCAAGATGTCCGTCGACCTGCACGACAAGCCGATTGCAATGGAAGAAGGTCTTCGTTTCGCTGTCCGTGAAGGCGGCCGTACGGTCGGTTCCGGCGTTGTCACGAAGATCATTGAATAGTTTTTTCCTGCTTGATTGACGGAGACCATGGGCCATGGCCAAGAAAGCGGCAGATCGAGAATACGTCTGGCTTGAATGCACTGAATGTGGTGACTTGAATTACCGCACCAGCATTCGCGTCAAGGGCGGTATTGACGAGAAGGTGAAAGCCGGTTTCAAGAAGTACAGCCCTCGGCTTCGGAAGCACACGCTTCACAAGATCAAGAGGAAGTGATATCTGTCGATCAGGTGTCGTCCCGGCATGAGCCGGGGCGACACCATCGGCGAAACGCCGGTAGCTCAATTGGCAGAGCAGCGGATTCCAAATCCGCAGGTTGAGTGTTCGAGTCACTCCCGGCGTGTTGGATTGGAACCCAGGGGCTCTATTCAAGAGCTCATGAGCCGAATTACGGCTGGAATGGAATGTGGATCATGGGCACAGGCATCTACAAGAGTGGTCAAGGCTATTGGGTCCGATTGATGTCGGCCATTGGCTACGGCGTTGTGGTAGCTCTGGGTCTGATCTGGCTCTGGAAGCAGATGGAAACCGTTGATTTCGGTATCGAGACGACCTATGCCCAGGTGATCGCGATTCTGATCTGTGCAGGCATCTTCGGCCTGCTCGGTTACTGGCTGATTGGTTCCAAGCCTGGCTCGGTTGACTTCATGATTGCCACTGAGGGTGAGATGAAGAAGGTGAACTGGTCTACCAAGGCGGAACTGACTCGATCCACGATCGCAGTCATCGGCCTGACGATCTTCGTCGCCATCTTCTGTTGGGGTGTGGATGTCATCTTCGCGATGCTGTTCCGCTCGGTCGGTGTTCTTGAAAACTGATGACGATTACGATCAGCTGCAGGTGACTGCCTGCTGATACAGGAGGTTCGGATGTCCGAACAGAACCAGATGATGACCAATGGTGAGCAGGCTCCTGGTGATGCCGGCGAGATGCTTGACCAGGCTCAGACAACAACTGATTCAACAGCCCCTGTTGCTCCCGACACTACGGAAGCAGTTGCTGAAGAGGCATTTGATCCAGCTGTTGACATGCCCATGTACCGCGAGGGCATGGACTGGTTCGTGCTTCGAGTTGCATCCAACAAGGAAAACTTCGTTCGTGACACCCTTCAGCGCAAGGTTCAGATCGAAGGTCTTGAGCAACGTGTGGGCCGAATCATGGTTCCTACGGAAAAGACCCGTACACTCAAGGGCGGCAAGCAGCGGATCACGGAGACCAAGCTCTACCCCGGGTACATCTTCGTTGAGATGCGGTTGGAACCGGATGGTCGTATTCCTCAGGATGTCTTCTTCCTGATCAAGGAAACCACCGGTGTCGGTGACTTCGTCGGTACGGCTGGCCGTCCGACCCCCATGTCACCTGCTGAAGTGGAGAAGATGCTCCACGACTCCAAGATGCCCGAAGAAGAACCCACGGTCCGCATGGAGTTCGCTCCTGGCGACAATGTCACGATCAAGGAAGGACCTTTCGAGAACTACGACGGTACGGTGGACACCGTGTTGCCTGAGCGTGGTCTCGTTCGTGTTCTCGTGACGATCTTCGGACGTCAGGCTCCAGTTGAGCTGGAATACTGGCAGATTCAGAAGGCCGAGGAATAGGCCGATTCACAGAATCAGCGTCTTGAGCGAACCCTGACCCGGGACGAACTCTCGGGTGGCGGTTGTGCGTTGAGGTCCAGAGCGGCTATCGTCCACGATTGACAGGAGTATTTCACATGCTTGCACTTGCCCTTGCGACGACCGTGTTGGGTTCAACCCCAGCTTCATTCACGCTTCCGGCGTTCACCCTGCAGGATCAGTCCGCACCAGAAACCAGGCCAGTGGATGTGGCACCAGCAGGACTGGGTCAGGATCCCGCTGCTGGATTTGATACCTCATTGTCATTCGATGCAGCCTTCACCTGGCAGTTCGAGTCGAATCTCAAGAATCAGAATCAGGGCTCTGTTGCTCATGGTCGCGCACATACTGATGGCAAGTTCAGGCTTGGGCTGACCGATACGCTCGACCTCACCATGGGTTGGAGGTACCAGTACGACCATTGGAACTTCAAGGACACGGTTGACTGGTGGCGTGACGTGAACACGCTTCAGTTCAATCTTGGCATGCGTTGGCGAGTCGATGACAATTGGATGATCTTCGGCGGTGGTCAGGTGATGTGGTCCGTTGAGAACGGAGGCAGCTGGAGTGATGGTGTCATCGGTGGTGGTGCTGCTGGTTTCAGCTATGCCTTTTCAAGAGATCTGATCATCGGTGCAGGCCTGGGTATTCGGTCCCAACTTGAAGATGACGCCTTGTTCTATCCCATCATCGTGCTTGACTGGCAGATCACTGATCGACTGAGTCTTGATACTCGGCTTGAAACAGGTTGGGCCAATCAGAGTGGTGCTGAACTGGTGTATCAATTGACTGATGAATTCGATGTTGGATTTGCAGTAGTCTTCGATTACGAGCGGTTCCGACTGGAGGATTCCGGCCCGGTTCCAGGTGGCGTAGGCACGACGGAGACCCTTCCCTTGATGTTCTATCTGACCTGGGAACCGATGCCTGATACTTCGATCACCGGCTATATCGGTGCGACCGTCTATGGGCGCATCAAGGCGACCAATGCGGCCTCACAGGACGTCTATGCCAGCACCTATGACCCGACTCCTGTGATCGGTATTCAGGGATCAGTCCGGTTCTGAATTTCTTCGCCATGAAGGAGCTTGAGTTCCATGACCTTTGCAGATGACTGGAATCGACTTCGATCGGAGATCGGCAAGGCGGTCGTCGGACATGACGACATCGTCGAAGGTGTCTTGACCTGTCTTTTCGCAGGTGGCCACGCGTTGTTGGAAGGTGTGCCGGGACTGGGAAAGACATTGTTGATCCGAACCTTGTCCGAAGCCATGCATCTCGACTTCTCACGAATTCAATTCACTCCGGATCTCATGCCGGCGGATGTCACCGGAACGACCATCGTCGTGGAAGGTCCGGGAGGTCGTGAGTTCAAGTTCCGCAAGGGACCGATCTTTGCACAGATCGTGCTTGCAGATGAAATCAACCGAGCTACTCCCAAGACACAGTCCTCCCTGCTGGAAGCAATGCAGGAACGTTCTGTGACGGTTGGAGGTGAGACTCATGTTCTTGAAAAGCCATTCTTCGTGATGGCGACTCAGAATCCAGTGGAGCAGGAAGGAACCTACCCCCTCCCCGAGGCTCAGCTGGATCGTTTCTTCTTCAAGCTGGTCGTTGGTTATTCCACTCGTGAGGAGATGAGTGAGATCCTCAATCGGACAACAAGCAATGCTGAGATCAAGGTTGAACGAGTTGTCGACGCCCAGACAATCGTCAAGCATCAGCAATCAGTCCGACAGGTAGTGGTTTCCGAGTCCGTTCAGGATTATGCGGTTCGATGTGTACTGGCCACGCATCCCGGTGGGGATCTTGCAACACCTCAGGTGGAGCGATTCTTCAGAATGGGTGCATCCCCTCGAGCCGCACAGACACTGGTACTCGCGGGCAAGGTGAATGCCTTGCGAGAGGGCCGTGATTCAGTGGAAGTATCGGATATCAAAAAAGCCCTGCTCCCAGCCATGCGTCATCGATGCATTCTCAACTTTGAGGCTGAAGCAGAAGGCATGACGACTGATCAGGTTCTTCAGAACATTCTGGATACGCTTCCCGCCGAAGCGATGCTTCCAGGTTGATCATCGGCGCGATCCTGCGGTGCGCAGGGTCGGCTCGTCCTTGTCCCAGATACTCAGGTCGAGATAGATCGGTAGAGGATCAGGATTCCATGGTGGGCAGGCTGATGGAATCGTTTCAAATCGATTGTTCTCGGCATGCAGCCTCGTTGCAGAAAGCAACAGTTCGTCGCCATTGGCGGGCAGCCATGAGTCAGGGAGTGACATGGTTGCCAGCCAGCGATCCTCCTGTACCCGGACATTGATCTCTGGGATTTCAGGTGTATTGCCGGTGTATCGCCGCCAGCCATCATGAGGTGAGATCACCACGCATTGTGCAGGCCAGATCTGATCCGGGGCCGAATGGCCGATCTGAATGGCCATGGCTTCGATCCCAAGAAGTTCATCCAGTGAATCGATGTTCTCCGGCAATGGCTTCTGATCATGTGTTGTGCCAGCAGCGGATGGTTCTCGTAGACATTCGACATAGAGCTCCCATTTGCCATCATGTCGTCGAATCTGAATCCAGCTCTGGTTCTCAATCGCCGATTCCGAAGAATTTCCTGCACGAACATCAGCCAGACTCAGTGCGGGCTTGAATGGTCCCAAGACCGGGCCGGGTGGTTTCACGAGGGCCACGGCATCACCAAAGGGAATTCGTTGCACTTGATTTTCAATGACCAGATTCAGGATGTCCATCCTGTAGCCGGAGCGAGCGACGGCTGCGGCATGCCGACGGAGATTGTTGGTGGTGACATCGTCTGGGGCAAGGGGAACGCCCAGAGGCACATCATCTCCATTCATCCAGATGAATTCCGCCAGTACCTTGCGGGGATCTGGATTGGCAATTGAAATTTGAACCACTGGACCAAAGGACTGGTTTGTCCAGACGAACTGGGAGATCTGCGAATCGGCCCATGACAATGCTGCTTCGATTCTTGCGTCATCATCGAGATTGAAATCCAACAGGGATCGAAGCAGTTCATCGATTCTATTTGCTTCAGTGATCCACGCCGCAATTGAATTCCCGTCAGCCATGCAGGTTTCCGTAAGAAGATCACGACATCGTGCGGCCACGCCACGACTGGCATCATGAAGTCTGGTCATGGCCAGTCGCCAGAGTCCAGTCACATGTCGTGCGGCAAGTCGAGCGACAATCGATTCAAAGTCAGGTGGTGGAGGTTCCATGCCCCTGCGTTCTGCAAGCAGTTCCCATCGCCACCAATCCAAAGGATTGTCTGGATCAGGCCGATCAAGCATCGGCACCGCGGTCAGGACTCCCTCACGAGATCCTCCGCCAACTCTGATGGGGGGCATGGATTTCGGTGCGTCAATCCATTGGAGGTTCAGCGTGGATTCGCCAAGCACAAGCGAACCGCTGGCATCATCAGGCAAGGCGACCAGTAGACGAGGCCCTTCGACGACATTGCGCATCTGTTGAGGATCAAACCTGTCCGCCGGTTCTACGGGACGAATCTGCAGGCCCATGCGGTCAGCGGTCCAACTGGCGCGACCAGGAGGCGTTCCGATTTCCATCCAGGCGATATGACCGACCAGTTCCACCGTATTGCCGGAGTCTTCAACGAGTTGGAGCATCACTTGATCCGGCCATGCACTTGAAGCAAGTTCAGTCGAAAGTCTTGCCATGAGGACACCACCGCGTGGTGCCAGCAGCATGCGAGATCGAACCTGCATGTCCTCGGCGCCGACCTCGCCAAGTGAGGTGGCCAGCATGAGCAGTGAAAGCGTGATCATGATGATGGGGGAGTCGGCTCAGTACTTCGATTGGAAGGCGAAGGCAATCCACGACGTGCACTCACCAGTGCGCAGACTTCTTCGACCGCACGTTCAAGATCATCATTGATGACGAAGGCGTCGTAGAGTTTCACCTCAGTAGCCTGATTGATTTCATGCTTGGCTTCGGCGAACCTCCGGTCGATGGCATCCTGATCATCTCGGCCACGACTCTGAAGTCTGCGGAGAAGTTCATCTTCATCCGGGGGAAGAATGAAGACCATGTAGGCATCCGGCATGGTCTGACGGACCTGCCTGGCACCCTGGACATCGATATCGAGAATGATCAACTCGCCGTTGGCCAATGCAGACTCGACGGGTCTTCTGGGTGTGCCATAGGCGTGACGACCAAAGACCTCGGCGGATTCCAGAAATTCTCCGCCATTTCTCATTCGTTCGAATTCGGATGAGGAGACAAAGTAGTAATCCTTGCCGTCGACTTCATCGCTCGAGCGAGGTCGCGTGGTCGCGGAGACACTGAATCGGCCGCCAAGCTTCTGTTGCATCTGGTGGACGATGGTGGTCTTCCCCACCCCGGAGGGGCCTGAGACAACCAGAAGAAGCCCGGATGTATGGTCCGCTGTCATTGTGGGGGATTGTAGGGTAAAGGCGGTGCGTATCGTCCTGAGGATCTACACTATCCGTGTGTCTATCACGATTCCTACCGTCAGCATCGTAGGCCGCCCGAACGTGGGCAAGTCGAGCCTGTTGAACCGCCTCGCCAGGCGGCGTGTTTCCATTGTCGATCCAACGCCGGGCGTGACGCGTGATCGGGTCAGTGCCATTCTGGAACTTGATGCTCCTACGGAGTCTCCCAAGGGTGTGCCATCACGGCTTGTGGAAGTCACGGATACCGGGGGTTATGGCATCTATACCGCCGATGACGGGGTCATCGATGATGCCGGAGAGGATCTCTCACGTCTGACAGAGGACATCGAGGGTCAGATTGCCGTTGCGATGGAGCGGTCATCGTTGATCATGATGGTGTGTGACGCACAATCCGGACTTCTTCCGCTTGATCATGCCGTGGCTGAAATTCTGCGTCGCAAAGGACAGGCGGATCGTGTCATGCTGGTTGCCAACAAGACCGACGGAGAGTCGTGGGAGGCTCATGCCATGGAAATGGCGAGTCTTGGTCTTGGCGAGCCGCTCTGTGTTTCGGCGACCAGTGGGTACTGCATGCGGCTCCTCACGGAAGAGCTGTGGCGTCGTGTCGAAGCAACCGACGATGACCCGGTTCCTGAAAGTGAAATGCGACTGGCAATCGTTGGACGTCGAAACGCAGGCAAATCCACGCTGATCAACGCATTGGCTGGCGAAGAACGAGTCATTGTGTCTGAAATCGCAGGAACAACCCGCGATGCAGTAGATGTCAGATTTGAGATGGAAGGCCATCAGTTCCTCGCCATCGATACGGCAGGACTTCGTCGCAAGAAGAGCTTTGCCGACGACATCGAGTTCTACGCCTATCGAAGAATGCTGAACTCCATCCGTCGAGCTGATGTGGTGCTCTTCATGGTGGATGCAACACAGCCTGTCTCGAAGGTTGATGAGAAGCTGAGCCAGGAACTCCAACGGCAGTTCAAGCCGGTGGTGCTTGTGGTCAACAAATGGGATCTGGCGGACGAGGAGGCGGAACCGGAGGAATTCGCGGACTACCTGACCAAGACACTGCGTGGGTTGAGCTATGCCCCGATCTGTCTCATCAGTGCAGCAGAGGGTGAAGGGCTGCAGGATCTGGTTTCCATGGCCTTCAACCTCCATGCTCAGGCCAATCATCGTGAACCAACGGCCCAGATCAACTCCGTGGTCAAGAGCATTCTCTCCCAGCGTGGCCCCAGTTCCCGTCTGGGTACGCAGGCCAAGCTGTATTACGCTTCGCAGGTAGCGGTCCAGCCGCCGACGCTTGCTCTGGTCGTCAATCAGCCCAAGATGTTCGAAGGCCGCTACGAGCGTTATCTGATGAATCGTCTTCGAGAAGAACTTCCTTTTTCCGAAGTCCCCATCCGCCTTCTCTTTTCACGCAAGAGTCGAAAGTCACTTCAGTCCATGCGGGATGCCGGTCGATCCGCCGCCCGAAGCAGGCCTGATGGAGTCGAAGGTATTGATGATGCGATCTGGCAGGAAGAAGGGATGGACCTTTCAGGTCCAGATCAATCGAATGACATGGAATCGTGAATCTGGCATTGATTGAATTTCCTGCGTGCTGATTCAGGTGATCAGGCTCATAGCCTGGGAGATAAATGATGAATCTTGCCTTGATCTTCAAATTCATTTTCATCACATCCGGAATCACGCTCGCCATTCACCTGGGTGAAGAACCGGATTCAGTGCAACCGACGGTGGTCATGGATGCTCCAACACCCACGGCATTGGATCTGGATGAGATCGACACACCAATATTCAAAGTTGCCTCTACGCTCGGGCTGGCTGAATACTACTGCTATTGGCCTCGATTCCGATTCGGCGCCATCATGCTGATGACCGATACGGCCATCGAGATGAACGGGCAGATCGAAAAGATCCGGGAATCTGTTTCGGATGAAGATGCCTTCAAGGTTGCGGGTGAATTCGCCGGATTGCATGCAGATAAATTGACTGCTGAATTGAGCAAGATGACTGTTGCCAATGGTCTGGATTCAAGTGCGGATTGGGCGTTCTTCTCGCAATCAGCTTGTAGTCAAATGATTCAGCGAATCATTGATGGCGAAGACAACTGGCCACACATGGGACAGGTTCTGGCGGATCAGGCCGTTGCCTTGGTCCGTGAAGGCCAGGATCGCAAGTGGGCTGAATTTGGAGAGGATGTTGGAACTTCACTGCAGTCGGGCACATCGACACAGTGGAGGCAATGGGGCCGTCAGGTCGGATTGCAGGCGCGAGCCCGGGTGGCGGAGCCAAAGGTGGATTGGGAACAGTTTGGTCGTGACATCGTGCAGCAGGCCAGATGGATGGCTGCTCGATTGAAGGATGATTGATCAGCAGCCACCCCAGAGAGAGAGCGCCAGCAGAATGTCATTGACATCGGTGGTCTGATCGCCGGTGATGTCTCCTTCAGTGGTTCCCCAGCCAGCGAGAATGATCAGAATATCGTTCACATTGATAGATCCATCACCATCGATATCGCCTGGACACACACAGCTGTCCGGAATTCCATTCCCATCAAGATCGGTAGCATCACCATTGGCGATGTCGCATGTATCCGGAATCATGTTGCCATTGCAGTCAATCGCTGCAGCCGGCATGAAATCGAATCCCGTGGCTTCTTCGATGAGTTGATCGAGTACGTAGAACCTGCGTTTGAAGAGACCAGTTGCCTCCTCGTAAAGCTGCACGGAGGTATTGCCTCCAGCAGTTGCAACATAGACATTCCCATCCGGGCCCAATCGGAGGGTGCGTGGTTCCTGCAGGCCCCAATAACCACTCAACAGTCCACCACGGTCCCATCGGCCAAGATGCGATCCAGTGATGGGGTCATATTCCTCAATCGTGTCCGAAGCGGTACTCGTGACCAGCAGCGTTCCACCTGGTCGAAGCAGCAGGCCATGGGTTCCACCTAGTCGACCGGGATCATCGACAACCGTCCGGATATGGTTTCCATTCTCGCCGTTGAATTCAAGAACTCTTCCGTCTTGTGTTCCAACCAGAAGGTTCCCTTGGGGAAGAAACAGAATCCCCGTCGCCTGCGAAAGGCCACCACTTCCTGGAATCACGAAGTTTTCATCAAACGCGCCGGTCTCACCGTCAAAGGCCAGAACACCATTGCCGGTGGCGATGAAGAGCCTGCCGTCCGGTCCAAAATCCATGCCTTGTGGTGCACTGAGTCCACCATCTCCAGTAGTGATGAATGGGCCCAGGTTGGCCCCAGTCACAGGATCCAGTTCGATGACACGATCGCCATCACGGTCACCGGCCATGATCCGTCCATCAGGTGAAATCACAAGATCAGACGAACTCGATAACGAGCCTGCCGGACTGCTGGCCATTGGAACGCCACTGTAGGGATGAAAGGATTTCGCGAGCCCTTCGGTGTTGCCTGCGATCCAGAGCAGGGAACCACCTTCAAGTTGTTCAAGATCAGGAGTGCCGTTGCCATCACAATCTTCACAGGAGTCGAGGATCACATTGCGGTTGATATCCAGAGACATGTCTTCCTGAATCTGGTTGTAATCGGATTCTCCATTGTTGTCACAATCCGTTTCACATTCGTCTGGCACTGAATTGCCATGCAGATCGGTGCTGGTACCGGCGGCGATATCCAGATCATCAGGAAGACCGTTTCCATTGCAATCCGCTTCGCATTCATCAGGCACACCATCCGCGTCGGCATCATTGCTGGCACCCAGTGCGATGTCGATCTCATCGATGATGCCATTCCCATTGCAGTCCTGACAATCGTCAGGAATGCCGTCCATATTGGCATCAAGACTTGTTCCAAAGGCGATGTCGATTTGATCATCGACATCATTGTCGTTGCAGTCATTGATCAGGCATGGAGCATCGGCAAGATGGGAACGCATGTAGTCAGTGGTCACGCGATGAAACCGGAGGTCGATGTTCGATCCACCACCGGTAGTGGTATGGCAGTAGCTCATGATCGATCCGCGTTGCGTCGTACCGAACGCGCAGCTGTCCAGGTCATAGTCGTGTGTATGAGCTGTTCCACAGTTGTGTCCGAGTTCATGCGCTGACACTGTGATATCCCAGTTGCCGAAGGCGGGGTCGGTCGAACTTGTGAAACTCCCCATGATGTATCCGGCCACGGAATAGGCGTAGTCTCCACAGGTCGCGCTGAGCCATGCCACGCCGCCATACGGAAGGTTGGTTCGGCCGGTCAGGAACTGGGCGAGATCACGATTGACTGCATTCATGTTCTCGTTCCAGTAGACACGGAACGGCTGCAGGGGGTCGTCATCATTGAAGAGGTCATCAGGTGTATCCCAGAGGCGCACCCAGGTGACGTTCAGATCAAGGTTGACGTCTCGATCATAGATCGTGGCGATGGCGCCATAGAGCGCAACGACATAGGCGGCGCCGGCATCAAGATCACCCTGGAACAGCTCGGTGTATTCCCAGTCTGTTTCAATGGCCAGATCAAGTAAGAGTCGAGGGGTGGATAGATCGCCACGCGGGGGAACCTCGCGGGGGAGTTCCTTCAGGCCACAGACCGGAACACCAAGTGGTGGCTGGACATCACCGGAGATGCGCTGCCACTTCAAGATGGGTTCATCTCGGTCACTGCCATCGCCTGATCTTCCCAGTACGAGCTGTCCATCTCCATTGCGACGATCAATCAGGCCCCATGCCTGAGATTCACAGAACGCCAGATAGACCATTGACTCCGGTTGGCCCGCAATGGTGCCGCGATAAAGTGATGGCATCTCCTTGGGTTCAAATGACTCTGAATCCTTCCCGATGACGAATCGTGTGTCGGGAGAGGTGACCGTGAACCGTGTGACTTCAAGTTCAACCAATCCCTCATCAGCCAGTGGCATGTCCTTGATGAGGATCGTTCCATTCATTTCGCGAAGATCAGAGATGATCTGGCGGTTCATCATCAGGCCATCCTTGCCATCGATTACCGGTGAGGCCGTCGTACTGGTCAGGCCAAGCGAGAGGATGGCGAGTGAGGCAATGATCATGCTGGGGACTCCAGATCAGGCAGTTTCAGAGGGACAGTCCATTGAAGCAGATGCCGGAGCACCAGACAAGGATGAACCCGGAATCACGGGTGAGAGTTGAATCTCTTCGAGATTCATGCAAACAGGGGGGGTCTTTGATTGAATCAGAGCGAGAGGCGTTCCTGATCGGCACGAAGCGCATCGATGCAGAACTGGATGTGTTCCGTGAGGTCGCATCCCAGTTCCTCTGTCCCGAGTGCAATGTCATCACGATTCACTGCGGCCGCGAAATTAGCCGTCTTGAGCTTCTTCTTGACACTCTTGGGGGCCAGATCGGATATTCCGCCAGGACGAACTTTGCAACAGGCGACGATGAAACCAGCCAGTTCATCGACTGCGAAGAGATGACGAGCCATGGGGGTATCCCGAGGTGTTCCGGAATAGGTGGCATGTCCCAGAATGGCATTCAGGATTTCATCATCCACATCACCACGTTCCTTCAGATAGGCCAGACCGACGAATGGATGTTCCTCTTCGGTGGGATGTCGCTCATAGTCGAAATCATGAAGAAGACCGCAGACAACCCATCGATCAACTTGATCTGGTTCCACTGCAATCGCTGCTGCTTTCATGCAGGCGGCGACGCATTCCATATGGTGCCTCAGGGCCTCGCTCTCAACCCATTCATGCATCAAACTTCGTGCAGTTTCGATATCCATGGCGGCCAGTCTAGCGGCCTCAGGGAGGCGGGCAGGGGATCATCAGCCAGGTACAGGGGCACGCTCTGGCCGGCGACGAGGCGACAGAGGGACTTTCAGATCCTGGAGTCAAGTGTGGGAGTCATCAGATT
This sequence comes from Phycisphaerae bacterium, assembly GCA_002717655.1. Classification (GTDB taxonomy): domain Bacteria; phylum Planctomycetota; class Phycisphaerae; order Phycisphaerales; family SM1A02; genus UBA1668. The sequence continues at coordinate 140,657 of PBAY01000051.1, read as the reverse complement.
CGAGGACCCTTGGAAGGGCTTCTGGGCAACCTCAGGGAGATCTCTGGTCATGGTTTTCGGCTTAGTGCTTGACCGCTGAACTGGTACACTTGAGCTTCCGATTTGCGTCACAGCCATCATCTGGCCAGGCAGGCGATGGTCTCTGAAAACCCTCCTGGAGACAGTTCAATGCAGGATGACGACTCACCAGCACTGGTTCAGGGCGAGCGAGTGGCACCCTGCGTTGAATGACGCCTTTCGGATGACCCATGTCAATTCTTCCACTGCCTGTATTTGAACAGGATTCAGATCCATCTCGTCGTGATGCCATGACGTTGGAAGAGCAGTATGCCGCCCTCGAGCCTCCCAAGACCATCGTGGTGCGCTTTGGCGTGATGGGCATGGTGGGTGAGTACCCCCAGAATTCGGGGATCAAACCTGGTTGCGGAAGCAAGCTTGTCGTCAGAACCCATCGAGGCATGGAACTCGCGGAGATGCTGACCACAACCTGCACGAATGCAGGCTGTGGCAAGTCGGTCACTCGACAGGAAATGCTTGACTACATCGACAACTCCGGAGGGAAGGAGTTTCCATTCTTTACCCGGGGCAAGATCACTCGTCTTGCGACTGCTGAGGATCTTGCCAATCAGGCGGAGATCGATGCGGGCAAGGATCAGATGCTGGTCAAGGCTCGAGAGCTGGTCAAGTTCTACAACCTCGACATGAAGATGGTTGCCGCCGATCCGATTCTCGGCGGTGAAGTTCTCACCTTCTATTACATGTCTGAAGATCGGATTGATTTTCGTGAACTGGTGCGGGATCTTGCCGCGGAGTTTCGGTCTCGAATCGAGATGCGGCAGGTCGGGGCTCGTGATGAAGCCCGGCTGGTCGCGGATTACGAGCGATGTGGCCAGCACTGCTGTTGCAAGAATTTCCTGAAGGTCCTCAAGCCGGTGTCCATGAGGTCGGCCAAGGTACAGAAGGCGACGCTGGATCCATTGAAGATTTCAGGTCGATGTGGTCGGCTGATGTGCTGTCTTCGTTATGAAGATCAGACCTACAAGGAATTGAAAGCCAATCTCCCTCATCGAAAGACCCGCGTTGGGACCGAATTGGGCCCTGGAATCGTGATCGACAGCAAGATCCTGACGCAGTTGGTTCTCGTCAAGCTTGAACACAATAATGAGCAGATCGCCATTCCTCTTGAAGAGTTGATGGATCCAGACACCTGTCCCAGCCCAGCTGAAATCGAAGCAAAAGCCCGAGCGAAGGAAGAAGCCGCGCAGCGTCTTCTCGATGAATCCGTTGCCAGGTCAAGGGCTGCGAAGAAGAAGAAGAGCAAGGGTCAGGGCAAGGGCAAGGGTGGATCGCCCAGTTCATCAGACTCCGATGACCAGGCCGATCAGGCTGGTAAGAAGAAACGTCGTCGCCGTCGTCGCAAGAAGAAAAGCAGTTCTGGAGATTCGCAGGTGAATCAACCGCAGGTTTCCAGCGAAGGTGGCTCTTCAGGTGAGGCCTCTGCTTCAGATGGTCAGGGCAAGGCCAAGAAGAAGCGTCGCCGTCGCCGTCGCCGTCGTGGAGGCGGGGGCGGTTCGCCTGAGTCTTCCGGAGGCGAATCCAGCTCTTGATCGTCAGTTGAGACCTTCCCTGCTCGACAGGGGTATATTTACAGGGCGGCACAGGCTCTGTTGATCAAGGTGATGAGTATCGCAAGCAAGCAGGAACAAAATCAAACTACTGCAGTGAAGGTGATTGATACATTTCAATCCTTGCTGGTCGCCTTCACTTTTGCCTTGATCTTCCGTGGCTTCGTGGTTGAAAGCTTTGTCATTCCCACCGGTTCAATGGCGCCAACGCTACTTGGCCAGCATTGGTTGGTTGAATCCAGTCAGACCGGAACAGCAACTCCTGTTGGCGTAGGTGATTCACGGATCGATGCCACTCGGCTTCGAGACTGGCAGATCTCACGTGATCACGGGATCACGGATCAGTCTCGATTCAGAACGCGCATGGGTGACCGCATCATCGTCACCAAGACCTTGTATCCCTTCCTGAAGCCGGATCGATTTGATGTCGTGGTCTTCAAGAACCCCACGATTCCATACGGTGAATCCGCCAACTACATCAAGCGACTCGTGGGAAAGCCCGGGGAGTCGATCTGGATTGCTGATGGCGATGTGTTTGTCCAGAAAGAGGATGAGGATCGTTACCACGTCGCACGCAAGCCGGCTCATGTCCAGAGTGGTGTCTGGCAGCGTGTTCATGACACCCATGCAGAGCCGGTTGAACCCGACAAGCTGGTGCGTTCCTGGAAAGGCTCGCCTTGGATTGGATCGCCTGAATCCGCCTGGTCTCGTGAAGGCCGTGGAGGATTCCGTTGTGATACCTCTGAGCCAACGACTTTGGATTGGGATCGAGCCAATCCAGCACCTGATGACTGGACGGCCTACAACATGCTTTCGCCGGTTCGCGGCCTGTACAAGGTGAGCGACCTGCGTATTACGGCAACCATCATTCCAGATGAGTCGAGCTTGGATGCAGCATTGAATATTGCAACACGGCAGCATCTCTTCAAGTTCGAGCTCAATGGCTCGATGGCGACTGTTTCCATGTGGCCTGAATCCGATCCACTGCAGGTTTCACAAATCAGCGGCGAGATGCCGCCGATGAAAGCTGGCATTCCAATCATCATGGAGTGCATTCATGTCGATCAGGCCATGGAACTGCGAGTCAATGACCAGCTTGTCGCTTCGCTTGAGTATGACTGGACGCCACAGCAGCGATTGGAGTATTCCATGGTGGATACCTCCCAGCGAGGCAGAGGTGTTGCAGCGTCAGCGCTGGCACACCGGTATCCAACACCTCCGAGGATCTGGTGGTCATTCGAAGCATCACCTTTCTCCATCAACAGAATCGCGATGGATCGGGATCTTTACTATCGACCGAGCATCCTTCAGAAATTCTCGCGCAACTGGAATGAGCCGGCTGACGAACATCGTGACAAGGTGAGGATCAACCGTCCCGCTGCTGCTACTCATCCGGATTCAATCGTCACACTGGGGGAAGATCAGTACTTCGTACTGGGTGACAACTCGGGCCGATCTCTGGACAGCAGGCTCTGGGGCGCACCCCATCCTCTGGTTGCGGAACAATTGGATGACACTCCATTCATCGTTCCCGGGGATCTGATGATCGGGAAAGCCTGGATGGTCTACTATCCAGCGCCCTATTCCGTGACTGACGGGGGCTCTGGCTTGATCCCTGATTTCGGCCGTATTCGATTCATCCGATAGACACTCATCCGCTCGCCAGCTGGCGGAGTGATCGGCGCATTTCAATCAACTGCTTCCTCGCCTCATCAACGAGTTGTTGAGGATTGGTTGAACAGATGTCGCTTGCCGATTCAATCGGCATGTTCACCTTGAAGGTCCATGCCTCGGTAGCCTGGGTGCCATCGGTTGCAGCGGCATCAATGGCGCCCTGATTGAATGGCGGACAGGCCATCGCGGATTCACCATCAGGCCAGTCGCATTCAACACCAAAGTAGGTCTCGTCAAGCGAAGTTGCTGCTGGCAGGTCACGCAACCATGCGGTCAGATAGAGCAGATGTTCCGGGTTAGACTTGAGTTCATGCGATGGCAGTAGATCCCGTGCTGCAAGATCCGCAAGGTGATGGTCAAGTCTCTGGAACGATCGTCTTGAAGCGGCCTGGATGCCAAAGGGGTCCGCGGTCGGGATGTCTTGAAGTGCTGCCAGGAGGCGGGCTGCATCATCAGGAGACAGTCCGGCTTGCTCCATCGACCTGATCCGGTCAAGTATCAAGGAGATCCGATTGGCGGCGACAACAGCAGCAGACAGATTTGAACACTGGATCAGATGTTGGATGATGTTGATGGCTGAGATCAGATTGGCAAGAGCGTTTTCGAGTCGGTCTGATTCTCTCTCTTGATCCGAAATCGAGACGAACTCGGTGATGAATTGATCCATCGATGGAAGCCACCATGGAATTACTGGGGCGGTCCACAGAAGTTTGTCTTCGTCAATCGCCCTTGGCACATCCTCCGGCTCAGGGAAGGAACAGGTCTTCGCAAGTTGAGCAAGATAAAGTTCATTGATGACCTGATCCCGAACGATGGCGTTCCGTCTCCAGTCATCTTTACTGCTCTGTGCGAGTTCAATGGCTCTTGCGTAGATCGATGCAGCATTTTCAGGGACTCCGGCTGTTGTCTGCCCGTCGGAAAGCATCTGGAGTCGAGGGAGTAGTTCCTGAATCTGTTCTTCGACTTCCATCACTCTCTGCATGGCTTTGCTCAGATTGACGGCCAGTAACATGGCCAGTTGGGAGAACTCTCCAGCCATCACTCGCTGTTCCAGTTTCAGCGACTCGGCTTCAACATCATTCGTCGAACGGTTCTTCCAGATAGTCAGAAGTTCGGTGTAATACCTTTCGAATAGCGATTTGACCGCAGCTTTGCCGGCGAACAGCCATTCGTAATCTCCAGGAGGAAGATGCATCTCAGTTGCGGTTCGTACCATGGCCTCACGATCCGCTTCCTCTACGATTGGTCCATCTGATCCAATTTCCTCATAGAAGTCATCGATGACGATCATCGCGAACATCTGTTCTGATTCGAGCCCCGCGGTCATTCCGAGGGGATCTTCAGGATCCAGCCCTTTCATTGAACGAAGGATCTGTTGTGCGTGAGCCGGCTGGATCATTCCCTTTGAGATGGCATCATCGAGCAGCACGTTTGCTTCCATGAGGATGGCTGAAGCAAGAAGGCTGCTGATGAGTGTTGGTGGTCCTACATGTGCAGAGATGCGGTAGAGCATCTCGATTCGATCAGCGACAAGGTCACTGTTTCCCAGAATCATGTTGCGTTCAGCATCCGCACGAATCACACGTGTGATATCTCGCAATGAACCGAGATGAGGAAGTTCGACCTCGAGTCCTTCTGACAGGTCCACTTCCCAGTCACAGTTCTCGGCTGCAGCAGGTCCGGCAATCTTGTCGAGGAGTGACCCAGCCTTGGCGAACCAGACTTCAAGACATGGCGGCTGGCGAAGGGAGTGTGTCAGGACTTCAGTATGGTCGCTGATCTGATCCATCCAATCGTCGTCGATGCTTTCGAAAGCCTTTCGATACTGATCGGCAGTCCGGTCCGCCAGACAAGTCCCGGAAAGGAAGAGCAATACGAATGAAATTCGGGCGATGTCCATGAAATACATCATCAGAGCAGTTCCCTTCTGATCTTACGTGGGCCTCGGCAAGAGCATAGCAGGCGAAGTGCCCGTATCCTGAGAACCATGTCACAGGACTCATCACCCAACCTGTCTTTCGAACCATGGGCCCCGAAAGATCCCGATAAGGCTGCAGATCAGTTTCATGAGATCATGAAGAAGCGTCGATCCATTCGAATGTTTTCTTCTGCAGCGGTCGATCGATCCTTGATCGAGTCGATTGTCGCTACGGCCGGCACGGCTCCCAGCGGTGCGAACAAACAACCGTGGCGATTCGTGGTGGTCGATGATCCTGAGTTGAAACGTCAGATTCGGGAGGGTGCTGAAGAAGAAGAGCGTCTCTTCTATGGCACCAGAGCCAGTGAGGATTGGTTGCGGGACCTTGAAATCATCGGAACAGATCAAAACAAGCCATTTCTTGAAGAAGCGCCATGGCTGGTGGTGGTCTTCAAGGTGATGAAGGATGATCGGGAAGAGGCGATATCGGATCGTGTGTATTACGTGAATGAGTCAGTCGGCATTGCGGTGGGATTTCTTCTGGCAGCGGCTCAACAGGCCGGACTGGCAACGCTTACGCACACGCCCAGCCCGATGCAGTTCCTCGGCTCGATTCTTAATCGACCTGATTATGAGCGCCCCTACATGCTGATCCCCATTGGTTGGCCAGCTGATTCGGCGACTGTCCCGAACATTCAAAGAAAGAAGTTGAGTGAAATCATGGTGTACAACCAAGGAGCGGAACAATGACTTGGTTGCACATACTTCTGATTGTCATGTTCATCATCATGGGGATGGGATGTCTGCTTTTGGTAGTGATGCAACTGCCTGGTACCTGGATCATGCTGATTCTTGGCCTTGGCGCTCAACTTCTTGATGTCTACGTCTTGATCCCGGATGAGCATACGAATGCCGGTTGGTGGAGTCTGGGCATTGGTCTGATTCTTGCCATCTCTGGTGAAATTGCGGAATCATTTGCCGGAGTAGCGGGCACTAAGGCAGGCGGGGGAACCAAACGTGGCATGATCGGCGCCTTCATCGGGGGTATTGTCGGTGCGATCGCCGGCTCTGTACTGATCCCGATACTTGTGATCGGTACCTTGATCGGTGCCGTTCTGGGCACGTTCATCGGTGCCGTCCTTGGAGAGACCTCGGGGCAGAAGCCGATGGCGGTCGGCGATTCGGTCAAGCCGGCGATGGGGGCGTCTCTGGGTCGAATCATGGGGACCACCATCAAGATGCTCTGTGCGATTGTCATCTGGGCGGTGATTTCCGCTGGCTTGATTCTCAATTGATGCCCCCGGCTCAGCCTTCGTCGGTGACCCGTAGTACTTCCTGCATCGTGGTGTGTCCATCAGCCATCTTGTGCAAGGCATCGGCGCGAAGTGATCGCATTCCTTCCTTGAGGCACTGTTGACGGAATTCCGTGACGGACGGGCTGCTTGCTACTGAATCACGAAGTGAGTCGCTCATCTCCAGCATTTCATAGATGCCGAGCCGACCGGAATAACCTGATGCTCTGCAATTGGCGCATCCAGCACCATGATGCAGCTCATTGCAGCTGATGCCGTATTGATCCATCATTGATCGGGTTTGTCCACTGATTTCAATCTGCTCCCGGCAATCGGGACAGATTCGCCTGACAAGGCGTTGTGCAAGGACACCATTGACCGCACCGGAAACCAGAAATGGTTCGATGCCGATGTTGAAGAGTCTAGTAATTGAGGATGGCGCATCATTCGTATGCAGTGTGGACAGAACCAGATGCCCGGTCAGTGCGGCCTGGATGGCGATGGTCGCTGTTTCATGATCGCGGATCTCACCCACCATGACGATGTCAGGATCCTGTCGGAGCAGCGCACGGAGTGATGCTGCGAAGGTCAGCCCGATGCGTTCATGAGTCTGGATCTGGGTAATCCCCTGAAGCTGGTATTCAACAGGATCCTCGACGGTTGAGACATTCAGCCGTGTCGTGTCCATCTGCTGCAGCGAGGCATAGAGTGTCGTGGTCTTGCCTGAGCCGGTGGGGCCGGTGACCAGAATCACTCCGTGTGGTCTCGAGATCTGGCTTTCCCAGGATTTCAGGGTCACGGGATCGAATCCCAGTTCATTCAGCGCGACACGAATGGATCGATTGTCCAGTACACGCATCACTGTCTTTTCCCCATGAGGGGTTGGAATGGTCGAGACACGCAGATCAAGTTGTCGACCCATGACGGTCACGCGTATGCGTCCATCCTGAGGAAGGCGGCGTTCAGCAATATCAAGCTGGGCCATGATCTTGAGTCGCGAAGTGATCGAGGCCAGCATCTTCCGTGGCGGGTTCATCATCTCATAGAGAATTCCATCCACACGCATGCGGATCTTCACAGCCTTATCCGCAGGTTCGATGTGGATGTCGGAAGCGCCTTCCTTGACAGCAGTCTGGATCAGATGATTGACATAGCGAACGACTGGAGATGACTGTGCATCCTCTTCTTCCTCATCTTCTGCTTGCTCGATGACCTCGACATCATCATCCTCGACATCTGCAAGAATGGCCTCGACGTCATATTCCTCATGCCCGCCTGCCCCAAGTTCCTCGATGATCAATTCGACAGCCTGAGGAGTAATCAGGACATGTTTCACCGCTGCGACACCAAGAACTGATTTCACATGATCCAGAACAAAGACATCATCCGGTCGGGTGGTTCCCACGACGACTCGATTTGATTCCTGTCTCAGCGGCAGGCTGCGATTCTTGAGGCAGAATTCCGCGCCGATTCGATCAAACAGTCTGTGATCGATGTTTTCACTGGTGACATCCTCGAAGGCCAGATTCGACTCTTCGGCAACTATGCGCTGGATGACCTGCTGATCAGCTCCCATTTCCATCAGTACTTCTGCAAGAACTCGACCAGGCGATTGTGAGAGCACTCGCCGAGCGGTTTCAACGATGTCGGGTGCGATTGAACCGTCGGCGACAAGTCGGTCTGCAAGATCGGCTGATCTGGGTTCATCGATTGGATCTGGTCGCCAGAATTCCTCAACGGCATCGTCAGGCCGGATTCGAGTCTCATCAGCGACATCATCCATGGGCGTGTTTGAGATCGACTGCCCAAGACCTTCACCCGCCATGTCAGGAGGAGTTGGACTCAACTCAGGGTCACGACGCCGGAACATGGCAGGGATCTCGCCGGTGAAACCATTGATGGATTCATTTTCCGTCGAGTTATCCGTGGTCCGAGGTGCTTCGACACCCAGTTCCTGCATCAGATCATCAAGATTCATCTTCGGCTTGTTCATGGTCGTCTTCGTTTTCCTGTCTATTCACGTCGGAGATGGATCCTGATTGTTGTTTCCAGATCCATTTCTTCATCACGAGCGATCATTACGACACCATCCGCATGCACGGATTGAAGTATGCATGTCGCCTTTTGATCTTCGACCTCAATATGTTCTCCAATACGCAGTATTCGATCGTTGATTGTCGCCAGAGGTGTATGGCCGGTCATGACTGAGTCGACGATCAGACTTTGGCCGCATGAGGCAAGTTCATCACGACGAGCAGCTCGCCGTTCACTCAAGGTGAGTCGTGTTCTGGGAGCCGTGAACGACGCATTGCGTGTTGTCGTCCATGGAGTGACGAACGGGTTGCTGCGCAATTGGTCAGCAGGAATCTGAAGCGAGGCATACTGGTCGGTGACCAGATCCGCGAAGGGATCACCCGATCGTTCTGGTTTCTGCTCCTGCTTTACTTCTCCCTTGCGGACGAAGTCAAGAAATCCTGAAACAGCTTCTTCCACACCCGTATCGGCCATCACCTGACCAATGCCACCGGTCAGGGTTCTCATCGCCAGAATGGCGACCAGGCTGCAGGCGGTCACAGTAGAAAGCAGTATGGCTGGCCGGCGCTTTCCCTGTCTTGTGAAAGTAGGAAGTTCCTCATGAAATTCATCCATCAAGGTGTCGTCGGCAGGGTTCTGCTCGAACCCGGTTTCCATTGGTTCCCATGAATCATTCATCGAGCGCTCTCCTGATTCCAGGCCAGTGCGGTTGCTTCATCTGCGAAATAGATGCTCAGTTCAAAGTCGGCGATGATGTGGCCGGGCTCTTCTTCCGACCTCGACCCCTCCGACTGGGTTCTCTTCAGCTGCATGTTGAAGATGCGTGTGATGCGTGGGAGCGTCTCGAGTTCCAGTAGAAATCGGTAATAGCCTTCAAACGGCCCGATGAGCTGTACCTGAAGGGGGAGCTCTCGATAGACGGTCGACGAGACTGCAGGCAACGTCTTGACGGATTTCACCGTCAGATCATTGCGACGTGCCACCTGCCAGAGTTGTTCAAGCATGCTCTCCACATCACGACGAGATGGAAGTTTGGCTTCCACTCGCTTGATGGCTGCCTCGCCTTCTTGAACTGCTTTTTCCAGATCTCCGAGTGTTGCAATCACCTCGTTGATCTTCTTCAACTGCGACTCTCGTTCCTCAATGGCCTGATTGGTACGGTCGATCTCCGAATTGCGAGGAACAAAGACGAAGTACCAGGCGGCCAGAGGGACGGTAAGCAGAACAAGGACATAGATGATCTGACGTGTATGACTATTCATGGGTTCCAGCCTCCACGATTGCCGCTGGTGTGTGATCAGATGCATCTGATGGATCACGCAATGCGCGAGAATCAGCTTCCCTCCGGAGTTTCATCTTGATCCGGAATTCACGTGACACTTGATTGTCCGAGATGTTTTCTCGTGAGGAAACGAGATTGACATCCTGAAAGAGAACATGATCATTGAGTGCGGCCAGAAATTCAGAGACATGTACATCTGTTGCAGCAAAGCCAGTGAGTGACAGTCTCGTGTCATAGACTGGAGCCGCAGGCGGTCCCTTGTCCTCAGTCGATCGAACCGCCGAACGACCCTTATGACCCTTGGTGTCCTTTGGGTCAGGCTTGATGATGATTCTGGTGGACTCGAGCTTGAGTTCATCAAGTCCGAGCCCCGGGGGCATATGGTTGATGAGTTCCGCCAGCAGAATCGATCGAGGCACCTTTTCGACCAATGCGGCGGCAAGTTCCGCCTTTTCAATCGTGGCTTGTTGAGCCTGTTGGAGCAGCATCAACTGGCCAACTTCAATGCCAGCCTGCTCATACCGAATTTCAACCTGCTTCCTGACCTCTTCTACTTTTCGCCATTCGGTTCTCTTCCAAAGAAAGGCGGACACGACACCAGTCATCACAGTGATGAACAGCAGCATCGCCAGAATGTGAGTTCGTCTGTCACGTCGTTGTTCGGTGTATTCAACAGGCAGGAAGCTGTCATTCATACCTTGGTTCTCCGGTCGACTCTGTATTCCAGCAGCCCAGCCGCAATGGCCCATTCCGGTCGACTTCGATTCGACCAGCCAAGCAAGCCGGTGGCGTCATCATTCGTATCAAGACGGGCAAGTGGGTCACCGGCCTGCCCGGGGAGTCGCACGGCCTGGACAATGTGGCGACAGAGCCAGCTTTCGCGAGACTCTCCTCCGACGAAGATGGCGCGACTGATGGATCGTTGTGGGAAGAGGCTCTTGTGGTAACGCAGGCATAATGCGATTTCGTCTACAAGCGTCTCCAGCAGTTCAGATAGATCGATCGCAGCCATCGGAGGTTTGCCAGGCGAGACTTCGCCAGCCAGACCGGGATCTGGCTGACCAATACGTCGATCAAGACCAGTTGCCTGAGCCATGGCGGCATCAAGCATGGCCATCCCGCTCTGAGCCTTCGCAGGAGCTTGAGCTGAGGTGGCATCTGGTGCGGTGATTGCCAGTCGATGAGCTCTCGTAGCGGCCAGATCACAGTTCATGGTTCTGGAGATGGAGCGATCAAAATGCCATCCGCCTACGGGTATTCGTCGTGCAAAGACGATCTTCTGACCATGCGTGATGCTGATCGTTGTTCCCCCGTAGCCAAGGTCGATGTAGCAGGTTGCCAGAGAACTGTCTGCTGTTCTTCGATTCAGATGATTGAACGCAGCTGCCAGCATGACGGGTTGGGTATGTACACCTGCGATGTCGAGTTTCAATCCATGAAGCATTTCGACATGCTGCATGACCAGATCACGAGGCAGTGCAAGACAGATGATCTCTGACATTGGCTTGCCATGACGATGGATTTCCGCCACATCGATCTTCCGGACCATCTGCTCGCCTTCACATCCCTGCAACTTGGTATGCATGGCCAGTTCCGGCTCACGGACCTCTGAACTGTCCAATTGCATGTGTTGCACGGTGGTTGCGTATCCAGGCATGGCCAGCATGACCTGATTGCCTCGGAATCGTCCTTCCTTCAAGACCCTCGGTATTTCATCTGCGAGAAATCCCAGTCGCCTTGCCGCGTCATCTCCGTATTCATCCGGGATTGGTATCTCGTCTGCAGCGATGATGTGGCGGCCATCAGCCCCGCCACGCTGGAGAAGCCTGGCGGCGGACAGTCCAAGATCAATCGCAATGGGGCGGCCTGATGATCGGCCGAACGTGAGCCGCATTGGCCCTCCCTCCGGTGACGGGACAGATATCGACGATTACATGGGGGTCGACCATGACAACTCACTTCTCAAGCGAGGTCTTTCAGCAGAACGGACATGCGATGACAGTCACGACATCTGCATGGCGTAATCGGATCATTCGGATTCTGTGTGTTCTACGGACGTAGTCTGGAGATCAATGATTCAACAGCGGTTCCAATGGCCTCTAGTCCGGCCTGAAGATCCCATTGCTGTAGATTGCGGTCGCCAGTGGTATTGCTGATACCCCTGATCTCCAGTGCAGGGAGCCCAAGTCTTCGAGCCGCATGGACGACTGCGGCCCCTTCCATTGCTTCGGCTTTGGCGCCGGTTCGTTCAACGACCAGTCGAGCCTGTTCATCGGTTCCGGAACAGGTTGCGACCGTTGCAATCGCGCCAGTGGGAAAGTGCTCCTGAACCTGTGCCAGCAGGCTTGAGTCAACCGGAACCTGGTTACCCGTGAAGTCACCCAGAGGGAAGCCCATGGTCTCCATGTCCTGAAATCCATCCGGGGACGCCAGGCCTTCTTCGACGTAGATGCACCGATCAGCCAGCAGAACATCGCCGACACCGAGTCCGCTGTCAGGGAGTGCTCCAGCAATGCCGGCACTGATGACGGCGGAGATGTTTCCGTGTTCAAGACAGTGCTGAGTGGTCGCTGCGGCGGCATTGGTGCGTCCGATGCCTGCTGCGATGACCAGACAATCATCCAGGTCGCCGATGGCCTGCGATTCTGCTTCCACAGCCGTCACAATCAGGGTGGTCATGACCTGTCCAGGAGTCGTGCGACGGCCTGTTCCAGTTCTGCAAGTTGGATCTCGTGTTGCTCACCTGCTTCGAGATCCTTGATCACGACTACTCCATCATTGAGTTCCCGACCGAGCATGATGGCCAGACGCGCACGATTGGCATTGGCTTCCTTGAGAAGCTTGCCGGGATTGCGAGTCTGTTTGTAGGAACTTCGAGCGTGATAGCCGGCATGACGAAGTCGGCTGGTCACCGGAACCAGGTGTGAACTCATGTCATCATCAATGCAGACCACGAATGCATCCGGTCGAGGCAGCATTGCCTCGACATCCAGGAGGCCTCGATCAGCCAGTACAAGCGAGAGCACGACGTCACCCATTCCAAATCCACAGGCAGGAGTGGACGGTCCGCCGAACAATTCGACGAGATGGTCATAGCGACCACCACCGGCGATGGCTCGCTCAGCTCCCGATGTCTCATGAATCTCGAAGACGGTCCCGGTGTAATAGGCCAGACCTCGGACGATCCCGAGATCCACATGGCACCAGTCTGCTATTCCATGATCCTTCAGACAGCGATGGAGTTCGCCCAGATGCCCGGCATCTTCAGCGGCAAGCCCTTTGATGGCGGTTGGATCGGACCCGGGCTCCGTGGTGGTATGTGCCAGTTCGTCAAAGCGGCCAACAGCTTCTTCATTCAGACCCAGTGAACTTGCTTTGTCGACGAAGACTTCAGCGGGCATCTTGTCGCGGCGGTCCAGCAGGTCAAACGCTGCAGGCAGTTGATCGTCAGGTACACCAAGTCCCTTCAGGAGATTGGCGACTACATCACGATGACTGAATTTGACCTGCACCATTGAGGGATCAAGACCAAGGCGATCAAGTGCAGCAATGGCAACCGAGATCAATTCTGCATCCGCAGGAGCTTCGGCCAGACCAAGAACATCGACATTCCATTGCACATGCTCTCGAAGACGTCCACGTTGCGGCCGCTCGGCTCGGAACAGGCATGGAATCGAAAACCATTTGGTTGGTATGGGCAACGCCTTTCCCTGGGAGACGGCCATGCGAGCCAGCGTCGGTGTGAACTCAGGGCGAAGGGCGTAATTGGTATCACCACCACTTCGTTGGAAACTGAACAGTTCGTTGACGATTCCAGGGCCGGACTTGACGGTATAGAGATCGAGATGTTCGAAGGTTGGTCCTTCGATCTCATCAAATCCCCAGGCGGTCGAGGTCGATCGCCAGCAGGATTCGATATGGCGTCTGGCAGCCATGTCCGCCGGGAAGAAGTCCCGTGTTCCTCTTGGGGTCTGGAATGTCTGACGTGGTTTGCCCATGGCAGTGGAGAGTTTAGCCGCTGGCGGGCTTGACGTATTCGGGTGCTGGCGGTCAGACTCGGCGAATCATGTCGTCCGTCATCGTGTTATTGCATGGTCTTGGTCGCACCCATCGTTCCATGGGCAGTCTTCGGCGTCGTCTTGAGGCCGAGGGGCATGAAACCTGGTCGATGACATACCCCTCAAGACGCGGAACCATGTCATCGATTTCAGATCGGATTTCAGAACGAATTGATCGGGATCTTGGTGATCGACCCTTGATCGCTGTCACGCACTCCATGGGCGGCATCATTCTTCGCCATCTGGCTAAGCGGCATGATTGGCAGGGGAGTGTGTTGCTTGCGCCTCCCAACAGCGGGTCCAAGGCTGCCAGATGGGCAAGTCGCACCCCCTTGCTCCGCTGGTTCTTCGGGCCGGCACTGGGTCAACTGGCAGATCCTGAAGCGTGGCCATCTCTGCCTTCGCCGAATCTGGTCATTGCAGGTACACGCGGGCTCTCCTGGTCGAGCCCGCCATCATGGTGTTTTGCCTTGGCCCGTATTTTCAACTCCGGCGAGGCGCATGATGGAACGGTCTCAGTGACCGAGACCACCTATCAGGATGTTGATGAGCTTCGACAGGTCCATGCGGGCCATTCGACGATCATGAGCAATCAGGAAGTGATTCAACTGGTTGTCGATTGGATCGAACGTAACGCCTGAATGCCCGTTCAAAAAGAAACAGGGCGTGCAACCTGCTGGCTGCACGCCCTGCTTGAATCAAGATTCGTCATCAACCGATGATTCGGAAGATGATGACCCTTTGACGAGAATCACTCGCCGCATGGGCCCCAGTTGCTGAGGACGACAAGGATGTCATCGATGTTGGTTGCACCATCACCGTTGGCATCGCCGCCAGTGCCGCCCCAGTCTCCAAGAATGATGAGCAGGTCGTCGATGTTGACGAAATCATCACCATTCAGGTTGCCATCACATGGGATGACAGGGTCGATCACATTGACATCGCCGAGGTAGGTTCCCTCATTGATGAGTTCCTCGCACCAGACGGTCTTGCCGTTGGCGTCGAAGGTGGCGCCGGGCTCGATGGTCAGGGTTCGGACATACATGATCTCATTGCCGGCACCATTGACATGGTTGTCAACGACCTGGACGGAGTTGCCCATGCCGATGACCAGATCGCCATAGGCGAAGTTGGAGGCGTCGATGCCATCCAGGGTTTCACCCAGATCGGCACTCATGGCTTCAACGGTATCGATGCCGGGGAGGCCTGCTGCCATACGAACGGCTGCATCGATGATCAGCAGTCGACTGCTGTCATTGATCGCGATATCGAAGTCGCCACCAACCGTCAGCTGCCAGTTGCTAGGCAGGATGAGGCTGGAATCAGCACCAGAGACATAGTCACCAGCAACACGGAGGTTGCCCAGTACGTCAGTCAAACCGGAAGACACGTCGCCGACGATGGTGCCGTTGTTGGTGATGTTCCCAAGTACATAAAGGGAACCAACATTGGCATTGACATAGCCATCATTGTTGAGATCGCCTGAGAGAACCGTGTTGGCGGTCATCTGCAGTGAGGCAGCAGCGCTGTTGGCCAGATCACCATAGAAGTGGCCGGATGCAGTCATGTCGCCGGCATTCTCGAATGCATCGACATAGACGGCACAGGCGCCGTAGCAATGGAGCGTTCCATTGTTGACGAAGCTGCCGGTCATGTTCATGTCCAGATCGCCACCATCACGAACGGTCATTTCGCCTTCGTTGGTCATGGCTGGAGTCATGAGCTCAAGTGCCATGTTCTCCCGGACCGTCATGGAGCCTGCGTCAGCAACCGTAATGGAACCACTTGCCAGAATCTCGGCATGCGTTCCATTGGTTCGGACACTGCCTGCGAAGGATGCATCAGCACCAGCTTCGAGGCGACTTCCATTGCCAAGGTTCATGGAGGTACCGATAGCCATCGCCAGTTCACCGTTGATGACGGTTACTTCGAGGGCCTTGCCACGGAAGTCGACATGGGTCTCGGCATTGATTGCTTCGAAGTCCGCGTCGATGCGGTCTGTGTTTCCAGCATCCGCAGCTGCATCGTCGAAGGTGTCATAGGTGACGCCGGTTTCGACATTCAGGTATGCGGTGTACTCGCAGTCATCGATGGTGCCGTCACCGTCGGAGTCGGTCTCGCACTCGTCAGGGGTGCCGTCGCCATCGCAGTCCTCGGAGGATTCGTCGGCGATATCGCAGCTGTCGATCACACCATTGTTGTTGCAGTCACCAGCGCCGCCAGCAAGATCGCATGAGTCAGGTACGCCATTGCCATCGCAATCGTCGTTCTGGCATTCATCCGGAGTACCGTTGTTGTCGCAGTCATTAGAGGTTCCATCATTGATGTCACAGCTGTCGATCACGCCATTGTTGTTGCAGTCAGCGGCGCCACCAGCGAGATCGCAGGAGTCGGGAACGCCATTGCCATCACAATCGTCACCCTGACATTCATCAGGCGTGCCGTTGTTGTCGCAGTCCTGGCTGTTGCCGTCATCGAGATCGCATTCATCGGGAACACCGTTGCCATTGCAGTCCTGGCTGGTGCCATTGGCGATGTCATCGGCATCTTCGACACCGTTGTCGTTGCAGTCCACAGGGCCTGCAGGTGCAGGGATCGTGATTGAGGCAGATTCCTGCCAACTTGTCGTGCCATCAGCCAGTCGGCCTTGAAAGAGTGCTTCGAAGGACATGGAGGAGCTGGCATCACCAATAATCGTGAATTGGCCGACCAGAACTCTTCCGCTTTGTTCTTCACCTTGTTCATCATCAGCGGTGACGAACCAGGTGCCATCGTTCACATCAAGCGTTCCACCTGCTTCGAAAATGGACCAGTCGATGCCTACATCGTTCAGCGCGTTGCTGCCGAAAGGGGTGCCATCGGAGTAGAGGCAGCCAATGGTCACATAGGAATCCCATTCCATGTCAGGGACGAAAGCGAAGAAGGCGCTATTGATCGACTGAGAGGTTGGACCACCACTTGCATTCTGATAGAAAGTCTCAGTCGTTGACACGATCTTGCTCTGAGCAGAGTTACCTGCCACGGCATCAAGCCGTTCGCCACTGGGTAGATCCAGGTAGACACGGACAGTCCAGTTGGCGTCCGTCACTTCACCAACCAGATTCGATCCGACATAGTCAAAACTCATCCCTGTTGGGTTCCCCATAGCTGGGGTAGCAATCAGGGCGCCTGCGGCAACCGCGGCAGCGATTCCTGTCCTCTTGATAGACATGTACGCCTCTTTCTCTTCTCTCTCAATGGCCAAGCAAAGGACCACCGACGTCGGCGTTCCCCCCTTAGGCCCCCTCCGATAACCCATCCAAATTACCGGAACCAATGGCTTTATGGGAAGGCCCTACATGTCAATATTCTTCGTATTGCCTCCGGGCACCCGTGGAAGGCTGATGGGAGCCGATTTGGGGGCAAAATGCCCTTGGAAATCCTTGAAACAGCGATTTTGATACCCCAAGCAGGTGTGTCGTGCTTTGGTTGGTGGAGTTCCAAGTGTGGTTTGAATGGCTGGCCTGACCTGAAATTGTGATGAAATACCGTCTTTGAGCATCTCCAATCCTGTTTTTGGTGAATATCTAAGTGTCGGCCAAGGTGGTCGGTGCTTGATGGAGAGACAGAGAAAGATGTTCAAGATTCGTGTGTTGATGACTGCCATGTCAGTGGCCGCAGTGGCCATGTTCCCGGCAAGTGCAGTTCAGGCTGAACGTACCGTTGGAATTCTGACCCATGATTCGGCAGCTCAGGTGGGGTACACCCTGTTTGCGCCGATGAACAGTTACACGACGTATCTGATCGACAATGATGGCCGCGTCATCAATCAATGGGAATCCGACTTTCTTCCCGGAGTGTCGGTCTATCTTCAGGAAGATGGCTCCCTGCTGCGTACAGGGCAAGCCAGTGGAAACTCCGACTTTGTCGCTGGCGGTCAGGGTGGTCAGGTGGAACGATTCAACTGGAACGGCACACTCGAATGGTCATTCCGTTATTCAGAAGAAGGTCAATACAAAGCTCACCATGATGTCGAGCCACTTCCCAACGGGAATGTGCTGATTCTCGCCTGGGAGATGAGGACAGAGGAACAATGCATTGCAGCAGGCCGTGAACCTGGAACCATGCAGGATGGTGAACTCTGGCCGGAGCGTGTGATCGAGGTTGCACCTGATGGCTTCGACTCGGGAGAGATCGTCTGGGAGTGGAATACCTGGGATCATCTGATTCAGAACTACAACGCGACCTTGCCGAATTACGGCGAGCCATCCGACTATCCGGGCAGAATGCATATCAACTATGACACGGGTCTGAATGACGGGGACTGGCTTCATGCCAATGCATTGCATTACAACCCTGATCTGGATCAGATCATGATCAACATGCACCGTCTGGGCGAGTTCTGGATCATTGATCACGCCACGACGACGGAAGAAGCAGCGGGACCTGCGGGTGACATTCTGTATCGTTGGGGCAACCCGAATGTCTATTCGCGATTTGCGGAGCCTGAGGATCGAGTGTTCTGGGGTCAGCATGACGCTCGTTGGATCCCGGAGGGCTACCCCGGTGCCGGCAACATCCTTGTGTTCAACAATGGCCGCAATCGACCCGATGGCGCCTATACGACGGTCGAAGAGATCGTTCCTCCGCTCCTTGCTGATGGCACCTACGACCTGGACAGTTCCGGCATCTATGGTCCTGCGGCATCCGAAATCGTCTACATTGCCGATCTCCCCACTGACTTCTACGCACCGTTCATCTCAGGCGCGGAACGCCAGCCCAATGGAAACACGCTCATCTGCAGCGGGCCATGGGGTGAGTTCTTCGAAGTGACGCCATCGGGTGAAACCGTGTGGTTCTATCACAATCCGGTCACCAGTAATGGCATCCTCTCACAAGGTGAACTGCCTGACATGCAGGGTGGGATGTCAACCAACAACAGAACCTTCCGTTCAAGTCGGTATGGGGTCGACTTCCCCGGCTTTGTCGGCAAGGACATGACGCCTGGTCTGCCGATCGAGATCTACAATGGACCATGTCTGCCGGATCTTGATGGCGATGGACTCGTTGCGGTCGATGATCTGCTGGCAGTCATCAACTCCTGGGGTACCGGCGCAGGTGATGTCCAGGGGGATGGACAGACCAATGTCGATGACATCCTTCAGGTTGTCGATCAATGGGGACTCTGCGACTGAGTCGATCGTTCGTCTCTACCACTCAGGTCCGCCGGTGTAGCGGCCGAAGATGTCCGCCATGGCTCGGACCATTTCACCAAGCGTACAGTTGGCATGCGAGGCGTCGATCAGCGCAGGCATGACATTCGCGTTGTCACGAGCAGCAGATCGAATGGCCTCGAGCGCCTTGTTGACGGCATCGCCATCTCTTTTCTTCTTGAATTCATCGAGCCGCTCGCACTGCTTGGTCTCGACATCAGCGGCGATCTGCAGAATCTCGACCTGATGCTGATCGTTGCCATCAGGGAAGGCATTGACGCCGACGATGATTCGGTCGCCGGCTTCCATTTCCTGACCGAATCGATAACTGGCTTCGGCGATTGACCGACGGAAGTAGCCTCGGTGGATGCCTTCGACCACCCCACCCATGTCATCGATTTCATGAATCATCGCGTTGGCATCGGTTTCCATCTGGTCCGTCAGACCTTCGACGAACCAGGAGCCCGCCAGCGGGTCGACTGTTCGTGTCACACCGGTTTCATAGGCGAGCACCTGCTGGGTGCGAAGGGCGACTCGGACCGCCTGTTCCGTAGGCAGGCCAAGGGTTTCATCCATGGAATCGGTATGCAGACTCTGGCAGCCTCCGAGTACACCGGCCATCGCCTGATAGGCGACACGGATGATGTTGTTCAGCGGTTGCTGTTCGGTCAGTGAGCAGCCAGCGGTCTGGACATGAGTCCGCATGAGCAGTGATCGATCGTTCTTGGCCCCGTAGCGATCACGCATGGCGGTCGACCAGATGCGACGTGCGGCTCTGAGTTTGCAGATCTCCTCGAAGAACTCGTTGTGCGAGTTGAAGAAGAAAGAGAGTCGTGGTGCGAAGGAATCAACGGGCAGTCCTCGCTCAATGGCGGCATGGACATATTCCATGCCGTCACGAAGCGTGAAAGCCAGTTCCTGGGTCGCGGTCGAACCTGCTTCACGGATGTGATAGCCGCTGATCGAGACGCTGTTCCACTTCGGGAGGTGGTTCATGGCGTACTCGATGGTGTCCACGACGAGCTTCACCGAAGCTTCAGGTGGATAGATGAATTCGTTCTGAGAATGGAATTCCTTGAGAATGTCATTCTGCAGCGTGCCACCAAGTCGGGCAGGATCCATGTTGCGTTGCTGAGCCATGGCGATGTACATGGCCCAGATCACACAGGCGGGCCCATTGATCGTCTGACTGACCGTGACTTCATCAACTGGAATGTCTGCATAGAGACGGTGCATGTCCTCGATGGTGTCAATCGCCACGCCACATCGTCCGACTTCACCGGCACTCAGTGGATCATCGCTGTCGCGGCCCATGAGGGTCGGCAGATCAAATGCGGTGGAGAGGCCGGTATTGGTTCCCTTTGCATTTTCGAGCAGATACTTGAAGCGGGCATTGGTGTCATCGGCGGAACCAAAGCCGGCAAACTGGCGCATGGTCCAGAGCCGCTTGCGATACATGCCGGGGTGGATGCCTCTGGTGTAGGGATACTCCCCTGGCTCGCCGATTCGGGAATCAGGCTGGCTCGGATTCTCCGGGTCAGTCGTTCTGACTTCAGCGGGACCATAGTGGTTGGGCACCGCGTAACCGGAAAGCGTCACGGTTGCGGGATCTACATCGTTGTCGCCGAGTCGTTCAGGCTTGTTGGGTATCGTTGTCAAGGCACCGGATCCGCATTGAGAGTATGTGAAATTGGTCGCGAACAGACTGCATTGTAGGACAGTCCGCGGCTTGATTCACCTCTCGAATAGGTATCAGGGACCCCTCAGGAGGGGTCGTAGAACTTCATGGCGTCTGAGCCCACGTCCTTGCTGGGTCCGCCTTCGCTGGTCCAGCCAGGGGGCCGATCACTTTTCTCATCGGTACGGATCTCACGATTGGGATCCGGTGGCGTGTAGGTCTCGCCTTCGGTCACGAAAACATCGATTCGGCGTGAGTAGGGATCAGGGACGGTGATCGACGATGAAAGGACGCCGCTGACATCACTGATCGGAAAGACGCTGTAACGCATGATGTCAGGTGTTTCGACGGCATCATCTCCCTGGCCCTTGACGAACTTGACCACAAGGGCCTTGCCTGGAGGAATGTGCATTTCAAAGATGTTGTCACCATTACGGGTATCAACAACGACGAATGTCTTGGGATACTCGGCCGTGGAGTAGTACGTGAACGGCGTATTGCTGCCTGCCATCAAGCCACCGCTGGGCTGGTAAGTGCAGCCAACAGCACACACGAGCATGACAAGAGCGGAAATTCCAGTGAGCAAGCGTGGGTTCACGACCGGCCTCCATGGTGAGTTGTCCTGATGCACATCATAGCCCTGACTGCTGTGTGGGGTCGTCTTGAGGGTTCGTTCGGCTTTGGGGGCCCGAAGTGCAGTGGATCGTGTGGGGCAACGGGTACACTTGTGCCATGCGAATCGGACATGGTTATGACCTGCACAGGCTTGAGCCTCCACCTCCGGAGGGGCGAGGCAGACCTTTCATCCTTGGCGGTCTTCACTTGGAGCATCCAATGGGTCCAGTCGGTCATTCCGATGGGGATGTCCTTCTGCATGCCGTAACCGATGCGATTCTGGGTGCGTTGGGTGAACCGGACATCGGCCGCTTGTTTCCCGATGACGATCCACGCCATGATGGTGCCGATTCGTCGATCTTTCTGGTGGAAGCTGTCAGACGAATGGCTTCCAGAGGTTTCGTGGTCGGGAACATGGACGTGACCATCATCTGTGAGCAGCCGAAGATCTCGCCGCATGTCGAGGAATTGAGGGCAAGACTTGCTGATTGGTTGAAATGTGGACCTGATCGGGTGAATCTCAAGGGTAAGACTCACGAGAAAGTCGACGCGGTGGGCGAAGGGCGAGCCATCGAGGTCCATGTGGTCATCTTGCTGGAACCCATGACGGAATGACTCGACATCCGGACAATTCAGGACAATACTTCCCAACCATGTTTTCAATGATTGCCACAGTGTTGATCCTCATGTCCTTGACGGGCTACGCCTGTCAATCGACCCCTGCATCCGACCCCCCAGATGCTCCTCAGACCCGAACGGACCCTGCTCCGGCGGATGCTGAAACGGTCGAAGACGTCGAAGACGATCAAGAAGTCGTGGAGGTTGTCCCCGATTCACAGCCGGACTCCGTTATAGCCTTCGTTGATCGACTGGAGGCACATGGCAAGACTATTTCAACACTTTCCGGCCTGATCATCTATCGCAAGGTGGATTCACTTCTGAATCGACACGAAACCAGAACGGGTTCATTCCTCTATCAGGCTCGTCATGAGGATGCTCCGGAGCGACTTGCTGTTCGGTTTGATCAGCTGCTGGTCAACAATGTACGAAGACCTCGTAAACGGGAATATGTCTTCGATGGCATCTGGTTGACTGAGCTTGATGAAGATCGGAAGACCATCATTCGCAGGCAACTTGCGCCCGAAGGCCAGCCCATTGATCTTGAAGGCGGCGGACCAATTCCATTATTGGCCGGTCATAGCCGTGAGATGTTGATGAAGCGATATGACATCAGTGAATTCGATCCTGCCACTGATCAGTGGACGCAATCGCTTGCCGAAGGCGGTCGTCCAGTCAGAGGGCTTCGATTCAAGCCTCGAATTGAAGCATCCGATCCAGGTGATACGACTTCGATAGAAGTCGTCTTTGATCTGGATTCACTGCTTCCTGCAGCCATCATCGATACCCAGATGAACGGCAACAGGAAACTGTTCAGGCTCTCTGATGTCGAGATTGATCCTGAGCTGGATGATCAAACCAGAAGCAAACTGCTTCGTGGCATGCCCTCACCTGTTCCGTCAGGATGGAAGGTGCATGTGGAGCCGCTCGCGTCGCCATCGCCCGAGGGCGTTCGATGATTCGATTCATCGGCTGTCTGGCCATCGTCTGCTTTCTTCCAGTTCAGGCCTGGAGTGAGCCCGGTGTTCCACGGCCATCGCTGAGGCAGGCGCTTGATGTCGAATGGCTCAAGCCCGAGGAACGATCGTCCCTCCATCGAGCTCATGGACTCTGGGATGACCAGGACCTGCGTCATGATGACGATCGAATCCTGGCTGCGTTGTTGATTGGTGATGTGCGTGATGATGGACTCCTGACAACCGAGGTGTCCCCGTATCACGCCGCACGTTGGCTGCAGGCACGTGGTGAATTTGAACTGGCTTTGCAACGGCTTCAGGATCAGGATCTCGATGCGCGTGGCAATCTGCTGAAGGGGGATCTCCTTCGAGCGTTGGGTCGTCGCGAAGAGGCCGGTACGTCCTATGCCGCTGCCGAGCCGGATGGATCGTCATCCAACCAGACAGCGGTCGTCACGGCAAGCCGTCGTCTTGCCGAGATGAATGCCGCCCGCAGTGGCGCCTACCAGCGACTGATGGATCAATACGCAGCAGTTCGTTCTGCCGATCCTCTTGATTGGCAGGCTCGAATGCAGGAGGCGGATCTCCTGTTGGAGAAGAATGATCCTGCTGATGCGTACAAGGCTGTCCGAGAGGTGCTCGAACTCAATCCACGATTGGGTGAGGCCTGGCTTTATCTGGGGCGTCTGGCATTGATGCGATTTGATTTTGATGGTGCCGACGATGCTGTTTCAGCACTGCGTGATCTGGTTCCGGATCATCCAATGGCGGATCTTCTCGAAGGTGAGTCGTTGTTGATGCAGGATGAAATCCGGCAGGCGCTGTCGCTGGCACGAGGGCTCCGTGAGGAACTGCCATGGTGGCCCGAAGCCATGTGTCTGGAACTGTCCATCATGGCGGTCATGGAGGATCCCGAGTTGGATGAAGCAATGACTCGATTCGAGTCACGTTTCCCCGGGAGTCCTCTGGCTGCCTATCGCGTTGGAGATGCGCTTTCCTTTCAGCGTCAGTATCCCGAGTCCGACACATGGCTGCGAAGAGCCATCGACATTCGACCTGAATGGCCGGCGCCATGGATCGAGCTTGGCTTGATGCAATGGCAGGATGCCCGCATGGAAGACGCTACCGCAACACTGCGGAAGGCGGTCGAACTGGATGATTTCAATCATCGCGCCTTCAACTCATTGAAACTTCTTGAGGAACTGGCTGATTACGAAGTCATCGAGACCCCTGAGTTCATTCTGAGATACAAATCAGGTGTCGACGAGTTGCTGGTACGGGAGATGGTCCCTCGTCTTGAATCGATTCATGAGGACACGGTCACGGCCTTCGGCTGGAAACCGGAACGTCGTACGATCATCGAACTCTTTCCTGATCATGAACAGTTTGCCGTTCGAATCGTAGGCATGCCGGATCTTCATACGGTTGCGGCCTGCACCGGCCCCTGTGTAGCCATGGAGGTTCCTCGACTGGGTGTCGCTGGAACCAATCTGGGTCCCTATGACTGGGAACGGGTGCTGCGACATGAGTTTGCACATACGGTGAATCTGGATCAAACGGATTATCGAGTTCCGTTGTGGTTCACGGAGGCGGCAGCGGTCTGGATGGAACCTGGCCCAAGAAAATGGCAGACGTGCCTCATGCTTGCGCAGGAACTCAAGGCTGGCACGCTGCTTTCCATGGAAGAGATTTCATGGGCCTTTGTCCGGCCCCGACGTCCTCAGGATCGATCGCTGGCCTACGCGCAGAGCAATTGGATGCTCGAGTTCATCATCGAGAAGTGGGGTATTGATTCGCTGGCACGGATCATGGATGCCTTTCGCAGTGGTCGCAACGCAACAGAGGCATTTGAATTCGTACTGGGTGTGGATGAAGACACGCTCTTCGATGAATTCAAGGTCTGGGCACGGTCGCAGGTCAAATCATGGGGCCTGATGCCGGAGCCATCCCTGGCGGAGCTGTTGAGTGATCAGACCGCTGCAGGTCAACAGCAACTGCTTGCCGACCGACAATCAGCAGAGATCGAGTACCGACTTCGTCAAATGCGTGATTCCATCGGCCAACCGGAAGGTGGAAGCAGATCCGGCCTGCCGGAGTTGCGCCTGCCGGAAAGCATTGAGGACGATGATCTCCTCGATCGCCTTCGGGTCTCCCATCCCGATCACCCTGATGTCGTTCAGGCACTGATCAACCGTCTGCTTCAAGGTGGCGTTTTCCCGGATGAAGATCTCATTGAGCGTGCGAAGGAATACGTGGAACTGCGTCCAATCGATCCTCTAGGGCATCAGGTTCTGGCTGATTGGTGGCTGGAACAGGATCAGCCGGAGCTTGCAGTGGGTCCGCTCGCAGTTCTGGCCAGCCAGGAGGAGTATGACCCTCAGGTCCCACGACGACTTTCCATGGCGTTGCGGTTGTCAGGTCAGGCCTCTGAAGGCCTGGTTGCCATGGAGCGTTCCGTCGGCATCAGTCCCTATGACCCGTCTCTTCGAGAAGAGGCTGCGGCGGCAGCCATCGAAGCGGAAGAGTTCGATGCAGCATTGCGTCATCTTGAAGCACTCAGCATGCTTGAGCCGGATGAGCCGCTTCATCAACGAAGGTTGAAGGCGCTTCGACAGATGATGTCACGTTGATCAGCGTCAGCGACGCTGAGACGTTTCCTTCACCATTGACCGAAGACGTCGATCAAGAATTCGTGGGAAAAGATTGCGAGCAATCGCCGTCATTCGAACGATCTGACTGGTCCAGACTTCAGCCCGTGGCCTTCGCAGGCAGCGGATGATCGCGTCGGCAACTCGTTCTGACGTCTGTACGAAGATCGAAGGGGTTTCCTCCAGAACGCGATGTTCTGAATTCCCGCTGTATTCGGCTGATTTCTCGAAGAATTCAGTACGAGTCGTAATGGGATGGACGCTTGAAACATGAATGCCATGATGTTTCAATTCAAGACGCATGGATTGGCAGAGGATGTCCTGTGACGCTTTGGTTGCCGAATATGCCGCATGATTCGGGATGCTGAAGCGGGAAAGACATGAGGCGCAGGCCAGCAGGTGTCCACCGCTTGAACGGGCAATCATGCGGCGAGCAGCCTCGGCCATGAGAAGATGAGTGGCGAAGAAATTGACTTCGAAGATATCCAGCATCTCCTGCTGGTTGGTTTCATGCACCGTGCGATCAAGGCCTCTTCCAGCATTGGCGAATACCGCCCAGGCAGGACCAAGTTCCGATTCGGCTGCATCGAGAAGTCGAGATTCACTGTCTGCTTCGGTTACATCGCAGGGGACTGCGATCGCAACACCGCCATCCTGCTTGATGGTCTTCACGACTTCTTCCAGTTGCGATTCTCTTCGACCAGCGACGCAGACCGACATGCCTGCTTTCGCAGCTGCGATGGCGGTTGCCGCGCCGATTCCACTTCCACCACCGGTGATGATGATGCTTTTGCCTTGCAGATCAATGGCCATGGTGGGGATCTCGTGGATCAGGTCTGAAGTACACCGGTCTTGAAGGGTGCATCAGTTGGAAAGGTGGATGCGATCCGAAGCGCCAAAGCAAGTTCATCCCTCGTCTTGTCAGGTTCGATCATGCGATCAAGCCAGCCCCTTGCCGCGCCATACAGAATGTCCTGCTGGTCGGTGTATGAGTTGGTGATGGCATCCAGCAGTTGCTGTCGTTCTTCTTCATTCGGTTCTTCGCCTCTTCTCTTTCGAGCAGCAAGATCGATCTGAAGAAGTGTGTTGGCTGCGGATTGAGCGCCCATGACCGCGCACCGCGATCCCGGCCAGGCAAGTGTCAGGAATGGGTCGAAGGCTCTCCCGCACATCGCATAATTGCCGGCTCCATAACTGCCCCCGGTGATCAGTGAGATCTTCGGAACGATACTGTTGCTCATGGCGTTGACCATCTTGGCACCGCTGCGGATGATCCCGGCCTGTTCACTGTCTCGACCGACCATGAAGCCGGTTGTGTCATGAACGAAGACCAGTGGTATCCGCTTCTGGTTGCAATCCATGATGAATCGAGCAGACTTGTCGGCGGAGTCCGTGTAGATGACCGCAGGCATGTTCGTAGCGGTTGATGGTCCAGCCTTGCCGCCGGGCATCTTTCGTTGCGTCAACTGATGCTGGTTGGCGACGATTCCGCATGGCCAACCATCAATTCTTGCATAGCCACAGACGATCGAGGCGCCGTAGTCCGACTTGTACTCATTGAATGAATCCCGATCGACGACACATTCAAGAAGTTCCTTGACGTCATATTGACTGCCGGGCTTGTCTGTGAAGATGCCATAGATATCTTCAGGTGCTCGAGCTGGAGCCATTGATTCAAACGGCGGAGTCTGAGCTGGTGCAACCGCCATGTCGGCCTGTACGAGTGAGCGAAGTCTCTTCAGACAGGATTCATCATCCGGCTCATGGAAGTCGATGGTTCCGGAAACGCTCGCATGCATTTCAGCACCACCGAGATCTTCAGTGCTTACTTCCTGACCGATTGCCGCCTTGACGAGTGCAGGTCCTGCCAGATACAGGCCGCTGCCCTCCGTCATGAGCAGGGTGTCGCACAGCACCGGGAGGTAGCCGCCGCCCGCGACGCAGTTGCCCATGATGGCCGCCATCTGCGGGATCCCATCAGCCGAGATCACGGCATTGTTCCGGAAGATTCTTCCAAAGTCATCCGTATCAGGAAAGACATCTTCCTGAAGCGGCAGGAAGACGCCGGCTGAATCAACAAGATAAAGAAGAGGAAGTCTCGCTCGCTGTGCAATTTCCTGAGCCCGAATGATCTTCTTGCAGGTCATCGGGAAGAAGGCGCCGGCTTTCACCGTGGCATCATTGGCTACGATCATGCACAGCTTTCCACCAACGGATGCAATGGTGGTGATGACGCCTGCGGCAGGCGCCCCGCCATATTCCTGATACATGTTCCAGGCCGAGAAAAGCCCACATTCAAAAGCGGGGTGGCCCTCGTCCGCTAGCATTTCAATTCGTTCTCGGGCGGTCAACCGCCCATGTCGATGTTGACGTTCAACGCCTTTGCTGCCACCGCCTTCGCGGATCTGTGAAGCTTGAGCGATGAATTCCGTAGTCGCGGTCTGAAGTGGCGTTTCGGGCATGGGTGCAGAATAGCGGAGCAAAGGCTCATCGGCGTCACTTTGAATTTCATGTTTGGGATACAAAAACCGACGGACGACATCGAAATGCCGTCCGTCGGGGGTTTTTTCTGCTGAGGGATCGCACGCCCGTGCAACCCGTCAATCGCACGGGTTAGCAGTGCGACCCTCTCATACAGTCACATTCATTAATCATCTAGACCACCTCCTTTCATGAGTCCAGCCTTCCCAGCCGTCACCGGTAGTGATGACCAGCCGCCGGGTTCTTGACACCTCCGGCGTCCCAGAGGGCACATCGCCCGCGAGCATGCTGCCCACGGTCGTTACGGGTCTGCCACTGGCCATAGGACTCAATCAGCAACAGGAGCAAAGCCCCGTAATACTTCAATCTATCGCCAGTCTAGGCGCGATGCGGCCAGAAATTCCAGATCAGGGGCCTGGATTCCAACCTCATGAACGGAATCATCGGAGGTAATCGCCGTCATCCTCATCCGGAACGGGTCCGTCAAGGCCGTCAGGATCGTCGTCGTATACCAGTTCCTGGCTGTCTCCTGACTCCATGGCCTGCATCCGCTCCCAGTCATCCATGGAAATGAGGACTTCGCGGGCCTTTGATCCCTTGTGTTCGCCCAGAATCCCGGCCATGCCCATCTGATCCACCAGTCTTGAAGCCCGGCTGTAGCCAATCGACAGTCGACGTTGGACGAGCGACACGGACCCTCGACCGGATTCAATGATGATCCGAACAGCCTCATCGAACAGAGGATCACGTTCCTTCGGATCCTGTCCGCCAGCAGCACCTTCGGGCCTGACCTGAATCAGACTTCGTTCAAACGTCGGGCCAGCGACATCCTTGAGGAAGCGGACCACTTTGCGTGTTTCGGCATCATCAACGAGTGTGCCCTGTACGCGACATGGTTCCGCATTCTGAGGTGTGACCATCATCATGTCGCCATGGCCCAGAAGAAGTTCGGCGCCTTTCGTATCCAGAACGATGCGGCTGTCCATGCCGCTGGCCACCTTGAAGGACATGCGACATGGCATGTTCGACTTGATCAGGCCGGTGACGACGTTTGCCTGTGGCCGTTGAGTTGCAAGAATGAGATGGATACCCACTGCACGAGCCTTCTGTGCGATTCGAACGATGTGCTGTTCGACTTCCTTGGCCGACATCATGAGATCCGCAAGTTCATCGATCACGAAGACGATGTACGGAAGCTTTCTCGGGATCTTGGCTTCATCCATTTCCGTGGCAGGGTTGAAGATCTCCTTCTTCTCCTCCCAGGGGATGTTGTTGTACGAAGGCAGATCCCGTACACCAGCTTCACGCAGGAGTTCGTATCGCTCTTCCATCTTGTTCACGGCCCATTGCAGTGAAGCCGCAGCTTTGCCTGTTTCGGTGATGACGGGGCAGGCCAGATGAGGTATTTCACCGAACTGACTCAGTTCGACCATCTTGGGATCGACCAGAATCATCTTGAGTTCATCAGGCCGCTTCATGAAAAGCCATGACATGATCACCGTGTTGATGCACACGCTCTTGCCGGAGCCGGTGGTTCCGGCAATCAGGACATGAGGCATTCTGGTGAGGTCTGCAACAAGAGGCTCGCCACTGGAGTCCTTGCCCAGGAACATGGGCAGCACCATGCCTTCGGCTGCACCACTGGAGATCAATTCACGCATACGCACTTTTTCCCGCTTTTCATTGGGAACTTCGATGCCTACGGCAGTCTTGCCAGCCATCGTCGGAACGATGCGGATGTTCTGTGCGCGGAGACTTCGTGCCAGATCGCGTGAGATGGCGTTGAGTTTCGAGACCTTTGTTCCTGGTTCGAGTTCAACGGAGAACAGCGTGACGGTAGGTCCGGAATCAATGCCGACAACCGATCCCTCGATGCCATAGACATCAAGTGATTTGACAAGGGATTCCGCCTGGCGACGCACCGTTGCTTCGGCTTGTTTGGAGAAGTCGTCTTCTGGTTCCGTGAGAAGTTCGACGGAAGGGAAGGTGTAGCCTTCGTAATCTTCACGCTGAATATCCTGGTCAGTCGCCAGCTGCGTCTTGCGGTTGGCCATTCGGAGTGGAAGTTTGGCAATCTTGTCCCGAAGCTGTGACATGCTCAGCTTTGGCTGTTCCTCTTCTTCATATTCATCTTCGTCGTACTCTTCGTCTTCTTCCTCTTCCTCATCATCTTCGTATTCTTCTTCGTCTTCTTCTTCACCGTCTACATATTCATACTCGTCCTCATAGCCTTCATCTTCGTCTTCATAGTCATCATCGTCGTACTCTCCATCGAGTACTTCTTCATCAGGCTCAAGGACAGCGGGTCCACCTGCGGTCGCCGGCTGACTTCGTTCTGGACGTGACCAGAGTGAAGACAGCATTCCCGACTTTCTGCTTTGGCGGGCACGATTCTCCGTACCGCAGAGTTCCACGATTCGTCGTGGTAGACCGAGAACGAACTCATCTGCTGCAATGATGGCGCCAATGAGCATCACGGCAAGCAGGATCAACATCGAGCCAAACGTGGAGAACAACGGCACCAGTCCGTTGGTCGCTGCATGAGCCAGCAGGCCAGCAGGCGCACCGGCAATCAGACCCCAGTTGGGGAAGATCAAGGCATGCAGTCCAGAAAGTGCAATGGCTACGACAAACAGGCCGGCAAGTCGAAGCCCAGGATGTGAGGGGCGTCGACCACTGGCTCGCATGACGAACCAGATTCCTGCACCGATGACGGCAACCCAGACACTGAGGCCAAGCAGTCGGTAGGCCCAATAGGCAAACCATGCTCCGGTCGCTCCGCAGAGATTTGAAACATCACTGTTGTGGACGGCGACCAGATGTGAAGGCCAGTCAGCGGCATCGAAGCTCACCAACGCAGTCGTGATGAAGAGCCAAAGCCCTCCGCTCATGACCCAGAGGCACCATTGAATGGCCTGGGGCAGGGGGGTTTCGCAGGATTTCGCCTGAGCGGCGGATTTGGTCTTGGTCGTTGTTTTTCGTCGTGCCATAAGTCTCCCTCTATCGGCAGAAACCCCCCTGATGACACAGGAAACGAGGTCCAGCCGGCCTCAAGGCCCCACTGAAGGCGGTTTGGATGGCACAATCCGTATTCATGACCGAATCACTCCAACCCGGAAATCTGTCCTGGGCCGCTTTGCTCGGCAAGTGGATGGATTTTGCCAAGGCTTCCACGGTGCTCCCAGACACAGTGGAGGGGCACCAGTGGCGGGCTTCCGTTGCCCCCATGATCACGCTTCAGGGGATCACCTTCGCCATGGCCGAGTTGGAACAGGTCGAGGCATCCCAGCGTTTGCTGGGCTGGGACCGCGGCGAATTGCTTGTCGATCAGGCCAGCATTGAACTGGATGAATGCTGGGGTCCTGATCTTCCCTCTTCAGTTCTGGAGACGATTCAATCAGCAGAGTCGGCGCTGACGGATGTCATTGATCGGTTTACACCTGTTCTGGTCGCTGAAGCCGGGGCACCTTCATTGATGCCTTCGGTTCCATTGCTGGAACCGCTGGGGGCCAGCGCGGTTGTTGCAGCTGGAACAACCGTCATGCCAGGAGCGCCCATTGCCTGGTGGTCCGAAGTTGATTTCGATCAACTGCGAAGTCTTGAACTGCCGGGGATTCTTGAATTGTGGCAGTCACCGATTCAGGTCTGGCGGCATTGGGATGAGCAGGATGTCTTCACGGAAGATGTCGTGACGTCCTTGGATGCTGAACATGAACAGGCGCTTCCGCTTCTGGTTCCTCGAGTGCTGGAGGGGATCCCGTTGAGCGATCCTTTGCCCAGCCCCGGCGATGTCGCTTCGTTCTATGCCCAGCGTCTGGGCATGAAATGTATTCCAGTCCGGTTGGATCTCAGCCCGTGAGCAGTTCCGTCGTGGCGGGTTGTATTCGAAGCAGATCCGTCGGGGTGTTCTGTCGGGAGAGCACCAGTCTTTCATGAAGTTGAGGTGCTTCCTCCTGCCAGAGTCGCAGCAGGCGGTCCGGATCATTGCATTGCTGTGAAAGATGGAGCATGGCGATGTGCTGAAGGCGTGATCGATCAGATACCGAGGTGACGGCTTCAAGTGCTTCGCGGTTGGAGAGATGTCCCTGCCCACCCATGATCCGTTGCTTCAGAAAGGCAGGTCGATCGGATTGTTCCTGCATCCGTCGGTCATAGTTGGATTCAAAGGCGATGGCATCAAGTTCGATGAAGGCATCCAGCAGATGCGAAGGCACATGCCCGATGTCAGTAGCCCACCCCAGTCGACAGTCATTGGCCTGAAAGATGAATGAGGAACAACCTGCCTCATCATGAGCGACATCGACACGTTGAACAGCGAGTTCCTCATGCATGAGTCGCATTTCCTGGTGCACCGGATGCAGGCACCATTCAGGCAAGCCTGCCTTGGCTACGCCGGTGATGTGCATCGGGCCTGCGTGTACACGGATACGTTGGCGTTTGACCTGTCCCACCCAGCTTGTGTTGAAATGATCTCGGTCAAGATGGGTCAGGAAGATGCCCTGCACATCTTCCATCTTCAATCCAAGCGTCTCCATTCGAAGTCTGGTCTGCCGCAGAGACAATCCACAGTCGACGAGATAGAGGATGGATTCGATCTGAATGACCGAGCAGTTGCCACGTGATCCACTGCCAAGAATGGCGAAGTTGAATCCGTTGTTCATGATCGGCTGCCACCGCGGATGGGTCGCAGTGCGTTATGGCAGATGGGACGGTCGTTGATTCTGAGGAACTCGAGATATTCCTGAACGACGGGATCACTGGATTCTTCTTCGAGCATCCGGGTTGCCTGAACGATCGACAGGCCCATTCGATGGATGACCTTGTAGACCCATTTCCGCCGGGCGATTTCCTCGTTGGTCATGTTGAAGCGACGCATGCCAACGGCGTTGACGGCTCCACATACGCCGGTTGAGGTCATCATGAACCAGGGCAGCACACTTTGCGAAGTGGCATATCCACCGGTGAGAAACGCGCCTCTGCCAACTCGTACGAACTGGCCGACTGCCGTGTTGCCTCCGATGATGACCCGGTCTTCGATGATGACATGTCCACCCAGGCAGGCGCCCGTGGCGATGGTGATGTGATCACCGAGCTGACTGTCATGGCCCACATGGGTATTGGTCATGAAATAGTTTTTGTTGCCGATTCGGGTTGGTTCGTCCGTCTTGCCTCGATGGGCGGTGAAGCCTTCTCTGAAGGTATTTTCATCACCGACGACCAGTCCAGGCTCCGGGTTCGAGGCATCGAATCCAAGATCCTGCGGAGGCCCCCCGAGCCTTGCACCGGGGTAGAGCACATTGCCATGGCCGATTTCCGTTTTTCCCTCGATCCAGTTCTGCCCCATCAGCCGTGTGCCTGACTTGATGCGTACAGGCCCCGAGATGATGCAATGTGGTCCGATGATGACATCTTCATCAAGATGGACATCATCTTCGATCACAGCACTGGGATGGATGGTTGCAGTCTGGGTCATGGGAATTGCCGGGCATCCTATCATGGTGTACATCGGAGCCGTCAAAGCAATCTCGTGAACAAGCAGACCCTACTTCAGCAAGCGGATATTCGTATCGAGGTGATCAATCTCGGTCGCATGTCGTATGTCCAGGCGCTTGCCGAGCAGCGACGGCGACAGCAGGAGGTCATCGCGGATCGGCAATCAACAACTCCTCGAATGGATCTGCTGGTCGTGGAGCATGACCCTCCGGTGATTACGATCTCGAATCGCCCGGGTGCACGCGACCATCTCCTGGCTACCGATGAGCAGCTTCGAGATCGAGGCGTGGAGATCCAGGCAACTGACCGGGGAGGGGATATCACCTGGCATGGGCCGGGGCAGATCGTGATGTATCCGATCCTCGATCTGAATCGACTGGGGCTTCGGCTTCATTGTTATCTGAGATGGCTTGAGGACGTGGTCATCAAGACCCTGTCACATTATGGAATTGAGGGGCATCGTGATCCGGATGCAACCGGTGTGTGGGTTGGAGATCCAGCTCGGAAGATCTGCGCTTTCGGGGTGCGTGTGAGCCGCTGGGTCACCATGCATGGTCTTGCCTTGAATGTGAACCCTGATCTGTCCTTCTTCAATCTCATCGTTCCCTGTGGACTGGTGGATCGTGGCGTGACCAGCATCAACGCTGAACTGGGTGGCGCAGGCCCGACGTTTGATGAGGTCCTCGACATTCTTCAATCACAATTCCGCGAAGCGCTGTCGGCGACTATTCAAGAACGATGTTGAGTTCCTCGGCGACTTCTTCGGTGATGTCCGAATCTTCCGGGTAACGAAGGACTGCACGCAGGCGGATCTGTGTCATCGCACTGTTGATGTCCTGGATGGAGAATTCATCCTCCGTCGGAATGAACCGATACACGGTGTCGATGTTCTTCCGGTCGGCAACGACATTCACGCCGGTGACGATTTCCTTGTAGCACTGCTCGAGTTGCTGAGCCATCGAAGCTTCCTGAACTGCTTGAGCCTGCTGGCGGAAGGCTTGAAGTTGCTGGGCAAGCTGCTGGCCTCTCTGGATGAGTTCCTGTCCTTCGCCTTCCGCGGTATCCAGACCTTCGATTTCAGCTTGAAGGCTGTCCAGTTCATCAATCATGACCTGAGCATCTTCCTGAATTCGTTCAGCCAGTGTCCGACGTTCTTCAGCACGCTCCTCGGCATCCATGAGCGGTGACAGAAGGGCCCCGATATGAACATAGGCGACGGAGTGAATCTGCTGCTGTGGCTCATCGCCCCAGGAGAGGCGCCCATCAACGGCTTTCAACTCGATTGACTTTCCATCTTCTTCGACCAGATCAAGTGATGAAGCAGGACCCAGTGCCGGCGCCTTGGTTTCATCCTCGGCAATCACACTGGAGGGCCTGAGAAAAGCAATTGAGATCAGCACGACCAGCGCTGCGAGATTCGACCAGATGAGTAGGCGTTCGCGGTGCGTCATGACATGCTCCGTTGAGTTGAGTTCATTCTGATTGATCAAGAATCGAGAGAAAGGCTTCCTGCGGGATGGTCACGGAGCCGACAGTTTTCATACGTCGCTTGCCGGCCTTTTGTTTCTCAAGAAGCTTGCGCTTTCGGGTGATATCGCCGCCATAGCACTTGGCTGTCACGTTCTTGCGTACGGCCTTGATTGTCTCGCGGGCGATGATCTTGCCCCCGACTGCGGCTTGAAGGGGAATTTCGAACTGATGTCGATCGATCTGTTTGCGAAGTTTCTGCAGGATCACGCGGCTTCGCTTCTCGCCATTGTCCCGATGGCAGATGAGGCTCAAGGCTTCCACAGGTCTTTCATTGACCAGAATCTGAACCTTGACGAGATTGTCGGCTCGGAACTCGATGATTTCATAATCCATCGTTCCATAGCCTCGGGTGATCGATTTCAACTTGTCGTAGAAGTCGTAGATGATCTCGGCGAGCGGTATCTCGTAGGTGAGCATCTGGCGGCCGGTGGAAATGAAGACCTGTCCGCGGAAGATGCCACGTCGGCTGTCGCAGAGGGTCATCAGATCACCGATGTTTCCATCAGGACAGATGATCTCGATCTTGACGATTGGTTCACGGATTTCAGCGATATGGGTTGGATCGGGAAGTTCCGAAGGGTTGTGGATCTCCATGACCTGCCCATCAGTCGTGGCCACCTGATAGGTGACGGTGGGTGCCGTCTGGACGATCTCGACTCCGCCTTCTCGTTCCAGGCGTTCCTGCACGATTTCCATGTGCAAGAGTCCGAGGAATCCGCAGCGATATCCGAATCCAAGCGCTTCGGAATGCTGGACATCGAAGGTGAACGACGCATCATTCAACTGCAGCTTCTCGACCGCTTCACGCAAGGCTTCAAAGTCTGCTTTGCGGCCTGATCCCTCATCTCCACTGGCGGTTGCGGGATAGAAGTCACAGAAGACCATCTGCTTGGGTTCTTCATAGCCGGGCAGCGCTTCCGCTGCGGGATGAGCTTCCAGCGTGATGGTGTCACCGACCCGGACATCCGCCAGGGTCTTGATGGCAGCCACCATGTAGCCCACCTCATTGGTATCAATCTTCTTGGTCTTTTCAGCTTGTGGTCGGTATCGCCCGAGTTCGGTGATGGTGAAGGTTCGTCCTGTCCCCATCATGCGAATCTTGTCTCCGACGGAGAGACTCCCGTCGAAGATCCTGAAGTAGACGATGACACCACGATAGTCGTCGTAATGGCTGTCAAAGATGAGTGCGCGGGTCTCCTCGATCACCGGTTCAGGTGGCGGGGGGAGTTGACGGCAGATCGCATCGAGGAGTTCACTGATTCCCTCGCCGGTCTTCGCGGAGCAGTAGATGCAGTCTTCTGCGGGAAGGCCCAGCACGGATTCAATTTCCATGGCCACTCGATCAGGGTCTGCGGCGGGCAGGTCGATCTTGTTGACGACTGGAATCAGTTCAAGATCGTTGGTCACGGCGAGATAGGCATTCGCGACGGTCTGGGCTTCAACTCCCTGGGTTGAATCCACGACCAGCAATGCTCCTTCGCATGCGGTGAGCGCCCGCGATACTTCATAGGCGAAGTCCACATGACCGGGGGTATCAATGAAATTCAACTGGAAGACTTCACCATCACACTCATGTTCAACCGTGACGGCGGAAGCCTTGATGGTGATCCCACGTTCCCGTTCAAGATCCATCGAGTCGAGCATCTGGTCTCTTCGCTCGCGATCACTGACAGCGCGGGTGGCCTGCAGCAGCCGATCGGCAAGGGTGCTCTTGCCGTGATCAATGTGGGCGATGATGGAAAAGTTGCGAATGGGCATTGTGGCGGTCCGGCGGACCACAGGAAGCCGCGGGAGGTACATGATTATAGGTGCTGACATCTGGTTGGATGAATTGGAAGGGTGAGTGACAACTCAACTTGTGGCCTGAAGGTCTCCCGTAGGTGACTCGTTTGTGATCTGCCGTTGATCCAACTCAGGAGTGAGCATCAGTCAGACAGGTGAGCATGACCATTTGACAGCATCTTGAAATCCTGCTCAGAAGAGGGTCTCGCGTGGGTAGATTCCCAGCACAGGCCGTTGGCCATAGGGCATGACTTGTGGATAACGCCAGGATTCGTAACTTTATTTATGGCAGAGAATTGCAGCAGACAGCCTCCCAAGGCCTTCCTTCGCAGATTACACAAGCTTCCCAGATTGCCAGAGTTCCCCTGGGGCAACTCGGTTACAGGGCACAAAAAAGACCGCTGAAGGTGACATAAAGCCGGAAATCCAGCTTTAAGAAGGTATTCCATCACCTGTGATTCCATCTGGAATGAAGGCCTCATTCGATGAGCGGCCTAACCAGAAGCCATTGTCATTAATAGGTTTATGGCTCAAAAAGCCTGATTTTAACCTCGTCATCTTGGATGTGGCTTGCTACAACGGGCAAGCTTTGACTTTGAGATCACCTAGGTAATGGAGGGGGGCTACGGCATGCAGGGGGGTTTTTCGAATGGTTCCGGACCCAATTTGTCTGCATCTGTAGAGGCGAAAGCCACCGGTGCCGGCAAGCAGGTGTTCACGACAGGTGAAGCAGCACGTCTGTGCAATCTTTCACAGCAGACCATCATTCGCTGTTTTGATTCAGGTCGACTCCGTGGTTACAGAGTCCCTGGCAGTCGCACGCGTCGAATTCCTCGAGGGGAACTGATCAGGTTCATGAAGGGTCATCACATGCCACTTGATGCCCTTGGTGAAAGTGAAACGGTCATGTTGCTCGTGGAGAATGAACAGGAAACCGTTGAGGATATTGAACGTATTGCCCAGACCATTGGTGGGTATTCGATGCATGTTGCGACGAATGCCTATGAGGCAGGAGTCCTCACCGCCAAACTTGAGCCTGAAGTGCTGGTCATCAATCTTCGTCTCCCAGATCTGGATGTTGCTGCAGTCTGCAGATCAGTTCGAATCGCCAATGGTGAAACTGGCACAAGAGTCATGTTGCTGGCGAACAAGTTCCGTAGTGAAGAAATGAAGCAGTATGAGGCCATTGGAGTGAAATACTTCATTCGCAAGCCACTGCAGATGAATGAATTCAGTGAAGTGTTGAGATCAGCCGTCAATATCTGAGTTTGATCCGAAGTCTGGATGGTCTTGCGGCAAGGGGGAGTTTGCATAATGTTGTCATCCCATTTCAGTATCCAAATGAACACTGTGAAAAGCTGGATCTGTGGAGCTTTCACGTTCGTAGTTTCGTCGGGTTTGGCGTTGGCAGTTGAATCAGTTCAAACCGCGCAGCCAATTGGCGACTTCAAGCTTCGACAGGCCCTGCACCTTCCCGTTGCCAATCCGGCCCATTCAGACTGCATTGCTAAGGAAATAGAGTTGATGCTCGTGGATCAACGCCTGGGCATGCCAGCTCCTGGCGAGGTGGTCGACTGCGGTAGTGGTATGGAATCCAACTGGAGTGAGGTCACGCTTGAAGGTCGTGACTACGAATTCAGCACGACTCCGGGTAGTTGGCTGTATTTCTCTGTTGAAGACCTGCCAGCTGGTCCA
Organism: Phycisphaerae bacterium; assembly: GCA_002717655.1. GTDB lineage: Bacteria > Planctomycetota > Phycisphaerae > Phycisphaerales > SM1A02 > UBA1668. Next base: position 102,086 of record PBAY01000051.1, on the reverse strand, counting down.
GGTCTCATCGACCTCAATGGTTACAGCAAGTTCTATGTCAACGGATTGCCGCGTCCTGCCAAACCACACTCAAGCGGGACGCTGGCCTATCCCATTGAACTGCAGGACGGTGTCAACGAGATTCTCGTGCAGGCAAGTAGTGAAAAAGTCTACGTCAGAGTCAGGCCTCATGATCAGGAGAAGCCGCTCTTTGAATTCAGCCACTACGACAAGAAGCTTCCGTGGCTGGTTCATCTCGAGCCAGTTGATGTGGTCGCTTCGATGCTCATTTCACATCAGGGCATGGAGCCTGTGAGTGATCTTCGCATTGCGACGAAGACTCGTTTTGAGCCGTTGAACCACTGGGCTGACTATCCGGATGATGCCGTGCCAGGTGAGTGGGAATACACCGACGTTGAATACATGCCTGCCAACTCCGTCGTCAGCGTACCGTACCGTTTGGCCGGTCCTCCACCCCATAAACGATCAGGCATTCCATATACGGTGGATCTGGAGCTTCAGCGTGCCTCGGATGGTGAGGTGCTCGCCTCCTATGTGATGAATGTGAGTTCACGCAATATTGGTGATCACTTTCTGAGAACCTGGGTGGACGATCTGGGTACGGTTCAGCAGTGCGTGATTCTTGCGCCGGAGTGGACCCTGGGTGATGGGCCCAATAATGAGCATGAAGTGCTGGTGGCCATGCCGACTCTCCTGAAGTCCGGGATCATCGATGTCTCCTACGCCTTTGAGAAGGAGCGTGAGACGGAAGAACTCATTCTGGTTCCAAACACGAGACGTCTAGGTCTGGCGCAGAGTGGACTTGGGCGAAACAATGTCATCGAGGCACTTGAACTGGCCAGAAGCCTTCATGGGATCAATGAAGATCGTGTCGCTATCAATGGATTTGCTGATGCGGGCATTGATGCCTGGGATCTGGCGATGAACAGGCCCGGCGTATTCTCGGGAGTCGGTTGCATCGGCATCGACATGCCGCAGCTGGAAGAGATGCCAATGATCGGCAATGTGTCCGACGTGGATCTCATGTATCGCCATGGTCAGTTTGACCCCACGATCAAGTCAGGCGTTTCGCACGTCGATGGGTTCCGCCAATCCGCCAGTGGCCGTACAACGCTCGAGATCGTGCCTGAGAAAGAACGCTGGTGGGGTGCGGGAACCATTTCTGACTCCACCATGCTTGATTATCTGCTGCGAGAAGGTGATGGGCGTCCTGACATCAATACGATTGATGTCATTCAGGATGAATGTGTCACGGCACACCCTGAACACTGGGCGATCATTCATCAAAGGTTGAGTTACGAACACCCTGCTCGATTGCGAGCATCTATGGTCGATGGTCAGGCGGTGATCTCGACGGAGAATGTTCGCCAGGTACTGCTGCGCAATAAAGCGCTTCAGTTCAAGGATTCCGTTGTCATCAATATCGATGATGAATTGCTCTCTGTCGACTCCGCCTCCGGTGAACTCTGTCTGGTCAGAAATGATGACGGATGGGAAGTCGCAGAGGCGTGTGAAGTCAATGGGAAGACCAGACTTCGATCTGGTCATGATCATCTCTTCAGCCGCCCTCTGTTGCTGGTCTACGGTACGGCAGGTGATGATGAGTCTGATCGGGAGCTGTGGGGCCATGCCCGCTTTGATTCGGAATTCTTCTGGAGCAAGGCTGATGGGCCTGGTCGAGTCGTGGCTGATACAGCCGTTACTGATGAGATGCTCGAGGGCATGAATGTCGTTCTCTACGGTAACGAGGATACGAACAAGGTCTGGAATACCTATCTGCCTGATGCACCCATCAAGATCGGTACGGGTGAGCTGCTGATCGGTGACGAAGTCAGAACTGGAGAAGATCTGGCCGTCTTCTTCCTGCAACCTCTTCCCGGTGATCCTAAAGGGCTTGTTGGGGCAATAGGTTCATCTGGTGATGTAGGCCGACGTCTGGCGCAGCATGTGTTCGTCACGGATCCCATGGTTCAATTGCCGGATTGGCTGATCATGGATCGGGCATCATTCAAGTCAGGGATGCATAAGTCCGGCAGTTTCGATCGAAACTGGACCCTTGCCACCCAGCCTTGAACCTCCTCTGATCGTTGTGCTCCAGAGTGGCAAGGCGTGACCTTGGCCAAGCAGACGCGTTCGAGGATTGGGGGGGTGCATTCAGCACGAAATGCTGAATGAATCCATCGGGGCAGTTGCGCGATGGTCGCCCCTCATCTCGTTCCTGGATCCTCCTTGGTATCTAGTCTCAACGAGTGTCTCAGCAAGTTGATTTCATTTCGAACAGAGCCCGCAGCGCCGCTGCGGGCTCTGTTTGTAAACAATTTATCAACAGTAGCTTGCGAACTATATTCCATAATTTTTTAGGGCTGCTGAGACGACCCCTGTCTTCCCTAAATTAACCAGACCTCCTGGATAACCCATCCTGTGCAAGTCATTTGATCTTCTTAAACCCAGATCGTCAGGCTCAATCAGGTGATGAGATGCCTTTGATCTGCTCACACCAATTGGTATCACTTGCACAGACTTGCAAGTACGACCGGATACATTTGCATAAGTCTATTAGGCACATGTATTTAGACGTTTTTTGGGTCTTGAAGCCTGATTTCAGAGCTGTTAATACTGTCTCTTCGTAAGCCATTTATTCGCAGAGATTTACACCTTTGCAAGGCTGGGTCATGTGATTCGTAGGCGGGGCGTGTTGTTCCAACAGCTTCCAAGGGGGAACTGAGACATGGGGATTGCCAGGGCTATCAACATCGTGTTGATGACCATCTGCCTGTCAGGCTCAGCCTGGGCGGTACCTCCTGTCAATCCAGTTCCAACCGATTACGGCACCTACATCTGGTACGTCGGAAACAACACTCAGTATCCATACATTCAATCAGCGTTGGATGCCTGTGGTGACGGAGACATCCTGGTCGTGACCGAAGGTGAATACGTGATGAGTATTCAGATGGTCGCAACCGATGTCACCCTGCGGCCGTTCTGTATGCCGCCTCTGCCCGGCGGCATCGGGCACTGGGCGGATGTGGTGTTCATCAATCCGACCGAGGGATTCGAAAATGCCAACGGCTATGCGATCAGCATGTCGGATTGTGCCAACACCTATGTAGGCGAGCCACGTCAGATCGTTGAATTGCCCAATGGCGAGACCTGGATTACCGAAGTTCAACCAGGTGAATACGATCCGGCTCCAGGTGCGTTGCCGCAAAGACCGAGCACGATCACTCGGCTTCAATTGACCGACCCCCGGCTGGCTCGACAGGCGATGAGGTTTCAGAGTCGTTCAATCGACAACGTCGCTGTCTATTCCGAGAATGGCAGAGGTACATTCCAGAGCTGCGCCTTCAGTACCGCTCAGGGCTACGGTGGTGGTGTTTCGGTTGTGGGCGATGACTCCTCAATCGAGTTCATCAAGTGTGATTTCGAGTGGTCCATTGCGACTGGAAATCCACTTCGCTTTGCAGATGGCACGTTGGGACCACCGGTCACGGTGGCAACGATCGAAGGCGGCAGCCCGAAGTTCATCGACTGCACATTCGAGAACAACGTTGCGGGAGGTCCGACCGGGGTCATCTATGACGTCGGTAGTACGACACATTGGGAAGACTGTCGGTTCATCAACAACTTCGCTCCGGCTTGCCCAGGCAACATCGTTTGCATTCAGAGCATGCCGTTGTTCACGAGGTGTCGGTTCGAGGATCTGACCTCGTGGAAGGGAACGGTCTTCTGGGAATCGACGGGTATTGCCGGTCCGGACTATCTGGGCTTCTATCAATGCAACTTCATCCGATGTCAGACCGCGGATGTCATTCATGGCGCCGTGGCCTGGGTGGAGTGCGATGACTGTGAAGACCAGCCCCCCAGGATTCTGCTTTCAGACTGCGGTTTCCGCCAGAATCAGGAAATGCTGGCACCGCCCGGCGGGTGGACCCAGTTTGACGTGTGGACACCGTATTACCCCATGTTCCGTATCGGCAACGATCTGCGTTTGAACGGCGTAGTGCCTGGTGTGGACATCGATGGTGATCTGTTGACCGGCGACCTCACAGGTGACGGTCTGGTTGACACGAGCGACTTGCAGGAGCTCATGACGAATCTTGGCACCTGCATCCATGACAGTGATTTCAACGGGGTAGTTGATGTTGAAGATCTGCTTGGCTTCATACAGATGTATGGAGGTGTGTGTCAATGATCACGCCTCAATCGAGCAACTCAGAGATTCACGTTGAATTTTCAAGCGACTTTTATGCGGATGTCAGGTCGTCCGCGTTCATGGGGGGGGCTTGTTGTCCCTCCGTTTTGTGTCCAGTTCCGCCTGCGTAGCGGGCTGACAAGTTCAAAGCGATTGCACGAGCCGTGCAAGCAAGAGGAGAACGAGAATGAAGCTTTCGAATATGTTCGCAGCAGCAGCTGCAACGACCCTGGCCGGTACGGCGTTTGCCGTTCCCGCCAACAATCCAGTCTGGATCGCCAACGGCACCCAGGTCTGGTTCGCTGGTAATGACACCCAGTATCCCGACATCGACGATGCGATCAATGCTGCCTCGGATGGCGACATCATCATGATCAACGCCGGTGAATACGTTACCAGCCTCCATATCAACAACAATGACGTCACGGTGGTTCCCTGCTATCGCACCAGCACCGGATTCGATGACGTTGATTTTGTGAATCCAACCGAGGGTTTCAACAATGCCAATGGTTATGCCATCCGCATGAGCGGCTCCGGCAACAGTTATGTCGGCATGTACCGTCAGTTCACGCAGCTCTCCAATGGTCAGGAGACCAGCACGGTCATCATGCCTGTGGCGGCTGACTGGTCCATGAATGCTCCTGGTGTTCCGCTTCAGGGCATCGCTGCTTACGCGAACAATACGCTTCGCACCTTTGATATCGAAAGCCGTTCGATCGACAATGTCGCCATCTACGCAACAGATGCACAGGGCACATTCAGCAACATGTGGATCTCAACCTTCCAGGGTTATGGTGGTGGCGTGATCGCCAGTGGTGACACCAACATGACGCAGTTCATCGATATCGACTTTGATGACATGATTGCTACCGGCAATCCTCTGCAGCTTGCCGACGGCACGACCGGTCCCGCTGTAAACGTCATCACGGTCACGGGTGGCGAATCACTCTTCGCAGGCGGAACAGTCGGTGTGACCCAGAATGCAGCAGGTTCTGATGGCATCGTTCGTTGCACAGGTGGAACCACGACCTTTGACAATGTCACCATCAGCAACAACCTGGCCTGGGCTTCCAATGGCACCATCTGGTGCAGTGGTGCTGATACACGCGTCAACATGAGTCGTTGTCAGATTCTCGACAACACTTCCCGCTTCGGCACCTTCTACTGGGATGCCAGTGGTGCCACTGAAGCAGGTGGTTACTGCAACTTCATGCGTTGCAACTTCGAGCGTAATCAGACCGCCAATACCTATGGTGGCTCAAACGGCTTCCCAGCTGGTGGTCTCGCATGGGTTGACGGCGCTGTCGCTGGTGACCGTCCGCTGATCAATTACTCTGATTGTGGCGCACAGGACAACAACCAGTCCATGATGGATGGTTATCAGGCCAATGGCGACGTCAACTACATGGATGTCTGCTCCGAGTGGCATCCATATGCTCGAATCGCTCGTCCATTCAACATGACCGCGCCAATCGCTCCCAATGACGCTCCTGTCAGTGGTGGCACCGATGTCAACGGCGACGGCACGACCGACGCAGCTGACCTCGCAGAGTTGCAGGCTGCTCTTGGCACCTGCACCTACGACGGTGATCTCGATGGTTCCGTCAACATCGATGACCTTCTCGGTGTAATTGCAGCTTACGGCAGCACTTGCCAGTGAGTCCGAGTGCGAAGTTCGCTTCGCACGGCAACTGAAGATCATCGGATCTTTGATCTGTTTGCTGCACCGACCCGCCATCTGGCGGGTCGGTGTTCTTTTTGAATGGTCTCGGCTGGCTATTCCTAGAAGGTGACAAGCAGATCCTGTCAGGCCCCACTGGAATGCCATTATCTGGACCAGGCAGGCAGGGGATGTTTCACGACTCATTGGGGCGATTGGCTTCTAAGCCCCTTCTGAGCACAGGTTTATTGGATTATTGGACAAATTTTCCAATTTTGTCCTAAGTCATTGTTGAGAAATCGTTTGCGTGTTTTTCAGCTCAGTCTTTGATCAGTTGATACACAGATTGCGGCAACTCGCCAAAGACCTGCAGGCTTCGCTGCTTACCAGGATCAACATTCCTACCAAGGCTGTGTGTCCTCTGCTTCTTGAATCTCACCCATGTTCGGGTGATGAAAAATCCAATTGTGACCATCAGTTCGAATCGAAACATGTGGCAGGGGTGAATGCATTGGCTGTTCAATCGATGAACGTAAATCCTGTATCAACAACAATCTGCGACTTGCATCTCACTCTTGTTTCTCATTCTTGCTCTCGGTATCAATGGCTCCTGATTTGTGGGGGGGAATCGTGTTCCCTCCGTTTTGTGGCTGGTCTTCATGTCAATGTCTGCCATGAACTGGCCGTTTCAAAGCGATTGCACTTCTAGGTGCAACGAGAGGAGAACGAGAATGAAGCTTTCGAACATGTTCGCAGCAGCAGCTGCAACGACTCTGGCTGGTACGGCTCTCGGCGTTCCTGCCAACAATCCAGTCTGGACTACCAACGGCACCCAGATCTGGTTCGCTGGTAACAACACCCAGTATCCCGACATCGGTGATGCGGTCAACGCCGCTTCCGATGGTGACATCATCATGGTCGGCGCAGGTGAGTATGTGGAAAGCATCCACATCAACAACAAGGACATCACTCTTGTTCCTTGTGTTGAAGTAGCTGGTGGTACCCGCCCTGCTGACCTTGTGACTTTCGTCAATCCTACTGAGGGATTCAACAATGCCAACGGTTATGCCATCCGCATGACTGGATCAGGAAACAGCTACGTTGGTTCCTACCGTCAGTTCACGCAGCTTGGCAATGGTCAGGAGACCACAACAGTAGTACTGAACTGCAACTCTTCCAGCAATTACGCATTGAGCGCCCCAGCTGCTGGTGCACCCGCTATCACCGGCATGGGTTTCAACATCAACAGCCGTTCAATCGACAACGTTGCGATCTACGCCACTGATTCCCAGGGCACCTTCCAGAACTGCACGATCTCCACGGCTCAGGGCTTCGGCGGTGGTGTCATCGTCACTGGTGCTACTAACACCACTCAGTTCGTCGACTGTGTCTTCAGTGACATGATTGCTACTGGTAATCCTCTGAAGCTCGCTGACGGCACAACTGGTCCTGCCTGCAACGTGATCACCGTCACTGGTGGTAGGCCTCTGTTCGCTGGTGGTAACATCGGTGGCCCGAACCCCTGTGCTGCAGGTAGCGACGGCATCGTCCGACTCACTGGTGGAACAACCACCTTTGACAACTACACCATCAGCAACTGCACAGCATGGGCTTCAGACGGCACTGTCTGGGCCAGTGGTGCAGACACCCGCGTCAACATGAGTCGTGTCGTCCTTGACACCAACACCTCCCGTTTCGGCACCTTCTACTGGGATGCTACTGGCGCAACTGAAGCTGGTGGTTACTGCAACTTCATGCGTTGCAACTTCACCGATAACCAGACCGCCAACACCTATGGTGGCTCAAACGGCTTCCCAGCTGGTGGTATGGCCTGGGTTGACGGCGCTGTCGCTGGCGATCGTCCACTGATCAACTTCTCTGATTGTGGCGCACAGAACAACAACATTTCCGGTGCCAATGGCTATCAGGCCAATGGCAATGGCAACTTCATGAGTGTTGCCTCTGATTGGCATCCATATGCCCGTATCGCTCGTAGCTTCAGCACCGCTGCTCCAACCGCTCCAAATGACGTTCCTGTCAGTGGTGGCACCACCGATGTCAATGGCGACGGTACGACCGACGCAGCTGACCTCGCAGAGCTCCAGGCTGCTCTTGGCACCTGTGACTACGATGGCGACCTCAATGGCTCCATCAATATCGAGGACCTCCTCGGTGTGATCGCGGCTTACGGCAGCACCTGCCAGTGAGTCTGAGTGCGAGGTTCGCTTCGCACTGCATGTGATAAGACCTGCTGATCTTTGATCAGTTTGTTGCTCCGGCCCGTCTCCCCCGGCGGGCCGGAGTCTTTTTTATGGAAGGTTGAATATGCTTCGCCCACTGGCATCTGGATGGTTGATCGAGACCAAAAGCCATCTGAAAGATGCAACGCGTGCCCAGCTCATTTGGATGAGCTGTCTTATCGGATGAAATTCAGTTAATCACGTGGTTTTAAGGCGTTTAGAAGCCTCTGGTTGATAGAGTTATTCATCGGTATGAGGACTTCTGGGAGGGGCCGTCACATGTGGTATTGCCTGATGGAACTCGTCGTGGCCATCTCGCTTTCGGTCTCGATCGAAGCCGCACATCTTGATTCGAGGCTTCTCACACTCGAGGGTGACCAGTGGTTTGAGCTGGAAGCCAACGAGTCGATCCTTGGCGAGCCCGGTTTGGCCCTCTACGTCGTGCTGTCCAAAGACGCTTCCTGGAAAGCAGGTGAGCAGTTGATCGGGGCGGTCGAAGGCCAGGTCATCAGCAGAATCAACACACTCAAGGCACTTGTGGTCGAGATTCCAAGTGAAGGGCTTGAGGCTCTGGCACGCTCTGATCTTGTCACTTGGATCGAGCCTGCGCTCCCTCCATTGACGCCGACCAACAATGGAGCGAGGGCCGCAAGTCTGGTTGATGTGGTGCACGACTACCCATGGAGTTTCAATGGAAGGGGCGTTGAGGCTGCCATCATTGAAACAGCTCATCCTGATGTCACTCATCCAGACATGAGCAGTCGAATCATCAAGATCGGAACCGGTTCAACCGGTGGCCATGTCACTCATGTCGCCGGGACGATGATTGGAGATGGATCTCAGGGTGGTGGCACCTATAGAGGTGTTGCTCCTGAGGCAACCCTTTACAGCAGCACCGTTTACTTCAGTGGATTGGAGGTCATTTTCTACACGGATCCAGGAGGTCTGGAAAGTAGATACCAATCAACCCTGAATACAAGTGAGCCAGCGGTTTTCAACCAATCCATGGGAAGCAATGTGGCCTTGAACGGTTATCCCTGTTCCTTGTATGGGGGGTATGGCGTGACATCGGCCTTGCTGGACAACATCGTACTCGGTTCATTGGGTCAACCTGTGGTCAGCGTCTGGTCTGCAGGGAATGAGCGAGCGTACGATGGATGCACGCAGGAGTTTGGTTCGATCGGCCCACCGGCTGCAGCCAAGAACATTATTTCGGTAGGCGCGATCTACAGTGATACGGCAACGATGACCTCCTTCAGCAGTTGGGGCCCAACCGATACTGGCCGTATCAAACCCGATGTGGTGGCTTCTGGAAGTCAATTGGGTGGAGATGGTGGAATCAGATCCTGTGCAATGGGAGGTGGCTATGAAGTTCGTCAAGGGACATCGATGGCTGCACCTATTGTCAGTGGCGTCGTCGCCTTGATGGAACAGGCCCATGTGGCAGCATCAGTTGCCGATGAAGCCAGCCCACTGCCTTCAACCATTCGAATGGTTCTGTGCCATACCGCCATTGATATCGGTAATGTCGGTCCCGATTACAAGATGGGTTGGGGGCTTGTGGATGCAGAAGCTGCCGTACGTGCCATGGCCATGCGTTACTGGTCAGAATATTCACTCTCACAATCTCAGCAACAGGTGATTCCAATCACCGTGCCCTCGACAAGTGGCGATATGCCACCTCTCAAGGTGACGATGGCCTGGGATGACCAGCCTGGCGGTGGGCTTGTCAATGATCTCGACCTCATCCTGCAGGCTCCGGATGGCTCATTGCATTATCCGTGGACCCTTGACTCTTCGAATCCGGATGCGGCGGCTCAACGCAACACTTCTGATCATGTCAATGTGATCGAGCAGGTTCTGGTTGATGATCCGACGCCAGGTGAGTGGAACATCATCGTGATCGGCACCTCGGTTTCAACTGAATCCCAGTTATACAGTCTGATGGCCGATGGGATCTCTCAGTCAGGCACCCTGATTCATTTTGAAGAACTGCCTGAATCCTTCCCGGAAGATGCATCTCTGCCGGTCATCGTGAACATCAATACTGATGGTGAGGAATTGATTCTGTCTTCACCCAGACTCGTATACAGCATCGACGATGGCTCGCCGATCGAAGTCATTCTGTTGCAGTACACCGAGCCAGGGCAGTTCTTCACGCTGCTTCCTCCAATCCCATGCGGTTCCACGATTCAGATGTATGCAAAAGCGGAATCCACGTTGTCGGGTTGGAATCTCGGGCCACCCGATGGCGACGTCAATCCCATTGAACTGACCGCCCCTTCGCCTTCTTCGATAATTTATTACGACGATTTTCAATCCGATCTGGGTTGGAGCTTCGTGGACAAAGCGGAGTCAGGAAACTGGAGATTGACATATGACTATTGTTGGGATGGCGATTGGGATGACACCAGGCTTCATACTCAAAGTTCTTGCCAGAGGTTTCTGGGTGGTTTCGTAGAAGCAATCAGCCCGCCAATACGTCTGCAAACCTATTCACCGTTGCTTTCATTCAACTATGGTTATTGGGAGTCAAACATCGCTGTTCTACAGCCTCTTGAAGTTCATTACTCGGTAGATGGCGGACAAGTGTGGAATGAGCTTGTGGAATTTCAGTGTGGTTCGTATCCGCCCCAATACTGGCCTTGCTACGAAAACTACACGCAGGACTTGACTGGTTATCCGGGCATTGGTCCTACGGATTCGTTCCACCTCAAGTTTTCAATCACAGACACGACTGGCATGCCAACCGATGCAATGATTGAATGGATTGAGATTCAAGAGGCTTGTGTAGAAGAACTGGACGACTGCCCAGCCGACATCGCCAATGATGACAATGTGGTTGATGTCGACGATCTTCTGTTGCTGCTGTGGTACTACGGACTCGAGTATGCGCCGGCCGACTTCAACCAGAATGGTCTGGTTGACATCGACGATCTGTTGACGATGATCGCCGCCTACGCCATACCGTGCCCGTGATCTGGACTCGAACTACTGGCAATTGCCCCATCGTCCGATCACCATCAGGGTGTCGTTCACATTGACGACACCATCTCGGTTCACATCGCCATCGCAGGAACCTTCAGCAGGGCAGTCGCCCCATGATTCCAGAACGGCCAGCATGTCGTTGACATCCACACGTCCGTCGCCATTGGTGTCAGGACAGTCGATGTCATCAGGCTCATCGGTACCGGTTATTCGGTAGGCCAGATTCGCTTCAAGCTGCCAGTACGGACCGTTGCCGAATCCGAAACCGGGATTGGCCTGCCAGGCCACACCATTGCCGAGGTTTGATCCCAGAACGGCAACCTGACCATTGTTGCCGTATTCATTGAAGGGGATCATGGAGACGTACTGGGTGCCATCATGGAGTTCCCAACCGGCTTCTGAGGAAGCCACGATCAAGTGACCCGCACCACCCCAATAGGTATCGGTGGTGGGAACGCCCATGAGGTTCTGGCTGACATAGCCTTGAAGTCCGGTCTCGGCTACGTCACTGTAGTGATCATAGAAGTTGACCTGGACACCCTGGATTCCATCAACGCCGGAGTAGCCATTCCACCCCGTGATGACGACTTCGACTTGTTTGATGGTTGCTCCATCGCTGTTGTCGAAATCATCGATCGCGGCCACGTCGTAGACGGCAAACCCTGCTTCAAAGAGTTGGTTCGTATAGGAGTTGCTTGCGGTGACATTGGCGCCGTCCTGGGCACCGATCTGGTCCATGAGGGTGACGGTCGTATCCGCAGTGGCAGTCAGGCTCAGCGCTGTACAGGCCAGGCAGGTACCGATTCCCTCAAAGGTCCTCATCCGCATCATCTTGGCACTCCTCCTATTGGTACTTGGAACGTACTCTTTGGTTCACTCGACGCGATCAAAAAAGACGTTTACGACCTCTTCCGGCGCGAGACATGCCCAAAAAACCCGGATAAAGGTCCAGTGAAGCGGGTCAGCTGTGTTTTTGACCCATTCAGGGGCGTTGGCATGGGCGTATAGGGCGGAATCTATTCGCAGAGACCCCAGCCGCTGATGACCAGAAGCACATCATTCACGTTCACGAAGCCGTCAGCATCAACATCAGCAGGGCACTTCTGATCCGGGACACAATCGCCCCAAGCGTCAATGATGATGAGAATGTCATTGACATCGATCTCGCCATCGCCATTGGCATCAGGGCATTCGCACGCATCATTGAAGCTGTTGCCGCCAAGATCGATCCAGGTTCCCAGCAGATCGGTTGGCGCATTCTGGCAGAACTCACTGTCTTGAATGGACAGATTGCCCGTGATGCGTGCACCGGCACCACCAGGGAAGTCGGCGACATTCCGCAGGAAGCGGCTGCCTGTGATCGTGGCGTTCGAGTTGTTGACGACCAATCCGCCGCCAGTGAACTCCGAGGTATTGCCGTTGAATTCACAGTTGGCGATCTCTGCCAGTGCATTCGTCATGGCCAGCCCGCCTCCGCTGCCGGAAGTCTGATCTGAACCATTGGAATGATTGGATTCGAAGAGGCAGTTGCTGACGACGACTGCTTCACCGCTGTCGTGTGTTCCCAGAACATTCATGCCACCACCACGCTCGGCGAAGTTGTTCAGGAACCTGCAGTTCTCGATGACGGGCGCAGCGGACAGGATCCCAAGGCCAGCACCTTGAAGACCGTGATTGTCTTTGATGAGGCAATCGTGAATTCGTGGCCTTGATTGTGAGATCAGAAGACCGCCGCCGAGTTGCGATGAAGTATTCGTCACGGTGAATCCATCAAGGACGGTTTCGGAGGCGTGTCCTTCGCCGATATGGATTGCGTACTGCCCGCTGGAACCGATCAGGATGGTCTGGTCGGGCCCATTCACGGAGATCAGCGTGAGCGGGTGAGCGGGGAAGACGACCGGGCCTTGGTAGGTGCCTGATCCGACTTCAATCGTGGCGCCCGGGTAGGAGGCATCGATGGCGGACTGGATCTCCGTGAACATCGCAGTTCCATCGGTCGCCACGGTGATGACGACGCCAGCCCCGCATTCATCAGGTACGCCATCACCATTGTCATCGGATGATGATCCTGACTGTAGATCACAGCTGTCGGGAATGCCGTTGCTGTTGCAGTCGAGTTCCTGACCCTGTTCCAGTTCATAGTCATCCGGAACGAGATCGCCGTCGCAATCGGATTCACAGACATCGGGCACACCATCGAGATCGACATCCGGATACAGGCCGTTGTCGATATCGCAGCGGTCCAGAATCCCGTTGCCGTCACAATCCTGTCCGTTGCCATCGGCCAGATCCAGTGCATCGCAACGGCCATTGGTATCGCAGTCGATGGAGTCGCCATCAAGTTGGACCGGAAGCGTCACGACGCCGAACTCGTCGCCCATCGGCCCCTGGACGAAGCCAGTGGCGACCTGTCGATCTGAAAGTGAGAGTTCAGCGGGGTAGTAGAATCCATCCTTGCTTGGATGGATGCTTTGAACAACGGAGATCTGCTCCCATTGCGTCTCGTTCAATTCAAAGACATGTACTCGCCGGATGGATTCCGTCTGAGTCTGTCTTCCGGAAGAGGCGACCGCCAGATTTTCCTGGATCTTCACCTTGCCTCCAAGTCCGGTGATGTCATCGGTCGGCTCAAACAATGATTCCAGCGCCGCTTCAAGTGCCCAGACACCATCTGTTCTTCTGAAGATCTGTGCAATGTTCTGGTCATTGCTCCAGTAGCCGCCAGCGATCGCAAGATCACCAGTCAGATCGACTGATCCGGCCAGCGGCGCGTCGTCAAGTCCCGACTCGAAGGACTGGGTTTCAATCCAGGATTCATCGATGAACTCGTAGAACCAGACTCCGCCAGCGATGCTGCTGACCATCATGGATGAGCCATCGATGGCGACCTCAGTCCCGAACCAGGTAGTCTCTGGTTTGCGAAGAATCTGCTGCAGCGACCAGGTTGTTCCATATCGCCGATAGATCAGCACCTTGTTGTCATCTTCGGGATCTTCACCTGCAGGTGATGAGATGGCAGCAAAGTCATCCGTGATGGCGACACTGACGCCGAAGTACCGGTTTCCATCACCGTGGATGTCCACCAGATTCTGCCATCCCGCATCAGTCTTGCCATAGATGGTCACCAGTGCTGCTTCGCTGTCGGTGTAGTTGGCGATACCGGCAATCAACGTATCGGATGACATGTCCAGCGACTTCTTGGGCCAGACCACGGTGGCGGTGTCGTGTCTGTATGGAAGTACCTCTCCCGGGATCCAGTCTCCATTTAAACGTTGGTAGAAGAGAACCTCATGCGTGAAGACGCCGTCTGCTCCGGAGTAGCCTTGAAGGATCGCGAGCGAATCACCGTTCAAGGCGATGTCTACAGCGGTCGAATCCGTCCCGTCATACGGCACGGCCACTTCGACCGGGTCGCAGTCGAGGTCATCGCCAGCCAGTACCGCCACCGTGATGAACATGCAGAACATCATCGACAGAACAGGCAGGGCCCGAAGTGAAGCGAAAATTGAAGGAGAGGCTGTCATCATTGAATCCTTGGACATCTGGTGTGACACGAATTCGCAATACGTTTCACACTCACCTCACTGTTAAATCTAGCATCACTTTCACCCACGACCGTATTGGCGGCTGAATTTCATACAGCGGGCGAATTCTCATGAGCATGAGATGTTCATGAGCCGGTCTCATTCCATCCTATAGAAGGAATCATTGAATTCAGAGTCAAAAGAACGGTATCAGCCCGCACTCCAGATGCAGCAGGGCAGGGAGGCCATTTGCCGCCTATCGCCAGCTGTCACCCAGTACCCGCAGCCAGTTGCGGTGCGCCATGGCCAGCAGGTCCTCTTCGGACCAGCCACGATCGCGCAGGACGTCGACCAGTCGCGGCAGGCCGGCACAGTCGCCGAGTTCATCCGGCATGGTGGCGCCGTCGAAGTCGCTGCCCATCGCAACATGTTCGATCCCCATATGATCGACCATGTAGTCGAGATGATCGGCGATCACGGTGAGTGGCACATCCGCTTTTTCCTGGCCATCAGGTCGAAGGAACTCGACATGGAAGTTCACGCCGACGATGCCGTTCGTCTCCTTGATGATCGTCAACTGATCATCAAGCAGATTGCGTGAGGAAGCACAGATCGCATGAACACCGCAATGCGTCGCGACGACGGGGGCCGTCGTCAGTTCAGCAAGATCCATGAAGCCGCGGTAGTTCAGATGGGAGACATCCAGCATGATGCCCAGATCATTGCATCGACGAACCAGTTCCTTGCCGGCATCCGTCAGACCCGGTCCGATGTCCGGAGTGCAGGGATGGGCGAAAGGGACGCCATGAGCGAAGGCGTTGGATCGACTCCACACGGGGCCAAGTGATCGCAGTCCTCTTTGATAGTCCGATTCCAGATCCGAGAGATCCTCGCGGAGCATCTCGACGCCTTCGTAATGAAGGATGCAGGCGACGACCTCATCAGCCAGACAACCTTCGATGTCCTCGACGGTCCGGACCAGCCGAATGGCTCCATCGGCTTCATTGAACATCTCGGCGGTACGACGGAGAACGCTTTCCGTCTGAGCACGAGCGATATCCCGGCTGACTGGATCAGCGCACAGGGCATCGATCTGTGTTCCGTCATTGGCCGTGATGGGGCGTACTTCACTCTTGGTCTCACTGGGAATGAAGACCGCGAAGAAGCCTCCGGCGAGGCCACCTTCCCTCGCTCGAGGAAGATCGATATGGCCCTGAGTATCGCGTTTCACCAGTGATCGAGTGGTCTCATCCTTTGGAGGAAAGACACGGGTCAACGTATCGTTGTGGCCATCGAGGATCGTCAGCAGCTCGGTCATATGGAACAGCCTCCTGGTGAGGAGCCGATCACAGGAAGGCTGGTTGATCGTTCCAGATCAGCAACTGGTCTGGCAATCAGGTCGTATTCCGCAGAACCGACGATTCGACAGCGAACCAGTTCACCGGGTGCCAGTTCATGCTGGCTTGCGACCAGCGTGATGGAATCGACTTCAGGCGCCTGGTGGTAGCAGCGGCCTTGATAGGTGGGCAGTGCGACCTCATCTTCGGTTACTTCCCGTTCATGATCACGTTCATCGATCAGGACGTCGAAGACGGCGTCTTCTTCCGCGAGATAAGCCGCGTTCTCCCAGGCCACCTCCTGCTGAGCGAGCATGAGTTCCTCTTCGCGACGTTCCTTTACTTCTTCAGGAACCCGGAGGTCCGGATCATCTTCCATCGTGGCGGCGACGGTGCCATCTTCATGGCTGTACTTGAAGACACCCATCATGTCGAACTGGAAGTCGCGTACGAATTCAAGGAGTTGCTGATGATCATCTTCGGTTTCGCCGGGGAAACCCGTGATGAAGGTGGTGCGGATCGCAAGTCCCGGAATACGTTCCCGCAGCCGGTACATCAGATCCTCCTGCTCTTTGCGAAGCAGTCCACGACGCATGGCCGTCAGCATGTTGTCGGACATGTGCTGCAGGGGAATGTCGATGTAGTTCGCGATGTGATCAAGTGATGCGATCGTGTCGATCATTTCATCCGTGAAGTTGGTTGGATACGCGTACATGAGGCGTACCCAGCCATTGCCATGACGCGCCACCGTGTTGTTCAGTTCAGTCAGCAGACCCACGAGTCCGCGATCATCACCGATGTCGCGTCCCCAGTTGTTCGTGTCCTGACCGATGATGTTCAGTTCGAAGGCCCCGTCCGCCAGCAGGGCTCCGGCTTCCGACAGAATGTGTTCCATCGGTTTGCTGCGCATCTTGCCGCGGATGGATGGAATGGTGCAGAAGGCGCATCGTTGATTGCAGCCTTCACTCATGCGCAGATAGGCCCAGTGTCGAGGTGTCAGTCGCAGGCGGGCACCATCGCCTTCGAAGTAGCCGATGCCCTTGCCATCCTTGCCATGGACCGTGAGGTTGGTCGTATCCAGGCCTCTGGCTCGAGCGGCCTGCAGGGCATTGCCGGCAATCCAGTATTTCGGTCCATCTGAAGCTTCTTCGAGACCTGGTCGTTCCGGTGTACCTGAGACGGCCTCGATCACATGGTCACGGTCGAAGACGCCGATCATGGCGTCGATGCCAGGAGCCCAGTCAAGCATCTTGGCTCGATGTCGTTGGACCAGACATCCGGCGACGACCACACGTTTGAGCTCGCCTTCCTTCTTTCGTTCAATCGCCTCCTTGATGACGGAAAGCGATTCGTCCTTGCTTGCCTCAAGAAAGCCACAGGTATTGACCACGATGGCATCGTGAGGCTCAGCTTCGGGGACGACTTCAAATCCAGCTTCCACCAGCGTTCCCAGCATGGCCTCGGAGTCCACGAGGTTTTTGGGGCAGCCAAGGCTCACAAAGGCCAATTTCCTGACCTCGGGGTTGGTCTGGTTGGCGGTTGAACCGGGATGTGGGATCAGGCTGGACATGGGGAATATGGCCCTGTGGGACCGTGAGTGGGGGTTTCAGGGATCAAGGGGCTCGGAGCGGGCAAACGTGGATTGTACGGGCAGAAGCAGGAAATTCATCACAAAGGCTGTTTCTGACTGTGAGATCGCCCCTGAAGCGGTCGCAGATCAGGTGAGGAGAGCGTTTTCCAGCCACGGAGGCTGGTGGTCCGCTTGTGCCCTATCGGCCAAGCCCTGTTTGGAGATGTGATGATGTTTGGCTTCCACAGAATGAAACCCCTTCACGCGGTCCTGGCCCTGCTTCTGGCTGGATCAGCGGTTCTGACTCTTGGCAGTGGAATCGGTTCTGCCGCCAGCACCTTTGAGATCTCCGATGACTCCTCATTCCGCCGGGCCATGCTCAAGAGCTCGGCTGTCTTCACCTTCGAGCCAGTCGACGTGGCGGTTGATCACTGGGTCGACCTCTGGGTGGCCTCCAGAGATCTGGATGAGTCCACCCGCCGTGGCCGGCATTGCCTTCTGGTGGCCGCCGTCGCACCTGTTCTGGCACGTGCCACGGATGAACAGGCGGTCAAGGCCGTTGATTTCCTCAGGGATCGACTGGAAGCGGATCTTGATTCCGGCGAGTTGGTCTGGGACGAAGGCTGCGATTGTCCGGTACTGCCGACCCAGACTCAGGCGGTGCAGTTGTAGAGATGGTTGGTGTGGATGTAGTGCAGAACATCTGCATCCACGAGTTCCTCGACCGCTTCGCCACGTTCCAGCCGCTGACGGATGATCGTGGCCTGGACTTCCATGATCGGCAGGTCCAGACGCCAGCGACACCAGTCGTCAATCTGTCCCGGACTCCAGATCTGTTCCTGTTCCAGTGCGGCTGAGAATGCTTCAGCTGACTCATGCAGTCGTGGCAGAACCAGTGGTTCAGCGAGTTCAATGATCGCCTTCCAGTCCTTCCATCGATGAAAGGCAACGGCTTGATCGTCTCCGATCAGCAGTCTCAACGGGACATCCGAATCAAACTGTTTCCGCAGCGTCCGTACCGTATCGATGGAATAACTGGGACCTTCACGATCAAGTTCAATCTGATCAATGCAGACGGAAGAGGCATCATGCAGAACCAGTTCAAGCATGGCCAGACGATGCGCGGCAGCAGTCGGCGGAGTATCGAGTTTGTGCGGACTGATGGCTGCCGGCACGTAGATGATGCGTTGAGCGCCGATGATCTCCGCCGCCTTCAAGGGTAGAACGCGGTGTGCGATGGTGGGCGGATCGAAGCTGCCCCCGAAGATGATGATCGGGGCGGACATGATGCAGACAGTCTAGGACCTGGGTTGACTCAGAACACGAACCTGAGTGAATTGTCGATGTCCATCACGACCACTGTGATAGCCATAACCACTCTGCTGGGCGCCGACCCATGGCGTGCCGGTCGCTCCACCACAGCCTTGATTGATGCCGATCATGCCAGCGGTAAGTTGCCGGGCAACCTCCGCGGCACGTGAGGTCTCGCCGAAGACGGCGGCACCAAGGCCATACGGAGTGTCATTGGCGAGGCTGACGGCTTCCTTGTCATCCTTCACCCGGACGATGCAGGCGACCGGCCCGAAGGTTTCATCCCGCATGATCTCCATCTCATGCGACAGTCCGGTCAGCACGGTCGGGGTGACGAAGTTGCCGTCTGCCGGGGTATCTCCACAGGCGACGGTCGCGCCCTGTTGCTTGGCCCGTTCCAGCTGGGCGATGACATGATCCTTTTGTTCCCGACTGATCATGGGTCCGATGGTGGTTTCTTCAAGAGCACCATCGCCGACCTTCAGGGCTGCGGTTCGTTCAAGGACGGCTTTCTCGAAGTCGTCGGCGATGTCATCTTCGACATAGATGCGTTCGGTGCTGACGCAGACCTGGCCGCAGTTGCGGAAGGAGTTCCGGACCGCGAAGTCGGCGGCATCATCGATGTTCGCATTCTTCAGGACGATCATCGGATCCTTGCCGCCGAGTTCCAGTACGACACGTTTGAGATCAGCGCCGGCGGTGGACAGGATGTGCTGGCCTGCAGCGCGTGATCCGACGAATCCGATGAGATTCACATCGGACTTGACCAGTGCCTTGCCCTGATCATCACTGCCATGAATGATCTGAAGCACATCGGTCGGAAGAATGTCCATGAAGATCTCGGCGAAGGCCTGCCCGGTCAACGGTGTCTCCTCGGATGGTTTCATGACGACGGTGTTGCCGGCGACCAGCGCGGGGATGACTACCTGCATTGGCATGAGAAACGGAAAGTTCCAGGGTGTGATGGCGGCGCAGACGCCGAGTGGATCGTAGAAGAGCGTCGAGGTGGTGTTGTCATCCTCATGTCGATCGGGCTCGAGTGCTTCCGCGATCTCCTTGAGTTCGTCTTCATAGCCGGAGATGCCGTAGCCGATTTCACCATTGGCTTCCTTCAGCGGCTTGCCCATCTCGGCCGTGAGCTGCTCGGCCATGAGCTCCTGTCGTTCCTTCATGAGCGGAACGGCCTTTCGAAGAATCTCCACGCGATCGGCAAGTGTGCGTGCCGCCCAGGCTTCCTGCGCTGTTCGTGATCGTGCAACGATCTCGTCGATCTCTTCGACCGGCGTGACCGGAACCGTGCCGACCGGCTCGCCGGTGGCGGGATTGAAGGAAGTCATTTCATTGGTGGCGGTTATCATGGTCTTCTCCCGGAGTACGTTTCAAGGCTGATCGAGCATTGTATAAGCGAAGCGGTCCGGTGACCGGGGAGATCGATTCAAGGGCTTCAGGCAGGAGGTTTGGCGATGTCGGTACTGGTAACCGGTGCAACGGGGATGTTCGGTACGTTGATCACGGAGCTGCTCTGCAAGGCGGAAGTCCCCGTCATGGCGATGACACGCAGTCAGGAGCGAGCGGAGTCGCTGACCTCGGGGTCTGTCACAGGTGTCGTTGGAGACATGGATGATCCTGATTCCCTTGAGCCATTGCTCGCGCAGGTGGATCGAATGTTCCTGCTTAGTCCCATGCACGCAGATCTTGGTGCGCGGGAATGTGCGGCGATCGAATGTGCCAGACAGGCGAATCTCAAACAGGTGGTCAAGCTCTATGGTTCAGTCGAGCATGAAGGTGATCCACTTGATGTCCAGCATTGGATGGCCATTGATGCACTGAAAGCCAGCGGTTTGTCCTGGTGTCTTGTTTCACCTCAGACGGTAATTGAATCGCATCTCATGGCTCAGTTGCCGAGCATCAAGCAGGAAAAACAACTCTATGCCTGTGCTGGAGAAGGACCGATGGGGATCGTGTCCGCGGTGAATTGTGCGGAGATTGCCGCCACGGTTCTGCAGGAACCAGTCGATCGTTTCCAGGCGAGGAATCTTCAGATCACCGGGCCGGAAGCCGTCACCTACGCACAGATCGCGGAGCAGTTGTCTTCCGCATGGGGTGAGACGATCGAATATGTCGACCTGACCGAAGAGGAATTCGCACAGGGTGCGATCGAAGCGGGATTCCCTGCCGAGGATCTCGAACTTCAGGTGCTGTGTCATTTCCGACAGATCAGAAACGGCAAGGCGAAACTGGTCACCGACACCTATGAAGAGATCATGGGCCGCAAGGCATGGTCGGTGGAGGACTGGGCTGTCGCGAACAAGGGGCTGTTCGAGTCCAGTTGAGTTGGATCACAACGCCTGATTGTCAATCAGGCGAACTGCATCCAGATGAGCGGCGATCAAGGCACGATGGTTCGAGGGAGATCCGGTGACCGGCAGGAGTGAGTCCGCATCGCGGACTACGGCGTAGTCGACGCGAAGATCATGATCCTCGAGTACCTGACACATGCGTGCTTCAGCTGAGCCTGCATCGTCCTGCGATCGAGCAGCTTCGATGGCACGAACCAGACCCAGCGCACGTTCGCGATCGCGCTCTGCGAGATACGCGTTGCGACTGCTCATCGCCAGGCCGTCAGGTTCACGAATCGTGGGGCTGCCGAGCACCTGAACCTCCGGCCATCGATTCCGATCGGCGGCCACCATCTCCTGCAAGACACGCAACTGCTGATAATCCTTTTCGCCCATGATCATGCGACCCGGTTGGACCAGATCAAGCAGTCTTGCCACCACGGTGCAGACACCGGTAAAGAAGTGCGGACGGAAACAGTCTTCAAGTTTCGGTTCAGTGGCAATCGCAGGAAGTGGGGGACAGACCGGCAGGTCTTCCTTGGGATACATCACCTCGTGATCCGGAAGGAAGACGATCGAAGCGCCGGCGGCTTCTGCTTTCTCAAGATCGACTTCGACCGGTCTCGGATAGGTTTCGAAATCTTCACCCGGCGCGAACTGTGTCGGATTCACATAGATGCTCATGACGACCGGTTCGCCGTACTCGAGACCGGCGCGAACCAGAGACAGATGTCCGTCATGCAGGGCGCCCATCGTCGGAACGAAGGTCAGACCCTGGACGTCAGCCAGTTCCGGGATGTCGTTGATGACACGAAGACTCATGTTGAGAAGGGAAGAAGAAGTCGAAGGACTCCTTCGCTTGAATCAGAAATCCGGTCGATGAAGAACAAGCGTATCGTTCTGTCCACCGAAGCCGAACGAGTTGCTCAGGCAGGTCGTGACCGGTGTGTGACGTGCTTCATTTGGAACATAGTCAAGATCAAGTGCAGGGTCCGGTTCGGTGAGATTGATCGTCGGAGGAATGATGCCGTCCCGCATCGTGAGCAGGGCGGCGATGCATTCGACCGCACCAGCGGCTGCGATCAGATGTCCCATCATCGATTTGATGCTGGTCATGGGGATACGTGGCGCGTTGTCGCCGAATACGCGTTTGACTGCGAGTGTTTCGATCGAATCATTTTCCTTGGTGCTGGTTCCATGTGCCGAGATGTACTGCACCGGTGCAGGATCGCCTTGGTCATGCGGATCGATACCGGCACGATGCAGCGCCAGTTCCATGGCCGCGGCGGGTCCTCGTCCTTCCGGATGGATGTCAGTGATGCGATAGGCATCGGCACTGCTTCCGTAGCCGATGATCTCGGCCAGAATGTTCGCGCCGCGGGCTTGGGCATGTTCGAGCGTTTCCAGAATGACGATTCCGGAGCCTTCGCCCATGACGAAGCCATCGCGAGATCGGCTGAAGGGGCGGGAAGCGTGCATGAAGTCGTCATTGCGTGTCGAGAGCGCGGTCAGGCGATTGAAGCCGGTGAGTCCAAGCACATGAAGCATGGTGTGGGTTCCGCCACTGACCATCACATCGGCATCACCACGACGAAGAATCGTCCAGGCTTCCCCGATCGCCTGTGTGCTGGCGGCGCAGGCCGTCAGGCAGTTGAACGACGGGCCACGCAGTCCGAACTCGCGAGCGATGTGGCACACCGGCATGTTCGGTTCCTGGGCCAGTTCATCGGCGCCGTCGATGTGTTCACGAGCGGCATCGATCCACTCCTGTCCAAGGACGGTGCGTTTTTCCTGATCCCATCCAGCCAGCGAAGTCTTCTGATACGAGTCGAAGTTAAGGACACCTTCTCCGGCGCCGAGATACAGTCCGACGCGTCGACGATCCAGATCCGTGAAGTCGCCCAGTCCAGCCATCTCCCAGGCCTGACGCGCGGCGCCCAGCGCGAACGAGGTGTGCTTGCCGGGATTGCCGTGAATCGAAGCGTCATCGACATAGTCCCGCCAGTCGTAATCCTTGATCTGTGAAGCGAACTGTGTCGGGAACGTCGAGGCATCGAAACGACGAATCGTGTCGACGGCCGTTTCTCCGGCCACCAGTCGCTTCCAGACCGATTCAAGATCATGGCCAAGTGGCGTAATCCATCCGCCGCCGGTGATGACGATTCGTCCACTCATGTGCCCGCCCTCCCCAGAATGACGGCGGTGTTCTGACCACCCTGACTGGCGCTGGTCACCATGATGCGATTCAGCGAGGCATCGGTCGCAGGGGCTGTTCCCGCCTGAAGGCCATCGGGCGATCCCCCGTTGAGTCGAGCCGGAAGTTGCTGCTTGCTCAGTGCCGCCGCGGCGACACAGAGTCCGATCGCCCCGTTGCCTGCCGTGCAGTTGCCGGTATAGGGAATGGTGCAGATGATCGGGATCGAACCTGCTCGATCGCCGAGGATGTTCTGCATGGCCTCACGTTCTGCTGCATCGATGGCTGGAATTCCACTTCCCAGAGGAATGATCGCGTCAAGATCGTCCGGGGTGCATCCAGCCGACTGCATGGCGAAATCCATGGCGTCCCCGATGGACATCGGCGAGGCGCCGAATTCGTTGTCGTCGCAGGTCTGGGTGCAGGCAAAGGCTTCGACCGTGGCTCGGACATTGCCATTGCGATTGGCAACCGATTCAGCGGATTCAAGAACGAGGATGCCTCCACCTTCGCCAAGCAACGTGCCTTGGGCATCCGAGGCGAACGGTCGTACCAGTGAACCCGGATCATCATCAGCCGTGGTTCCGATGAGCCTGTTCGAGCACCATTGTCGATAGAAGGCCATGGGATTGAGCCGGCTTTCAGCTCCGCCGGTCAGGCAGGCGTCGGCGTCACCTCGTTCAATCACGCGAAGCGACTCGCCGAGTGAAAGCGCACTGCTCGATTCGCAGCAGGTGATCGTATTGCTCGGACCACGACATTCATGAACGATGGTCACGTGGCAGGCCAGCATGTTCGGGAGATACTTCAGCAACCAGAGTGGTGTCAGGTTCTCCATGCCCTGTTCGCCCCAGTGGTGGAGATCGAAGTTTCCATCTTCTCCTCGGCTGGGCCAGAGGGCTGCGGCAAGTTCATTGACATCGGAGCAGATCAATCCAGCGCCGATATGACATCCCATTCTGGTTGGATCAATGGTCGGTTCACGACCTTCTGCATCAGCAGCAGTGATCAGGCCGGCATCTTCGACCGCGGCAGCAGCTGCGCCGATGGCGAGTTCGATGTCGCGACACATGACCTTGGTGGCCTTGCGATAGGACTTCGGGACGAGTTTGCGAATCGAGAAGGTTTCGTTGTCGACTTCACCTGCGATCGTGCATGGAAACCCCGTGGCATCAAACCCTGTGATGGGGCTGAGGCCGGTTCGGCCCTGGGTCATTGCATCCCAGGTTGGCTCGATTCCGAGTCCCAATGCAGAGACGGGTCCGATGCCTGAAATCACGACTGAAGCGCTCATGGGGACGCAGTGTATCCGCAGGATTCATCTGTTGTCTCGCTCAATGCTGCAGACTCCTCATGGAGGAGGGTCGACCTGCGGCATCCAAGGCCTCTTGGATGTCATCACTGCTGGATGAACCAGCCACTGGTGGTCTGGCGATGCTGATTCTGGTTGTCCTGCATCCGTCTCGTCGTGTCAGCTGGCAGTCGAATTCAGCTTTGAAATCAGGCGTTTGGTACGCAACATCGGTTGGAGATGTTCTCAGACCCGCTTGTCCTCATCGAGTTCATCCACGGAACATGGCGTGCTAGCATCTTGCTGCCATCGAGGAGCAGTTGAGTCCAGCACATGTTTGTCGACAAGGTCCATACGCCATGAATGAGCATCAACCACTTGAACCCATGAGTCCTTTGGATTCCGAAGCTCAGCTTGATTCCGAGCCACTGCAGATCATTCCGTTCATTCAAGAGGAAGTTCAACAGAAGAAGCTGTTGTGCGGAATCTTCGGCATCATCATGGGGGCATTGGGTATTCACAAGTTCATTCTTGGGTACACCAGCACCGGCTTGATCATGCTTCTGGTCTCCGTCTTGACTCTGGGCACCTGTGCATTCGTGATGAGCGTCATTGGTTTGATCGAAGGCATTCTCTATCTCACCAAGTCGGAGCAGGAGTTCTACGACACCTACATGGTTGGTCGAAAGGAATGGTTCTAGTTGCGGACTGGACAGCGTCTAGGCGTGATTGCCGATGCGTTTGGCGATCAGCAACGCCATTTCGAGTGCCTGCTCATAATTGAGTCTTGGATCAACGAGTGAGCGATATCCCTGACCTAGATCGTCATCGGTCAACCCTCTGGCGCCACCGGTGCATTCCGTGACATTCTCACCCGTCAGCTCGAAGTGAACGCCACCAAGGTGCGAATCACTGTTCCGATGGATCTCGATCGATTGTTCAAGCTCCAGCAGAATGTCGTCGAACCGTCGAGTCTTGATGCCGGCATCCGTGGTCCGGGTATTGCCATGCATCGGATCACAGACGAAGAGGACCTGTCGCCCAGTTGCTCGAACCGCCTCAATCAAGGCTGGTAGATGGTCGGCGACCTTCGCGGCGCCATATCGATGGATCAGAGTGAGTCTGCCAGGTTCATTGTCTGGATGCAGGCGGTCGATGAGTGGTTCGATGAAGCTGCGGATCTCATGTGGTTCGAGGCTTGGCCCGATCTTCACGCCGATCGGGTTTCGGATGCCACTGAAGAACTCGATGTGTGCGCCATCTGGAGCAGCGGTCCGCATGCCGATCCACGGGAAGTGTGTTGAAAGGTTGTACCAGCCGTCTCGACGAGGCACGGATCGAGTCAATGCTGATTCATACTCCAGCAGCAGTCCTTCATGGCTGGTGAAGAAATCGACTCTTGAAAGATCGCCGACCGAGATCCCGGTCAGCGTTTCCATGAATTGCACCGCATCGGAAAGCTGCATCACCATTTCCTGATATTCAGCAGCTCGGGGTGAATGTTCGACCCAGGCAAGATCCCAGTATTCCGGGTGGTGAAGATCCGCAAATCCACCACTGACCAGCGCTCGCAGGAAATTCATGGTCAACGCGGACCGTTCATACCCGCGAAGCAGTCGCCAGGGGTCGGGATGGCGTGATGCTTCATCAAAGGCAGGGCGATTCACGATGTCGCCGAAGTAGGAAGGCAGTTCGACGCCATCGCGTGTCTCGGTCGCGGATGACCTGGGCTTGGCGTACTGGCCGCCGAGGCGACCAACCCTGATGACCGGCAATCTGGTGCCCTGAACGAGTACCAGTGACATCTGAAGAAGGATCTTCAGCTTGGCGGTGATGACTTCTGAATCACACCCCTGAAACTGCTCGGCGCAATCGCCACCTTGAAGGAGAAATCTCTTGCCTTCTGCGGCCTCGCCCAGACGACTCTTGAGTCGCTCGACTTCCCATGAGGTCACAAGCGGCGGAAACGCAGCCAGTTCAGTCGCGGCTTCGCGAAGGGCTTCCTTGTCCGGATATTCAGGTTGATGCAGGGCCGGGCGTTCTCGCCAGGAATTGATGGACCAATCTGATTGATTATTCCGTGTCATCGGAAGTGGGAGAGTAGCGTCTGGAGCAGTGTTGCGCCGGATAGCCAGTCCCAGCTCGGGGGTCGCGGGAGCAGCAGGGCCTGGTTGCAGGCCCCTTGCAGGCTGAAAATACGGGTGAGAGGATTCGAACCTCCACGGGTTGCCCCACTGGAACCTAAATCCAGCGCGTCTGCCAGTTCCGCCACACCCGCACGGTGTATCACGATACCTGTGAAGCCTCACGGGCTTCTGGGTCGATGATGTCAAATGGTACCTCTTTCGTGTCATGAAGCCCGGGATCAAGGCCCGGATCTTGTCAGGAGCAGATTTCATGAGCTTCAGCCAGTCCGCCGGATCATCATTCCTTCCACTTCTGAGTCGAATCGTCCTTGGTACGGCCTTTCTATTTGCCGGTTGGTATCACTGCTTCGCTCAGGTGGATTTTTCAGATGCCGAACTGACTCGGATCGATGCGATGAAATCGTCTGCCTCAGCTCCGGTTCAGGTGAATCAAGTGGCATGGGAGGAGGGTACGGATGCTGATCTGTCCGATGACCCTGAAACCCCAAGGGCAGCTGCGGCAAGCAGCAATGCGAGGCCTGCTGTCTATCGCATTGCCATGGATCTAAGTGACTGGGGCGTCAAGAGCGGTCTCGTGCCATTGGCTTGGGGCATCGTGGTCTTCCAGATGATTGCCGGCGCACTGGTTCTGCTTGGTTTGTTCACTCGCCTGTGGGGATTTCTCCTCGCTTGCCTGCTCGGCGCCACCTTTGCCTTCAGCAGTGTGCGGGCCAATGAGATGTTCAGCATGAATCCATTTGACTGGAGAGGTGAGCCAGCTCAATTCCATGAGATGTACTTCCAGCTTGCGGGATTCGTTCTGGCGTTCGGTCTGGCGTTGACTGGTTCAGGTGTATTGGCCTTGGACAAGCTGGTCTTTGGAGAACGGGTGAAGGTGGCAGCTCAACCGCCAGCATCCGGATCCTGAGTCACAGGATGGAAGGGACGGGATGGGCAGGAGGCCCTCGTCATTGAAGCAGCGTCGCGGAGGCGACCGTCGTCGAATCATCCCCTGGCTTGCTTCCGTCGTGTTGCATGTTGGACTGGTTGTGACTGCATTGCTGGTCACCTGGTCTGTCATCCAGACTGACGACAGACCTCCCCCTCGTCCCATCGTCGCTGACTTCAGGGCACAGGTATTCCTTCCTGTGGATGAATTACCTGACATCGAGCCGCAACCAGTTGATGATCTGCCGCCGGAGATCGTCGAGCCGCCAGAACCCGTGGAGTTCCAGTTGGATGCTCCGGTAGATCTGACGCAACTCGTGCTCAATGCGTCATCAGTAGCCAACAGGCCATCTATTGAGTCCGGCGCAAGCTTTGCCGGGTCGAAGATGACCAACGCACGTTCGATCGTCTATGTCATTGATGCCAGTGGAAGCATGACCACCTGGTTGCCGCTGGTACTCGAGGCGTTGAGCCAGTCCTTGAATCGTCTTGATCGCACGCAACGTTATGCCGTCTTCTTCTTTCAGGGAGGCAAGGCGATTGGAGTCCCCCCGGCGAACAGGTTGCAGCGGGTCAGCCCTCGTTCAATCAAGGAGACGCTGGGTTGGACGCAGCAAGGGTCGAATCTGATTCCCGGCGGCAACTCGAATCCTCTGGCGGCGATGGAGGCAGCCCTGTCTCTTGAGCCGGACGTCATCTTCCTTCTGAGTGAAGGGCTCGATGGTGCGGGAGGTT
Organism: Phycisphaerae bacterium; assembly: GCA_002717655.1. GTDB lineage: Bacteria > Planctomycetota > Phycisphaerae > Phycisphaerales > SM1A02 > UBA1668. The sequence goes on along the minus strand of PBAY01000051.1, from coordinate 73,631 downwards.
CCGTCGGAGACCATGACGCCATGATCAAACGACTGGATCAGCTCAATCCGATTGCTGATCCGGTATCAGGCCTGAGATGGACCCGTGTTCAATGCATCCAGATCGGCGATGATGAGATCAATCCGGGAATCCTCATGCAGAGGATTGCTGAACGACATGGAGGCCCTGATGGCTGGACCGGCATGTCTCGAACTGAACTGATGGACCATCCGAAAGGAGATCCTTGATGATGAGAACAGGATCATTGACTGGCGGCCTGGCGATGGTGTCGGGCATCGTGCTTGCAACTTCTTCAGCATCAGCGGCGCCAGTTGAACAGACCTTTGCTGATGCCTTCTTCATTGCACGTCGTGCTGATGGAGGGCTCGAGGTGCTGGGCAGCGCCGTGATCTGGCTGTTGCTTGCCTTGTCGGTCTTCGGCATCGGATTGATCGTATCGATGGCCGTTGCCAATCGACGTGAAACGATCATGCCGGAGACGATTGCGAAAAAGGTAGGTCGTCATCTTCGTGACGGTCGTTATGAAGATGCGATATCTGCAGCAAATGCCGACGACAGCTATTTCAGTCGAGTGCTTTCCAGTTCATTGCAGCAGGCTGGAAACGGATACGACGCGATGATCCGTGGCCTTGAACAGTCATCGATGGAGGAAACCACGATTCGATTTCGTCGAATCGAGTTGCTGAATGTTCTGGGTCAGGTCAGCCCGATGATCGGGCTGTTTGGAACGGTCTATGGGATGATTCTCGCCTTCGGCGCCATTGTGGCCAGTGGAGGTTCAGCGGATCCAGTCATGCTCGCCGGTGGCATCGGTACGGCCTTGACCACGACCTTCTGGGGATTGGTTGTCGCGATACCGGCATTGGCTGGCTATGCGTTGATTCGCAATCGAATTGATGAGCTGACGCTTGAAGCCACTGCTGAAGCCGAACAGCTGATCTCAAGATTTCGTCCTGCGGAATCGGGTTCTGATTGATGAGCATCATTCATCAACGTGGCCCGGCTCGTGCGCAGGCGAGCCTGACACCGATGATTGACGTCGTCTTTCTTCTGGTGGTGTTCTTCGTTGCTGTTTCACAGATCGTGGACCAGGATCGGCTCGTCATGGACTTGCCTTCGCCCAGTCCTTCTGCAGCACATCAACCCGGGGAAGGTCCTCGAGCGGTGGTGAATGTCATGCCCGGTCCGGATGGAACAAGCCTTGGTTATCAGGTTGATGGTTTGTTGTTCATGCCTGATGAATCGGGCCAACTTGACCTGATCGAGCATCTGCGGAGCCGAATGAGTCGAACGCCCGAATTGTTCGTGAACATCCGTGCGGATCAATCCACGGCATGGGGATGGGTTGCTCCAGTGATGGAAGCGGCCCGGTTTGCGGCATCGACAGCGGCAACACCTTTGCCAGCTGCACGGGTTCGATTGACGGTGGACGGTGATCGATGAACAGAAGGCATGCCTTGCCACACACGGGTTCCCGCATCGGTGTCAATCTTGCCGCCATGATCGATGTGGTTTTTCTGTTGTTGATCTACTTCATGGTCGCAACGGATTTCCGTCCCGGCGAGGAGGTGTTCCGACTGGATCTTCCACAGCGTCAACAGGAAGCTCATGCGGAATTGTTCGATCTGGCTGAAGAGCCGCTGGTGGATCGCATGCTGGTTCGATCAGGCGGCGGTGGCTACGAGCTTCAACTCGATGGAAACTGGCCCTTCATGAAGGATGCGGAATCACTGGGCGATTGGCTCAAAGAAAACCGTATGGAAGGGCCTCTGTCCACATCCAATGGGCTGTTTACCAGTCGTCACCCCATCATCGTGGTGGCGGCCTCCGGGTGCAGCTGGCGAAATGTGGTGGGAGTCTTCAACGCCGTGGTCGGGGCGGGATACGATGCCGTATCACTTGAATTGCTGCCTTGATCTCTGGAGTGGAGAAGTTGAGTTCGATGACCGCAAGATTCCATGGTGTATTGGTCGGTGTCCTGATTCTGATGTTGATGCCATCCGTGCAGGCACAGGATCAGGCTGCAGCAGTTGCCCAGTTGCGCCAACAACTTCGTTCGATGGAGACATCGCCTGAGCTGCTCCCTGAGATTCTCAATCAGGTACTGGCCGATCGTCGGATTCTGATTGCTTCCAATCCGGTTGACCCTGAGGTCTTGTTCTGGAGGACGGCACAGGCCGAGGATGCGCTGGAGGGTCTGCAGATCAATGCTGTTGAATTGCTCGTGAGGCATGGCCTCTCTGCAGCGGAACAACGTGATCTGATGGATGCCCTCATACGAGAAGCGCTGGATCAGACTGCGACCATTGAAGCGGAACTGCCTCAAGCGTTGGCTGAAGCAGCACCGAATTCAAGTCGACGTGATCGTCTTGAGTCACTTGCCGACACGCAATGGCCCAGGCTTCGTGGTTGGGCACTTGGGCTTGCGGCAGCCCGTGGTCTTGCGGAGGACCCCGACGTCACCTACCGCGAAGCCATTGGTCTGATGGGAAAGGCCCGGCCAAATCTTCGAGGTGTATCCCGAGCCACGATCTCACGTCAGCTGGGTTTGGCGCAGTTGGCGATTGGGGAGCTTGATCTTGCTCGATCCGAGTTGGAAGGTGTACGTCGTTCAACCAGTGCAGGGCAGCTGGATCTTCTTGGAGCGAGAGCTGGATTGGTAGATCTGCGATTCAAGGAGTCTGGTTCGGTTGCTGCAGGAGGCGATGCTCAGATTTCAGCAGCAACAAGCAACGACCCATTCGAGCGTCTGCTGTTGATCGAGATGGCAGCTCAGTACTGGATCAAGGCTTCCAAGGAAGTTGCTGCGAAAGTCAATGACCAGGTGCAGGCCGAGGAACAGCGAAAGGATCTTGAATTCACTGCCGTTGAGGCATTTCTTCTTCTGCAGCCTGAAACCGGGGGGATTGTTGTTGACCAGCAGCAGCATCTGTTGGATCTGATGATTGAACAGAGGTTGGGAAGGCTTGACTTCGCGGATCCAATGGCGGATCACCTCCCTTCTTCAGTGGGGGTCGCATTCGCGTTCCCGCTGGCCCAATCACCTGATACCGCACAGCAGGCACGCGACATGCTGGAATCATTGCTGGCCAGGCCAGGGCTGGTGCCTCGCCAACGCCCCAGAGTTCTGTCCGTACTGGCCATTGCGTCGTTGAATTCAGGTGATCGTGAAGCGGCGATCGATTACGCCATCGAGTGGTCACAGCTGGCAGGCACTCGTCAAGAAGGGCAGTACGCCGCTGAAATGGCTGCGGATCTTGCTTCCAAGGTAGTCATGGATCGCCCCGAGGAACAGTCGCTGTTGGCTCGGCGAACGGCAGCAGTCAACAACCTGCTTACGAATTTTCAGGACCATCCGAATCTGAACAAATGGCTACTTCAGGCAGGGCAGTGGGCCCAGGCCATTGGGCAGATCAAGGAAGCCACCAATCATTACGAATCCATCGAAGCTGATGCGCCTGAACGAATCTTCGCCATTCGGCAATTGGCCATGATGATGTACGCGGGGCTGGATCGTCTTTCTGCCGAGGAGCGGGCCCAGTTCATTCCTGAAATTTCAGCCAGCATTGAATCGATGGATCGAGAACTCATGCTTCTGTCGGAGGAGAGTCCTGCGGATGCGGCGCGAGTTCATGTCACGATTGGATGGATCAAAGCCAGAATGAGCTTGATGGAAGACAGCCCGGTCAGGGCGCTGAACCAACTCTCTGCTTTGCATCTCGACGTCATCGAGCCAGAAATGCGTGCTCCGATTGAGATCGCCAAACTCGAGGCCTCGATTGGTACGGGTCGTGAAGGAGCCGTACGTGCGGTGATTGAAACGCTGCCTGAAGATCTCATGCCGCAGATCGCAAGAGGAGTACTTCCTGTTGCCGGGCGTTCCATCGGGTGGCCATTGCCATTGGATCCAGTAGAGGATCCTGCCATGGCGATGGCCTGTGTCTCACTCGGAAGGTCATTGCTGGCCGAGGAAAATCTGGATGAGGCGGATCTTGTGCTGGCTGTTGAGTCGATTCGCCGAGGAGGCGAGCCAGGCGAGGCCTTGAAGGCAGTCAATGGCATTCTCAAATCAAGTCCTGACCTTGCCACTGCGTTGCTCTGCAAGGCGGAATGCATGCACGTGCTGTCTGGTTCGGATCAAGCCGAATTGATCACGATCTATGCTCGCTTGTGCAAGGCTGATCCAGTGGCCAATCCGATCAGGTTCTGGACCTCGCAGTTGCGAATGCTGCAACTGATGAAGGACAACGGTCGAGATCCAGCTGATGTGCTGGCCAGAGTGAATCGTCTCAGGCAACAGGATGCGAGGCTTGGCGGGCCGCCGTTCGATGGACAGTTCGCACTGCTCATTGCTTCCTTGAAGGATGCGGAAACCGTCGCAGACTAGGACGCCTTCTTGGCTTCCTGAAGATCGGCACCCTTGGCCAGTTGGCGGAACAGGTTCCGACGATCATCATTCAATCGAGCCTTGATGCGACGAAGTGTTTCGACTTCGATCTGCCTCACTCGCTCTCGGGTCAGACCGACGATCACACCGATTTCCTTGAGGGTCAGTGGCGCCTGTCCGGAAAGACCGAATCGAAGCTTGAGTACCCGTGCTTCACGTGGCTCCAGTTCGTCCACCATGGAAAGTACGGCCTTGACCTGTTCGGTCTTCTCGGCCTGCTCGAATGGCGGGGAGTGCCGTCGATCTTCCACGACGTCGGCGAAGTCCATGGCCTGCCCGTCTTCGCCGGTCGGCGCGTTGGGCGATGATTGATAGGCACGAAGGGCTCGAACGATGACTCCGATCTTCTTGACGGGGACATCCATGGCAACGGACATCTCCTGATGTGTCGGTGTTCGTCCAAGCTCGTCTTCAAGCTGTTGACTGGTTCGTTTCCAGCGTCCGATCAGCTCGACCATGTAGGCCGGAATATGAATGGGCTGCATCGCATTGATCAGCGTTCTCTTGATCGATTGCTTGATCCACCAGGAGGCGTAGGTGGAGAACCGTGCCCCTTGTGCTGGATCAAAGCCTTCAACCGCTCGAATCAGTCCGATGTTTCCTTCTTCGATCAGATCCGGCAAGGTCAGCCCCCTGCGGGTGTAGTGTTTGCTGATCGAAACAACGAGACGCAGATTGGCTCGCACCATCCGGTCCTTGGCTTCCATGTCATTTTCATTGATGACAAGCCACCCCAACTCCTTCTCTTCCTCAGGAGTCAGAAGTGGCGTGCGATTGATTTGCTTGAGGTAGGTCTCAAGATCGCGATCGGAAGTGCGGTAGGCCATAAGAGGATGATTCCCGGATACTTTCCCAGCGGTGGGTGCATGCTGTTCTTTAACAGTCTGCTTCGAAAACCCTTGCCGGGCCCACAAATACTGCGTCCGGACGACCCGGAAGCTTTCATCCCAAACATCAATTCGTGCAAAATTCATTTGAGGATGCAATTTCTGGGGCCTCAGGCACCGTCATGTCTTCTCAACGTGAATCTTGAACGAACATCAAGCTCGGACGAGCGTTAGAATCGGTGATCAAACAGGGCTTCTTGACCCTCAAGCAAGGGATCAACAGCTATTTACAGGCCAATAAGGCTGTCAGGGGTACATTGACCCCCCCAGGCCGTACAGACCAACCTTGTTCGCCACCAGCAGAGACAGGCCGTGGAACGTGGAATAGGCGTCAGAAGTGTCGAATAAAGATCTGACAAGTGTGATGAGCGACTGGCCGCACGAGCCGGGCCGCTTTCTGGTCCGCATGGTGGAAGCTCAGGATGGCCGTCAGGTCCTTCAGATCAGGATTGATCTGGGCATCCTCCAGATGGAGATCGTGGGCCGGCCAGATGGGCAGCGACCTCGGGATCGAGAATCGTGGCTGATCGCCCATCTGGAAGATCTTCAGCAATATCAGGCCGCGCATGGATCAGCCCGTGGGTTTGTGCTTTCAGCGGATGACTGCCGTCTTCTTCGTGAAGAAGCCGCCCAGTACTTCCATCGCTATGTCGCCATGTTCCATCTGGGTCATTTCAGCGATGTGGTCCGGGACGCCAGCCGCAATCTCGATTGCATCAACCTCTGTCAGCACTACGGGGCGACGGATGAGGACCGTCTGGCGTTGGAGCCATTCAGGCCACAGGTCATCACGATGCGAACCAGAGCAGAGGCGGAATTGGCCGTCGCCAGCAGTCAACCTAGTTCAGCGGTCAAGCTGATCAACCAGGGACTTGAAGAACTCGAGGACATACTCCCGCCGGAACATTTCGAGCAGAGCAACGAAGTCAGCCTGCTCAGAGGGATGAGGGATCTGTTGGTGCCGAAGCTGCCTTCTTCTCAGCGAGCAGAACTGGAGGACCGGCTTCAGCGGGCATTGGATACCGAGAACTATGAACTGGCGGCGATTCTTCGCGACGAGTTGCGTCAGATGCCCTGACGGGCCGCAGATGCATGTGCTTGCGGGAGTTTGAATTGCAGAGAGGCGAAGTTCCTCTGGTGCTGCTACGCTTTCGCAATGTCTACAACTGCTGAACTGTCCCGAACACCTTTCCATGACTACCACGTGCAACATGGCGCCAACATGGTGCCGTATGCAGGCTGGGAGATGCCGCTGCTCTATTCCTCGATCATCGAGGAACACAAGCAGGTCAGGAACAGCGGGGGACTCTTCGATGTTTCCCACATGGGCCGTATCCGTTTCAGTGGCCGTGATGCCTGCCGCTTTCTTGATCGGATCTGTACTCGAAAGATTCACGGGACAGCCATCGGGCAGGCTCGTTACACCATCATCTGCAATGAGCGAGGTGGCTGTCTTGACGATGCGTTGGTGACAAGGCTGGATGAAAATGAATACATGATGGTCTGCAATGCAGCGAACCGTGAAAAGCTGCTTCAGCACTTCGCTGTGGAAAAGCGTGAGTTCGTCTTCAAGCAGGTCGATGAAACGACCAAGACTGCCATGATCGCGTTGCAGGGGCCGAAGGTCATGGATCTGCTGTCCGCCTTCTCCAGCGAAATCCCAAACCTGAAGCGATACCGCTCAACGACCAAGAGTCTTCTCATGGTCAAGTTCATTGTTTCCCGAACGGGATACACGGGCGAAGATGGCGTCGAAGTCATCCTTCCATCCATGTTCGCCAACAAGGCGGTTGAGATGATGCTCAAGAACATGGATTCCCCAGACACGGTCAAACCCTGTGGTCTGGGCGCAAGAGACTCACTGAGACTCGAGTCAGGCATGGCGTTGTATGGCCATGAGATCGATGAAGACACGGATCCTCTGACAGCCAATCTCCACTTTGCCGTTTCACTGGACAAGGGAATTGATGATCCTGATGTCGAGTGTTTCATCGGTCAGGAAGCATTGCGTCGACTGAATGAGTCGGGGCTGAAGCAGACAACCACCGGACTGGTGCTGGAGGGTCGGCGTGCACCCAGACAGGGGATGCCAGTACTGGCGGACGATCAGCAGGTTGGTGTGGTCACCAGTGGTTGCCTGAGTCCGACGCTCGACAAGCCGATTGCGATCATTCGAATTGATGCTGATCAGGCGGAGCCGGGAACCGAGCTGCAGGTAGATCTTGGCCGACAGAAGGCTGCTGGCGCCGTGACGGCGTTGCCGTTCTATTCTTCGCGTTGAGCCGAACGCTCCAGTTGTCGTTCCAGCTTTCGGACTCTGCGAACGAGTCCAGCGAGGTTCATGGCAGCGAGTGCATTTCGTTTCGCTGCATCGGCATCTACAGCTGGCGCGCCTCCGACGATGGCGCCATCGGGAATGTCACTGGCGATACCGGTCTTGGCCAACGCCTGAACGCCATCGCCGATTCGAAGATGTCCAGCAACGCCAGTCTGTCCCCCGAGCGCAACATAGTTGCCGACTTCGACTGAGCCAGCGATCCCGACCAGAGAAACCATGAGGCAGTGTTTGCCGATGGTCGTGCCGTGACCAATTGAAATCAGATCCGCGAACTTGGTTCCGGCTCCGACTACGGTTTCACCCATCGTGGCTCGTTCAATGGCACAGTTTGCGCCGAGTTCGACGTCATCTTCAATGACGGCGATTCCGATCTGTGGAATCTTGTGATGGGCACCGGCATGAGTCGCATATCCGAAGCCATCATTACCGATCGCGGTGCACGCATGGATCGTCACACGATCACCCAGGCGGCAATGGTCATAGACCACGACGTTCGAATAAAGGATGCAGTCATCACCGATCGTGGCATTGGGGCCAATGCTCACGCCCGGATAGAGATGGCAGCCCTTGCCGATGCGAGCGCCGGCTTCGATGGTCACATGCGGGTGGACCCGTGTGCCTTCGCCGACCTGTGCATCCGGGTGGATCGCAGCCAGACTTGAGATTCCATCGCCACGATCCTCCATGACCTCAGGGTGTTGACGGAAGCCATGAAGCGCGACGATCGCATTGCGGAAGGCAAAGTAGGGGTCATCGCAGATCAGCCGAGTCAGGCCTTCAGGGCATGGATCCGATTCTCGAATGAAGACGCCAGCCGCCTTGGTCTCTGCCAGATGGCTCAGGTATTTGGAATTGGCCAAAAAAGTGACCTGATCCGGGCTGGCGACCTTGATGCCGGCACAACCGGTGATTTCGGGGGTGCCGTCGCCTTCAATGACTGCACCAACCTGTTGAGCGAGTTCCGAGAGGTTCATCTGGGGTACTCCAGTCCAGATGGGCCCTTGAGCGGGCAGGGTAGCAGACTCGGGGATTCAGATTGAAAGGGCTGTCACGTGGCGTCAGGCCGGTTGGGCGGATATCCTCCGACCGATTCATGCGATCTTCGTCTTCCATCGCGATTCACCGGGTGATGTCTCTCTTGTTGCTGCTCCTCGGGGTCGTTCATTTCGGGAGCTCACCCGCTGCTGCCCAGGTTGAGCAGCTGGTCGATCGCCCCGTCTCCAATATCACCCTGAAGGGTTTGGAGCGGGTTCCCGCCCAGAAGATCTACAACAACATCCGTTCCAAGGTAGGTGCACCCTATGAGCCCTCGACCGCTCGAGGAGACGTTTCCCGTCTGACTCGACTGGGAGATTTCTCAAGCATCGATGTCCAGGCCGCACTTCTTCAGGACGGTACGGTCGGCCTCACCTACTTCTTCAAGGAACAGCAGCTTCTGGCTCAGGTCCAGGTGGTTGGCAACAGGGTCCTGAGTGACTCCGCCTTGTTGGGTCCGACGGGCCTTCGTCGCGGCTCGGCTCGTGATGACTTTCTCATTGAACGCGGCATCCGGGACATGCAGGAGGCCTATCGCAAGAGGGGCTACTTCCTCACTACGGTGAGCATCGATGAAGAACAGTTGAATCAGAATGATGTTCTGATCTTCGAAGTCATCGAAGGTCCACGCGTCCGAGTTCGACAGATTGAATTCGTCGGCAATACGCACTTCCCGACCAAGGTGCTGCAGGCGGAGATTTCGACAAGAACCTGGTTCCCGTTTCTGGTTCGCGGCGAGCTTGACAACAATCAACTGCTGGCTGATGTGAAGTCACTTGATTCGTACTATCGCGATCGTGGATATCTCGATATTCGCGTCGACCGGGTCATTGAGATCTCGCCGGATCAGAAGGAAGCCAAGGTCATCTTTCTGCTTGAGGAAGGTGATCGCTTCCGGGTTGGTGAGATCACCGCACAGAGCATGGATGGTTCGCCGCTGGAGGTCTATGCGTCGGAACAGATATCAGCCTTGATTCCCTTGAAGAAGGGCGATGTCTTCCTTCGCAGACGTGTGGAGCAGTCTCGACGGATCCTCGAGAAAAGCTATGGAGCAATGGGATATCTCGATACGCAGGCCCAGCTTCTTCCCATACGCCGAGGTCAGGGTAATCAGGTCGTGGATGTTCGGGTCGAGGTTCGCGAAGGTGAGGTTTCCAAGGTCGGCATGATCAATGTGCATGGCAACAGCCTGACCAGAGACCGGATCATCCGTCGGCCGATCAACCTTGAACCTGGTCGGCGATTCGATGGCAATGAAGTCGAGAATGCAAGATCCGGGATCGAGCAGGCTGGACTCTTCAATGATGTCCGTGTCACGGTGCAGCAGGAGTCGGATGAAAATCCTGGTTATCGTGATGTCTTGGTCGAGGTAAAGGAGAAGAACACTGGCTCCTTCAACTTCGGCGTGGGCTTCGGTTCGGACTCCGGCGTGTTGGGCAGTATTTCTCTGAGACAGGACAACTTCGATGTTCTGGACTTCCCGGAGACCTTCACCGAACTTGCTCGAGGCCGCGCGTTCAGAGGTGCTGGGCAGAAGTTCGCGATCAACTTCCAGCCAGGCAACGAGATCTTCGCCTACGACATCTCCCTCACCGAACCGAACATCTTCGACACGGTGTATACGGCTGGTGCCACGGCGGGCTCGTATCGTCGCATCTACCGTGATTACACCGAGGACCGGATCTATGCCGGTGCAGTAGTCAATCGTCGGTTCGGCGATGTCTGGGTGGCGGAGCTTCGAATGAATGTCGCCAGAATCGAGCTGGATGACATCGCCATTGGGGCACCGATTCAGATCTACGAGGATGCGGGTCCTTCCAATGCCTTCAACACCGGGATTTCCATCACCAGGACCACGATTGATCGCATGACCCGTCCGACCAGCGGAAGCCGCATTGACTTCGGCTTCGACAACTACGGTCTGTATGCAGGAAATCTGACCTTCAATCGGACGCGAGCTGATTACACCACCTATCTGGCGATTGATCGAGACTTCCTTGGCCGGACCTCCACGCTCCGTCTGGATGCCTCGGCTGGATACATCTTTGGCGGCAACGCACCCACCTACGAAAAGTTCTATCTCGGCGGCCGGACCCTTCGTGGCTTTGAATTCCGTACGGTCAGTCCCAAGGGAACACCAAGTACACCCACCGGCCCTGACAACATCCCTGTCGGCGGAAACTGGATGATGTTCCTGGGGGCTCAGTACCAGTTCCCTCTGGCGGGGGAATCGATTGATGGTGTCATCTTCACCGATTCCGGCACGGTAACCAATCAGGTTGGATTCGATGAATATCGACTGTCCGTCGGAATTGGTGTCAGGTTGTACCTGCCACAGCTGGGGCCTACCCCAATGGCCTTCGACTTTGCCTTCCCGCTCATGACCGGCGAGTATGATGAAACACAGGTTTTCAGCTTCTCAGCTGAGTTGCCCTTCTGATGTCTTGTTCAACGCGTTCGGGAGAAATCCAAATCATGACTACACGTCAACGACTCTTCGTCATCGTCTGCCTCGTCATCACCGTGGCCTCTCTGGGTCTCTCCCTGACGGCCTCTGCTGCCCGTCGAGTGGCTTCGCCCACCATTGTCGCCACACTTGACATCAACCGTGTCCGCGAAGGGCTTTCAGAGCGTGTCGATGCTCAAGCCGGCCTGATGGCTCGTACGCAGGACATCGAGGCTGAGAACAACGAACGCATCCGGAAGATCGAGGAAATTCAGGCGGAGCTGGCTGATGTCGTGGATCCGGCAGAGCGTGAAGCCATTGAAGAAGAGCTGGATCTCCATCTCGTCCAGGTCGCGGCATGGCGGAACTATATCCAGCAGCAGCTTGATATCGAGAAATCTCTGCTACTTCAGGATCTCTACAGAAAGATCACCCAGGCCGTAGGCGAACTCGCCGTGGTTGAGCGAATCGATCTGGTCCTCATCAATGATGCCAACCGTACGGTCCAGACCATCTATGAGAGCAATGTTGCACGAGAAATGCAGGTTCGTCAGCAGATCAGTACACGTCGCATCATCTATGCGGCGCCTACCATCGATATCACCGAGCAACTTATTGTTCGCATGAACAACACCTATGCCGCCGCACAAGGGGCACGTTGAGTCGGATTACGTCTGGTCCTGCTTCAGGATCCAGTACATCGACCACCTGCTTTGCCGGGAACGGAGAACACGAATGAATGAGAAGAACCATTTTGGAAGATTTGCCTTTGCCGCACTGGCTCTGGCACTGACGATTTCGCTTGTCGGCAATCAGGCAACGGAAGCAAATCAGGCGGCACCTGCTGAGAAGACGGCTGTGGCGGTGGTCAATCTTGAGAAGACCTTCAACGGTCTTGAGGAATGGCTGGCCGTTGAAAGTCAGCTCATGGAGCTGGGCGCCAAGCTTGAAGATGAGGCGGAACGTCGCAAGGAAGAGGTCGAGGGTCTCTTCGCGGATACCGAGGACTATCCGGTTGGCTCGGAGAAGTTCAAGGATGCTCAGCGGAAGTACGAGATCAAAGCACTCGAGTTTCAGGCCTATGTCGCCATGCATCAGGCTCGCAGCATGGAATTCAATGACACCCAGATCCGTCGCATCTATGAACAGATCAAGGCTTCCGCCAAGGCGATTGCTGATGAGCGAGGGTATGACCTGGTACTGGTCGACGACTCGGTCGTCCCGATCCCGGAGGACTCACAGGACATCCTGTCGCAGATTTCAAGCCGACGCGTTCTCTTTGCACGCGTGCAGATGGATATCACGGAAGCATTGATCGCTGAAATGAACAATGCCTACCGTGCAAGAGGTTCCTGAATCGTGAGTGTGGCGGCTCGGATTGGCGCCGGCTCAACTGTTGCTGACATTGCCGAGTTCGTCGGTGGTGAGATTCAGGGGCATGGGCAACTGGAGATCACCGGGCTCAACAGTCTTGATGAGGCTACTGGTTCCGAGATGACGTTCCTGCATGCGGCTCGCTGGGCCCAGCGATGGCCAGAGGTCGTTGCGGGCGCGGCGCTTGTGACGCGTGGTGTGGAAGTCGGTGAATTCGATCCTGCTGTTCGCGCAATCATCAAGGTCGACAATGCGGAACTGGCAATGCTCGAACTCCTGCAGGAATTCGGCAAGGCTCAGGCGGAAATCCACGAGCCCGGCATACACCCCTCGGCGGTCATCGATCCAACGGTCGAGTTGGGTCAGCAGGTGACTGTTGGTCCGCATGTCAGCATCGGTGCAGGGTCGGCCCTGGGGGACCAGGTAGTGCTGGCTGCCGGTGTTCGTCTTGGTGCAGATGTGACCATCGGAGCAGGAACAGTTCTTCATGCGAACGTGGTCATTGAGCGAGGCTGCACCGTCGGTCGAGGATGTCGATTCCATCCCAGTGTGGTCATTGGTGCTGATGGCTTCGGCTACCGGCCGGATCCGGAGCTCGGGAAGCTGCTCAAGGTTCCTCATCTCGGCACGGTCACCATCGGGGATGACGTCGAGCTGGGAGCCGGCACGTGTGTCGATCGGGCCAAATTCGGTGTGACAAGCATCGGTGACAATTCCAAGCTGGACAATCTCGTGATGGTGGCACACAACGTGAAGATTGGTCGGTCAACCGTGATTGCAGGTCAGGCAGGCATTGCCGGTTCGGCCGTGATTGGAGACGGCGTCCAGATCGGCGCCCATGCCGGGCTGGTGGAACATGTCGTGGTTGGTGATGGGGCTCGGATCGGGGCCAAGGCGGGAGTGATGAAGAATGTCGCCGCTGGCGAGGTCGTAGCGGGCATTCCGGCACAACCAGCCAAGGAAGCTTTGCGTCAGGTCTCAGCCCTGCGTAAACTGCCTGAATATCTGGCTCAGCAGAGTCGTCGGAAGCGTTGACAGCTCTGATATGCCGGAAATGCGTGGCGTGAAGCCATGCGGAGTCCCTCATGATCCAAGAGGCAGAAGAGATCCTGCAGGACGAAGCATCGACGACCGGACTTCAGCACACCATTGCGAAGCCCGCGTTGGTTCGTGGTCCTGGATTGCTCTACGGCGAGGAGGCTGAGCTGGTCATCGAGCCAGCTCCGGCGGATCATGGAATCGTCTTCGAGCGAGTGGATCTGGATCCGCCCGTGCGGATTCCCGCCTTGATCGATCATGCCGTGGACCGTGCCAGACGCACGACGCTCAAGAGCGGATCGAACACCATCGACACCGTCGAGCACTTCATGTCGGCGCTTGCGGGCCTTGGCATCGACAACGCTCTAGTTCGACTCAATGGTCCTGAAGTCCCCCTTGGTGACGGCAGTGCCATTCCCTTCGTTGATGCCATTCAGGCTGCTGGAACACAACAGCAGGATGCTTCGCGTCTGATCTACGAAGTCACGGAGCCGATCATTCTGGAGGAGGGCGGCTCGATGCTGGCTGCATTCCCGAGTCGACATGATGATTTCAGAGTCATCTATGAGCTTGACTATGGAACGGCAGAGCATCGAATTGCAAGACAGTCCCAGGGATTCGTGTTGAATACGGATCAGTATCTTTCTGAACTTGCCGAGGCTCGCACCTACAGTTTGAAGGAAGAGGCACAGGGACTCTGGGAAAAGGGGCTTTGCCGCCATCTGACTCCCAAGGATGTTCTTGTCATTGGCGATGACGGCCCGATCGAGAATGCCTACCGGTTCGACAATGAACCTGCTCGGCACAAGATTCTTGACATGATCGGTGATCTCTATCTGCTTGGCGGCCCAGTTCATGGCCGGTTCGTTGCATCACGTTCAGGACATGACTTGAATCGAAAGATGTGCACCAAGATCCGCGAGCAGGCGGAGGCTCGGCGTCGCCAGGACATGCTGAGAGATGGCCGCGTGATGGACATTCGGGCGATCCAGCAGATCATGCCACATCGATATCCAATGCTTCTCGTTGACCGAGTCATAGAAGTAGAGGGTCATCGACGCGCAATTGGCGTCAAGAACGTCACGATCAACGAGCCATTCTTCGGCGGGCATTATCCCAGCACGCCGATCATGCCAGGTGTTCTCATTGTCGAGGCGATGGCCCAGCTCGGAGGTCTGCTGCTGAGTCAGAAACTCGAGCATGCGGGCAAGATTGCCGTTCTGTTGAGCCTCGACAAGGTCAAGCTTCGTCATCCAGTCACCCCTGGAGATCAGCTCGTGCTTGAAGCGGAAACCGTACGGGCGAGTGCTCGGACTGCTTCGATTCAGTGTCAGGCGTTTGTCGGAAGCCAATTGGCCGCCGAGGCCGCGATCCGCTTCATGATGGTGGATGCGGAACAATCTTGAGGAGTACGATGTCCAATCAATGGATATCAGGAACACGCAGATGGCCATGATTCACGAAACAGCAATCGTTGATCCAACAGCAAGCATTCATGATGGTGCGGTCATCGGTCCCTATTGCGTGATCGGGCCAGATGTTGAAATCGGCGAGGGGACAACCCTGCAGAATCATGTGACCGTGCAATGTCTCAGCAGAATCGGCAAGAACAACATGTTCTACCCCTTTGCCGTGATCGGCGCAGATCCTCAGGACAAGAAGTTCGAGGGCGAGCGGACGGAATGCATCATTGGTGACGGTAATGAGATCCGTGAACATGTCACGATTCATCGGGGTACCGGCAATGGTGGCGGCGTCACATCTCTGGGCGACGACAACCTGATCATGGTCGGGTGTCATATCGCACATGATTGCATCATCGGTAATTCCACCGTCATCGCGAATCAGGTCATGATTGCCGGGCATGTGGTCATTGAAGATGCTGCTGGAATAGGCGGTGGAGCCGGGATCCATCACTATGTCACGATCGGCGAATCAGCCTTTGTTGGAGGCATGGCTCGTGTTTCACGTGATGTTCCTCCCTACATGATCGTGGAAGGTCATCCTGCGGAAGTTCGAGCAGTCAATGTCGTCGGCATGAGTCGAAGAGGTTTCCCATCCGAGCATGTTGATGCGATGAAGGAAACCTTCCGCAAGTTGTTCCGGGACAACGGAAGCATGGCGGAAAGCATCGAGGCGATCCGCTCGGCCTACGAGAGCATGCCTGCGATTGCAGCCGTCTGCAAAGCCATGACCGATGCGGCACTGGGCACTCATGGCCGCGCAAGAGAGTCCATTCGACAGGATGACAAGTGGACCGGCTCAGCTGCTGTCGCTGAACAGAGTTAGCATTCGCATCGACCTAGAAGTTGCCGGCATCTTCCCCGATCCGTGGTGGCAGGGCCGTGGTTACGATCTCGTCATCAGTCGCAAGCAGCAGGGCGCCTTCAAGAGGCATGGCCTGCGTCACCTTGGATGAAAGTTCGAAGAGATCCAGCAGGTCCTGCATCTGCCCATCGGTAGACAGAACCTGGATCTGATGCCCTTGGTTTCTGGCAGCGAAGCCGCTGCTTCCTCGGAATGGGTACTGTGATCTGGTCTGTGTCAGAAGAACCATTCCATCCGAAAACGGTGCCATGGCAACCAGACTGTTTCCCAGCAGTTGGCTTTCCACGTTCGATCCGATGATGTCGCCAGCAGCGTTTCGAATGATGAAATCAGTGTCGTATCGAATCCAGATGCGATCTCCCGAAGCTGTAATTCTTGGCAGGCTGTTGCGATTGATGAGTCCCGGATGATCCGATGGAGAGAGTCGCTTTCCGGTTTCAAGTGAAAAGACATGAGGCTTGTTGGTCATGTCATGAACCAGAAGCGCCCTCGCGGTCACGGTTGCTTCGTCGCGTGATCGATGGGCCTGCAATGGCCAGCCTCGTGAAATCCACGCGACCCCCTCGTGTGGAGAGCGGAACAGTGAGACACCGGTATCTCCACCGATGACCAGGTCTCCCAGTGCATTGGTCTGGATCCATCTCGCATCGCCTGCTTCCGGCGGAATCTCCTGCGTCGTGATCTCACCGGTTTCGGCATCAACCCAGGTGAGGATGGGGCGTGCCGGCATGGAAGCCTCTTCGACGGCTTCATCCCAGATGTTGTCAGGGTTCGCCTGGATGTACGGGTAACCAATCGCTGCGATTCCATGTTGCCATGGTGAGACGAATTGATAGGAGTAGGCGGGCAGGTGGGATTCCCACGCCACGCCTGGTTCACGTGCATCAACCGCAATCATCCGGCCAGTCGCCTGGACCAGAATGGTCTTCAATCCCATTGGAATGATGGCAACCTGACTATCGTTACGGAGATCATTTTGATTCTCTTCCGTTTCAGTTTTGCTCAAGAACAGATCGGTCGGAATCTCGTAGTCCCAGACGACGTCGCCGGAATCAACAAGTAGTGAAATCAGTCGAGCAGGTTTGCCGAGCTGCTCCAGTGCAAGAACCATCGTTTCATTGTCTTGATGGACAATCGAAGCATCGCGATGTGGAAAGTAGGCGGACCACTTCACGTCGTAGTTGGGAGCTTCATGGAACGAAAGTCGTTCGTCCTCTGATCGCAGGAAGGACCGTTGCTTTCGAGCAAGATGCCGACCTCGGTCCAGAGGGAGTATCAATTCTCCGCTCCATTGTCGTGCGCGTCCCCCGATCTGATCGGTTCGAGGAACTTCAGGCCTGACAGCCTGTATCAGACGGGTTCGCCATTGGTCATGACTTCGGCCGTCCGGAAGCGTTGCGTTGGATTCGGAAAGTTCTGACCAGAGGTCGAGAATCGCAAGCCCATCGGCTGCATGATCCTCCTTGATTGAACGTTCGAGCATGTCCAGTGTTGCCTGCCCGATGCGATTCTGATCGTGGTGCTGTCGGATATTCTTCGCCAGCGTGGCGACCTGTCGTGACCACGGCTCGTTGTCCGGGATCGTGATCCACGGTCTTCTCTGGGCCAGTTGTGGGTATTCCGAAGCGATCGAATTCAATCGTGTTCGCGCCCAATGTGCAGCAGGAGCCAGTACGTCACCTTCCTGATGGAGGAGACGTGCAGTTTCCGGATCCATTTCGATTCGATTCCAGTAGTCCACGGCTTCATCAACCTGAGACTTTGCCAGCCAGTCTCCGATCGTCAGAGCTGCCGAGGCTGACAGCGGAGTTGAATTGGTGAGCCTGTTGACGACCCGGGCGACGGAACGGTGATCCTGATCGGAGACCAGTTCATCGGGGTCGAGTGTCGACAGGATCTCATCAAGGATGCTCTTTCGTCGGGCAAGTTCCAGTGAAGCCTGCTTTTCATTCGAAGTTTCAAGAAGATTAAGCAGGATGTCTGAGCGAGAAAGAAGTTCAGGTCGATCATTGGTACGAGCAGCAATCCGAAGCAGGGTCAGATGCGTACCGAAGTGCTGGTTGTTGTCGAGGAGTCGTGACTCGAGTTGATCCGATATGCCGGGATTGGCGTGAAGTGACAACCCCTCGGGCTCGCTGATGAGCAGATGTTGATCGGATACGACGGGGATTGCTGAAATCGCCACGGGAAGACGTCGGATCGTGTCACCGGTGGAGATGTCGATCTCAGCGATGCTCTTGCCTGTCGGAACATAGAGTCGGTCGCCGGCGAGGTGCACTCGTCCCGCAAGTGGCTGCCCCTGGCCTTCGCCCATGGCTCGAGGCGAATTGGTCCAGATTGGATGGGAGAGCGCGTCGGGATCCATGCTCATGATCATGGAGCCGACGGAGATGACACGTTCTCCATCGGTCAGGAGATATCGAACATCGTTCCATTCGGTGCGACCATCGATTTCCATTGTTTCGATTCGAGCACCCGTGTTGCGATCAAGTCGCACGATCCGCCTGTAGTCGGGGCTCAAGGAAATGATTTCATCACCGATGATGACGGGGTAATGCAGGTCATATGGCCGGATGCGATTCAGGGCTCGCGTTCCACTGACCGGGGTGTCCATTCGTTGTACCCAGTTCAGATTTCCAGTTGCGACATTGATTGAGGCAATGGCACCAATGGAAGTGGAGACAAGAATGTTCCTGCCGTCGATGACGGGCTTGGTAAGTGGTCGAAGACTGCCATCCCGGTACTGGCTGCCTGTTGATGCGATGTAGGTCAGATACAGCGGTGTTCCATGTTCCCGATCCAGCGCAAGCAGGTAGCAGCTCTTGAGGCCCTGCCGACTTTCACGCCGTGCAATGACGAAAACGCGATCCTCATGTATCACGGGTGGTCCCGTTGGATACAGCGTCTCCGGATTTTCAATACCAGGAGTCTGGTCCAGATCGTAGCGCCATCGTTCAAGGCCTGTTTCAGCATCGAGGCAGACCATCTGTTCGACTTCGGATGTGCCACCCTCCAGGCTGTATCCGATCCAGGCAATGACATCCTCATCTTCAAACGCGATTGCCGTGGGTCCGATCGGATCACCAATCCGACCGGCTCGTTCAATCAAGGGAAGCAGGGGTGTTCGCCAATGCTCCATGCCGGTGAGCAGATCCATTCGAACCAGATCCGCGCCCTCGTTGATGATGATCGATTGTTCATGGACCACGGGAAAGATGGCGGTCAGCCGACCTGAGTTCAGGTCGGCTTCCATGTCTTCCCTTGCCAGTTCAAAGGTGCTGTTGATGGTTGCAGGTGATCGGTCAAACCGGGTGGACCAGAGCGCGGGACTCAGCAGTTCTCCTGCCGGCATGTCGCCTCGATCAAATGCGCCCTGACCTCTTGAGATCTTCGGAGGATCGTCGTTCGTCCATCGATCCATCGCGAGCAGCCATGTTTCTGGATTCTCCTGATCCTTCTGCAGCAGGTTTCGGTAACGGTCGAATCCATCCTTGTCGTTCTGGCTGTGCGAGGAAAGGCCAAGCATCAGCAGCGCGGCATGCCGGTCCTCTGTCTGAAGCTGAGGATGGTCCAGTGCTTCCTGCAGCCAGATGGAGGCAACGGCGAAGTGGCCTTGTTCAAGATGTTCCTGACCGAGGAGCAGCAGGGCTTCCAGACCTGATCTGGTCAGGGATCTGCTCTGCGCCAGCTCCATCAGTCGTCCATCCTTGAGCAGCTTCCTGGATTCACCAGCCTGAGTCTGTTGGTAGCGTCTCAGAAGAGAACGATCGTTCAGGAGCATCCCGAGGGCCATGTCTCTGCTGGAGTCGAATCGACCACTCTCGGTCGGATGCGGGATCAAGGTTTGAGGGTATTCATTCAGGACTTCCTGAATCAATCGAACGCTTTCCCCGGGGTTCGATCGGCCCAATTGTTCGGCTTTGGCCAGCAAGCGTGCAGCTTCCGTCGAGTCATTGACAAAGACGGGATTGGGAGGCGGTGCCTGAGCCAGACAGGCTGTTGCAGCGGCCATGCCCCCCCCGATGAGTGTGAGAATGTATCGATGGATGCTCAAGAAGGACTCCAGATGCCCATCAGGGCTCCTTTGATTCTACGCCTCTCTGGCGGGGGTTGTTCCCCTCCTGATACAGTGCCCCCATGAGATTCACCTGCCTGCTTGTTCCGTTGTTCCTGATTCTGGGGGGTTGCTTCACCCAGGCCCCTCGAATCGGCGTGGAAAGCGTTCAGGTGGTTGCTCGCAATCAGAATGCCATGGCCATCCAGTTCAACATGGAACTGTCGAATCCCAATGACAAGCCGATTGAGCCTCTTGAGCTGAACTATGCGGTATCCGTTCTTGGCAAGGGTGTCTATCAGGGTCGGCATGCCGCTGAAATGACCTTGGATGCCCGAGGCAACAATCGCCCATTGAGTCTGCCGGCGGTGATCCGATTTGACCAGATGGGTTGGAGTGAAGATCGAATTCCCGAGGAGGCTCGTTGGAGGCTGTCTGGAACATTGGTCTACATGAACCAAGGTGTGTTCTCACAGACCTTGCTGGATTTCGGCTACCGGCCATCAACCGGCTTCAGCGCTTCTGGAGTTCTGGAGACGACGGGGGAGCTGGATCCGGAGGCCGCAGAATCCTCCCAGTCCTCCTTGCCCGTTGAATCCGCAGGTTCCTGAGAGTTCACTCAATCGTGATGAGAAGAGGCGGAGCATCCTCGAATGGAATTCGAGTGGTGATGGGTTGTCGTCACAGCGCCGATAGGTGCAGATGAACCAACCCACCCGTTTTCTGTTCTCACAGGACTCATTGGAATTTCATGATCAAGCTCGATGACATTCTCCGGATGGCGGATGATCGTGGTGCAAGCGATGTGCACCTCATCCCGCATCACCCACCTCTTGTACGCGTCAATACCGTGATGGAGCCATTGTCCGAAGAACTGCTCACGCCTGAAGTGACACAGGGCTATCTCGACGAGATGGTCAACGACCGGCAACGCGAGTTGTTTGAAACGAATCTTGATCTCGATTTTTCACATGCGGTCTCGTCACTGGGCCGTTATCGAGTCAATGCGCACGCCCAGCGGGGTGGTACGGCTTTGGCCATGAGAGTCATCCGTACCAGGGTTCCCGAACTGACGGATCTCAATCTACCGGAAGTCATTCAGAAACTGACCTGGCTGCCTCGTGGACTGGTCTTGGTGACTGGCGATACGGGATCTGGAAAATCGACCACGCTGGCCGCCATGATTCAGGCGATGAATGATCGCTATCGCAAGCACATCATCACGCTTGAAGATCCGATTGAGTATGAACTGGCCTCTCGACAGTGTGTGATCGAGCAGCGAGAGCTGGGAGTGCACATGCCCAGCTTCGCTTCAGGATTGAAACATGCCTTGCGACAGGATCCCGACATCATTCTGGTCGGTGAGATGCGGGATCTCGACACGACGGCTCTGGCGATGTCAGCTGCTGAAACAGGGCACCTCGTGCTGTCGACGTTGCACACATGCAATGCAGGTCAGACCGTCGAGCGGATCATCGACATGTATCCGGCAGGCCAGCAGAATCAGATTCGTTCCATGCTTGGCAACACGCTTCAGGCCGTCGTCTCTCAGACCCTGTTCAGTCGCGTCGATCGTCCTGGCATGGTTCCAGCAGTCGAAGTTCTTCTATGTACTCCAGCCGTACGCAACATCATTCGTGAGAACCGTACCTTTGAAATCCCCAATGTGATCGAAACCAGTCGTCGTGCTGGAATGGTCAGTCTCGATGCCTCGATCGCAGAGTTGTACTTCAACGGTTTCATCAGCAGGCAGGATGCCGTTGCGCAGTCTGCTTATCCAGAACAGATGGAGCGACAGCTCGCCGCCTGACGGCGTCTGGTTGTTGAAGCGAACCTCGTATGCCTCAGTACCGCTATCAGGCACGATTGAACACCGGCAAGCTCCATGGGGGCGTGCTCAATGCCGACAGTGCAGCCGCTGCCGCCACCATGCTCCGCAGCCAGGGGCAGCATGTGCTGAAGCTGGTTCCGTTGCAAGGTTCGGGTTCAGGGGAACTCCTGAAGAAGATCAGTCAGATCATCAACTGGAGCTCGGGCCCTTCATCCAAGGAAGTGCTGGACTTCACCTGTCAGCTGGCCGTGATGATCCGGGCCGGGATCAGTATCCGTCAGGCGCTTGAAGGTATCGCTGATCAGACTGACAACGTGAAGTTCCGAAGAATTCTCCAGAACATCCGTCAGGATGTGGAGTCCGGCAAGCAGTTCTCCGAAGCCATCGCAAGGTATCCAAGACTGTTTGACGCGCTCTATGTCAACATGGTCAGAGCTTCGGAAATGTCAGGATCATTTGCACATATGCTTGATCGAATCGCGACATTCATGAAGCAGCAGCTTGAAACCAGAAAGATGGTTATTGGTGCCAGCATCTATCCCGGCGTCATTGCCACCTTGGCGACAACCGTCACGATCTTCCTCATGACCTTCGTGCTTCCCCGATTCACCACGGTATTCGAAGGCAAGGAAGCCGCGCTTCCCGGTCCCACGAAATTTCTGATGGCGATCTCCGCCTGGATGACGGCCAACTGGATTGTGATGATCATCGTTCCATTGCTTGTTCTGATTGCATTCCTGTTCTTCATACGAACGGAAATCGGCCGGTTCTGGTTTGATGGAACCAAGCTGCAGGCGCCACTGTTCAAACGGATGTTCCGTGCGCTGTATGTGAGTCGGTCGCTTCAGACGATGGGTGAACTGCTCAATGCAGGAGTCCCTGTTCTCGACGCCATGACGGTCACGGGAGATATCAGCGGAAATGTGCTGTATCGAGGACTGTGGCGCAAAGTCAACATGGATGTGCGTCAGGGCCAGAAGATCAATGCAGCGCTTGGCGAAACAACACTGCTGCCCAAGGCTGTTGTTCAGATGATCGCCGCCGGCGAGGACTCGGGCAAGCTCGGTGAAGTTCTCGAGGAGATCGCAGAGTTCTATTCAGCCGCTCTGCGTGATGCCATCAAGACCATGACCAGCATGATCGAGCCGATTCTCATCGTCGTGATGGGCTCGATCGTCGGCTTCATCGCCATGGCCATCATTCTCCCGATCTTCAAGATGAGCGCCATCGTGGCGGGCTGAGGCAAGGAGTACTTATCTTCAACAGGCAAGCCATTCCAATTCGATCCCGCCGAGCCGTGACTCGTGGCTTCACCTTGCTGGAAACGGCCTTGGCGATTGTCATCGTCGGTGTCGGTGTCCTGTCGATGATGTCCGCCCAGCAGGCCTGGCATTACCAGAATGACTGGGCCGAGAAGGTGGGTCTTGCCGCAAGACTCGGCAATGAAGTCCGTGAGATGACCCTGAAACTTCCGCGGCACGATCCGGTCACCGGCACGTCGAGCTGGGGTGCTGAGTTGAATGAACTCGATGTTCTGGATTTCGATGATCTGGATGACTTCGACGGCGATGGTGATGGACTTGTGCTCGGCGGTGATGTGCATGCCGGGCCTTTGAACAGTCTGAGGCAACCGATCCTTGGTCTGTCAGGCTGGACGCAGGAAGTTCGGGTGTGGAATGTCGATTCAGGAGATGTCAATGCCGTCGTAGCGGATGGCGCCTCGGACCTGTTGATGGTGGAAGTGACGGTCAAATGGGAAGACCCAAGGGCAGGCGAGAACAGGGAGATGACACGGGTCCGGTGGATCGCACCGAATTGAAAGGCCTTGTTGTGAGCGCTTCGGCCGGTGTTGTTGCGTCTCTGATCCGTCTGAATGTCACAGTTGATGAGAGGTACATCTCATGATTCAAGCAGTACCAATTCGAAGACACATGCAGCAGTCGGCAAATCGTCGGGGCATCGCCGCAGTACTTGCCATGATGTTTCTCGTGCTGTTCGCCTCCCTGGCAGCCGTGATGGCCATTGTGGCGCAGGGCAATGTTCGAACCGCACATTCCTCATTGCGCATCTCCAGAGCCCTGAGTGCCTCGGAAAGCGGTCTTGCTTTCGCCGCTCGCAGGCTTGGACAGGAGAGCAGACGATTCGTGGTTGAACGAGGTGAAATCGATTCCATCTTCGGCGAACGACTCTGGCTGGGAAGCTGGACGACCGAGGATGGGGATGTTGAGGTCGCGGAACCTGATGGATATGTCGTCACGAATCCATCCGGGCCAGGACTCCTTCATGCGATACACGATGCTCATCTCTATGCGGACGACTACGAAGCAGTGGAAGTTGATGGAGTGATCTACCCACTGACTCTGGATCAGAACAACGGTGTCATTGTCACGCCTCCGATTCGTCTGGGTCAGGATGACGATGACCCCTGGTTCCGCCTTCGTTACGAACTGCTTTCCGACGGTTCGCAGGTGAGAGTCACCAGTCAGGGGCATGATCAGGGTATTCGTCGAAATCTTCAGTTGGATTTCCGCATCGACAAGAAGATCGAGTTTGCAGTGCTTGGCCCGAACCGGATCATGATCGGGAAGAATGTTCTCGTAGATGGTCCGATCGGTTCGTTGTATGGAACCGTGGAGGGTGAGCTGGATCCTCTGAATGGTGATCCGCTTGTTCTGCGAAGCGATTTCTATGACTGTGATGCCGTACTGGATACCCGGCTGGATGAGTTCTACGCCGCGGTCGGCGGGCATGATCTGGATGGCGACAACCGTCTGCGACCGGATCATCCGACCGAGTCCATCGGTGTCGCTCAGCAGTCGTACTTTCTTGATCTTGATGGTGATGAATACGTCGATGATTTCGACCTGTTTCTGGGAGTCTTCGATGTGAATGATGATGGTCGCGTCGTGTATGACGAGGCGCGAGCAACGGCCTCCGGCAATTCTGGCGCTCTGGAATTCGATGTCGATCCTCAACTGGGCCCGCTGCTGGATGAAGCACTTCCTGATCGAAACAGCGATGGCGTAGTCGATGCAGTCGACACCATGCTGGGGTGGCGTGATGGCGTACTCGACAACCGGGATCGATACGTCAAGGCAAGAGGAGGATTGAGATTCTCCGTTGCTCAGGACAATTGGGAGGACGCTCAGGGAGCAAGTTATCAGGAGGTGGTGCAGGGTCCCATCGGCAGTGAGACGGATGATCCCTCAACCATCTTTCAGGTGGGACCGCCTGACATGATTGAACTTTCAACCGAGATGTTCAATACCGCGCACACCTGGTTTGATGACACGGCAGCTGGAGGCTCGCCGTTCGGAAATGAATCATCCGGACAGGTGGCAGCGGGTATTGCAGCTGGAGGCACCTATCTGCCGGCGGGAACCGAACCCGCCGAATCCGTTCCCTATGGTTCGCTGGGCGCCTATGACTACTACCAGAGGCCGGTCTATGAGAACATGACGTTCACGAACGTCAGAATTCCCCGGGGAACCAATGGTCTGTTCCGCAACTGCACGTTCATCGGGGTGGTATGGGTCGAAACCGAAGAGGGCTGTGTTGATCCCAATTGGAACTACACCGGCTCGGTGGAGCCGGATGGTTCAGGCGGATTCATCGATCGATTCCCGGATCTTGTTTCCGAACTAGGAAGCGACATTCTGGAAGACACGCGGGATCATTCCAACAATCTCAGGTTTGATGGATGCACCTTTCTGGGCTCACTGGCAGGTGACCAGCCTGGCGAATACACCCATTGGCGCAACAAGATCCAGTTGACCGGGAATACCCGCTTCTACATCGATCCATACGATCCGGATCTTCTGCTCGAGTCGGATGCCTCGACGCTGCAGTCGAATCTGTTGAGCCTCACCGAGGAAGATCGAGAGGAGCTTGCGAGAAGTTCGGTGCTTGCCCCGGGTTGGTCGGTTGATGTCGGCAACTTCGACAATGAAACGGCAAGCCGCATCAAGCTGAAGGGCACGATCGTGGCTGGAATCATGGATATTCGTGGCACAGCGGATGTCCATGGAACGGTCCTGATGACGTATCGCCCCACGGAAGGCGAAGGTCCGTTGTTCTATGGCGGAACTCCTGACGCATTCAATACGACGCTGGGGTACTTCGGCAATATCGATGGAGATGGTGAAGGCGTCGATCCCAGTGATCCGGGTTTCTCTGGTTTTGGCCAGATCACACTTCGCTATGACCCTGATGGAAAGCTTCCGGACGGCATTCCCTGGCCGGTACGCATGGAACCCATGCCTCATACCTACGTTGAAGGAGGGACGCTGTGAGCAAGAACACTCGGCTGCGGCATCGTGGCTTCAGCATTCCGGAACTCCTGATCGCCATGTCGATCTCTGCGGTTTTGCTCATGGCGACCATGATGGCGTTGAGTGCTTCCTTTTCTGCTTTCCAGAAAACGACTCGAACGGCATCGACGGCGGTATCTGGTCGAGTTGTGCTGGAACGTATCCAGACGCTGATCAGGACCGGAATTGATTTCGGGCCGTTGCCTGCGGACCCGTTGACCAGAACGATCACTTCCGATTCGCTCGAAATCAGCATCGGTGATGGTTCCTGGGTGACGCTTGAATGGGATGCTGCGACTCAATCCCTGTATTGGAATCAGGATGGCGGCAGCTGGCCTTTGATTGAAGGTGTGACTCAGGTGGTTGGTGAAGGTAAGGACCCTGTTTCACCATTCACGCTGGAATACCGGGATGGGCGATGGCTGGAGCGTGCCGTCATCGATCTGGTGGTCGAGGATGATCAGGCCCAGCGTCTCCAGCTTGATGTTGATCAGAATGATCCACTTCGCCTCATCGGTTCCGCCATGCCCAGAGTCATGGCCTGGCAGTAGTCCATCGGCTCGACCGGACTGCTTGGACACGTTATCGTTCCCACGTGTTTTCCATACGTGTTGAACGTGTCTTTCCTGCGACGCATGCCGTCACGATCCGTGGTGTCGATGAGGAGCCGCATGCGCATGACTGGCGTGTCCGGGTCACGTTGGAAGCGGCATCACTTGATGAAGACGGCCTGCTGTGCGACTTTCATGATCTCGAACAGAAGCTTGACAGCGTGCTGAGCCAGTTTCACGGGGTTGATCTGAACAAGACGGCCCCATTCGATGAATTGAATCCTTCTGCTGAAAATGTCGCGTGGCATCTTGCCACGACGCTCGAGCCGGGATTACCCGCAGGTGTCGGTTCAATCACGGTGGCGGTCACAGAAGCTCCGGGATGTGAAGCGGCCTTTCGCATCGAGTGTTCCTGATACGATTCTCTCTCATGGCAGATCACGAATCATCTGAAGCTCCCTTGATGCTCTCGGTTTCCGGTGCGAGAGGAATCGTTGGTGAGTCGATGACTCCGGCAGTGGCGCATCGACTTGCCACGATCTGGGGACAGCACATCGCTTCATCAACTGATTCGCCATTGATGGTGCTCGCCAGAGACAGTCGCCCCTCAGGTCCCGAACTCGCCGAAGCGGCAGCGCAGGGACTCTGTGATGCCGGCTGTCGTGTCATGTCACTTGGAATCGCAGCCACACCAACCGTAGGCGTAATGATCGGGGCAGCTCGCGCCGCGGGTGGAATCATGATTACGGCTTCGCACAATCCATCTCCCTGGAATGGACTCAAGCTGCTCGATGGCATGGGGACGGCTCCGTCCGCTGAGATCGCTTCAGCCATCATCGATCGTTTCCGTAGTGACGAGCTGTTCCCTTCGAATGTCGAATCGATAGAAGTGGAAGAGGAATCCAGGGCTCACGACACTCATGTTGCGAAGTTGCTGGGCCAGATCGATCCAACCTTGATTCAGAAGCGAGGATTCAAGGTGGTATTGGATTCGGTGAATGGCGCGGGAGGAATTGCAGGAATCAATCTCCTGACTCGTCTTGGGTGTGAAGTTGTTCACCTTGGATCGGAACCCACGGGTGATTTCTTTCATCCACCCGAACCACGCAAGGAACATCTTGGAGCTTTGTGCGACGCCGTCGTCGAATCCGGAGCGGACATCGGCTTCGCGCAGGATCCTGATGCCGATCGTCTGGCCGTGGTCGACGACCAGGGGTCGT
This sequence comes from Phycisphaerae bacterium, assembly GCA_002717655.1. GTDB lineage: Bacteria > Planctomycetota > Phycisphaerae > Phycisphaerales > SM1A02 > UBA1668. The sequence continues at coordinate 45,772 of PBAY01000051.1, read as the reverse complement.
ACATCGGAGAAGAATTCACACTGGCGCTTGCCGCTCGTGCCTTGCTTGCCCGGCAACCAGGGCCGGCTGCTGCGAATCTTTCAACGAGTCGTCTCATTGATGATGTCGCGGCGGAGTTTGGCTGCGAGGTTCATCGATCCGCGGTTGGTGAAGCCAATGTCGCTCAGGTCATGCGTTCCTGTCAGGCTGTCATCGGCGGCGAAGGTAACGGTGGGGTCATGCTGCCGGCCGTGACCTGGGTACGTGACAGTCTTTCGGCCATGGCGCTCGTGCTTGAACTCGTGTGCCGTGAGAATCAGGCGCTTTCAGCAATCGTCGCAGGCATGCCTCGATATGCCATGCTGAAACAGACGATCGAGCTGGAGGGAAGCGACGCAAGATCGAAGCTTGCGGCAGGCATGTCGGCCGTCATCGATCATTACGCTCAGCATCCGGATGCAACACTGCATACCGAAGACGGCGTTCGTGTGGATCTTCCTGAAGGATGGATTCATCTGCGACCCAGCAATACCGAGCCGATTGCACGGTTGATCATCGAATCCGAAGATGAAGCCTCTGCGGCGAAGCTGGGTGAAGCGATCAGATCAATCGCTCAGCTGTGAAGCCGGGTCGGTCTGCGTGACCGTCCAGGTGAACGGATCGTTGCGACAGTCGATATGGACTCCGAAGAATCCATCCCGGTGTTTCTCCAGCATCGGCCAGATGACCTGCCGATCGGTTTCAGGAATGGTCAGATCCATGATTGAATCCGGCTCGATCCATTCCAGTGTTCCCTCATCGAATTCGGTGAACTTCAGTTCATGATGTTCAACTGGTCGCGTGACCTGAAACAGGAAAATCAGCCAATGTCCTTCGGCTTCGTAGGCGGTCTCTGAAACCATCCCGCACATGCGAAGATGTTCAGGTTCCAGCTCAAGGCCTGTTTCCTCATGGATTTCCCGGCGAGCACAGGCCCAAGGATCCTCTCCAAGATCGAATTCCAACTTGCCGCCAACGGGAGAATAGAGATCCTTGTTCGGGGGCTTGGCGCGATGGAGGAGCAGGGTACGACCTTCGGTGTCATGCAGATAGCACAGCACGGCGATCTTGTAGGGCAACGGGGTTTCAGACGGTGGCACCATGGTGTTTGCTCTCGCCGGTAAGTGCATGACCATTCATGCAGTTGATCATGTCTCGAGTCGCCTGCTGGATCCCGGTAAATACGGAACGGCTGACGATGCTGTGTCCGATGTGCAGTTCCGAGATCCCATCAAGGTCAGCCACGGCCTGCACATTCGCATAGTTCAGTGCATGTCCTGCATTGCACATCATTCCTGCTTCGATCACCTGCCTGCTGGACTGCCTGAGTTTCTCCAGCTCGTGCTGAACCGCATCATGGCTGATTTCCCGCCCATGGTCATGGAAGGTCTCGGCATAAGGCCCGGTATGAAGTTCGCAGACGCTGAAGCCACATGCGGCGGCGGCCTCGATCTGGTCTGATTCCGCATCGATGAAGGCGCTGACCGGAATTCCAGCATCCTGAAGTTCATGGATCACGGCTTTGAGCGTGGCCTGCTGTCCGGCGACATCCAGACCGCCCTCAGTCGTGATTTCCTGTCGGCCTTCGGGGACCAGCATCGCCATCTGCGGCTTGAGATCGCAGGCGATCCGGACCATTTCCGCCGTGGCGGCCATTTCCATGTTGAGTCGAACGGTCACCACTTCCTTGAGTCGCTTCAGATCGCCGTCCTGCATGTGTCGGCGGTCTTCCCGGAGGTGGAAGGTGACACCTGCAGCGCCTCCGAGCTGGACTTCAACGGCCGCCCAGACGGGATCCGGCTCCCAGGTCCTGCGGGCCTGGCGGACGGTCGCAACGTGATCGATGTTGACGCAGAGATCGGGCATGATTCAAGGTTTCCGGAAGGGTGGAAGCGGTCAATGATAGCTCCGCTTCGATCAATGGGGCGGACAATTGAGCCGACTTGACTGTGCGCAAGGCCCTCTGGACGGCTATACTTCGCGCGGTTGTCAATTTTCCTTCTCTCGCGGTGTGATCAAGCAAAATGGAAGACTACGCTCGCAAGCATGCCCAGCTTCGGGAGGACCTGCTTACGCAGGGAGATCGTGTCGTGGCTCACGCCATGCGAGCGGTCGAGTCCTTCTTCCGCAGCAATGCCAAGGCCGCTGAAGAGGTCATCGAAGGTGACCGCATCATCGATCGCGCTGATATCGAGATCGAGCGTGCATCCATCCGGCTGCTGATGCATTCCTCGGAATCCGAACAGGACATCCGATCCGTCTTCACGATCGTGAAGATCAACAATGAACTTGAACGGATCGCAGACTGTGGTGTGAACATCGCGGAAGCATCCCAGGCGCATGCAGGCGATCGTCCTTCATCCGGGACCTTCGAGGTCATGGCGAACAGTGTCATTGGCATGGTTCGCGATGCAAACCGGGCCATGCGTGAACGCGACCAGGAACTGGCACGAAGAGTGCTCGAGTTCGATGACACGATTGATCGATTCCGTGCGGAAGTCGTTCGACTCGTCCAGCAGGCCGTCAAGGAAGGCGAGATGCCGCTGGAAGATGCACTGGAACTTCTGAATGTGAATCGTGCCCTGGAGCGGATGGCCGATCATTGCACGAACATCTGTGAACAATTGATCTACCTTGAATCAGGAAAGATCGTCCGCCATCTGCCAAGTGGTTGGACGGAACCGGAAACACCCGAAGAGTCTTGACGAGACCGCATGTCAGTCGACTACAACACCATCAAGGGTCAGCTTGAAGCCTGTGGACAGCAGCATCTGCTGAAGTGCTATGACGATCTGGAGTCATCGTCGCAGTCGACCTTTCTTGACCAGTTGTCACGCATACCCTGGGATTCGATCCCATCGCTTGTTGAACAATATCTGAATGCCCAGTCGTGCTCGTTGCCCAGAGGTGATGTCGCGCCGGCAGAAGTGACCATTGCAGATCCGGAGACCGCTGCTGAACTGGCATCGAGAGGTGAGGAGATCATCCGGGCAGGCCGTGTCGCCGCCTTCACAGTTGCAGGTGGACAGGGGACTCGACTGGGATGGACCGGGCCGAAGGGGACGTATCCAGCTACCCCTGTGAGTGGCAAGCCTCTGTTCCGGGTCTTTGCGGAGCAGATCGAGGCAGCCAGTCGCAGATGGGACACGCCGATTCGGTGGTACATCATGACCAGTGAAGCCAACGATGCGGCCACGCGTTCATTCTTCGCTGACAACAACTGGTTTGGGCTGCCTCGTACTCAGATCATGTTGTTTCCACAGGGGATGATGCCTTGTCTTGATGCCTCCGATGGAAAGGTGTTGATGGAATCGCCCGGTTGTGTCGCCATGAGTCCTGATGGGCACGGTGGATCTCTGGGTGCCTTGCGGCGAAGTGGCGCCATTGAGCAGATGGAAATGCTCGGCATCGACACCATCTCCTACTTTCAGATCGACAATCCCATTGCACCGGTCATCGATCCGGTCTTCATTGGATTGCATGCCGATCCGGAGCGATCATCGGGAGAAATGTCGAGCAAGATGGTGCCGAAGATCAGGCCTGATGAAAAAGTTGGAGTCTTCTGTACCGTCGGCGGCCATACCGAGGTCATCGAGTATTCGGATCTTCCGTCATCTCTTCAGTCAGAGACGGACGCAGAAGGCCGGTTGCGATACGACGCGGGCAACATCGCGGTCCATCTTCTGAGCGTTCCCTTTGCCAAGCGGCTTTCGGAGCAGAATGAACTTCCCTGGCATCGCGCCGTGAAGAAGGTGCCCTGTTGTGATCCGACTACGGGACAGGAATTGATTCCGGAAGAACCCAATGGCATCAAGTTGGAGCAGTTCATCTTCGACGCACTTCCGCTGGCCGGTCGATCGGCCACGCTGGAGGTTGCTCGAAGTCGCGAGTTCGCTCCGATCAAGAACGCAACGGGAACTGATTCGCCGGAATCCTGTCGCCAGGCTCAGTGTGATCTGTACGGCCAGTGGCTGGAAGACAACGGAGTCGTGGTGGAACGTGATGCGGACGGCCACGTTCTGGCAAGCATCGAGATCAGCCCGTTGACGGCGATGCACTCCGGTGATCTTGCAGGGCAGGAACTTCCTGCTCGGCTTGATCAGGGTGATCGGCTGGTGCTCTAGTCAGCGATCGAACCGAGGATCTGTGTCGTGGCCTCTTTCAGGCATCGTGCAGGTTCCTTCAGGCATGCTTCCAGTTCATGGGTATCAGCAAGAGACCAGACGGCATCGAGGGGCCCGCCGTGTTGCCGTAGCGCCAGTTCCCATCCTTCGCCCGTCTGCCCGCACAGACATCCCACCTTGATACCAGCTCGCTGCCCATGTCTGGCTGCGGTGATCGCAGCCTTGCCCTGCATCGACTGGGCATCGAGACATCCCTCGCCTACAAGAAGCCAATCATGAGCGGGAAGTAGTTTGTTGAACTCGATCGACTCGAGGACCAGCTCAGAACCGGAGACGATGGTCGCCTCCGCCCCGGCCAGCAAACCGAAGGCAGCGCCTCCTGCTGCTCCTGTGCCTGGGAGGCAGCGAGTGGTTCCATCTGGATCAAGAAGATCAGCCAGTTTCAACAGACCGGCTTCCAGCCGATCAACCATTTTGGGATCAGCACCTTTCTGGGGCCCGAACAATCTGGCGGCACCATGATCACCCAGAAGTGGTGACATCACATCAACGGCAATGCGGATTCGAGGCATCAATCGGGGCAGTTCGATTGAACCGATCCGGCCCAGCATTCGTCCGGTCATGAAATCCTCCAGAGGCTGACCGATTCCATCCAGAAATCGCGTCCCAAGTGCCTGGAGTAGTCCGGTTCCACCATCGATGGTCGAGGTCCCACCCATGGCCAGGATGATTTCATCGCAGGTTCTTGCGGCGATTGCCGCCAATTGACCAACCCCGAATGATGTCGTGTCCAGCGGGGTCTGATTCAACTCATGATTCGGTTGAAATCCGGCGACACTCGCCATCTCGATGATCGCTGTCGTGCCATTGTTCATGAATCCGATTTCCGCTTCGATTTCACGCCCACGGGCATCGATCGTTCGAAATCGCTCCCGGCTTCCTCTCTGCGCGTTGAGAATCAGATTCATGGTGCCCTCGCCTCCATCGGCTATCGGGCAGGCCTGTGGTTCCCACTGGGCCGCATGGGCACCATCAGCCATGGCTTGTGCCGCATAGAAGGCACTGATCGTGCCTTTGAAGCTGTCAGGAGCGCAGAGAACTTGCTTCATCACTGCTGAGGCTACCAGAGCCCCGCAAGATCCGTGGGTCAGCTCCGACCCATTGTGGTTGGATCATCTACCATGGGCTGCATGAGTGGTTTGAGCCGAAGAGCAAGCATGTTTTTCGTACTGGGCTTGCTGGCGTTTCTCGCGCTTGCCGCCCATGAAGCTGTTCAGGCAGCTCAGACCAAGGAAACTCCTGCGGCCGGGGCGCTGGACACTGATGCATCGGAGAAGCGTCAGCTTCCTTTGATGCCGAAGGACCCTGATTCGATCAAGGGTCAGATCGAAATGAAGGTGGAGAGTGGCCTGATCACCTATGGCCCCATCCTCCTCTTCGCCTTGTTGTTCGGCTCGGGATTCGGGCTGGCACTCGGTGAGGACATCTTCATCATCCCAGCAGGATTCCTGATGCAGCAGGGTGTCATGTCGGTCTGGGGAACCATCGCCGCGGCGTACTTCGGTGTTGTTCTGGCAGATACGCTCTGGGTGATCATCGTCAGGAGATTCTCCGGGCGGATCCTCCGGTTCAAGTTCTTTCGTCGAATGTTTCATCCTCGTCGAATTCTGGAAGTCAAATACAAGTTTGATCGATGGGGCGCGTGGGTGGTCGTTGCGAGTCGTTTCATTCCGTTCTCACGGACACCGGTATTCACTGCTGCCGGTCTGACGAAGATGAGTCTCTGGAAGTTCTTCTTCGCTGAAGCAATTTCAGCGATTCCAGTCGTGGGGATGCAACTGGGTTTCGGATGGCTCCTCGGGATGGGCTACGAACGATCTGAAAAGAGCAAGCAGATCGAGGAGGTCATCCTGTTCAGCGTGATCGGCCTGGTGGTCGTGGCGTTGGCCTGGTACTGGTGGCGTCGGAAGAAATCCAAGATCCGGGCTCCTCGTGCTCCAGCCTCCTGGTTGCGTGAGGCGATTCGAAGAACATCGCCCAAGAAGGCTTGATAGAGCCGATTCAATCAGCATTCACTGTGTTGGGTTATCCTGTATCACTTCCTGATACAGGATGAGAGGTGTTTCATGCGTGCCGTCGTCACAGGACAGATCGGGCTTGATAAGAAGCCATACCTGGATTCAGTCGTCAACCTTGCAGGTACACGAGGTGGACGTATTGATTCCTTCCATGTGGGGTCAATGATGTACAAGGAAGCGCCGGACATCAGAGCCGGACGCATTCTTGACCTGCCCCTCAGTCGTCTTTCTTCACTGCGACGGGCGGCCTTCAAGGACATCATCGCCCAGACTCATCCGGTGGAGGACCATCCGGATGTGATCGTCAATACCCATGCTACCTTCCGTTGGCGTCATGGTCTTTTCAGTGCCTTTGACTTCGATCAGATGGAGTTGTTGAAGCCCAACATGTTCATCTGTCTGCTCGACAACGTCGAGATGAGCCATTACCGGCTTCACACCGAGCACGACATCGCCGCCACACTCAAGGACTGCATGGTCTGGAGAGAAGAAGAGATCATCGTGACCGAGCTGCTTGCTCATGCAATGGGGTGCCATGACAACTTCTACATCCTGAGTCGTGGCCGTCACGAGGAAACGACCGAAACCTGCCTTCGCCTCATCACTCGCCCCGAGATGCGAAAGGTCTATCCGAGTTTCCCGATGAGCCATGTGGTCGACATGCCTGATGTTCTGGCCGAGATCGAGGCTTTCCGAGCTGCGATTGCCGAACATTTCATCGCCTTTGATCCTGCTGATGTCGATGAAAAGCTGCTGCTTGATCGTGCAGAGGCTGCGGCCAAGCGTGGAGAGGAATGGCTCGAGGTCACCCCTCACGCCTTCGGTGGTCGTGCAGATGCTGAAACGATTCGCGTCAAGGTTCAGGAAGTTCTGGATATCGCAGGTGATGTGGATGGCCAGATCTACATGCGGGATTTCAAGCTCATTGACCAGAGCGACATGATCATTTCTCTGATTCCAGAGCTGGAAGGAGGCATTCCAGCACTCTCCAGTGGTGTCGAGCGAGAGCTTCAGCATGCCTGGGAGCACACCAAGGAAGTCTATGTCGTCTGGAAGCCAGCGAAGCCGCCATCACCGTTCATTACCGAAACGGCAACCAAGATCTTCCCGTCGGTGGATGATGCGCTGGAGTACTTCGAGGCTCAGGGCATGTTCGCCGCAGGCAATCTCTTCGGACATTGATCGGCTTCGGTCTTCATGCCACGTTATGCCTTGACCATTGCGTATGACGGAACAGCGTTTCATGGCTGGCAGAAACAGCATCCGCCGGACCTCGACCCTCTGCGTACGGTTCAGGGCGTCGTTGAAGCAGCGGTTGAGGAACTGATCCGGGAATCCGTACATGTGCTTGGCGCGTCACGTACTGACTCGGGGGTGCATGCCGAAGGTCAGATCGCATGTTTCACATCAGCGGTTGATCTGGACCCGGAGATACTTCCGGCCGCACTCAGTTCAAGACTGCCTGTTGATGTTCAGGTCCGCCATGCTGAAATCGTCGATCCGGTCTTCAATCCGATCAGTGATGCAGAAGCCAAGAGTTATCGTTATCGATTGGCTCATGGCAGGACCATGGCGGACTCAAGGCCATTGTTCGATCGGCACACCACCGCATGGTCTGCTCGCGAACTGGATGTGAGCCTCATGAAGCAGGCCGCCCATGATCTGATCGGTGAGCATGATTTCGGCGCCTTCACGAAGATCCGTCATGGCCGTGAATCGACCGTTCGCGAAATCTATCAATGCGCTGTTGAGGAAGATTCCAGTGATCGTCTTCGGATCGACGTCGAAGGCAATGGATTCCTTTGGAACATGGTCCGGATCATCGCTGGAACACTCGTTGAGATCGGTGAGGGGCGGCTTCCGGTGGATTCGATCCCCGGGATGCTTGAATCGGGCGATCGAAGACAGGCCGGTCGCACCATGCCACCGGAAGGTCTGTGCATGATGTGGATCCGCTATGGCCCTCCAGGATCTGGAAAGCGTCGTCGGCTGCAGGATTCAGCTGCCCGTGAGCAGGACGCGGACTGAGTCGATCAGGTGATCCCATGTCCAGTCGGGATCGATTGTCGGCGATACTGTCCTCATCCCATCGACGACTCAGGAGTCATTCGTGTCGATTGTCCGCCTCATCTTGATTCTGATCATGACCATTGCGATCGAAGATCTCGTGATGGCAGGAGTTCGTCCTGAATTCGATGGCCCAGCCTATGCCAGTCAGGTCAGCAATCAGATTCGTGCAAGGCGTCGCAGTCTTCGTACGGCCATGCGTGACCAGAGCATTTCAAGTGATCAAAAAGTCATCAATGGAGCAATGGATCAATACCTGCTTCTTGCCGAGACGCTTCTGAATCGTGGTGATCGGATCAAAGGCATGCTGGGTTCACGCATGGTGACACAGGGCGTGGCGATGTTGGATGGCTTTGCCTCGATCGAGTTGCTGCTTCGGCCCTATGGCGAAGGTCGACTTGAACCACGAAAGGCTGAGCAGGTCAGATCCAATCTTCTGCGGTTCACCCAGGCGGTGCGTGCAGGATTGTCACGTATCCCTCTGAGAGGTTCCGTTGATCTAGATGCGATCATGGCTGAACTCCTGGGGCCTCTTCGATCAGCGTGCGAACTGGTTTCGAAACAGGAGGCCCCCGCGGGCTGGTGGCGTACGGATGATCGGATTCAATCATCTGAGGGCGATTCGCTTGCAGACGCGGAGCTCGATGAGATCGAAATCGATCAAGATCTCCGTTCCGAGATTGAGCAGCTTGGTCCAGGGCCTCTGCGTACTCGAGCGACCGAGTTGGTCATCAAGGTCAGATCCACGAAATGGATCAATGGTCCAGCACGACGATCCATCGAATCGGCACTGGTTTCGGCGATGAAATCCGTGCGAGCAGGGCTTCGCGATTCGAACCTCGTCCAGAATCGTATTCAGGCCATGGATGTTCTGATTGATTCCATCGTGATGTTTGCGGATTCTCCCGGCGGTCGTGGTGTGGTGACTCGTCGAAGCGGCGCGGTGGCCGATCTTGTCGAAGCGTGGCCGGACCAGCTACCTCCTGAAGCAACGAGTCTTGCGATTGCAGGCGGGATTGAGATTCTCGCCGAAGCCCGTCATCAGGAAGATGACGGGCTTGAGCGATCTCGAGCCAGGCTTCATGGGATGTTTGCTCGTCAGCGCATGGAAGCGGAACGGAATCTCTTTGATTCTCTTGATGAAGTTTCAGCATCGGACTCTCCATGGACAGATCCGGCGCTGGTTGCGATTCTTGCTGATCCACAGAATCTGCTTGAGGCGATGCAGCGTCTGCGCAAGCTCGATCAGTGGGCCGATGAAGCTGCGAGATTCAATCCGGATTTCAAGGGGAAATTCGATGAGCGCATGGAGAACATGGTGTCGCTCATGCTTGAGATGCGCAGTCGAGAAGATGCCGCGACGGCCTTGAGGGAATTCGAACGCCAGCGAGACTTGTTTCTTGATCTGGAGGATCTTGCCATCGGGGCGGAGATCTCGATTGGAAGGAGACCGATCCGTTCAGCTCAGGCTCAGTGGATCCGTGACTGGGCTCAGGGGCGTTCTGCAGGCGATGGCGCTTTCAGTCTCTATCGTTACCGTCTGTTTCTGGATCGTGTCGGGGTTCTCAGCAAGTTGGATCGAGATGGCCTGGAGCATCTGGACTCCTGGTCAGCCTGGGAGATTCCGGTTGATCTGCTTCAGGGTTGGCGGCATGCGTACCGTGAATTGCTGCAGGAAGCTGCCGAAGCCTTGAATGCCGGGAATGCTGAAGAACTCGACCGGGCGTTGCAGGCAATGGATCAGGCTCATTCGGTTCTACGTTTGGCTGTTGCCATCCTCGAGGAGGCTCCTGAACCGAGCGATGCAACGGCAGGCCTTGTTGCCATTGGCGAAGTATGCGGCGTTCCTGATGCAGGCAGTTTCCTGAGTAATCAACGTGATCAGTTTGCTCGACTTGGACATGCCCTGCTCGAGTTGGAATCGCTGCTGCTTCAGGATCGAATGGAGGAGGCCGACGTTCTCTCGGCCTGGTGTTCTCAGGAGGCGACACGCCTGCTGCGTCGCATGGGGACGATGCCATCAGCACCCCTCGCCGTTCCCGGAATGCGTGAGATTCAACGTGAAAATGTTGGTGGGATGCAGATGATGCAATAGGCCCTTGGCATCTATGATGCCGGGTATGGCAAGAATCTGCGTTATTGGTCCACATCCGGATGATCAGGAACTGGGAATGGGCGGCACCATCGCCGCGCTCGCTGCAGGTGGCCACGATGTACTCGTGGTTGATCTGACAGATGGAGAGCCCACGCCACATGGAGATCCTGCGACTCGTGCCGTCGAGTCTGCAAAGGCTGCTGAGATCATGGGTGTGCCCCGAATTCAGGCCGGACTGAAGAACCGTGAAGTGGTTCATGATCTGGCTTCACGCCATGTCGTGGCCGGCATCATCAGGGAACACCAGTCCGAGATTCTCTTTGCACCTCATCCGATTGATGCGCATCCGGATCATGTCGCCTGCACGCGCATCGTGGAAGATGCTCGATTCGATGCGAAGTTGACCAAGACCGATCTTCCCGGAGATCCGGTGCATCCACGATGGTTGTTCTACTACTACTGCACTCATCTTCGACGTGTTCCGGATCCCAACTTCCTGTTCGACATCACAGGGTTCGAGGAACACAAGCGTCGAGCCATGCTGGCATACGAAAGTCAGTTTGTCGTCCCGGAGAAGAACCGGCGCATCGTGGACGTGATGATGGCGAGCGTGACCTACTTCGGAAGCAGGATCGGCACCGCAGCAGCCGAGCCATTCCACACCAAGGAGCCGCTTGGGCTCTCCTGCCTTCAGAGTATTGTCGGGGTGTAGTTCGACGATCAGGTTCCGGTTCCGGTTGAACCGAAACCGCCTTCGCCTCTGGCGGTCTCATCCAGTTCATCGACTTCAATCAGATCGCACTGCGCGACCGGACAGATGGCGGCTTGCGCAATTCGCATGCCAGGTTCCACGATGAACGCCTCCTGGCCATGATTGATCAGCGGGACTTTCCATTCGCCGCGGTAATCGGCGTCAATTGTCCCAGGGGAGTTGGGCATGGAGATGCCGTGTCGACTGGCCAGTCCACTTCGTGGACGCACCTGCGCTTCCCATCCACCGGGAATCGCCATCGCGAAACCAAGCGGAATCATCATGATGGCACCAGCTGGTATTTCAACAGGGGATTCAATCGCTGCATGCAGATCCATGCCTGAAGCGCCATCGGTGGCATAGCTTGGCAGGATGGCCAGCGGAGACAGTCGTTTGATTGGAATGTTGGGGCCCTTCATGGTTCATGAAGGCTACCCGGTGAAGCAGCTCAGGTCACGCGCAGCGATTGTCCTTGAGCCTTGAGAGTCCATTGCAGCTGGTTCTGAAGGTGATGACCTCAGGCGGTTCCTGATCAAGGACCCGGTCCAGTGACCTGATGATTTCCTTGGTCTGGGCTACGGCCACATCCAGTGCCGACTGGCCTGTTGTGGCTCGCATGGGATCGATCTGTCCTGTTTCAGTCTTGCGCATATCCTCTGCCTCGCGGTCGGCCATGAGCTGGTGGAGGTAATCCAGCATTTCCTGCCTGAGCTTCTGGGTGGCCTGGTCCAACTGGGTACTCCCGTGGTCTGGCCGAAGGCGAGGAAAGAACTCGTCTCCTGCCTCTCATTCAGTCGGCGGTATTGAGCTTTGGGCTGTTGTTTTTTAGAGGTTGCTTTCATTAAGGCCCGTTCAGGACGGGTTTATGTGTACTGGTGGGCATTTCTCGACTGCTACTGCCAATTCAGGCAAAGGGGCAGTAGTTGTTGTTTCTGGGTTTCAATACCGTTCTTGAGCCATGAAGAGGGATGCGCCAAGCGTGTCACCGGCACCCATGGCCAGCGGGTTGCTGTTGGCGTTGAATGAAGCAAATCGAACGGTGTCGTGAGTGCTTGATGATCGGGTCGCTGTTCCACAGCCAGTGCTGAGGGTCATCGAACCAAGGATCATCGTGCAGAGGAGGGCTTTGCACAGGGAGGGCATGGTCGTGGTCCTTCTGATTTTTGGTGGTCTTTCTAATTCCACCTATGGACTTCACCGCCGCTTGTGAGCAGCCGCCGCCCTGATTTGGCCACCTTGAGCGTGCGTGATTCAACCATCGGACTCTTAAAGGCTCTGGTTAAGCCCACTCGTCCGAACCAGCCAAAAAACCGTGTTCAGCGGGCTCTCATGAAGAAAGCTGAAATCCCAAACTCCTTTGATGACAGAACTTTGGTCTGCAAAAAACCGGCGAGCCCGTCTTTTGACGGGCTCGCTGGTGGGAGAGGAGAGAAGAGATGTTTAAGAGAGGGTCAGAAGGTGTGTCATCTCCTGACACCCCCAACTATCCAGTTCAGGCGGTGGTGTGTGCCCATTCATGAGAAATCCGTCTCTTTCCCCCCATGGGGCTTAGATGGAGCCTGATCAGGCGGTCATGTCCCTCATAAGCCCAAAAAACCACCAGGCCCGCCGTTTGGCAGGCCTGGTGGTGGAGAGAGAGGAGAGTGTGTTTTTGGAGGAGAGAGAGGGGGGTGTGTTTCAAAGGAGAGAGAAATGAGTGTCAGTTGTTGTCCTGACATACTCAACTACGCCCGAGATCTGCAAGGGTGTGGCCAAATCAAGAAAACTCGTAAAAAAGGCTCTGAGGGGTCTTTAAACGTGATTCAATCTGATGCTGCCTTTTGGCAGCTGCCTGCGAATCTGCCTTTGCGAGGCCTTCAGGCAGGGTTGGAAGGGGTTGAGTCGGTCTCCCTTCCAATCATCGAGATGCCCAGAGAGATCAGGAAGCCTAGAACCGCCAACCCAATGGCCCAGAGCGCCTGGCCAGCCGTGGGGGTGAATCCAGCAACCGGCCAGTCGCGAGGCTTGAGGTTCTCGATCTGTTCAGGGGACATTCCATATTCAGTCGCCAGCAGGGTTTCCTGAACCGGGGCATGAAATGGCCAGAGGCCAAGAACGGCTCCCAGCAGGAATCCCATCAGGACCCCCAAAGTGGTGATACGAACATGCTGCAGGAACCATTGCATGACATTGGACACGACCACGATGCCAATGACAGCGCCGATTCCCACGGGCAGAAGAATCTTGAAGGGTTCTTCCATGCTGCCTTCGCCACCGATTGCGTCCTTCAGCCCTGAGATTGCTGAAAGGATGACGAGGTACTGGCCAAGGACGAGCAGCAGATAACTGCCCGACACGCCAGGGAGCACCATGGTGGCACCTCCAGCGGCACCGGCAATCAACAGCATGATGAAGCTGCTTTCGCCGGAATCACTTTGACCCAGATCAACCAGAGTCAGCAGGGCCATTGCTGCGATGCCTGCAATGCAGCCCAGAATGGCAGAAGTACTGATGGGGCGGATCATGCTCCAGAGCAAGGGGACGCCGCCAAGGGTCAGTCCAATGAAGAGGCTGAACATGATCCATCGTTGTTCGTGTACGAGTGATCCAAGGGTTTCAGCCCCCAGAACAATAGCGCATCCACCCCCGATGATGATGACCGCCAGCAGCAGAATTGAATCCATTCGGAATCGAAAGGTGGTCACCTGTGAAACCGCTTCAATGAAACGGTCATAGATGCCAGTGGCCAGCAACATGGTGCCGCCGGAGATCCCTGGTACCAGATTGGCCAGTCCCATCAGGAATCCACCGAGAAAGCTTCTGGCCATCAGCGCCAGTGAAGGTCGTTCTGTTTGGGTGGTTTCATGGTTCATCAGCAGTTGCTCCTGACGGTATCGGTCTGGTGTTTGCTGCAGGATGAATCAAGCGGCTCACCCTCCAATGGCGGACATGGTCCGCTCTGGTGGTTGGAATTCCGCATTGCCGATGTCATGCCCTCTTGGCTTGTTCCACGCGGCGTCAATCAGAAATTCCTGAAGCGACGATTCATCAAGTCCACGTCTCAGCAGTGGGCGAACATCCCATTCAGCATGACTGAAAAGGCAGGGGCGAATCTTGCCCTCGGCCGTGACGCGAAGACGATTGCAGGCACCGCAGAAGGGAGATGAGACGGGTGAGATGAAGCCTACTTTTCCAGGAGCATCATCAGCAAAGAGCCAGTTCGTCGAGGTCGAGTGGGGGGCGTCTCCAGACGATCGTTTCAGGGGCCAACGCTTTTCGATGGTCTGCTGCACCTGCTTCATGGTAAAGACGTTTTCCGCCTCCCAGTTGCGACCGGAATCCAATGGCATGAATTCAATGAAGCGAACATCGAGATCATGAGTGCGTGCCAGTGCTGCGAAGTCGGCAACCTCATCATGGTTCACATCAGTCATCACGACCATGTTCACCTTGGGTCGAGGAAAACCGGAATCTCTTGCGGTCATGATTGAATCGAGCACTTCTCGAACCGTTGTGCGAGATCGAGTGATGGTCTGCATCCGATCTTCCTGAAGCGTGTCGAGACTGAAGGTGAGCCGTCGAAGTCCAGCGTCGAGCCATCGTCTGCTTCGATCTCTGGTGACCGACCAGCCATTGGTGGTCATCGCCATGTCATCGAGTTCAAGTTGGCCGAGATCTTTGATCAGCTCATCGAGTTCTGGATAGAGGGTTGGTTCTCCACCAGTCAGTCGCAGGGTACGGATGCCGACGCCCACCGCAGCCTGAACAAGTCGCAGGTACTCGTCGCGATGAAGAAGTTCCTGTCGAGGAAGAAACTTCGTTCCTGGTTCCAGACAGTAGGTGCAGCGGAAGTTGCATCGGTCCGTCACGCTCAGTCGAAGATCCGTGATGACTCGACCATGAGCATCCCGCAGTTCCTGACTTCGTCGAAAATCAGCCGGAGCTTCAGGGGGGGAGGGGCCGAGCATGGGCAGGGAGACTCGCATCGCTGATGGATGATAACTCTCCAGCCGCTGGTCAACCTCGCTAGACTCACATCATGATTGACACCCGATATCTGCTCATCGTGATTTCTGCTCTGATTCTCGCTGGTTGCTCGACGGGATCGAGGGGTCCTGCGTTGCCGGAGGACTTTCCTGAGACCTATGTCGCAGGTCAGACAGCCGTCCCCATCATTGTTGATGGGAAGTTGGATGACCCAGCCTGGAGTGCGGCCCCCTGGACGGCCGCCTTTGGTGATATCGAGGGTGATGCGAAGCCTGAGCCACGATTTCTGACACGTGCCAAGATGCTCTGGGATGACGAGTATTTCTATGTCGCGGCGGACATGCTCGAGCCTCATGTCTGGGGGACACTGACGAAGCGTGATTCGATCATCTACAACGACAATGATTTCGAGGTCTTCATTGATCCTGATGGTGACAATCATGATTACTACGAACTTGAAGTCAATGCACTCAACACGCAGTTCGATCTGATGCTGACCAGGCCGTATCGGTGTGGCGGGACCTATGACATCGGCTGGGATATCGACGGGCTCAAGACTGCCGTTGATATCCAGGGGTCATTGAATGACAGTTCGGATATTGATCAGGGTTGGACCATGGAAATCGCCATTCCCTGGGAATCTCTGCGAAGTCATGCCAATCGTCCGATCCCTCCTCGAGACGGTGATCAATGGCCGGTGAACTTCTCTAGGGTTCAGTGGAAGCATCAGCTCAAGGATGACGGAAGCTATGAACGCATCCCCGATGTCCGGGAGGACAACTGGACCTGGACGCCTCAGGATGCAATCGACATGCACCGACCGGAGTATTGGGGTCTGGTGCAGTTCAGTACAAGGCGGCCTGGTGCAACCGGGTTCCGTGTCAATCAGGATGATCTGGCCTGGACACAGTTGCGACGGATGCATCATGCAGCCGAGCAGTATCGAAGCAAACATGAGCGGTGGCCCAATTCAATGACAGAACTCGAGGGCCTGTATGAGCCGCTTGATCATCCGGACCTCGGTGTCCCTCGAATCATTTCCGATGAAAATGGATTTGTGATTGAGATCGAACAGAATCGAAGCAATGGAGTCAAGACCTTCATCTTTGGACCAGAGTGCAGGCGATCTTCCGTTCTTGCTCAAGAGTAGATTTGAATGACAGGTGATTGATGACACGGAAATGCTGTGCGGCGTTTTCGCATGATTTGTCTGCTGGTACTTCTTCAATGAGAAAATAGGCTGCTCGTCACGCTCCTCTCTCCGGTGACGAGTAGGGTGCCTTCTCGGCTGGATCCCTGATTGATCCGGCCGAGGAGGTGATTCATGGGCGCAAGGATGCGCAATGCAAGGCGGACTCCTCTTGTGGCGCTGGTGTCGGCAATTCTTTCTCCGCTGTTGCTGACACCAGCGTCAGCTTCAGTCTCGCACGTCATGTCATGTGAGACTTCAAGTGTTCATCGAGTGTTCGCCGGTTCGGGAACCATACAAGCGGCCATCGATTGCGCAATGGATGGCGATCTGATTCTGATTGGCCCCGGCGTGTACCGAGAGCGGTTGAATCTTCGAGGCAAGACGCTGTGTCTTCGAGGATCTGAAGGCGCCAACAAGACGCTCATTGACGGATCGCCGCTGTCTCCGGAGGGCCCTCGAGGAAGCACCATTACGATGAGGTCAGGAGAGGGTGCGCAGACTCGACTTGAAGGTCTTTCGATCGCGGGTGGTGACGGAACAGGTACCAAGCGGGGTCGGACTCAGGGCGGCGGCCTGTATCTGAAGGGGACAAGCCCGGTCATTGAGGATTGTCTGATACTGAACAACAGTGCCTGGCAGGGCGGTGCGGTGTACCTCGAAGATGGATCACCTCACTTCATCAACTGCTGGTTCTATCTGAATGACTCTCGTGGTGGCGGCTCGACCATCGACTGTGTCAGAAGCAGTCCGATGATCACCGCGTGTGGATTTCATGAAGATGGGATTCAGTGGAAGGATGCCGCTTTGGTGAACATCGGGCCGGGATGCGGGATCGTGGGTGCCTGCTGTGTGGGGGATGCATGCATCATGGCTGGGGAAACAGCATGTCATGCGGCGGGGGGAGCCTGGAAGGAACACCAGTCATGCAATCAGGCTGACTGCCCGATGGCATGCACCGGCGATGTGAATGGCGATCATCGCGTGAACATGACCGATATGTTGTTGTTGCTTGCCCACTGGGGCATGTGTGGATGAGTCGGTATCCGACTCACATACGCCAATCCGGGTTCAGATCTCGACTTCGATGTCGTCGCCGTGGACTCTGACTGGATAGGTGGTCAGGTCTTCGTCGGCGGGTGGTCCGGTTGTTTCACCAGTCTTGATGTTGAAGCTTGCAAAGTGCAGAGGACAGACCACTTCATCATCTTCGATGTATCCATCACTCAGATCAGCTTCAATATGGGTGCATGAAGGTGAGGTGGCGTAGAACTCGCCATCAAGGTTGTACAGGGCAACTCTCGTCCCGGCGACATCGACACAGATGATGGCGCCGGGTTCGAGATCGGTTGTCTTGGCAGCCTTGTGGAATTCAGCCATCTTGATTCAGTCCTGCTTCTTTCGGTTGATGGAAAGCTTCGTCGGCGACTTCTTCATGAACTTGGCCGGATCGAACTTGCCGGTGAAATCCAGTTCAAGTCGTGCAACTTCGGACATCATTTCCGGTTCCCAGGTGGGTTCCCAGACCAGATCGACTTCGGCGGAAGTGATTCCGTCCACCGTTGCGACGGCCTGCTGCACCTGGCCCGGGATGACCTCCGCCATGGGGCAGTTGGGTGTCGTCAGGGTCATGCGGATCGAGGCGGCTCCATCTGCATCGATCGTGATGTCGTAGATCAGGCCAAGGTCATAGATGTTGACCGGGATTTCAGGATCATGAACCTGCCTCAGGGCCTTGATCACCAGTTCCTTCAGCTCAGTATTGCTCATCCAAACACCTCGATGACTCGACGAAGCGCCTTGTCCAACGCTTCGATGTCGGATTGGTTGTTGAAGACTCCCAGTGATGCACGGACGGTCGCAGGGACCTTGAAGTGCTGCATCGTGGGTTGGGCGCAGTGATGTCCAGTGCGTACGGCAATCCCGTGTTTGTCAAGCATTGCGCCGACATCATGTGGATGCATTCCTTCAACCATGAAGGAGATGGCGGCGGCTCGGTGTTCCGGGTCGCCGACCAGTGTGACTCGTTCGATGGCTGACAGAGTCCCCGCGAGTTCACCAAGCAGCATGGATTCCTGAGTGGCAATATTGGCCATGCCCAGATCCGTGAGCCAGTTCACCGCGGCTCCGAGGCCGATCGCTCCAGCAATGTGTGGTGTTCCAGCTTCGAATTTCCAGGGGAGGCGGTTGTAGGTGGTCTTCTCGAAACTGACCGTTTCGATCATGTCTCCACCACCCTGCCATGGAGGCATCTCTTCAAGCAGTTGCTCGCGTCCCCAGAGGCAGCCGATACCGGTCGGTGCGTACATCTTGTGACCTGAGAAGACGATGAAGTCCGCCCCGAGTCCGGTGACGTCGACCGGTCGATGTGGAAGTGCCTGAGTGGCGTCGACCAGCGTGGCAGCACCTGCTTCTCGAGCGATGGAGACGATGTCCTCGATTGGATTGACGGTTCCAAGTGCATTGGAGATCCAGGTGGCCGCTACGAGTCGAGTTCGATCCGTAAGCAGTGACTGGAAGGCATCCATCTCGAGTACACCATGATCATTCATGGGTATGAATTTCAGGGAGACGCCAAGTCGGGATTCCAGCAGTTGCCACGGCACGATGTTGGCATGGTGCTCCATCTCGGTGACGAGAATTTCATCTCCGGGCTTGAGGTTGGCGGGCCCCCAGGCGTTGGCGACAAGATTGACCGCTTCCGTGGCGCTTCGGGTGAAGATGATCTCATTGCTGGAAGAGGCATTGATGAACTGGCTGACTGATCGCCTCGCACCTTCATAGGCTTCGGTAGCTTCCTCGCTCAATTCATGTGCAGCGCGATGGACGTTGGCGGTACCGAGACTGTAGTGGCGGTTGACGGCGTCGATCACAGCTTGCGGCTTGGGTGTCGTCGCGGCACTGTCGAGATAGACAAGTGTCTTCTCGCCATGGACTTTGCGCCCAAGCAGTGGGAACTGCTGACGTATGGCGTGGACATCAAGTGGATATTCGGGGCTTGTCATGAAGGACAGCCTATTGATCATTCCATGGCGGCGAGATGTTCGGCGGCGGGAAGCCGGTTTCTCAGCAGCAACTGGGCTTGGTTTCGAAGTGATTCCGGAGCAACATCATCGAGGATTTCGCCGGCGAAGGCCTGAACGAGCATGCTTCGAGCAGCATCCGCTGGAATGCCCCGTGCCTGAAGGTAGAACATGGCTTCCTGATCGAGTTCGCCGATCGTGGCACCATGCGTGCACTTGACATCGTCGGCATAGATCTCGAGTTGCGGCCTTGCGGTGGCTTTGGATGTGTTGGAAAGCAGCAGGTTTCGATTCGTCTGGACGGCATCGGTCTTTTGGGCACCTTCTGCGACATAGATGCGTCCGGTGAAGGCGGCCGTCGACTTGTCTTCAAGAATGTGCTTGAATGACTCGCGACTTCGGCAGTGTGGAACCATGTGATTCACGCGGAGGAGATTCTCGATATGTCGATCTTCATGTCCCATGGCGAGGCCATGAAGGATGGCGTTGCCATCTTCCCCGGCGAGCGTGCCCCGCATGCGAGTTCGAATAAGGGGACCATCGAATGCCAGTACGCAGGAGGAGACTTCGGTTCTGGCGCCCTGATGAAGCGCGACATCGCCGAGATGCCAGGTCGCGGCGCCTTCTCGCACCATCCGGTAGTGATCGAGATTCACATTGTCACCAGCGATCAATTCCGTCACCGGAGTCGAGAGGATCACTTGTTCACTTGTGCCGACATGTGATTCAATGACGGTTCCTGTGGATCGGTCGTTGGCCACAATCAGCACTCGCGGGTGCGTCGAGATCGGATGGGTGGTTCCCTGATTGAAGAAGACGATGTGCAACGGCGTTTCCATCGTTGCCTCTGCCTCTATTTCGACAACGACACCATCGGTGATCATCGCGGTGGACAGGCCGCAGGCCGGATCATCCTGATAGTCAGCATGGCTTGCGAGTCGCCCTTCGAGTCGTTCAGGATTCGAGGCGATGACGTCGGCCAATCGATGAATCTGAACACCAGGCATTGATGTTGCGGTGGAAAGATCCGGTTGATACACGCCGTCAGCAAAGACCATGAGCGGCATGTCGGAGTCAAGCAGGAATGGAGACAGTGAGTCTGCTTTGATCACCGTCGAAGGGTCGGCGCTCTTGAAATCAGTTGCGGCGATGGCCCGGGTATCGGTATATCGCCAGGACTCGTCCCGCATCGAAGGCCAGAGAATGGACTCGTAGGCGTTCATGGCAGCTTTGCGAATAGCGGTCATTCCATCCTCTGGAATGAGATTCATCCGGTCAGCAAAGATAGTGGCGTGGTCTGTTGTCATCGTCGTCATTGCTTCGACTTCCACCTCAGGCGTCGACGGCATTGCCCTTTTCAATCAGACTGTAGCCGTGTTCTTCAAGTTCCAGTGCGAGTTCCTTGCCGCCGGTACGTGCGATCTTTCCGTCGACGAGCACATGAACCACATCGGGAACGATGTAGCTCAGAAGACGTTGGTAATGCGTGATCACCAGGAATGATCGATCAGGGCTTCGCATCGTGTTGACGCCTTCGGCGACGATTCTGAGTGCGTCGATATCAAGACCGGAGTCCGTTTCATCAAGCACGCATGCGGAAGGCTCGAGCATGGCCATCTGGAAGATCTCAGCTCGCTTCTTCTCGCCGCCTGAGAAGCCGCCGTTGACGGGGCGATCCAGCAGTTCAAGATCGAGTTTGACGGTTGCCGCTCGTTCCTTCACCACTGAAAGATATTCGTACGCATCAAGCTCTTCCTGGCCTCGATTCTTCCGGACCGAGTTCATGGCGGTACGCATGAAGTATTTCATCGTGACGCCGGGGATCTCGACGGGGTACTGGAAGGCCATGAACAGTCCAGCAGCAGCACGTTCATGCGGATCGAGCTCAAGCAGATCCTGTCCATTGAGCACGATCGAACCCTCGGTCACTTCATAGGCTTCGTCACCGGCCATGACCTTGGCCAGCGTGCTCTTGCCGGATCCATTGGGTCCCATCAGGGAATGAACTTCACCGTCGTTGATGGTGAGATCGATGCCGCGAAGAATGGGCGTGTCGTCGATGGAGGCATGGAGATTGGTGATCTGTAACATGAAAAGGTTCCAGGCAGGGTTCTTCGGATAAGAGGATCAGCCGACACTGTCTTCAAGACTGACTTCAAGCAGCTTGCGGGCTTCGACGGCGAATTCCATGGGCAGTTCTGCGAGCACCTCTCGACAGAACCCGTTGACAATCATTGATACGGCATCTTCCGGTGAGATACCGCGTTGGTTGCAGTAGAAGATCTGGTCTTCGCCGATCTTCGAAGTGGAGGCTTCATGTTCAATATGAGCCGTATCGTTGCCGACTTCAATGACGGGGAAGGTGTGGGCGCCACAGGTTTCGCCCATGAGCATCGAATCGCACTGTGTGTAGTTGCGAGCATTCACGGCACCACGTCTGATGTTGACCAGCCCTCGATAGGTGTTGTGGCCATAGCCTGCGGAGATACCCTTGGAGACGATGTTGCTCCGGGTGTTCTTGCCGATGTGGACCATCTTGGTTCCGGTGTCAGCCTGTTGGCGATGGTTGGTCAGCGCGACCGAATAGAACTCGCCGATTGAATCGTCACCCTTGAGGATGCAGCTGGGATACTTCCAGGTCATGGCTGAGCCGGTCTCGACCTGGGTCCAGGAGATGTGACTCCGATCACCCTCACACAGACCTCGTTTGGTGACGAAGTTGTAGATGCCACCAACCCCGTTTTCATCGCCGGGATACCAGTTCTGGATGGTTGAGTACTTGATTTCGGCATCTTCCATCGCAATCAGTTCGACGACCGCGGCGTGGAGCTGGTTCTCATCACGTTGTGGTGCGGTGCACCCTTCTAGATAGGACACGTAGGCCCCTTCATCCGCGACGATCAGTGTTCGCTCGAACTGCCCTGTATTGAGGGCATTGATGCGAAAGTAGGTGCTGAGCTCCATCGGGCATCGAACACCCTTTGGAATGTAGACGAATGAACCGTCGGTAAAGACCGCGGAGTTGAGTGCCGCGAAGTAATTGTCCGCAGCGGGAACCACCGTGCCCAGATACTTCTTGACCAGTTCAGGATGATCCTGCACTGCTTCAGAGAACGAGCAGAAGATGACACCATGTTCCTTCAGCTTGTCGCGGAAGGTGGTGGCCACTGAAACACTGTCAAAGACAGCGTCCACGGCGACGCCGGCAAGCGCCGCACGTTCTTCCAGTGGAATGCCGAGTTTCTCGTAGGTTTCCAGAAGCTTCGGATCGACTTCATCAAGACTCTTGGGCCGATCTTCATCCGACTTGGGTGCGGAGTAGTAGCTGATCGCCTGATAGTCGATCGGGCCATAGGGTCGGTCGGGGAAGTGTGGCCATTCGGGCTCTTCCATCTTGAGCCATCGCTCATAGGCCTTGAGTCGCCATTCCAGAAGCCATTCAGGCTCATTCTTCTTGGCGGAGATGAATCGAATCACACTTTCATCCAGACCCGGCGGGACGGTATCGGCGTCGATATCCGTGACGAAGCCCCACCGATAGTCGGATCCCTCAGCCCATTGGTCGAGTGTGGCATTGGGGTCGGTTGTCATGGGGAGGCAACTCCTGGAGGGCTTGGGCGATCGGGCTTCAAGTAGCCTGAAAAGGCCATTGTAGGTCCTAGATTAGAATGATTCCATCTCTGCTGCCGCATAGGGGCCTGTTCCTGAGGAATTCCGGTTCTATAATGGAAGGCTCAGGGTGAGTCGCTCCCTCGCGGAGCCCCAGGCAGGCTCATCCCTCGATTACGAGCCCTGGAAAGCCAGTTTCTGGCAAGGATTTTCGATATGCCCGTCACGGTCACAGATAGCGCCGCTCGTGAGATCGCTTCAATCATCAAGCAGCAGGAACTTTCGCCTGAAGCCATTCGGCTTCGTGTTGGCGTAAAGGGCGGTGGTTGCTCAGGATTCAATTATATACTGGACCTCACTGAGACCATGAAGGACTCGGATGAGATGTGGGTGTACACCTACAAGCCCGGTGATTCCGAAAGCAGCCCGGAGGATGGAATCGAAGAATTCGAGATCCGAGTTGTCTGTGATCCCAAGTCCTATCTCTACCTGAATGGAACTGAGATTGATTTCAAGGATGAGATCATGGGTCGGGGATTCGTCTTCAACAACCCTAATGCAACCAACACCTGTGGCTGCGGCAGTAGTTTCTCGGCTTGATTTGAGAGGACCCGTTCATGCCACCCCTGCCTCCGATCGTCAAGGAAATCGTCGTCAACGTGTTCTGCTCGGCTGTGTTGGCCCCGATTCTTGCTGTTGTGATCTTCGCTGCATGCTGGTGGGGCACGATGCCATCATCCAGTGCACCCAAGCCAACGGCAGAGGTGGTTCCTCATAATCAGAATCAAACGGGAAGTCCACCGGGTGAAACAGCCAGTAGACGCTCCTCCATACGGCCGGTTTCCGGCCGTACGTTGTTTTTAGCCAACTGCGCATCGTGCCATGGCGCTGATGGAAGTGGTCAGGGGGAACTGGTGCTTGATCGTCCGGCCCGTTCCTTCAAGGATGGTGGGTTCTCATTCGGCAATACCATTGCTTCCATCGAGCGGGTGATCACCTCTGGTATCCCAGGCACTCCGATGCCGGGTTTCAAGGCAACACTTGATCCAAGAGAGCGAAGAGCTGTTGCACGGTATGTCCAGGATCTGGGGCCACCTCAGGTCAAGGTGAATCCTGATGACACGATCATGTCGGTCACGGATCGTCCCCAGGTGATCCGCGGCGAACTCACGCCATTGGTTGCCGGACAGCCATCACATGTACGAGGGTTGATTGCAGGCAATACGGATGGATTGAGCTGGGAGTACCGGACGGATGATGTTCGCCTTCTTGCCGTACGACAGGGCGACTTCGTCAAACGTGAAAACTGGACTGGTCGCAGTGGGGAACCTGTTCGGCCTCTTGGCCGAATGGTGAGGATTGTCGGGAGTGGAGATCCAGGCCCGTCTTTCCTTTTGAATGGGAAGCCGGTTGGGTCTCGATTGCTGGGGACCTCGATCAAGAATGATCATGTCTCCATCCGACAGCAACTGGTCGGCACGAACATCAGGATTGCCGAAACCGGCCTGTCAGCCACTGTGGGCACCATGGCGGGCTATGAGAGAATGTTCCAGATCGACAACCCTGATCAACAGAAGCTGGATATGCCGCTTCATCTTGAGAGTGCGCCGGAACTGATTGGAACCGATCAGAATGGAATCCTCTGGTATCGATCATCCGGACCCGGCGATCTTGTTGAATTGACCGGGCTGCAAGGTGCGACGCTTGTTGACTCGAGTGATGATTCAATCGCTTCCTTGGAAAATGGCCCCAAGGCTTCTGTTCGAATCATCACGCTGCTTGCACCTGAGTGGACTCCCCAGCTTCAGCAGGCACTGCTTGGCACGGAGGTCTCGGCATGATGCTGTCTCTCTTGTTGTCGCTTTCTTCGCTGCTTGTCGTTGCCGAAGAATCGGACTACTACGTCGTGGAGACCATTCCTTCTCCGGACGGTGAGGTAATCGAAGTCGGCGGCATGGACATGTTGCCGGATGGTTCGCTCGCCTTGAGTACGCGTCGAGGACGAGTCTGGATCGTCGAGAACCCGACTGCTGAGAATCCTGCAGATGCAGTCTGGCATCTGTTCGCCGATGGCCTTGCGGAAGGTCTTGGCTTGAAGGTGATCGATGGTGAGATCCATGTCATTCAGCGAACCGAGTTGTCTCGACTCCGCGATGAAGATGGCGATCGACGTGTTGACCACATCGATACGCTTACTCAGGACTGGGGATTGACCAACAACTATCACGAGTACGCATTCGGTCTTCCGGTTGATGATGAAGGAAACCTGTATGTCAGTCTGAATCTGGCCTTTGTCAATCCAGAGTGGTGGCATGGTCAGTCCGATCAGCCCTGGCGAGGCTGGGTGATGCGTATCTCGCCCGACGGCGAGGTGACACCGTTTGCCAGTGGATTCCGAAGTCCATGTGGTGTGGGCAGGAATGCCGAGGGTGAGATCTTCGTCACCGACAATCAGGGAGACTGGATGCCGGTGTGTCCGATCTTCCATGTTCAGGAAGGTCGCTTCTACGGTCATCCTAAATCACTTCGCTGGAGGGACGACTGGCTTTCGACAGGTGAGATCCCGACGGATACGCAGCCTGTCGCAGAACCGAGGCAGCCTGCTGCGATCTGGATCCCCTATGACTGGTCTCGATCAACCGGCAATCTTGTTGCGGATGAAACAGGAGGCAGGTTCGGCCCGTTTGATGAACAGTTGTTCGTCGCGGAGTTGACCAATGGCATGGTGCTTCGTGCAGATCTCGAGAAGATCAATGGTGAGTATCAGGGTGCCATCTGGCCATTTCGAAAGGGTGTGGGTTCGGTCTGTCGTGTCCGGTTTGCTGAAGACGGCACGCTGTTCACAGGCTTGACCAATCGCGGCTGGGGCGGCATGGAGCCGGCACACGGATTGCGCCGCATCAGGTGGACCGGCGTCGAACCAATGGAGATGTCGAGTGTCGATCTTCTTGAAGATGGCTTCGAGATCGAATTCACGCGACCCATCGCGGATGAGTTGGAACTGACTGCGGACAACTTCAAGGCACGCACCTATCGCTACAACTGGTGGTGGGAGTATGGATCGCCGGAACAGGATCGGCAGCCATTGGAAGTTGCCGAGGTCACGATCTCGGATGACAGGAAATCTCTGATCGTTCGTACTCCATCACTGGAAGCAGGGCGTTGTGTCCGCATGGGTTTGACCAATGTTCGAAGTGAAGAGGGCCACGATCTGCTTCATCCCGAATTTTCGTACACCGTCAACCAGCTGCCGGGTCAGACTGGTCCGGCGCCGATGATCGCTCGACGTGTGGCACCACCACTTGAACGTGGTGCCGGCGTGCTGGATGGTTGGGTACGGTTGACGTGGGGCGACCCGCTTGATCGCGTCAACGGTGAAGGTTGGACGCTCGGTGCAGCTGAACTGGATGCGGAGGGTCGGTTTGTCACCAAGCCAGGCAATGGTCTGTTGATGAATGACCCAGCCGTTTCACGCGACATGCTTCTCCCGACCGGCGGCATCAATGGCAGACTGCAGTTCTCCACCTTCCTTCCATCAGGTGGAGCAGTTGGTCTCGGACTGCCTTCTGGTGCAAGCGTGGTGTTGCAGGATCACGGGACTGATCCGCCGGCAGCCACCATTCGAGTCATGGACTCCGATGACTCGATCATCGGAGAGTGGCCCGTCGACTTCTGGTTCGGTCCGGGTCAATGGCAGGTGTTGTCATTCGATTATGAGCAACCACGCTTTGATGAACAGGGGAGACAGCTTGATCAAGGGCGTATTGCAGGCATCTATCTTGAAGATGGTGCCATTGCTGAAGCCGTGCAGATCCCGATGAATACAGGTGACGTCGGTTCAGGCGTGATGAGTTTTCTCGGTGATGTCGGTCCAGGTGGAATTTCCAACATACGCTTCCATGCCACGAATCGTTCCTTGCCCGGCGGTGGAATCAATCTCATTGCGGATCAGGCAATGGCTGCTTCCAAACGTACGGGTGAGCTTCAGGAAATGCGACCGGATGGAAGACTTGCCTTGTCCGGGGCAGGCACGCTTGAATGGGGTGTTCAGCTCCCGGAATCCTTCACGATTGCGGCTCGTCTTCGATACAAGACCGGCACCATGGCTCAGCTGGATCTTGGCAATGGTCTCGCGATCCATCTTGGTCATGACGAAGTCGGCGAGCCTTCGACCGGTTCACTTCCCGATCTTGATGAAGTCACGACCCATCTGATGGCGGCAGGCGCCTGGTTCAATCTTGAAGCGACGGTGGATTGGAACGGTTCCCGAACGTCGATGGAAGTGATGCTCAATGGGGTGCCACTCTCCGCTGGTAGTCTGGAGGTGCCCGATGGCCAATGGGAAGCTGGAGCACGGCCGATGATCCAGATGCAGTCGGGCGAACTGGAGTTTGCGGAACTCCGGATCATCGATCGTCCCTGAGCAGTCGATTGACAGCTGAATCAGCATGAATGGGCCCCTGCCAGAGGCTCGGGTGCGGATGCGGTTTCCGTCACACAAGCGGATGACCAGCTCATAGTGGGGCTGTTCGAAGCAGGCTCAACCTCCATTTTGATGCTTTCAGGCATGGTTTTCAGAGGGCAGGCGGAGTTTCTGACAGATCAGCTGCTTTCAAGCGGATACCTCTTGAACCCCACGCAAGGAACCAATCATGAAGAACAAGGTCGTATTGACAGCCACGTTGACGATGTTCCTCGGATCATTGGCCTGTGCTGATACCTTTGTCGTTGATCCAAACGGCGGCGGTGATTATCTCACCGTGGCCCGGGCAGCCCAATGGGCGCCCGAAGGCAGCACGGTTCTGGTCGCCCAGGGACGATATGAGGGTCATGTCCGTATTGATGGTCGTACCTCATTGACGATCCGAGCCATGGATGGTGCGCAGGTCACGCTGGTTCCATCCCAGGATGGTGAAGCGGCCCCGGTCGTCTCGGTACTGAACAGTGAAGGTGTCACCCTTCAGGGACTGCGTATCGAGGATGCTGCCAATGGCGGTTTATGGATCGTCGATTCCAGTGCCACGGTCGAAGGCTGCTCGGTTCAGGGGTCTTTCAACACCGGCGTTCTCTTTGACAGCCATTGCGAACTCGTCCAGTTGAACAACTGTGACATCGGTCCCAATGCAAGCGTGGGAATCAAAATCGGCAATCAGGCTACAGGCCGGATTAATGTCGCTGGATGTCGAATTCATGACAATACGGGATCCAATCATGGTGGTGGAATCTCCGCTCTTGGGGGATTCGAGAACTTTGAACTTCACCTTGAGGATACGGAGGTCTACAACAACTTCGCCTCACGCGGCGGCGGTCTTCATGTGGCAAACAATGTGGATTTCATTTCGATCTCGAATTGCATCTTTCGGGAAAACCTCGGAGGCAATGGTGGCGGAATCTATGTCAAGCAGGGCCGCTACGGCCAGGGCATGAGGATCGATGACACGCTGTTCACGAGGAACCACTCGCAGTTTGCCGGGGGCGGCCTGCTTGTGGAATCAATGGATTACGGATCGATCAAACTGACCAGCTGTCATTTCGTCGAGAACATCTCCGACTGGTATGGTGCCGGTGCATGTGTTCGATGGTGCAATGTTGGCTTCAACTTCCAGATCAAGAACTGTGAGTTCCTCACCAATATCGGGTCTGAAGCCGGCGGTGGCCTGCATGTGGATTCAATCGCTTCGGCTCAGGTTCGCGACAGTCTTTTCTGCGGCAATCTGCCTGAACCACTCGTCGGAAACTGGAGCGGCTCTGGCAATCTGGTCGTCGATACCTGTCAGGCCGGCGCCTGCTGCATCGGCGCGGACTGCATCCAGATGAGCTACGCGAAATGCGAGGAATCGGGCGGTCGCTGGGGCGGTGTCGGCATCGACTGCGACAAGATCAGTTGCAACGGGCCCATCGAAGGTGCCTGCTGCCTGAGCACCTACTGCGTCATTCTCATGCCGGAGGACTGCGAACTGCATGAAGGCATCTTCCTCGGCAGCGGTACCCTTTGTGTCGATTCTCCGACCTACTGCCCCAAGTACAGCAAAGCCGACTTCGACCGCAACAGCAAAGTCGATATCGACGACCTCATGAAGTTCTTCGACTACTGGGGTAGATGAATCAGATCGAAATCCTGAAGAAGAACAAGCCCTCGGCCATCTGGCCGGGGGCTTGTTCGAGTGTGACGTCATTCAAGATGCTAGGCTCTGGCAAACAAATTCAGGAGGCTTCAGCCATGACCCAGACGATTGAATCACTTCGGAAATCCCAGCGCCGACTTCGACTTGGCTTGCTCGCGGCAACAGGCGTACTGGCCTTCACCTTCATGGGTGGCATGCAGGACGAGGAAGATGTTTCGTACGTAAGCATCACGGCAACACTGTCGAACATCGCTTCGCACAACGTGCTCTATCGATTGCGCAGTGATGGAGTGATCGACCGCCGTCTCGTGATGAATGAAGGTTACGGCGGCGAAGGCGCCTTGACGGTGCGTGATGGTTGGCGCCGTCTGCGTTGATCGAAGACGCTGCGGTGTTGCCGATCTAGTCGGGGATGTTCTCAGTCACCCAGCCTTCCAGCCAGATGGCCGGGTCCGCCATGGACCAGTGTGAACTGCTGGCCTTGCTTGGATGGATCAGGAGCGTTGTCTCTCCGCCTCGATGCTTCAGGCGTCGGGCGATTCGTGCGGCATCACTGCCGATGGTGAGGGTGAGCGGTCCGATGGTCTGATCCGTCGGCTGAAACTCGACTTCGTGATCCACGTTGTCTTCCTCCGCATTTCTGGTTGCTTTGATCCCGATGATTCGAGCTGGGATGAAGACGCCTTCATGAAGGGTCTTGAGCCTGTAGCGGCGCCAGCCGATGCAGCCGATCGTTCCGATCATGAAGACGAATCCCACAGCCAGGAAGAAGAGTGATTCCCATGGAAATGAGCTGCCGCGATTGATTGTTTCGATCAGGACATACAACCCGATCAACAGGCCAAAGAGTGTCAGGCCGCAGCAGAACACCAGGCTCAGCTTGTTGACACTCATCGCCCGCTTTCGAATCGTCTTTGGTATTTGTCGTGGTGGAGTCGAGGCGATGACCTGATCAACTTCACTGCGTGTCACGAATTTCAAGAGTTGCTTTCGAGCGGTACTGGTATTCGCCTTTCGCAGTCGATCGATCTCTTCCATGGCATAGGTGCCTTGGACGGCGTGGGCAACCCGACGGCCCAGGTCCGGCGTGTTGACGATCGGGTCGAGAAATCTTATTGAATCCTCAATGAGTTTCACTCTCGCTTGACCTTCGATCAGTTCATCTTCAAGCCAGGTGATTGATCCATTGTGATTGCCGAAAACGGAAAGGCCTTCAGGCAGGTGATTCAAGCTCAGCGATGAGATCATCAGCAGATGTCGAGCTGATTCTGGTGTAGGTGAAGTAAAGCTGATTCTTGAATCAACTCCATCCAGCGCCTGCACATCCACTTTGACATGATTTGTTCCACTGGATCTGAACATTTTGAGTCCGAGGAATGTCTCGACGGGCTGAATACTGAATTCAGGGAGTTGTGATTCGGGGCGATGGGCAAAGAAAACAGTGCGTACATGTGATGTGCGGTTCTTTCCGGTTCCTGTCGTCCATCTGAGATTCATGATGGCATCAAGTCCCTGATCATGAAGCCGCAGTCCGATCGAATCCACCGAGTTCAATGTTCCCTGTCCCATCAACTCCAACAACGCGGTGTGGGTGTGCTCAGGAAGCGTGTCGTGGGCTGAGAATCCAGTTGGAAGTTCTTCACTCATCAGAGGCGAATTCCGATTTAACAGTTGCCGGATTCAACGTATCTGGATCCAGCCCCTTTGTTCTGGGGAACAGGAGGATTGCTTCAATGATCATCCATATTTCCAGAACGCAAGTTGCCAGGCCCATCGCCACCAGTTCCCATCTCCCTTGATCCCACCAGGCCGAATCACCACCACGGTTGGTGAAGATCTGGTCGATCATGGCCCACATCGGGATGACCAGCATCAAAATCATGGGAAGAATCAGGAACCAGATCGGTCGATTGCGTCGCCAGAGATAGAAGGCGATCACGAGAAAGGCCAGGCCGGCAAGCAGTTGATTCGTGGCGCCGAACAATGGCCACAGGATGATGCCGCCGGTTCCCATCGAGGCCCAGGTCCACTCACCTCCGGAAGGCAGTGCGGCCAATGCTGCTCCAAGTACGACGGCGATCCCGGTCGCGATGAAGCGTCCCGGTCCTGACCACGCAATCCGTCGCATGCGTTTTCGTGACTCACTGGACACTCCGATGTTCCCCCAGAGTTCCTGGATGACATATCGCTGAAGGCGACAGGCGGTGTCCAAGGTCGTTCCGGCAAATGAGGCGACCAGTACTCCCATGAATGCGATGGCAACGATTGGTGGAATGCCCAGTGCTTTGAGGAAGTTCGATGATCCGTCCACGAAGGCGCCCACGGTCATCGAGAGGCCTTTCGCATCCGACCATGAGGTGTAGTGCGAAGACCAGGCGGCTTTGCCCAGCAGAACACCATCTTCGCCGGCAACCCCAAGTCCGATTCCCGCAACGCAGGCAAGGATGACGATGGTGGCGAGAAAGCCTTCGGTGATCATGCTGCCATAGCCGACCATCTGTGCATCGGTCTCACGTGCCAGTTGTTTGCTGGAGGTGCCGCTTGCGACCAGACAGTGGAATCCGCTGATGGCACCGCACGCGATGGTGACGAACAGGAAGGGGAAGATCATCGGCGCGCCGATGGGGTCCCACTGTGCGACGGGTGCGGAAAGTTCCAGAGCGGGACGCATCGCTTCACCATCGATTTCAACAGGGGCGCCGCCGATGAACGCGGCGACGATGAGGCCGATCACGACAAGACCCAGTGAGGAAATCAGCTGCAGCGCGTTGATGTAGTCTCGTGGTTGAAGCAGGATTCCGACAGGAAGAATCGATGCAATGAAGGAATAGCTCAGCAGGACGAAGACCCAGACCATGGTTGGCCATTCGGCCAGCGTCTGATTGAAGGAAGCCAATGGGCCCCAGTCACCCATGATCACACTGAGGTACATCAACACCAGTGCGATGAGTGATGGAATCACCAGACTGTAGCCACGACGGTTGAGCCACAGGCCGATCATGATCGCGATGGGAATCTGGATCACACAGGGGAAGATGGCTTCCGGGAACATGCGGAAGACGATTGCGATCACCAGTCCGAAGATCGCCAGAACGATCGTGAGTCCCATCAACAGGACAAGAAGAAACAGAAGTCGTACCCGTTGATTCATCAGTCGTCCGGCGACGTCACCGATGGTCTGTCCGTTGTTGCGCAGGCTGACCACCAGGCTGCCCAGATCATGTACTGCACCGATGAAGATCGAACCAAGAAAGACCCAGAGCAGGGCAGGGAGCCAGCCCCACATCACGGCGATGGCGGGTCCTACGATCGGACCGGTACCGGCGATGGAAGTGAAGTGGTGACCAAAGATGACGCCGCGCTTGGTTGGAACGAAGTCGACATCATCCCGGAGTGATTCCGACGGGCAGACATGATCGGCTGCGAGCCTGAAGATCTTCCTGCCCAGCCATCGCCCGTAGGTGTAGTAGGCAACCAGAAATCCGATGCCCGCCAGTACGGCAATCAGGAGTGTTGTCACGTGGGCTGCCTCCTCGTGGTGCTTTCTCGATTCTAGCGGTTGGGAAACGCTCTGGTTCATTACCATGTCCAGCAGCCATGGCTCATGAGAAGGATGACATTCTGCTGCTTGACGGTGCGACGGGAACGGAACTTGATCGCCGGGGGGTTGATGTGGGCATGCCGCTGTGGTCAGCGGGGGCGATGGATGAAGCGCCCGATGTTCTTCAGGCGGTACATCGTGCCTATCTGGAGGCGGGTGCTGATGCGATCACCACCAATACCTTCCGTACTCATGAACGATCGCTCGCCAAGGCGGGCATGGGTGACCGGGCGCAATCCCTGACTGAGGCGGCCGTACTTCTGGCGCAGGTCGCTCGCGATCGAACTCGGCCGGAAGCCATGGTGCTTGGTGGCGTGGCACCACTGGAAGATTGCTACAGCCCGGATCTTTCTCCCGATGCATCAACCTGTCGCAAGGAACATGGTCAGATCATTCGGCATCTGATTGAAGCGGGTGTTGATCTGGTGCTGATCGAAACCATGTGCACGGCGCATGAATCGATCGCGGCAGCAGAGGCGGCAAGGGAACATGCGCCGGATGCCTGGGCAATCAGCCTTTGTCTGCGATCATCAGGTGAACCGGGAATTCTTCTGGATGGAACACCAGTTGCTGAGCTGGTGAAACAGTTCAAGGATGCACGATTCATCGGCATCAACTGTGTCGCGGCCACCGTGCTGGCAGAACAACTTCGTCATCTTCGTACGGTGTGTGGTCCGGAGGTCACACTGGCTGGCTATGGCAATGTCGGGCATGCTGATGAAGAGGGCGGTTGGGTCTGTACCGACGCGATTGATCCTGATCGGTACACGGATCACGCGATGGAATGGGTTGCAGCGGGCGCCGAAATCATCGGCGGTTGCTGTGGTACGACTCCTGAAACCATTGGTGCCATGAGGCGGCGATTGATGGCTGGCTGCTAAAGCGGTCGTTGACCTCGCATGACCATGCTTTTCCAGAGTAGCGGAAGTCGTCCGGCACCACGCCAGGTGATGTTGGTGAATCCAGCTTCTCTGTAGAGTTCGCTGAGCGTGCCTGGGCTGAAGAACTTGATATGGCCGCAATCCCAGAGTGGATTCACATGTGAGTCGAATTTGCCGGTGATGCTGATGGCGAGATTCTTGATGTAGCCATGGTAGGGCGTCGTTCCGATCAGATGCCCGCCTGGTTTCAGGGCATGGAATGATCCGTTTGCCCAGTCTCTTGGTGCATAGAGGTGTTCGACAACTTCGGTGGAGATCACCAGATCGAATGGATCTTCCTGAAGTCGATCGAGCAGATCCGTTTCAATGAGTTGCTCTTCAAATCTGATATCGGGATGTGCCTTGCGTGCCATCTCGATGCCGGAGGGGGAAGCATCAATCCCCACGACCGTGCAGCCCTGGCTGTGGAACCACGCTGAAATGGCACCGTTGCCACATCCCACATCGAGGACACGAAGCCCGGGTCCAATGGATTGAGCGAGTACGTCGATCTGCTTGAGCAGGTATCCCGTATGGTGTCCCCACTCTGCATCTGCATATCGATACTCGGTATTTGATTCCATGTTGAACCCCTGTCAGCACGTGTTTGTCCAGCTCAGTGCTGAAGCCGAGGAGGAAGTATAGAGGATCGGAGCAGGATCAAATGCAGCTCTGGCCGAAGTACTTCAGCAACAGCAGAATGTCGTCGGTGTCGACGAGTCCATCTCCGTCAAAGTCGGCATTGGCATCAGTGGTAGCCCAGGCGGATACCAGATAGAGGACGTCGTTCACATCCACGACGCCATCCCCTGTGGCATCTCCGATGCAGGACGCGCAGGAATCGGCAATGTCATTGCCACCATTGTCGAGCCAGGTTCCGTTGATCTGATCAGGACTGTTTCCGCAGAGAACCGTGCCGGAGATGGCGGGGTCAATTCCACTGAAGTTCAGGATTCCGCCACCATTCGAAGCACTGTTGTTCGAGATCTCACAATTGATGATCTGAGCGGTGGCATCGGTGTAGAAGGAGAGGCCTCCACCATTGGTGCAGCTGTTGCCTGTGATGAGGCAGTCAGTCAGTGAAGGCTGGCAGCCACCACCGGTATTCGACATGCCGCCTCCAGCACCGCCGGTGGTGTTGTTCTCCAGAATGCAGTTGTTCAACACCGGGCTGCTTTCGGTGTTGGCAATGGCGCCACCTGAAGAAAATGCACCGGTCGCCTGATTGTTCCTGAAGATGCAGTTGGTAAGTACGGGATTGCTGTCATCCCGGTTGTACATGCCACCACCAAAGGCGAACTGGCCACTGAATACCTGATTATTGATGAACAGGCAGTCGATCAGTACCGGATCACAGCCCAGCAGGTTGTAGAAGCCGCCGCCATCGATATCGGATTGGTTCGAATCGAATTCGCAGCTTTCGAATCGAGGGCTGGAATCGTTGATGCAGTAGACGCCGCCACCTCGAACAGCCGAGTTGCCGATGATCTGGCAGTTGTCGAATCGTGGACTGCTTGCATTTGAAATCAACAGGCCACCACCGGTATTGGAACTTCCATTTGTCACCGAGAGATTCCGGAAGATCGTCTGGTTGCCTTCTCCGTTCTGGCAGATGATGGCGGAGTCAGCCTGCTCGGCATCAATCGTCACGGCCCAGCTTCCATCAGGCGCCAGTACTCCTTCGATGGTGATCACTTTGCCAATCGGATTGATGGAGGATTCAAGATAGGTTCCGGGTTGGACGAGGATGGTGTCGCCATCAGAGGCGGCATTGATCGCTTCCTGAAAGGAAGGGTAGTCGGCTGGAATATTGAGCACATCAGCTGTTGCTGCCGCGCTCATCAGCGACAAGGCCAACACGGATTGTCGTATCTGAAGTTGGAATTTCATGATTCGTTCATTGTGGCCATTGATCTGACCATGATCAATGGTTCATCGCTCGATCAATCAAAATCATGAATGGAACCGGTCGAATTCAATGATTCGGGACCTGAAATCAGCTTGGGCGGCCTGGCAGGCCTGCTCTGCTGTCGAATCTGATTTGGATCGTCACCGTTTCTTCTTGGGGGTCGAGACCGGTATGCCTGAGAAGTAATCGATTGGAATTCGTGTCTTGAATTCCAGGCCGGTTGCTTTCAGATCGATCTCAACGGTACCTGAGACATCGTATGGAATCATGGCCTGAAGCATTCGTGTTCCGAAGCTTGGTACGAATTCCTCTGGTGTAGGTGGTCCGTCATGCTCGGTCCATTTCAAGGTCATCCAGTTGGACCCATCAGGATCATGTTCAATGTGCCAATTGGCTCGGATGTATCCACTGTCCACCGAAAGTGATCCATACTTGCGAGCATTATTCGCCAGTTCATTGCAGACCAGTGCGAGACACATGGCTGCCTTGGGTTCGACAAACAGTCTCGTGCCAGAAATCCTGAGCTGTCTGTCATTCTGGAGATAGGGTTCGCAGCATTGTTTGACCAGCTCTTCCAGCGGCAGTCCGGTCTGGCCCGTTGCTCCAAGAAGTTCATGTACGCCAGAGAGGCTTGTGACCTGACCCGCAAGATCCTCCAGCAGCGGCCGATCAGTCGAGGCTCGGGATTGAGCCTGAGTACACAGGGCCGCAATCTGCGCCAGCATGTTCTTGACTCGATGATCGAGCTCTCTGTTCAAAAGATTCTCGCGAGCGCGAGAATCATTCAGGCTCTCGGACATCTCGTTGATCGCATCGGCCAGTGCGACGTATTCCGGTGCATGCCCTATTTCAACACGAGTTTCGAGATCGCCTTTGCCGATTCTGCGAACGGCCCTGACCAGGGTAAGTAGTGGCGTGATCAGCCATCGTGCGGCGAGAAGTCCGATCACGATTGCAATGATGACCGCCCCGATGCTGACCGCCGTACTTCTGTTTGCCTCACTGTCGACCTTCTGAAGAAAGTCCTTCTCGGGAACGATGGTGACCAGTCGCCAGTCGAGTCCGAATCGATCGCCGACAGCTGAGATCATCAGGCGGTAATTCTCATGGTCCAGCCGCACCGTCTTCATCAGGAATGAAGGGGTTGATTCATGGTTGAATTGACGGCCGGCTGCAACAATTCTGAAATCAGGTGAGTTTGTCGCATGAAGCAGATTACCGAGTTCATCGGCAATCGGAGTGTTGTTCGATGTCGCAAGGAGGAAGCCGTCATTGGTGGTCAGGATGGCGATGCCGGACTTGCCTACTTTGATGGATTGAAGAAAGCGGGAAAGATCAGTCAGCGAGAAGTCGGCATCGATGACACCTTCCAGATTGCCATCCGGGTCATACAGCGGGATGCCATAGGAGATGCCGATGGTCACGTTTTCCGTATCGGTTCCCCCGGCCCAGACATACGGCTTGGTCCATGCGCCACGTCCTGCATCACGAGGTGTCGTGTACCACGGACGCGAAAAAAGGTTGTATTCAAATTCATCGCTTGGAACATCGGAGATGTTGCCGCTTTCATCAACCGTATATTCGAGCATCGTGGTTGAAGAGGCGTCGTTCTTGACATCCCATCTCAGAGAGCCGTCGGAGTATCTCGCTATCCAGGTACTCCGGCCATCATCACTTCCCCAGGTGATGGCGCTGAGCATGTCGAATGCTTCCAATTCCTCAAGCAGAGGCTGCTTCCATGTTGTCAGATCACTGACATCGAGAATTCCTGTTCGGATGAAATAGGCATTCAATTCGCAGATGCGAGGAGGTATCGAAACGAGATCATCGATCTTGGTATCCGCCAATTCATGAATCTGCTTCACATTCTGATCGGCAAGTTCGGTGATCGACTCGCGTGCCAGGCTGTTCCACATCAACGAGAGCCAGATGCCGAGCATGAGCACAGGCAGCGCGATGATCGCTGGAGCGGAGATGTTGATCGGAAGCCTTGAAAGCATGAAACGCGAGTTTAGCCGATCTGGTATCCGAAACGTGCTGATTAGACCGGGTTGTAGTGCCTGAGCAGAAAGAGGAGATCGTTGACCCCGACTGATCCATCTGCATCAAGGTCCGCCGGGCAGTCGATTGGCAGATCAGGGCACGTGCCCCATGAATCAATCAGCGACATCAGGTCAGCAACATCTACCGAATCGTCCCAGTTCAGATCTGCGGTACGTCCTGAAGCCAGTAGTTCAGGAATTTTCTCAAGCAGTATCTGTACTGCAATGTTCTGGCCTCCCAGCTCATCGAAACCATGTCCACCATTGAAGTACATCACCTCGGATGGAACATCAAGATCGAGCATTCTCTGATGAAGGAAATGCGACTGTCGCCAGGGGTGCAGCGGATCAGTGAGTCCATGGACCTGATGAATAGGCCCATCATCCGCGCTGGCCCAGGTGATTGGTGAAGCTTCGGCATAGAGGTCCGCGCTTTCACTGTGATAATGATCTCCAAGAAACCAGGCGAGTGGTCCACTGCTTCCCATGGACTCGGCCTGCTCAACCAGATCGGACAGCCCCCAGAATGGAACTGCAGCCTGAATTTGATAGCCTCGTATCGGCGGTGCGAGAGGCTCGAATAGTTCAACACCATTGCTGGTCAGCATCATCTGACTGAGATGTCCACCGGCAGAAGGTCCGGTTGCGATGATGGTCGGTGAGAGGCCGAGTGTCGCACCCTCGGTTCGGATCCAACGGATGATCGCCTTGATGTCATGGATGACCTGCGGGTAGGAAGAGTGTTCAGGTGATGATCTGGTGTAGTTCCCCGAGACGACGCCGTAGCCGGCATCAGCAAGACCATTCAGTAGCTCCGGTGCCTCGGTCTTGTCGCCGGCATACCAGGCGCCGCCATGGATGAACAGGATTGTCGGAACTCCTGCCAGCAGGCCGTCATCAGGTCGATACACATCAAGGAAGGCTTCGGTTGAACCAGGTGATTCATAGGGGAGGTCGGCTGACAACTCTGCACCAGACGCCACGGTGTTGGTGGCCAACATTCCAAGGCATGCCAGGAGTATTGTTCGCATCGGCCTCTCCCACGATTGCTTGCATCATCGCGATTTTGGTTTCCAGAGCAAGCGAGTGAGGGGATATCCACCATCAGATCCGTTTGAGATAGACTCAAGCCATGGAAACACCGAATTTCGATCTTGATAATCCTCGTGAATCACAACAGGACTACACCAAGTTCCAGGACGCGATTCTCTTCTTTCTGCTGTTGTCCGTGGTGCTGCTGGGCGGAGTTGTCGCCTGGCTGTTCATGCCGAAGGTGGAATACTTCCAGATCGATCCTGCTTCAGAAACCGTCTACCGACAGTGGACCTATGGCACGGTCGAAAAAGTGACGCCTGAGAAGACCATCATCATGGGTGAATGAAACAGGTTTCGATCAGTCCTGCTGCTTTGACCCAAGATGTTTGATGGCGGCTTCAAGTACGGAGTCGCTGCCATCCTCCAGGAAGTAGCCCGGCTCGGGAAGAACTTCCAGATCCACTTCGATTCCTCGGCCGTCGTACATCCGCCCGTCTGGTCGGAAGGATGCCATCGAAGCACAGCGGACTTCGATGCCGCTGTTTCGAAGTCTGAAACTCTGACTTCGCGCGCTGCCGCCACCACTGGCACTTCCCATGATCGTCACACGTGGATGGCCTGCGAAGGCGCCGAGGAAGATGTCGGTGGCACTGAAGCAGTTGGCGTCCGAGAGGATGACCACTGGCTTGTCGTAGAAGAATTCGGCATCCATGTTGTTGCGGCCAAGTACGAGATAGTGCCAGTCGCTGAAGCCTTCGGAGTGATCCCATTCCGGCTTGAACTGTTCGGCGGCCCGTTGGATGGCTTCACGATGTGATTCGGGCCAGCGAGGGTCATCCATTGGATACATGTATCGCGCATTGAGATGGTCTTCGCCGAATTGATTGCTCATTCGATATCTCGCGATGTTGGCGACCCATGGATCTTCATCAGGCCCAAGCAGATAGCCGGCCAGAATGATGAGTGGAACTCTCGTGCCACCACCGTTTCCTCGCACATCAACGATCAGCCCATCCGTGTCGCGGAAGGCGTCCATCGAGACTTCGATATGGGGGATGAGCCGATCATCCATTTCCTCGATTCGGAGATAGCCGATGTTCTCATCGAGGATTCTGGATTCCTGTCGAGGCCAGTCGCCATAGATCGGGCGTCTGGAGGTCATGGGAACTTCAAGATCCACTGGTTCTGGATCGGATGGCCCGGTGGCGAGTGTGCAGATGACGGTTCGTTTCGCGGGTTGTTTCAGAAGATGCTTGCGAATGAGTTCCAGATCGCGGAGCTCACGCAACGCGCGCCTTCGGACCAGTTGTTCACTGCCATCGGCGATACGAGGTCGTACCACGTCGATCAACTCATCGATCGGCATGCCATCAATGGCGATGATCCAGGGGCGATCAGGGTCAAGAAACTGCGAGCGATCGGGCGTGAAGGCGACGACTCCATTGGAGGCTTGTTCAAGCAGGAATGGCGTATAGCGTGAAGCTCGTTCCATATGCTCGCTCCGTGCGCCCGCATGACCGTCACCGAAGGTCATCATCAGGACATGAAGTTCATTCGCCAGTTCATCGACCTTCACTTCTTCGCCAAGAGTTGAACGGATCCGATCCAGTTCGGCAGAGAGATCGATGCCTTTCCAGTGGCGATAGGCGAATTGATCATCAAGTCGAAGCTGAAACTCGGCAAGATCAGCCAGGGCTTCTTCC
The DNA here is from genome assembly GCA_002717655.1 of Phycisphaerae bacterium. GTDB lineage: Bacteria > Planctomycetota > Phycisphaerae > Phycisphaerales > SM1A02 > UBA1668. The sequence goes on along the minus strand of PBAY01000051.1, from coordinate 5,517 downwards.
CGTGAAATCCGGGAAGTGTCCCTTTGCGGCGTAGCTTGTCGGCCTTGCCCATTCTGTACGCGAGTGGATTGCCAGATAGCCTGGCGGTTCTCTCTGGTACAGGGCACCTCGGTGAAGATCACCTCCTGACCATCCGACAGTCGGACCAGTTTCAGTTCGACGGTCGTCTTGAGGGAATGTCCCATTCCCTTGAGTGCGACGGGAAGATCTTCGCCGAATCGTTTTTTCATCCGATTTCCATACTTCTGTTTGCAGTAGTCGACGATGCTTTTGATCTCGATCCCGTCAAGGCTGACGGGGAGATACCAGTCGCCGTAGACCATGACTTCCGGCGATTCGCCATTCCATCGCAGGGCTTCGAACGGGCTTGACTTCTTATCAGCCGCCTGTGCCGATGCGATCGTCGGGATGGCCAGGATCAAGGCGAGCATCAGCAGGACGATTCTGAAGTTGGATCTGTTCATGCTTCAATTCTACGGCCAATCATCAAGATGAAAACAGCCCCGACAGGGTCTCTGCCGGGGCTGCGGCTGGATGTCATGAATCAGGGCAGGACTAGGGACAGCTTTGTCCGAACTGGCTCAGAAGAATCAGTACATCATCGACGTTGACAATGCCATTGTCATCGAAGTCGGCATTGGGATCATCCGAGTCCCAGGCGGACAGGGCATATAGCACGTCATTCACATTGATGTGACCATCGCCGTTAGCGTCACCGGGGCAACTGGAGCATTCGTCCTCAATTGAATTCAGGCCTTTGTCGGTCCATTGGCCCTGAATCTGATCTGGTTCATTGCTGCACACGAATGTATTTGCGATCACGATCAGGTTGCTTAGGCCCAGGATTCCTCCGCCAGCGATGTTGGTCGTGTTGTCCGTGATCGTGCAGTAGCTGATGAACATCGGCAAATTGAAGCTGCCGCCAAAGTAGATTCCACCACCCTCCATGGATGCTGTGTTGTAGGTGACCGTGCAGTTGTCGAGTATCAGACTGCTGTCCTGACTGTACAGGCCACCGCCATCAGAACCAGCACTGTTTTCAGAGATCACGCAATTGATCATGTTTGGACTGCAGTTGAGAAATGACGCTGCACCACCATCTCCACTGGCTATGTTGTTGAACAGTTGGCAGGTATTGATGACCGGACTGCTGACAATGCAGGCAATCCCACCGCCACGTCCGGATGTCCCGCCAGCAGCATTGTTGTTGATGTCGCATCCGTTGATGACCGGGCTGCTGTACCACTCGCAATGGATTCCGCCACCTGCAACATCGGCCGTGTTGTCCACGATCAGGCAGTCCTTGATGAGCGGGCTACTGCTGTAGCAATAGACACCACCGCCTGTTTCAGCCTGTCCTCCAGTGATCATGAACCCCTCGATGATGGTGTTGGATTGCTCGTTGTTCGCAAAATGAAGCACCCGACGAAGTCCTTCTCCATTGAGGATGGTGTCTTCTGGTGTGTCGGTTGCACGAATGACGATCGCCTTGCCCAGTGTATTGATGACCCAATCACCGGAGCCCGTATAGATCCCAGGTGCTACGAGAATGGTGTCCCCATCACTGGCGGCTTCAATGGCTCCTTGGATCGTCTCATGTTCATCCGGCACATGGATCGTGCCTGCGATGATGGTCGACGTTCCGTGGAACGCCATCACCAGTAGAGCTGATGCGACAGCGACCTGATTCATGGATTCCCCCTCTCGGATCAGAGTTAGAAGATCCTCGATTTCATTCGTGCCTTTACTTCAGCGTCGTCGACGTCCGCTCCCCAGAAGTCCAGCCAAGGTCATCATCGCCAAGGCCGACGGAGCAGGAATGATCGTTTCCGTCAAGCTTGAGTAGTCGATGTAGAACAATCCGCCACTGCCGTCATCCCCATAAGAACTCCAACTGGGAAGCCCATAACTGTAGATGTCATCGGGGTCAGATGGGTCCAGCGTGACAATATCAGCAAAGCTGATGAAGGAAACGCCTGAGTATGGAAATGTGGTTCCTCCAACATCAAAATTAATGCCCATATCAAAGATATCCGTCATGTCATCCTGATAGGAGCGATTGGCAATGGCCGTGCCTTCATAGACTAATGGCCAGCCGATGGGGTCGTAGAAATCGTTGTAGTCGACGTATAGTTCGACATCGTAGGTTCCATCCATATCACCGACGGCATTCACCCCATAGACAATTAGTTCCAGCGAGCCACCATAGGTTCCATCTAATGGAGTTCCGCCGTCATTTTCAGCAATCCCAAATTCAAAAGTCATCAGCACATCGGCTGATGAGACTGATGGTATGGATGCCATCACAAAGACAGTTGCCAGAATCAAATTCTTCATCTCTTTTCTCCTGAAACGAACCGAATATCATTCTCACTTGCTTGAGGTGGAGATTCAAACAAATTGATCTCAATTCTTGTCCCACAGGGATGCACGGGCATGAAAAGCGGGTTGTCGGCAAAGAACGTCTGGAGAGTTTGATTTGTTCAAATGATGAAGGCCGACACTAGATACAGGGGCCCCAGGCATCGATGATGATCAGCAGATCTTCGATGTTCACCACACCGTCGTTGTTCTCATCTCCGGCACAGCTCTGCGCTGCACAGCAGGCCGTGACGATTTGTTGCAGATCCTGGATCTCGGATTGTTGTTGAACATGTAGATCCATGAGCTCGGTATTCATGGCGAGCAACTGATCGATCTGTTCCTGCTGCTGGGCGACTACATCAAGAACGTTTCCTTCGCATTCCTTGTTGATGAAGCTCAAGGCGTTTGTTGTGGAGCCAAGAGCTTCCTCTGTTTCCAGGACCTGCACCCAACCACTGTTGTTGCAGATGGAGCACCCGGTAAGAATAATCGTGGAACTGGTTTCGACATACACGCCTCCTCCTCCATCCCAGGCGGAGTTGTTCTTGATCGTGCAATTGGTCATGGTCATCTGGCTGTCCTTGATTAAAAGAGCACCGCCAAAATCCCTGGCATCATTGTCGAGAAATTGAGTGTTGGTAATCGTTGTATTGAATGAACCAGTCGTGTAGAACCCTCCGCCGTTCCCGTCGGATGAGTTGCCAGTGATCGTGCAGCCGGAGATCACCGCATTTTCATTCAGGGCAAGGAATATCCCGGCGCCTCTCGATGATGGAGTTGGTCCTACGTTGTCGGCAATGACACAGTCTGTGATGATTGGAGAGAGCTTGTCGAGGTAGATGCCTGCTCCCACATTCGAACTATTTCCAGTGATGACGCAGTTTGAGATGGTTGGGAAATCCCATTGTGATGGATAAAGTCCCTCACAGTAAATCCCGGAGCCGGCGTTGTTTGTAATCAGGCAATCTGTGACGTTCGGAAATCCTCGGTAGGCATAAATTCCATGACGTTGATTCGCGGTGATGATGCATCCGTTGATGGAGACCTTCGAATTATTCGTGCATTCAATTCCAGGATCGTTGTTGCCGCTTCCAGTGATGATGAGATTCTCAATTCGAGTGTCATAACCTTCGCCGGAATTGACTTCAAACACCATGCCACCTTGCTGAGCATCAATGGTGGTCGCCAGCGATCCATCTCCATTGAGCGTGCCCTTGATGGTGATGGCCTTGCCGGCTGTGTTGAGCGAGTGCTCGTTGTAGGTGCCGGCAGCGATGTTGATCACGTCGCCATTGACTGACGCATTGATTGCATCCTGAATGCTTGCGTAGTTACCAGGCACGTCGATCGTGCCGGCGAATGTTGTGGATGTTCCAACGAAAGCCAGTGACAGACCGGCGACGACAGCAGCGATGCGATTCATGGTTTCCCCTCCCAAGGGTGAATTTTCAGATCCGCACATCATTACAGATCTGGTGCCTGAATCAAGGGAGAAAGGGTTCAGTTGGGCCGGTTGGGGCCGTCTTGGCACCACTATGGCCTTTTACGCAGCACCAAATGGTTGATATTGGCGCAACTACACATCATGCGAGCAGTTTGGAAGCAAGCAAGTCCTCGCCAATCAACGTAACAGCCCCCCCGAACGGGTCCAGGGGGCTGGTGAAAAGAAAGCCGTCCTGCGCGAACGTGGCGCGGTGCCGAGAAGTCCGGAGCGGATCGAGGGTCATGCCTGGTGGCCGACGGCGACCCTGCATGGGTCGTCGAGGGCGACAGGCGCAGCCATCGGTGTGCTTCGGGCTTCGAACACCCGTACCGTTCGCAAAGGACGGCGAGTAGTGGAGCCGGGGGGATTCGAACCCCCGTGCCATGACAGTCAGCGCGACGCGTCTACATGCTTGTTCGTCGGTTTGATCTCGGCCATGTGCACCGGGCGACGACACCCTGAACAGAGGCCATGACGGACTGGAGTTTCGCTTCGCGGGAGCCCATCAACCCCTTGAAACTAGCCCGATGTGTCGGAACACGCCCTATCGGGCGTCAGGCGTGTCCCGCTCGCACCTTCTCAGGCTGCGAGAGCGTACTGCGTGTTGGCAGTTAAAGGTTTGCATCCTTTTTACGTGGTCTGGATGCTCCACGACATGCAACGCCGGGCCTTCCCTGCCCGGTCGAAACCATTCGGCCCCTGATTGTCAAAGATCAACGCACCATTCTACCACGCGAAACGTGGTGGTCGTCATCTTGTCTTCACGATCGGTGAAATCAGCCCAGCGGGTTGCCGAAGTGGCCTTCCATCGAGGGAATGACCTGCTCGAGAATGTTCAGCAGAATCCGTCCGGGAATACCCGTGGCCGTCACTGTGTGGATCAGCGACGGGTCATAGTGCCTGAGCACCTCGGCCGTGTCGGCGTGGAACACCTCGAAGCGACGGCGGATCACCGCCTCGTCGGCGTCGTCGGGGCGGTTCTGGATCTCGGCCCGACGCTTCATCCGCTGCACGAGTTCATCCTCGTTGTCGCAGACGAGATGGATGATGGCCAGGACCTCGAGGTGCTCATCGAGCGTCTGGGCCTGGGCCAGACTGCGGGGGATGCCGTCAAGCAGCAGCACATCCGTGGCCGGGTTGTACTTGTTGGTGTTGATCAGTCCCTGCACGTACTGGTACCACAGTCGGCACGTCAGTTCGTCCGGGACCAGCAGCCCCTGCGTCGAGTACTTCAGGAACTCCTGGCCGAGTTCGGAATCTCGATCGAGACCCCGGAACATGTCGCCGGTCGCCAGATGGCAGAAGCCGGGCACATCACCGAGGATCTGGCCCTGGGTGCCTTTGCCGACACCGGGCTGGCCGAAGAGCAGGACTGATTTCAACTTGGCTTCCATCGAGAACTCCTGAGGCCCTGAGGCGTGGATTATTACACCAGTTCAACGTGTCCGCCACCCACTCCACCGCCGGATTTGCACCATCGTCCGCTTGGGCTGCTACCCTTGCGGAATGCGAGGAATTACACGCCGCTGGAAGCAGTCCGATGGCCATCAACCCTGCGATCAGAGTTCACTGCTGGAGCGACTGCTGGCCGCCCGCGGCATTGATTTGGACTCGGCAGAATCCTATCTGACGCCCTCGCTGGATCAGATGCACGACCCCGAGCAGTTGCC
>PBAY01000050.1 GCA_002717655.1 Phycisphaerae bacterium | reverse complement strand
TTGGTGCCGATACAGAAGCAGCCGATCGTCTCAAGTGCCGGCGTATTGGCCATGACCTCGGCGGTCATGTGAGTCCGTGAACGGATACCGATCATCGGAGTATCGCCAAGAACATCCGAAAGGGCTGCTTCTTCAAGTGTTCCAGGTTCCCTACGGATGCGGATGCCTGCTTCCTGAAAGGCCGGTTCGGCCTCAGCGTGGATCTTTTCGAGCAACAGGATGTCACGGCTGGGGGTTGCCACCATGGGCTCCTTCCAATGCGTCAGGGGCTGAGCTGGTCCAGCGCTGCCTGGGTGTCGGCAACCAGTGCCGAGACATCCAGACCACTGCCGACCGCTCGCTTCATCCAGAGATCGGGTGTCAGCTGGCCGAGACTGCAGATACGGATAGTTTCAGCAGCAAGTTCACGGTTCCTCAGCTGGCTGCGAATCTGGTGGCTCTGGACGTGTCCCAGTACATAGTCAGCGAGATAAAGAGGATGCGCCACCATGTGCTGGTAGGAAGCCATGATGTGATCCGGATCGGGTCCGAAGAAGGCTTCATAGTGGGTCGCCCAGACTTCACGTGCAATGGAAAGTACGGATTCCCTCAGTTGCTCGGCGGTCGCATCGGGATTTGCATAGAGCCATTGCCAGGTACGGAGATCGACCAGCGATGGTCCGGCGATCTGGCAGGAGGCCAGCATGCACTGAATGCTGTCGGCGTGGAAGGGATCCACGGCATCGGCTTCAGGGGTGATGCCGAGTCCCTGCATGGCCAACGACTGGTAGAGGAAGGCAAAGGCTTCCGTGCAGGCGGTATTTGGAACGCCTCGCAAGGCAGGTCGTGGAACGTAGTGGGTCGAGATGACCTGCTCCAGGTTGTGTCCAAGTTCATGCATGGCGGTGTCATAACCCGCCCATCCGAGTTCATTTTCGAGACTGCTTGTTCGCAGCCACGCGTTGTATTCCGGCATGCCTGGTCGCATCGCATGGCCTGAGCCACGTGCGATCTCCACCTGAACGTTCGTTCCGAGGAAATCGGCCTGTTCATCGTCATAGCCCAGTTCGCGGAGCAGGGTCGGCAGGGCAGCCTGGAAGGCATGATGATCGGCATAGCGTTCACGAACCAACGCGTTCATTTCATCCTGAGGTCTGGTGTCGAACAGATCCTCGAAGTAGATGTCCTGAGACTCGAGAGGCCTGCCAAGACGCGAGCTCATCAGATCAGCCAGTCCCTGACGAACCGGCGAAGAGAGTAGATCTTCAAGAAGCTGTTCCACCTGTTCAACGGGAATTTCTCGTTGACGTTCGAACTTGCGAGCAAGGGCGGTAGGGTACTCGGGACAGTGCTCGTCAATGGCCTGGGCGACATGGAACTGGCTCAGCCAGGTCTCATAGCGTTCATTGCCGACAAGTTCACCAGGCTCCTTGCCATCAATCGTATTCCCGTCTGGATCCCAGTTCCCATCAGCGGTGCCATCCATGATTGAACGAGGAATCGTGCCGTCGATGTGTCGACCCATGACACGCATGAGTGCACGTTGTCCCGTCACACCACCTTCTTCACCATAGAGTGATTTGACTGCTTCCCGAATCAGCCAGTGGGCGAGCAGCTTTCGATCCGTATCAAACCAGATCTTGCCGTTCTCGTCGATCATCTGGCCGACAGGCACATGGAACTCGGCCACCCATTTGCCGGCCTTGTGTCCAGCTTCGCGTGCATGGTCGGCAACTTCCTTGGGGATGCGTGGACCGAACCATTTGGCGATGCGGACACTTGCCCAGGTGTCGGCGTCCCATTGGTCACCATCGCGGAGCATGGTGGCCAGATCAGGACGATCGAAGTTCAGAATCGCGATGAAGGCGAGTCGTTGTGCAAAGTACTGTTCGGAAAGATCAGGCGCAGGATCAAACGTAGCCAGAACATCATCTGTACCCGGCATGTCATCGCCGCGGAGATCGGTCCAGCGTCGCAGCGTCCGGCGAATCTCAGTCAGATGACCGGTCGTGGTCATGAGTGCTGTTTCAAGACGATCAAGAAGCCGTGCTCGCTCGGTGTCATCGGCGATGAAGTGTTCCTTGCAGAACGCCGCCATGGCTTCAAAGTCGCCGTCATCCTCGCGCCAGTACTGGGCGACTCGAGCAACGCCTGACTCGGCACGTGCTTGAGCTTCTGCTCCGTGTTGCTGGGTGAGTTCTTCGACAATGGATTCGCAGACAGTGGCCGTAGTCATGGATCAACCTCGTTTGACAGGGGTCCTGGGTTCAGGCGGACATGATACGGGGCTGGACAAGCCTATTGAGCGGAGGTCTGCTCGGAGTCTCCAGCGGGGTTCTCGATACCGAGAAGTGTTGCCAGGGCCTGCTCGATCATCGTCAGCATGGCCTTCACGATGATGCTGAGCGCCAGCGTGGCCAGCCCGACAAAGACAAGTCCCAGAGCGGCTGGCGGAAAGGTAAACATCAATGGGACAGCCAGAAAGCCTTCCAGCATCAATACCCCCATCAGGAGGAATGGGAAGTTCACCCGCATCGCATGGACCAGTCGCCAGAGCCACATGAATCAAGTGTATACCCGGCGATGTTTCGCATAGGCTCTTAGTAGGGAATTGGTTTGACTATTTACTTCTGAAATCCGAGGCGGACAGATCATGAAATTGGGGACCGGAATCACTGGAAACTACGGGCTTGTTCTGGGGCTGCTGATTGCCGGGCTGCTGGCTGTGGGTTGTGCCAATGGAACCAGCAGGCCTATCGCATCGGGGTCGTATCCGACCGTAGTCGTTGATCAGACGGAAAATGAAACGCAGGTCGATCTCAAGCCCGGGCAGGAAATGGTGCTGTTGCTTATTCGCAACATTCAGGATGGCAAGATCTGGATGCTCACGGAGGAGATTGATCCAACCATTCTCAAGCCGATGGGGCAGCGAACTGCAGCAGCCGTTGACAAGCGTGGCATCACCAGTCCGCTTGCAACAGAGGAGTTTCGTTTCAAGGCAGTCGGCGGAGGTGAACTGACTCTGGACATGGCTTATCTGCCTGTAGGCGGAGGCCTTCGCCAGGCGACAAACCGGTTTCTGCTGCGTGTCGTCGTGGATCGATTTCAGGAATAGGACCTGAAGCGGTCCATCCTAAGGAACCAGCACCCAATCCCGCTTCCAGGCATCATCGGCCCACCGACGCATGTCGCCGATATCGGTGAGCGTCTCCAGTCGGGTACTGCCATCAGCCATGGCGGTTACGGCTTTGCCGGAATGTCGTGCTGAGACGTAGCCGTGCTCGGCGGGATTGTTCGTCATCGAAGAGAGAACGGTCCCGCTCTCGCTGGTGGCCCATCGATACCCATTGGTGGCATCACACGGGCTTTCGATGCGGTGAAATCCTTCGGTGATACCCGGGAGATAGCCCCCTCCGCCATTGTTGTCGGTACTTCCGAATCGAGAAGAAGCAAAGACGATCAACTTGCCAGTGTTCCGTATGTCGGACAGGTTCTTTTTCCAGGGGCGGCGTTCCAGATTGCCGTATTCATAGATGGCATAGAGTGGGTTGGTCAGGCTGTCACCAAGGCCCCCGAACCACTCACCATTGAGACCAAAGGCAGGGTGGATCGTTGCGGAATATTGGTGATTTGGAACGTCAATGAGTTCCCGTCGAACTTCTTCCAGTGCTTTTGGGAAGAAGGCTCTCTTGGGATCTTCCAGATAGGGAGCCAGCCGCCAGAACCATCGTTCCTGAGTTGGTCCGGGGGCGATCAGATTGCCATTGAAGTCGTAGAGGGGATCAGTGCTGGGCTCTGATTCGGGGTAATACCCCTTGAGGAGTTCGCCATCGCGATCAATCGCATAATCTCGCCAAGCCGCGACTGCGGCTCTCGCGCCGCCAAGTTCCTCGGCAGCTCGTCCCTTGCTGGTGATACCGCTCAACGCGGGGATCAGGATGGCTGTCAGCAGGCCAAGGACCACCACCACCATCATCAGTTCGACCAGCGTGAAAGCTGTTCTTTTGGTCCCAGCAGGTGCTAAGGGGAGCGAATTTTGGCATAAATTGAGGTTCTTGAGCATTTCAGCGGCCCTATAGTGCCGAATGGTACGGCTTAATATCTTGAAACTCAATCGCAATAAGACTTGGTTTTCTATTGCAACTGAGTCTCAATTGCAATAAGCTCTCTGGTCTTAGGAGTTTGAAAGATGCGTTTTACAAGTTCCATGCTACTCGGATTTCTCGCCACAGCCTCCGTTGCCTCAACTACAGCTGCTGAGGTTTTCAGCGTCATTTATGGCGAACCTGATTTTGACAGGTGGATGTACCCCTACAACGGTACACCTGGAACACGCATTGCCGGACCGACCTTCGGCGGACCATACGCTGAAATTGATGATCGATATGGCCAGTCATTCTGCGGATTCGTGACGGTTGACATACCAGTGGATCTGCCTCCATCAGCCTATCGAGTGATCTCCATGTCCATGGATATCCCCATCATCAATGATGTCGTCATCTACGACCCGACACCTGACGCACTTGAAACCCACTATTCCGATGGCCCGCCCGATGAGGATCCTGGCCGTCCGTTTCATCTTTCTGGAGCGGGCTTCCGTGGGGATTTCAATGCAACGACCTTTGGCGAAGATGGTCCTGGCCCATTTGGATTTGGTCTGAGCCAGCGGAATGTCTACCCAGTCGCCTTCGATGAAACCGAAGGTTGGATTGATATTTCCAACAACCTTTCTGAGGGATTCGATCCCAAGCTCTTTGCGATCGGCGAATGCCCTGATGTGGCTCCTGGTGACCCGATTCCTGAGCTGACTCGAGTCGTCTTCGACATTGATGTCGAAGATCCCAACATCTCCTGCTATCTGAGTGAGGCACTGTCGTTCGGAACCATCGATCTCGTACTGAGTTCCTATCAGACGGGAAGCCATGATGGGGGCAATTACCCACAATGGCTGATGAAGGAGCATCCGCTGGTTGATATCGGGGCAACCACAGGTGCAACGCTGACCCTTGAAGTTGAAGTCATTGAACCATCCGGTGTCTCTGGCGACACGAATGGTGACGCAGCAGTGAATGTTGATGATCTTTTGAACGTTCTGGGTGATTACGGATCATGTCCGTGTTGCCCAACTGATTTTGATGGTGACGGTGCCGTCACCGTCGACGACGTTCTGGCTGTAATCGGGGGCTGGACGGGCTGATTTGTTTCCATGGAATTTGGCTGGTTTCATCCAGCCATGAGTTTGATCCCCCGGAGGGGATACGAAGAGAAGGAGTTTGAGATGAAACGCGTTTTGTCCGTAGTAGCCTTTGCGGCCACTACAGCTATTGCAAGTACTGCAATGGCAGGTTTTGTTGTTGAAGATATCCCTGCATGGCGCGGTGATACCAATACGCTCTACGGCGGTTGGGAGTCCTTCACCGAGGCTAACTTTGCGCCAAACTTTGCAGATGTAGCAGGCAGCTCAATGGGCTTTGCTGGTCAGGTCTACAACTTCAGTGGATCAGCCATCATTGCCGGCTCTGGCAACATCTATGATCCAGGGAATGCCTTGAATATCCACAACTACGTGGATGTTTCCAGCTTTGGTTCCATTGATATCACTGATGCAGTCATCAATGTCTCGACGGTGGGTACCCCCCCCGATCTTGCTGGCGTGATCTTCCAGGCTGTTACCGCAGCAGGGGATACCTTTGATCTGGATGCCAGTAGCTACTCAACAAATTATGTGAATGAGATCCCAGGTTTCGGTGTCTCGTACAACCTGAGTTGGGCATTTGATCTGTCCGGTATTGCTGGTGATGTGACCCAGCTTGCCTTCATCATCAAGGGTACAGGTCCTCACATGAGCCTTGATGCACTGAGCACGGATATCGCTTTCGAGGTGCCTGCACCTGGTGTATTGGCACTGCTCGGCATTGCCGGCCTTGCCGGTGGACGCCGTCGCCGCTGAATGATCTTGACATTCAGTGGCAACATCATGGATTGATGTATGCACACCCCACATCGCCGCGGAGGGTCATTTGATTCTTCGCGGCGATGTCACTTTTGGTCTTTGGGTTGGTTCCGATGCCAATGCTGAAGTGTTGTTTCAGCCACCGGTGGCCAGAAGAGCGATGAGCGTGACGAGGATCCCCATCAGGACAGTTCCTGACACGAGGCAGGCCACAGGGTGCTGAGCCGCCAGACTGCACAGCGAGGCCATGAAGGACTGCTGATCATCGCCATCAGGCTCCTGTTCCAGCCGATGCAGATCCAGCACCATGGCGTCAGCGGAGGCGTATCGAGCCTCTGGATCATGGGCATGTGCTCGGTTGATGACCTGTCGCATTGGCTGCACGGCTTCATGGTCTTCCTGTAGTTCATCACGGAAGAGCCATTCAAGGATGCCGCCGATTGCGTAGATGTCGGCTCGGACATCCATTCTGGACCAGGGCGTGTCTACTGATTCCGGTGCTCGGCATGAAATCCCATCAGGTGCCGGCTCGATTGGTGCCCGAAGGATTCTCGAAAGTCCCATGCCGCTAATCATGGGTTTCCCGAGTTCGTCAACAAGGATGCGACCAGGGTGGAGGTTCCCATCCAGAATTCCCCGGCCATGTGCAAAGGCCATTGCCTCGACCAGCCGCGAAGCCATTTTGATTCTCGTCTGAAGTGATAGAGAACGTTCCATGGCCCAATCTTCAAGTCGTTGATGTTCATGGGCGTCGGTCACGATGAAAGCACGGGGGCCTGTCCCGAGAATGGCGGTTCCGATCTCGAGCAGACTCAGAAGTCCGGAGTGATCCAGGCGAGTAATTGTTTCGGCATCAACACGGATCCGACGTACATCACTGTTATCCAGTTCGGGGCCCAGCACTTCAAGCAGGACTCGTTGGCGTGATCCCTCGGCCTCAGCCATGAAACGATCATGTGAATCATCTTCCAGCCGTTCCAGAAGCCGGAAGTTGGCCAGCAGGTCTCCAGCACCTGGAGCAGCGATTGCACCTTCCTCAGGCTCACCTGCTGATAGCGTGTGAGACGGATCCGTCGAGGACAAGGCCTTTTCAGTTGACCCATACTGTTTCAGTAGAAGTTCAACTTCACGTTGCAGATCATCATCATCACCGCATGACTCCACCAGAAAGCCCTCACGAGCTTCCAGTGGAAGATCGAGTGCCTTGCTGAAGATCCGGTCAGCCTGCTGGTGGATGTCCTGTTTGACGGAGATGGGATCAACCCTTTCCTTACGGTTCAACCTGAGCACAGGGTACCACGACCAGAAGACAAATCTCAGACTTCAGGCACATGCCTTGGCATGAAGTTCACCAGGAGCCATTTGTGGTCCATGAAAGCCCCGTTGATTTGCAGAAGTCTCACTGACGGATGGTTTCCAACGCAACGATGATCTTGACCTCGTCACCAAGTGAACCTCTTTCAACGCCCCAGGTCATTCCGTGTTCGCTGCGGGTAATCGTGAACGTTGCTTCAAATCCAGTTCGCATGCCTCGACTCGTATCAGCCATGCCGACCTTTTCCAGCTTTACGGTGATTGGGCGAGTCTCTCCCAGCAGCGTCAACTTGCCGGTCATGTCCCACTTGTCTTCACCGTTTGGGGTGCAGCCAGTGCTCTTGAAGGTCATGTCAGGAAACTCAGGCTCGTTGAAGAAGTCAGGGCTTCGAAGATGCTTGTCCAGATTGCTGTTGCCACTGTCAATGCTGGAGATGGGAATCTTGACGTCGAATTCAGGACAAGCCTGGCCGGTGTGATCCCATTTGATTTCGCCTGTTGGCTCGTTGAAACGGCCCCAGAAGGCGCCTGCACCCATGTGCATGACACGGAACATGGCCGTGCTGTGAACTGTATCGATTTTCCAGACCGAAGGTCCATCAGCAGTCGTAGGTGTGGGCGAATCATCCTGACGGGTCAGGCCGCCGGTCAAGATGACGACGGCCAGCAGGCCGGCAGGAATCAGGAAACAGGAAAGACGATTGACGCATCGTGATGTAAACATTTCTATTTATCCTCTTCGGGTAGGCCCATGCCACGACGATCCGGAGATTGTGGACGTGTTGGTGTAGTGGGCGGGTTCTCGGCTAGTGCAGCGAGCATTTCATCAATGGCTCGCTGAAGTTGTGGATCGGTTCCGTTCATCATCATCTCTGGATCGGCAACGACTTCGATGTCGGGATCGACACCGTGTCCTTCAACACCCCAGGTTCCATCGGTTTCATAGAAACCGAAGGTCGGCACGGCGATACCACTGCCATCAATCAGACGTGGATTGCCGGAGATTCCAACAAGTCCTCCCCAGGTCCGTTCTCCGATGATCGGGCCGATGCCAGCTTCACGGAACAACCATGGGAACATGTCGCCACCTGAGCCGGCGAGCCCGTTGATGATCATGCACTTGGGTCCATGGTGTGCGGCATAGGGGGTCTTCCAGTCACGGCCATTGCGTACGGCCCAGTGATTGGTCACCGGTCGATTCAGAAGTTCGATGAAACGCCAGGGAATCTGACCGCCACCGTTGAAGCGTTCATCGATGATGAGTGCATCCTTTCCGGACTGGCCGAAGAACTGGCGGAACAGTTCGTTCTGACCATTGACTCCAGTATCCGGTACATGAATGTAGCCAACCCGTCCTTCAGTGGCTTCTTCGACGGCTCGGCGGTTGTCCTCCACCCAGGAGCGATATCGAAGATTCGCGTCATAGCCGACTGGAGTGACCGTGACTTCACGTGTTGTTTGATCAGGTCCACTGAGAATCGTCAGAACAGTCGGCGTGTCCGCGGTACCGACGAACGCGGCATGTGGATCGATGTCTGGATCAAGCGGGATACCGTTGACGGCAAGCAGTACATCATTTTCCTGCACATTCAAGCCAGGGATACCAAGTGGTCCACGAGCATCGGCATCCCAGTCTCCGCCGCGATGGATTCTCTTGATCCGCCAGCCATCATCACTTGGGTTGAAGTCGACACCCAGCAGTCCTACGGGCTCGAAGTCGCCGGATTCATACGGGCTTCCGAAGTTGTAGGCATGGCCGACGTTCAATTCCGCGATCATTTCATCGATCACATAGTTGAGGTCTTCCCGGGTCGTACAGTCCGCCAGCATTGGGCGGTAGTGTTCACGCACAGCTTTCCAGTCGACGCCGTGCATGTTCTCGAGATAGAAGTAATCCCGGAAGATACGCCAGGTGTCATCGAAGATCTGTTCCCATTCCGCACGCGGATCGACGACGGCGACCATTCTGGAAGTGTCGACGGGAGCAGGTTCCGCTCCTTCCATGGCAGGGGCGACGGCAAGTGTCTCACCATCGCTGATCAGCATCGAGGCACCGTCAGGTGTCAGCATGAAGAAATCGGCTGGAGTGATGAATGAAGGTTCGGCTTCGCGATCATGCGTATCGAGTGCGAACACCGCGCCTTCATTGTTGTCGATGTACATCAGTTGTCCGTTGTCCGTTACGGCAAGTTGACGGTACGAGCCTGGCGGGACGGGCAATGGCATTGAACGGGCTTCAAAGCCTTGAGCATCTATGTTGATTGATTCGGGAGCCTTTTCGAACATCCATTCCGACTCTTCTTCCATACCGGTCAGAAAGCCGTCCTGAAGCATGAACATCATGTCCAGAACAGGTTCGCCATCTTCCAGTTCGATGGAACGTACATGAACTTCACGGTTTTCCTCATCAAGATCAGCTTGGACTTCAACCGGGTCATCACCCTCAGTTGTCCAGATGCCCTCAACGGTTCCTTCGAGGCTCATGCGTAGTTCGAGGCTCACCCCAAACTCATCATCCCCACCTTCCCAGTTGCCTGCGAGGAATTCAACCTCGACCGGTTCCTCAGCCGGCTCATCTTCTTCCCAGACTTCTTCATTGATTTCGACAAGCCATGGTGAATCGATGTCTGCTCGAACCGGCACCATCATCAGCATCCCGCCATCGTCATAGATGAAGGTGTCATCGACATTCGAGTAAGTCGGCCTGAATGATCGATTGGAGGTGAAGTAGAGGAACTCACCATCGCGATCAAAGACCGGGTTGGTGTCATTGAACATGCCGCTGGTCAGTCGATGACTCTTCCCTGATTCCGTGTCGTAGGCCCACAATGCACGATGTATTGTTTCATCCTGAGTTCGGTCGTAGACCAGCCATCTGCCATCAGGTGACCAGGTGATGGTAGGAAGTTCTGCAAGAGGATCCTGGCCGACTGTTGTGACTGATTCGTCATCAACGGAGTAGAGATGCACTGTTCCGGTCATGTCACCGAAGGCAAAGCGTGTTCCATCGGGATTCCAGCCAAGTGCCATCTTGAAGACCCCGCCATCAGTCGTGATCTGTCGTGCTTCCCCCTGCCCATCGGATTGCTGAATCCAGAGTTCATATTCTCCTGATCGATCACTGAAGAAAGCGATCCACTGGCCATCAGGACTCCAGTGTGGATCTCGATCAGCCTGATCGCTGCTGCGTGTGAGATTGCGAGCAGGCCCCTCCTCCACAGGCAGAGACCAGATGTCTCCATGGGCTTCCAGAACAAGTCTCTGCGCCGAGGGTGAAATGTGGATGTTGCTGATTTCATCCCCGACCGGTACCCGGCGTGTACGGATCGTCGGTCGATCACCGGGAATCTGTATCTCAACAGGAGTGAGTTGTTCGGTTTCCAGATCAAGCAGTTGAAGGCCGGTCCCCGCCTGCATGATGATTTCACCTTGTCCGTCCGGTCCTGGACCCACCGTCGGCCATTGCACATCATGTTCCTTGAAGAACGTGACCTGACGAGATTCGCCATTTTCATGGTTCATCGTCCAGATGTTCTTGCGGTGAGCCGGCCCGGCATCGCTGAGGTAGTACAGCGTATTGCCGTGCCACATCGGTTGCGTATCAGTGCCTTCCCAATCCGTGAGTTGTCTGGCTTCCCCAGTTGGCAGATGGATCAACCAGAGATCGGTTGCCATGCCACCTCGATACCGCTTCCAGGTACTGCCATCTCTTGTCCAGGGTGTATAGGCAAGATATTGACCATCGCTGCTGATGGCACCGGCGCTTCCGTATGGGACAGGCAATGGCTGAGGAAGTCCACCCTGTGCAGATGTTGTGAAGAGTCTTGAGACTCGAGCATTTCCCTGATAGTTGCGTGCTTGAAACATCAAGTCACCGTCAGGGGTCCAATCAAGCATGCGTTCACCTGCAGGATGGTAGGTCGCACGGTGGGGCACACCACCTTCAACTGGTACGACATACAGATCCATGTTGCCGTCGTAGTTTCCCGAGAAGGCGATTCGTGATCCATCGGGGCTGAAACGTGGCATTCGTTCAGTGCCCGGAGGACTGGCCAATGGTTGCGCAAGACCACCTTCTCTTGGAACCGTCCAGAGATCGTTGGCGTATGAAAAGACGATGCGGCGTTCTGACACGTCCGGAAATCTCAGCATCGTGCCATGTGGGGTGGTCTGGGCTTCCAGTGTGGAGGCCTGCAGGACAATGAACACAGGTAGAAGGCAGAGATATCGAGACGGCATATGAATGTTCCTGCTCAGCAAAGGTCAGATAATCCCTTCTGGAAGAGTCCAGAGAGGGGTTGTTGGTCGTATGAACCGGGAGTGTATGGGGGGTCAGGTCTGGTTATAGGCCCTGATGCAGATTCAGTTTGTGAAATACCGACCGAACCAGCTAATGCCTGGGTCAGTATGACCGATAGGGTTCCAACGTTGATCTTCTCTCCTTTTCCAAGTGGAAGGGGTGAAGCGGTTTTTTGGCGTGCTGTGAGGGTCAAATGGAGGAAGTTTGAAGCTGGCACCCCCCCAGGACTCGAAAATTGACATAATCCCTTTCTCCTCATCCACTTACGGCCAATTTCCCCGATGAAGGCCAGAACCACCATGATCCGACTTCAACACATAACGGCTTGCCTGAGCATGATTTTCATCATGTCCGGGATCGTTGCCGCGGTGGAAATCTCGGTTCCCGGTGATTTCAAGCGAATTCAGGAAGCTGTGGACAGCGCTTCAGCTGGTGATGTCATCACCGTCGGACCTGGCGTCTGGTTTGAAGCAGTGGATTTGAAGGGCAAGGCGATCACACTGAGATCAGCTGAAGGTTCCAAGGCAACGACTCTTGACGCAACCTCTCTGGATGAGAGTGTGTTGAGATGTCTCACGGGTGAGGGCCCGGACACGGTAGTTGATGGTTTCACCATTACTGGTGGGACCGGTCATGAGAGCCTCTACGGGAAGCGATCAGCTGTTGGTGGTGGTCTCGTGGTGATCGCAACCTCTCCGACCATTCGCAACTGCATCTTTCGTGACAACGTCGTTTCATACAACGGTGGTGGTGTGTATCTCGCCAAGGGTGCGACGGCAAGATTCGAGGGATGCAGCTTTGAAGAGAACAATGCTGAAAAAGGCGGCGGCGTCTACAGCGTTCAGAGCAACGCGACTTTCGTCGGCTGCAGTTTCACGAAGAATGAAGCTCGATACAGTGGCGGCGCCATGTACAACGCCGATGGCAGCAGATCCATGGTGAACAGTTGCCAGTTCAATCGGAATCGAGCAAATTACTACGGCGGAGCCGTCTACGAATACGCAAGCATCAGTTCAATCACGGACTGCAAGTTTGATCGTAACCGTGCCACCTACAAGGGCGGAGCCGTATACAACGGTTTTCGAAGTACCAGTTCAGTGGCCAGTTGCAGTTTCCTGACGAACTACGATGACGTGTATGGAATCAAGGATTTCGTGGCAACCGCTGTTGCCCCGACAGGCGCCTGTGTTCTGCAGGGCGGATCCTGCCTGCATGTCTCCAAGCAGTCCTGTGAAGATGCTGAAGGCACGTATCTCGGCGATGAGTCATCATGCTCCAGTTCCCAGGATCTGCGGGCCAGTCGTGGAAGCGACCTCAACAAGGATGGCCAGATTGATGATCGGGACGCCTTGATGCTCCTCCTGCTCTGGCGTTGATCATCTACTCCTGAACAATTGATTCATGACCAGATCGTGCACCATCGTGCATGAAGGTCGTGCCGCGACGTCATGATCCGTGTCAGGAAGAATGAGAACGCCGTCGGAAGCGGCGTCGGTGCGGCCATGTGAACCGCCTACCTGACGTGTCTCCAATGAGATGACATCCATCAGGGTGCGTTGCCCCAGGCGTTTCTTCAGGAGTTTCAACCCGATTCGGAATTTGCTTCCAGCCCAGCCCTCGGCCAGAAAGAGCTCGCGTGGGTCGTAGCCCGGCTTGCGATGAATGTCGACGGTCGTGGCGAAGTCAGGTGCCTTGTCTTCTTCCAGCCAGTAATCCCAGGTGAACCAGCGGTCTGGTTCACTGATGATGACGAGATCTCCACTGCGTGCATGATCGAGTCCGACATCACCCAGTGAATCGCCTCCGAGTACTTCGCTGACTCCATCAAGATCCTGCAGAAGCGCGGCAACCTGATCAATCATTTCCGCATGACGTACATAGACGTGACCGATCTGATGATCCGTTACCACGAAGGCATCACTCTGCATCGGATCCAGCAGTTCTCGCCCTTCTTCTTCTCGTACGGCGAGCAGACCGGAGCTTCGCAGCAGTTGATTGGGGGCCACGCCGTCCGTTGTGGATGTGATTCCATACTCACTGACGATGATCGAACTGCGTCCGATTTGTTTCATCGCATCAATCAGATCTCCTGCGACTTGATCGATCTCCCGCATGGCCTGATCACTCCGGGGGTCATCCGGCCCGAACCGTTGCAGGTCATAATCAAGATGGGGGAGATACACCAGAAGCAGATCGGGTTTGAACTGTTTCTCCACGA
Organism: Phycisphaerae bacterium; assembly: GCA_002717655.1. GTDB lineage: Bacteria > Planctomycetota > Phycisphaerae > Phycisphaerales > SM1A02 > UBA1668. The sequence continues at coordinate 5,532 of PBAY01000050.1, read as the reverse complement.
TTCTGGCGGATTCCGCGATCCATCGACTGGATCGAAGGTCAGCGCCGGGGCCCCAGAAGTGAAAGAGTGGAAACTGACCGAGTTGTGATTGGAGTTGGTCTCTGAGATCGGATGGCGTCGTGTAGATGTCAGGCAGTTTTCGTCCATCAGCCGGGTACATCGGCCGTGGGGTGATGCAGATGTCGGTGGAGGCGTTCATCGCATACCACCAGAAGCAGTTGGCACAGGTGAAATCAGGTTGCTTTCGTCTGGCAGTTTCCCAGATGCTTTCAGCCTGCACCAGTTGGTTGGATTGTTTCCAGAATCGGACTTCGCCTTCAGTTCGTTCATACCACCCATTGCCGACGATTCCATGTTCGGCGGGCATCTTTCCGGTGAGCATGCTTGTCTGCACGCTGCAAGTGACGGCCGGGAGAACCGGAGCCAGAGGTCGCAACGTTCCACTTGCCGCATGGGCACGGAGCCGTGGCATCCGGTCATCCAGCATTTCGGTGGTCAATCCAACGATGTTGATGAGAGCTGTTGGTTGGGCGGAGTCGGTCATCTCAGGTTCCTGGAAGTGGTCGATGCACGATGGTAACCAACGCAAAGCAGCAGACGGCAGCCACTGTCATTGCTGGTGCGTCCATGACGCCCAGAAGAAACGCATCCAGCAGAGAGATGCCTGCAATGGAGGCCAGGACTGCAGGAACGATGGATCCTGGACGTGACAGATTGGCAAGGATCCAAAGGAACTGCAGCAGAAGAAGGATGCCGATCAGAATTGCAAGCGTGAGATTCAGTATTGGAATCATGAGCAATGAGATCAAGACCGAGATGGGGAACAGGATGACAGGCCAGTGAAGCACGTCACCAAATGCTTCTCTTCTTGCCAGAAGTGTCAAGCCTGCTGTCCATAGTCCAATGGCCAGCATGCCTCCAATGAGGAGAGGCTCGGGAACGACTTCCCTGGCAGCAATGGAAGCAACCAGATAGACCATTGCTCGACAGGCGGACATGGCGATGATGGCTGCCGCAGGTATCCGATGCAGGACGTCGTAGGTGATGACCATGCCGATGAGCAGCAAGGTTGCCGTGAAGGTTGCCGGGCCAAGCCACGCGGATGCTCCAGCAGCGGTAAACAGCATCAAGACAGCGATACAGCTCGCCGTTGTTCTTGACACGATTCCCGCAGCAATGGGCCGTTCAGGCCGGTGTCTGCGATCCCATTCCACATCAAGCACATCATTGAGAATCATCCCGGCGAGATAGATGGCGATGATGATCCCGCAGAGGATGCTCAACGGGATCAATTCGATCGAGCCACCTCCGATCGTCCAGCCCACCAATACATTTGAAATACAGGTCGGCGCGTTGCTGATTCGGAGCAGCTCGAGCCAGGCACGCAGGTACTGCTTCATGACGTCTGCTCCAGCATCGCCCGGGTCCATCTGATCTCATCAGCTATTCCTGAGGCGAGATCCTGCACCTCGAATCTAGTCGGGAGCGCTCCCCAGGCATAGGTTTCGACTTCCCAGTCCGTCAGTGTCTCACGCCTGGCAAGAAGTCTGATCGCTTCAAGCAGATCGTCCTGCGTTGTTTCCAGTTCGCCGATGTGATCCAGATGTACCGGCACATGAAAATGGATTCTCATGATCTCGTCGGTACCAAGTGGTCCAGATTCGAGTGCGATTGAGAGATCATCATGAAAGTTCACCGTGTTGCCATCATGGCGACAGGTCTGGTGAAGCCAACGAGGTTCTGCAAACGCCTTGAGATCATCGACCATCGCTTCCGTCAGTGGTCCTTGGACTTGAAGCGCTGAAGAAACCTGCACCTTGCCGATGCTGATGCCAGCCTGGTCATAGGTCTGGATGACCTCCTTCTGGGATTCGAACATGACCGAAGCGTGACAGGTGTCGTGGCAGACACGCAGATGTCTTCGTACGCGATCCTCCATTCCGTTGGTCAGCAGATGATCTTCGAACAGGCGGACGACATCCGCGGATCGTTGCAGCAGGCAGCCTGGTTCCGGTTCCAGATCAAGATGCAGGCAGGTTCCGTACTCGCCTTCCAGGCGTGCGAGCCCTGTGCAGATCTCGTGGAGATTTTCGACAGCGGATTCCATCGCAAGCGGTGAGAGCCCGGCCCAACTCACTGGAAGCGTGGAAAGCCCAGCAGTTGTTCCGGCCGGAATCAGTTGAATGAACAACTCCGCAAGCTCAAGGGTGTATTGAGCTCTTTCGCGTGTACTCCAGTCAGGCTGGTAGACGTCATGTTTCACAATGGCCTGATGGAAGTTGCCGTAAGGAAATGCATTCATCGTGAATGGGGCAACGCCGATTTGATCCAACTCATCTCGCAGACACTGGATGTCGATGCCTTGGGCATCAGTCAGCGCTTGTCTGGAAAGCCAGAGTCCGACAGGCAATGGAGAGGAGAGATCGAGTGCTTCGGCTACTCGTGGGGCGTATTCTCTAAGGTTGCTCATCGCCTCATGGAATGAATCGCCTGCATGTACGTTGGTGCAGTAGCCGAGACGTCGTGCAGGGGAGGAATCAGTCATCAGAGGCGCGGAAATTCGGTGAGCGTGAAAGGAAGGTCATGGGGTTGTCCCATGTCACGGTCTGAATCATGTCCAGACTGTGTCCTCGCCTCTGCATTTCGACCCGAGCCTTGGGTACTGCCAATGGGTCACTCGGTCCCCAGTCGCCGGCCGAGTTCATCCAGAGTCGCTCTGTTCCATAGGTCTCAAGAATGTCCACCGCTCGTTGTGGTGTGCATTTGGTTTCAGGGTAGAGCGTCATGCCAGCCCAGAACCCCTGGTCAAGTACGGCTGAAACCGTATGTTCCTCGACATGATCAATGAGCACTCGTTCAGGATCCAGCCCTGCATTGCGGACGGCATCCATGATCAGGATTGTGCCTTTGAGTTTGTCCTCAAGGTGGGGGGTATGTACCAGTACAAGCTGATCCGTTCGGCGGGCCAGATCAAGATGTGCTTCCAGGATGAGCAGTTCATTCTTGCTGTTCTTGTTCAGTCCGATTTCCCCGATTCCCAGAACATTGGGTTGATCCATGAACTCGGGAATGATCGACATGACTTCGCGTGCAAATCCAGCATCTTCAGCTTCCTTGGGATTGACACAGAGCCAGCAGTGATGCCGAATTCCATAGGTCCGGGCACGTGCCGGTTCCGTTTCCGTGAGCTGTCGGTAGTAGTCGTAGAAACCCTGGGGGGAGCTGCGATCAAACCCGGCCCAGAAGGCAGGCTCCGTGATCGCAACACAGCCCGCCAACGCCATGCGCTGGTAGTCGTCAGTGGTCCGTGAGACCATGTGAATATGAGGATCGATGTATCTCATGCAGATGGTGGTGGTGCGCCCATGGCACCTTTCATCGGGGCCTGATCAAGTGGTTCAGTGGAATGGTCGCTGAGCTTTTCAAGAATTCGACGGGCTCGATCACTTCTGCCATCAATCAGCAGCTGGAGACACTCACGGAAGGCCTTGATGCGAAAGTCATCATCAGTCTGATCAGATTGAGCTCTGTCAAGGCGGTCAAGAAAGGCGGCGATGTCGATCATCTTGGCGCGGTGGTCAAGAAAATACGCATCGGTCATTTCTTCGAGGGTCATTGGGCAGGGGATCGGGTCGGACATGATCCCCTGATTCTAACCTGCGGAAGGCGTCTTACCTTGTCTGATCGCCTCGATTGCCGCCTTCATGACCGCAGAGTCAATCTCGTGGACCTGATCAGGTGTTCCCAGACTCGAGATCAGAGGAATCGTCAACTGGCCTCCCAGATGCTCGCGGAACTCCTCGATTCCCTGCATGAGTTCATCAGGATCATCCAACCATGGAGACTGGAGTGAGAATCCGACCTTGATGAGGCACTTCAGAACTCGATCGGCAGCTTGAGCTTCGAGTCTTCCAATCATGGTGGCGTAGGTGAGATCGATTCCCAGTCCGATCGCCACGGCATCTCCATGTGACAGCGTCCAGTCGGATCTCGCTTCAAGACGGTGAGCTGCCCAGTGGCCGAGATCGAGCGGTCGAGCATGTTGGGTCTCGAATGCATCTCCACCCGCGACGATGTGGTCCATGTGAAGACGTGCTGATTCGACCATCACCCGTTCCATGGCATCTAGTGATTTGTCATCACGCTGGCGGAGCACATCGGCTTCGTCTTCGATGAGCTGTAGCAGTTCAGGATTCTTGAGTGCGGCAACCTTGATGGCCTCACTGAGTCCCCCTCGCCAATGGGTGTCATCTAGAGAAGTCAGGAGTTGAGTGTCATTGATCACGGCCAGAGGAGGGCTGAAGCTGCCGAGAAAGTTCTTCATGCCGAATGCATTGATCGCATTCTTCACACCAATACCAGCGTCACCCTGGGCCAGAGTCGTTGAGGGAAATCGAATCACCTTGACGCCTCGGTGTGCAGTCGCTGCGGCAAACCCCGCAGCGTCAAGTACCGCTCCACCTCCGAAGATCAGCACGAGTGAACGCCGGCAGATACCGGCACTGGCGATGGCCTGAGCGGTTGTTTCGTATGAATCCCAGCCGTTCTTGGCCTGCTCCCCGCCAGTAATGATCAATGGTTTGGCTGCAAGCGTCACACGATCATCATGACGTTTGCACCAGGATGTGATGGAATCCGGGAGTTCGGGACGGTTCTCAGCCAGCCCCGAATCGACAACAGCCAGAATCCGAAGCTGATCATCCGAATCTGGAAGCAACTGCTCCAGAACGGAATTGTCATCAGCCATCGCCTCTCTGGTGAAACGTAGTTGATGCAGCCACTCCACGGAGAACGACCCGTCGAACTCGGTATGAGCCAGATCACGATCAAGGGCTAAAGCTTGTGAGGGTGGAGACGCCATTTCTTGACTATACGTGCAGCAGCCTCAGGATGACCCGTCAGAATGGCCAGAAGATGAAAGCTGTTCTCGATGCAGGGCCAGAATGGTCACATCATCAAGGAGCTGTCCATTCTGAGTACTGCTGGCCAGTTCAGCCAGTTCATCACAGATTGACTGAGCGGATGCGCCCTGCCTTCTGTCGAGTACGTCCAGAATGCCCTGTGCTTCAATCATGGCGCCGTCATCTCCATGGGCTTCCGCCAGACCATCGGTGTAGAGGAGGAACAGATCGCCGGGATTCAGTTGAAGTGAACTGCTTCTCCAACTGATATCCGGAAGTGTTCCAAGTATGGTTCCGGTGGCTTCGGCTTCTTCTCTCGCGTTCTGACCTGCTGGCTGCAGGATGCCTGGATGGTGGCCAGCATTGGCATACTCCAGCAGGCCGCTCTCGAGGTCATACACACCCAGAAACAGGGTGACGAACAAGCCTTGTTCGTTGTCATCCCGCAGTCGGTCATTGACCTGCTGAAGAATCTCAGCGGGGTCCTGTTCGTTGGTCGCAACCATCCTGATGGTTGTTCGAGCAACGCCCATGAACAGGGCTGCGGGCATGCCTTTGCCTGAGACGTCGCCCAGAACAAAGGCGATCTTGCTCGAACCCATGGCCCAGTAGTCGTAGAAGTCACCGGCTA
>PBAY01000049.1 GCA_002717655.1 Phycisphaerae bacterium | reverse complement strand
TTCACGACGTTCGATCTCCTCTTGAAGCACACCGTTGCGTTTGAAGAAGCCAGCTTCCAGTTGCAGGTCTCGACGTACGAGGCCTTCATCGATGAAGATTCTTCTGGCCACCATCGGATCAACGACGACATAGGACACCCGACGTGTTCCGGGCAGCAGAAGACCTGCGAGCATGCGACGCTGAGTCGTGACGGCACTGCCTCGAACCGCATCCCATTCCGGATCACCGTATTCAGGTTCAAGAAGATGAGGTGCCGCCTCGGCGATCCAGACCGGATCGATCCCTGCGACCGAACGAGCCCAGAGACGATTGGTCTCGATGATCTCCGCCGACATGATCCAGTCGGGTCGAATGGAACGTACGCCGGAGGAAGGATGGATCTTGAAACGCCTTCGACCCGGACCGTCATACATCCCCTTCTCGAACTTCGCGTTTCCATCCTGCGCCGATGGACGAGCCAACTTGCCGACGCTGGTGACCAGCCCACTGAGCAGGGCCCGATGAACGGCTTCAGCAGGACTCGATCGACCCGAAACATGAATACCCATCTCCCGCAGCATGCGGTGGAGTTGATCATGAATCTCACGCCATTCACGCATTCGCACCCATGACAGTGAATTGGACTGACACCATCGGCGTTGACTCGACGTCCCCCCCGCACGAACACGTTCCACCCAGGCTTCCCAGAGTGTTCGTTTGGAAAGCAGATCGGAACCCTCGACACGGAAGGCGGCATGACGTTGATCCGCCACCGCCTCCTCGCCTTCCGGACGGATCTTGGGATCGGGTATCGCCAGACCACTGGCAATCACCAGCACATCAGCCAGACAACGATGCTCCTGCCCGGCCAGAAGCATGCGGGCCAGACGCGGATCGACCGGCATGCGAGCCATGGACCGACCTGTTCCCGTCAATCTGGATTGCTCATCAATCGCACCCAGTTCCCAGAGTGTTTCACGACCGGCCCGCATCGCCTGTGGCCGGGGACGATCAAGCAGCGGAAACGTCTCGACTTCGCCCAGACCAAGATCCGCCAGACGCAGAATCACGGAGGCCAGATTCGTCCGCATGATCTCAGGCGCCGTGAAGTCATCTCGCTTCTGGAAGGCACCTTCGGAATACAACCGATAGCAGGTCCCTTCCGCCACTCGACCAGCACGCCCGGTCCGCTGATTCGCAGAAGCCTTCGAGACCCCCTCCACCGGCAGACGCTCGATGCCGCGTCGTGCGCTGTAGCGCTTCACACGCACCAGGCCCGAATCAATCACGACCCGGATTCGCGGCACCGTCAGAGAAGTCTCCGCGACGTTCGTCGCGAGCACGATGCGACGACGACGTTGTGGCTTAAGGGCCTTCTGCTGCGCAGCCAATGACAATCTGGCATAGAGCGAAACGATTTCAAACTCATTTCCGAAGGGCCCATGCAACACGCGTGCGACTTCTCGTATCTCACGTTCACCAGGAAGAAAGACCAGCACATCACCTTCACGTGGATGCTTGACCAACGCCTGGTCCATCGCCTCCTGAACTGCGGACGCCATGACCTCTGGATCATCTTCACTGTCACCAGACTCGGCATGGATCACTTCGACTTCAAACTGCCTTCCAGGAACTTCGATGACTGGCGCACCGCCGAAGAACTCCGAGAAACGTTCCGAATCGATCGTGGCCGAGGTGATGATGACTCGCAGCTCGGGTCGCTTCTGCACGATCTGATGCAGACACCCCAGCAGAAGATCGATGTTGAGACTTCGCTCATGCGCTTCATCAACGATGATGGTGTCGTACTGCTCGAGCTTTGGATCCGTGGCCAATTCAGACAGGAGGATGCCGTCGGTCATGATCTTGATCAGCGCGTGATCCTTGACCTGCTTGCGGAACCGAACCTGAAATCCCACGATCTCCTGCCCATCAGGACCAATTTCTTCCGCAATTCGCTGGGCCACCGCCCGAGCTGCCAATCGCCTTGGCTGGGTATGACCGATCAAGCCGAAGATGCCCCGTCCGGCACGCATGGCGATCTGAGGCAATTGGGTGGTCTTCCCTGAACCGGTCTCACCGCAGACGATGATCACCTGATTGGCCTGCAAGGCCTGCTGGATCTCATGCTGGGCTTTCAGCACCGGAAGGTCTGACGTAAGTAGTTCTCCAGGAACAAGTTGCCGCCTCTTCTCGACTAAATCAAGCGACTCCTCAATATGGCCTCGAAGCTTCTTCAGCCCATTCGTCCTGGCCTTGGCATCGCCTCGACCCTTGAGACGCCTCAACCGCCTTCTGAACCGACGTCGGTCCCTCATCTGGCAGCCTTCGATTGAATCCGCCAGTTCCCTGATGATCGGATCACGCTTCATGGACACCGCCCAGCCAGCCTCCATGATGGCGAGAAAGCACATTTGCAGGCCTTCTGTTGTTTGCTTCATGCACCCAGCTACTGGTAGCTTGCTCCAAGCCGCGATGGGTGTGTACCCGCGTTTGAGCGAGGGAGTGGCGAATGGGTTTGAGGAGCATGGCCAAGGTTCGATCGATCCGCCTGAAGGCGAATCGGCTGACGATGCCCAGAAGGCTCGTCTGGCCATGTCTGATGTTCATCTCATTGCTCTGGCTGCCTCTTCCCGCACAGGCGGAATCCGTGATCACCACGGATGCGCCGATCTGCAATGGAGCCGCCCCCTCACCCACCATGTTCGCGCCTCGCAGCACGCCTGCACAGGACATCCTCGACATCACCTGGCTGGTGATCGGGATTGTCGGCACACTTGGTGTCATCGTGATGGCCATGATCGCCTTCAGCATCGTTCGTTACCGGCACCGTGAGGGAGATACGGACGAAGATCCACCTCAGGTCTATGGCAGCAGCCCAATCGAACTGGCATGGACCATCCTGCCTACGTTGATTGTATTCATCCTTTTCCTTGTGTCGGCACGAGGGATCTTCGAGATCGAGAAGGAAATTGCACCAGAGGGCTCTCTGGAAGTGACCGTTGTAGGCCATCGATGGTGGTGGGAATTCGATTACCCAGAATATGGCTTTGTCACCGCAGGCGAACTGCATATTCCCATCGGGGATGACAACACACCGATCTCCACCTTCCTGACGCTGGAATCAGCCGATGTGATCCATTCCTTCTGGGTACCCCAACTGGCTGGCAAGACGGATGTCGTACCCAATCGCATCAACCACCTGTGGCTTGAACCCAATACCCCTGGCCGCTATCTCGGACAATGCGCGGAGTACTGCGGCGGCGCCCATGCCAACATGCTCATCACCGTCGTGGTCGAGCCCGAATCGGAGTTCAAGAAATGGGTTGCCAATCAGCAGAAGAAGGCCGTTGAAGACCCCGCCGTAGTACGAGGTCGAGCCATCTTCGAACGAACCGCGTGCATCAACTGCCACACCGTCAGAGGCACCGTGGCCAATGGCACCTTTGCTCCTGATCTCACTCATCTCATGAGTCGTGAGATCATCGGGTCAGGCGCCGTACCCAACACACCCGAGAATCTCCGCCAGTGGGTGTATGACCCACAGACCATCAAGCCTGGATGCGACATGCCTGCCATGAAGCTGACCAATGAGGAGATCGATCTCGTCTGCAAGTATCTGGAGACCTTGAAGTGACCGCGTCGGCACCGTCCAATCCGGCACTCAAGCCCTCTGCAGCAGGCAGCGGAGCGATGTCCTATCTCCACCAATGGATCGCGACCTCCGACCACAAGAAGCTGGGCATCATGTATGTCCTGGCTGGACTTCTGTTCTTCCTGATCGGCGGTATCGAAGCAACCATGATGCGATGGCAACTGGCCTGGTCAGGCATGGAAGTCGTCGGACCTGAAACCTTCAACCGCCTCTTCACCATGCACGGCACCACCATGGTCTTCCTGGTTGGCATGCCAGTCCTGCTTGGCATCGCCAACTACTTCGTCCCCCTCATGATCGGGGCGAGAGACATGGCTTTCCCTCGCCTGAATGCCTTCGGCTTCTGGCTGTTCCTCTTTGGTGGCCTGCTGCTGTACTTCAGCTACTTCGGGGCGCAGGGACTCTATGGCATGGGCTCATCACCTGACATGGGATGGTTCGCCTACGCCCCGCTCACCGAACGAACCTTCAATCGTGGGCACAGTACGGATTACTGGATTCTGGGCATCGGTATCAGCGGCTTCGGTTCGATCACCACGGGCGTGAACCTGATCACCACCATCATGACCATGCGATGCAAAGGCATGGCTTTGATGAAGATGCCGTTGTTCGTCTGGATCATGTTGATCGACGCTGTACTGATCGTGGTGGCGATGCCGCCATTGACCGCGGCACAGATCATGCTGCTGTTCGACCGATGGCTTGACGCCAGCTTCTTCGACACCCAGAACGGAGGCTCGGCGGGTCTCTGGCAGAACCTCTTCTGGTTCTTCGGACATCCCGAGGTCTACATCCGCATCCTGCCAGCCTTCGCCTACATGTGCGAGATCATTCCGGTATTCAGTCGAAAGGTCATCTTCGGCTATCCGTTGATGGTGGCGGCCACCGTCGCGATCGGATTCATCTCGCTGGGCGTCTGGGTTCACCACATGTTCTCACTTGGACTGAGCCCGATGATCAATGCGATCTTCATGGGATCGACCATGCTCATCGCTGTCCCGACAGGCATCAAGATGTTCACCTGGATCGCCACCATGTACGGCGGGCGGATCCGGATGCAGACACCGATGCTGTTCTCCATGGGCTTCCTGACGCAGTTTCTGCTCGGCGGCCTGACCGGTGTCATGCTGGCGGTCGTCCCGTTCGACTGGCAGGTCAGTGACTCCTACTTCGTCGTCGGGCATTTCCACTACGTTCTCTTCGGCGGCCTGATGTTCGGCGTCTTCGCTGCCATCTACTACTGGCTGCCCAAGGTGTCGGGCAAAATGCTCTGTGAGAAACTTGGCAAATGGCAGTTCTGGCTGTTGTTCATCGGATTCAACCTGACCTTCGGACCGATGCATGTCAGCGGACTGCTCGGCATGCCAAGACGAATCTACACCTACCAGCCAGACCGAGGTTGGGAACTCTGGAATCTGCTGTCGTCCATCGGCGTCATCTTCCAGATCATTGCCATCCTCGTCTTCGCGTACAACATCATCAAGAGCCTTCGCAAAGGCAAACCTGCAGGTGATGATCCATGGGATGCCTGGACGCTCGAATGGTCCACGACCTCACCACCTCCACCCTACAACTTTGAAGTGATCCCGACGGTCCACAGCCGCAGACCGCTCTGGGACAAGAAGCATCCGGAAGATCCCGACTGGAAGTACGAATAGCGTTTTCATGACCCAAGTACCTGCCAACACGATGAATGAAGCAACCGAGATGCCGATTGCGCCCATGCGCAATCTGAATCGGGGCAAGGTCGGCATGACCTGTCTGATCTGTTCTGAGATCACGTTCTTCGGCACGTTGCTGGTGACCTATCTCTTCTATCTGGGAAGAGATCTCGGCGGCCCCACTCCATCAGAAGTTCTGGATATCTCCTTCGCACCGATGAAGGTCGGGTTCAACAGCATCTTCCTCCTGACCAGTTCCATCTGGATCGTTCTGGCCGTCAAGGCCCTTCGAAAAGGGAAGATGTTCCAGTTCGGCTGCTGGTGGTTGCTGACCATTCTCTTCGGTGTCGAATTCCTGGTCGGCACAGGCATGGAGTGGTATGGACTGATTGTCGATGATGGCCTCACGATTCGAACGAATCAGTTCGGATCCGGCTTCTACACGGTCGTGGGATTCCATGCTGGACATGTCTGCTGCGGACTGATCCTGCTGACCATCATCTTCATCCTGACACTCTGTGGATTCATGCACAAACGCCATGCCCACAAGGTGGACATGCTGTCCTGGTACTGGCACTTCGTCGATGGCATCTGGATCGCCGTCTTCAGCATCGTCTACATCATTGGAACCATCTGACCGAGAATCTCACGCATCATGACTACTGAGGAATTCCGACCACGAACCCCCGAGCCAGATGGCATTGAACTGCCGGCTCCAACCAGCTCGCCATTCACGTGCGCCTTTGGTGTCACGCTGATTGCCGCCGGTCTGGTTACCCAATGGGTCGTCACGGTGATCGGAGGCATGCTGATGCTGGTCGGCGCCATCGGATGGTTCAGGGAAGTGAACCCGGAAGACCGAGAGGAATGCGTCCCGATCCAACGTGGTCCGCAACCAATCAACGCTCGTCACGGACAAATCAAGCGACTGATGAACGTGCCGACGCACCGTCAACGCATCCCCGCGGAGATCCATCCCTACTCCGCTGGAATCTGGGGCGGACTTCTTGGTGGCGCGGTCATGGCGATCGTGGCCACCGTTGGCAGCCTGATTCAACATGGCAGCATGTGGTACGCCAGCAATCTGCTTGCCGCAACCATGCTGGTGAGTCTCCAGGACCAGACCACGGAACAACTGCTGCAGTTTCAGACGACCGGTTTAGTCGTGGCACTGGTCATCCAGTTCATGATGTCACTGTTTGTCGGGATCATCTACGGCGTCACGCTCCCCATGATTCCTCGATGGCCACTCCCGTTCGCCGCAGTCTTCATTCCACTGGTCTGGACGGGACTCACATGGGCCACCCTCTCCATCATGAACCCCGCGCTCAAGCAGAACATCGACTGGCTGTGGTACATCGGCTCGCAGGTGGCCTTCGGTCTCTCCGCGGGGTGGTACATCATCCGAACGGAGAAGATCAGTACCATGCAGAACTGGTCGTTCCTGGAACGCGCCGGTATGGAAACTCCCGGCGTTCCAGAACAGGGAGAAACGCCAGAGTGATCTGCAGACCAGCCATCCTGAGCTTCACCATGCTTGCCATCCTGTCGATGGCCGGCTGTGACTGGATGCCCGGCAAGCCAACCGAAGCGGACAAGCCTGTGATCAAGACCACGATCACGAATTCGCATGAGCTCTGGATGAGCTACTGCAGCGGCTGTCATGGCGCCGATGGTCGCTGGGGCCCCGCACGTCCCATGAATGATCCGCTCTACCTGGCTATGGCTGACCGCGAGTATCTGATTCGCATTGTCCGCGATGGCGTTGATGGTTCTCTGATGCCCGCCTTCGGCATGCCAAAAGGCGGACCGATGACTGATGAACAGATTGATGATCTCGTTGATGGCATGATCGAACACTGGTCCAATCCCGTCGCCGTCAAGGGGATGGAACTTCCTCCACTGGCAGCGGCACCGGGTGATGCCTCGCGCGGACAGGCTGTCTTCAAGAACTACTGCGCACAATGCCATGGCGATGATGGACGAGGCGGATCCGCAGGATCCGTGGTCAATGATTCCTATCTGGCACTGGTCAGCGATCAGGCACTTCGTTCAACCATCCTCTGCGGCCGACTCGATCTGGGCATGCCCAACTACACCGGCCATGTCGGAGGACAGCACAGTGCAGCACGCAAGGACCTTCCCCCTCTGTCAAACCGTCAGATCAGCGACGTCGTCGCCTGGCTGATTTCACATCGTGTCGAATTCCCTGGTCAACCCTACCCCAATACCAACACCCTCGACGACCCCACGCAGTCTGCTGCGGTAACGACAACCGAGTAATTCCCAGAGACCACTCATGGCTGAAAACTTTGAATACAAGGAAGCACCTGATCTCGCCATGCTTGGCGAAGGTCCTGGTCCGGAACCGCCAAGGCGGACCTTCCTGTTCTGGTTCGGTGCTGGTCTCAATGTCATCGTCGGAATATTGATCGCGCTACCCATCATTGGATATCTGTTCAATTCATGGCAGGGATCCGGATGGCAGAAATGGACGGCACTCGGGAATGTCGACAAGTACCCCAAGGGCGAGACCCGACTGGCCACCTATACCAATCCATTTCGAACACCATGGGATGGATATGTCGCCGATACGCCCTGCTGGGTACGCCGACTGGAAGATGGTTCCTTCACGGTCTTCGCCATCAATTGCGCCCACCTTGGATGCCCGGTCCGATGGTTCCCGGAATCACAGCTGTTCATGTGCCCCTGCCATGGCGGCGTGTACTACGCCGATGGCAGCCACGCGGCAGGCCCTCCACCACGCGGGCTCTACGTCTATGAATCAAAGATCGTCGGCGACGTGCTTCAGATCAAAGCCGGACGCCTCCCAACCCTTCAACAATCACCCTGACCCCAACTGCTGCTGAAATCGAATGAAGAGCATTCTCAACTGGTTCGAAAGTCGACTCCACCTCGTCGAGGTGATCGGGCCCAGCGCGACACACGCTGTGCCTCGAAGTGCCAAGTGGTGGTACGTGTTCGGCAGCATGACCCTGACGCTTTTCATCCTGCAGATCATGACCGGGATCTGTCTCTCCCTGACCTATGTGCCTTCGGCAACAGAGGCCTGGGAGTCACTCATGTACATGAACTACGAGCTGTACATGGGATGGTTCCTTCGCGCGATGCATGTCTGGGGCTCGCACCTCATGATCGCGTTCATGACGATTCACATGCTTCAGGTGTTCCTCTATGGCGCCTTCAAGTATCCACGTGAACTGACCTGGATCGTCGGACTCGGCCTGTTTCTCTGCACCCTTGGAATGGGATTCACCGGGCAGGTGCTGAGATGGGATCAGGACGCCTACTGGGGTCTCGGTGTCGGCATGGCCATGGCTGGCCGCGTCCCGTTCATCGGACCTGAACTGGTCCACTTCGTACTGGGCGGCGCCATCGTTGGATCAGAATCGCTGTCCCGGTTCTTCGCCCTGCATGTATTCGTACTGCCCGGCGCCTTGTTCGGCCTCATCGGACTTCACCTGCTGCTGGTGATCAAGTGCGGCATCAATGAGACGCCGACACCCGGTTATCAGGTCAACAAGAAGACCTACTTCGAAAAGTACGAAACCGAAGTCAAGAAACGAGGCATGCCATTCTTCCCGAATGCTGCCGCACGCGACATGGTCGCTGTTGCCATCACACTCTTCCTGGTGGTGCTGTGCGCTTCCTTGTTCGGACCATCAGGGCCGACTGGAAAACCCGATCCGACCTTGATCGATACGGCACCGGACCCCGACTTCTGGTTCATGTCCATCTTCGCCGTACTGGCCCTGCTGCCGCCCTACATGGAAACCTTCCTCATTCTGGGCTTCCCCGTGCTTGCCGCAGCGGTCCTTATTCTGCTGCCGTTCATTTCGGGGCGAGGTGAAAAACATTGGAAGAGACGACCCTTCTCCGTCATCACGGTGATCTTCATCATGTTGACGCTGGGATCTCTCACCTATCTGGCGTACATCGCACCGTGGTCACCAGTGATGCAGGCCTGGAGCGGAATCCCCACGCCGGTGGCATATGTCAAAGGTCGAACCCCTCTTGAATTGCAGGGCGCGATCGTGCTGCAGAACAAGCAGTGCCGAAACTGCCATGCGCTCAAGGGACAAGGCGGCCATCGTGGACCGGAACTTGATGACATCGCCACCCGGCTCAATACGGACCAGATGATCAGACAGGTCATTCAGGGCGGAGGAAACATGCCTGCCTATGGCAAGCATCTCGATCCTGAAGCCGTGACAGCCGTCGTCTCCTTCCTGGACACGATGTACCCGGAATGGGAGCATGAACAACCCGCTGGATATTCGATGACTCCACGAGAGACCGAAGATCCGGATCCGCCGGTCTTCTAGACTCCGCCAGCATGCTCCGCCTTGATACGATCAGCAGGTGACTCCAACCACCCAAGCCGTCCTGTCCTCCTGGACCTTTGAGCCATGGATCATCCTGCTCTCAGTGTTCAGTTGCTGGGTGTACTGGCGAGGATGGCGAGGACTTCATCGAAGAATGCCGAACCGCTTCCCACGCTGGCGGGCGTGGTGCTTCGCATCAGGTCTTGCCGTCATCTGGGTGGCGATGGCTTCACCATTGGATGCGATGGGAAATCTTCTGCTTCAGGCACACATGCTGCAACACCTGCTGCTCATGATGATAGCGCCACCACTCATCTGGCTCGGCGCTCCCGGTATCCCCATGTTGCGAGGATTGCCGCACAGGGTGAGGAAGTACTGGCTGGGACCATTCCTTGCGTGGCGAGGACTTCATGGTGTCCTGCATGTGCTGACACATCCAGCAACCTGCCTGCTGCTCTTCATCCTGACAACCTGGATCTGGCATTGGCCCCCGCTGTATGAACTTGGCCTTCGAAATGCCACCTGGCATCAGGTCGAGCATGCCTGCTTCCTTGTTGCTTCACTGCTCTTCTGGTGGCCGGTGATCCAACCATGGCCAAGCAAAGCCGTCTGGCCCAGATGGGCGTTGATTCCCTATCTGTTGATCGCCGATGTCTCGAACACCGTCTTTTCCGCGGCGTTCTGCTTCTGGGAAGATGTCATCTATCCCACCTATGAACTGGCACCGCGAATCGCCGGCATCACGGCTTTGACTGATCAGGCCGTCGCAGGCGCCATCATGTGGGTCCCGGGCTCCATCATCTTCCTCATACCAGTCGCCATGATCATCCGTTCACTGCTCTCCCCACGCCTTGCACTTCCCAACAAACCTCAACCCCTTGACCCAATTCCATCCAGTGGACCCATCTCACTTCCCCTGTTTGATGAACCATCATCCACTGCCGATTCAAGATCCTCAGCAACCAGTTCATTCGACCTGCTCAGAGCAGGTAGGTTCGGCAGGACCATTCGGCATCCACTGTTTCGTCGAAGCATGCAGACGTTGATGTTGCTTCTGGCGATCGCCATCATTCTTGACGGTCTGCTTGGACCCGAGATCAGCCCGATGAATCTGGCAGGCGTACTCCCGTGGATTCATTGGCGAGGACTGGTCGTGCTTGCCCTGCTCATCGCAGGCAATCTCTTCTGCTTTGCTTGCCCATTCATGCTCCCAAGAGAACTGGCCAAGAAACTCGGGGGGGGCCGACTGAGATGGCCTCGTCTCTTGCGAAGCAAGTGGCTGGCTGTTGTGCTCCTCGTCATTTTCCTCTGGGCCTACGAAGCATTCAGTCTGTGGGATACCCCCTGGTGGACCGCCTGGATCGTCCTGACGTATTTCGCACTTGCCATGGCGATCGACGGCTTCTTCCGCGGCGCCTCCTTCTGCAAGTACATCTGTCCCATCGGCCAGTTCCATTTCGTCCAGTCGATGGTGTCTCCACTGGAAGTGCGAGTACGAGATACCCAGACCTGCCAGACCTGCACGACCTATGACTGCATCAGAGGCAATGACCAGCAGCGAGGATGTGAACTGGATCTTTTCGTGCCGCGAAAGGTAGGAGGACTGGATTGCACCTGGTGCCTTGACTGCGTCCATGCCTGTCCGCATGACAACGTGGGAATTCTGACCAGAGCAGGTGAACCTGAACTGCTCAACGATGGCTGGAGATCCTCACTGCGACGCCTGTCATCACGATGGGATATTGCAGCACTGGTCGCTGTTCTGGTTTTCGGCGCGTTTGCGAACGCCATGGGGATGGTCGGGCCGATCCTGCAGTGGCAGGATGAACTGGCCATCCGGATGGGTTTGGATTCATCATGGTGGATCACCTCCATCTCACTGCTTGCTGGGATCGTGCTGGTGCCGCTGCTCCTTCTGCCATTGATCGCGACCGCATCACATTCACTCGCCCGGACGTCCATCACCTTCAAGCAGTTGACCATCCGTTACACCTTGACACTGGTACCGATAGGCTTCGCCATGTGGCTGGTGCACATGCTGTTCCATCTGTTCACCAGCTGGGGGACGGTGATTCCCTCGATCCAGCGGGCCAGCCTTGACCTTGGCTTCACCTCGCTTGGGGAACCAGCCTGGGCACTGTCATGCTGTGGGCCTGTCCCCTCATGGCTTCTGCCGCTTGAACTGCTGATTCTGGATGTCGGCCTGGTCGTGACACTGTGGCTGCAATACCGGTTGTCCGGTCGCTTGACCACGAACCTGCGAAGAGAAGTGGCTGCGCTGCTCCCATGGGCGTTCCTGACCATGGCGCTCTGGGCTCTGGCTGTCTGGATCATCTTCCAACCCATGGAAATGAGAGGCACCATGCCATCCTGACCGGCTCGCCCTGTCGCCTGCTACGCTCCAGAGGCATGCACCCCCTGTTTCTCCTGATTCTGTTGACGGCCTTCAACTCGATCGCTCGAGCTGACAGTGGAGTCGTGCGAGCCTCCGCCATCGATGGCTCATGGAGAATCACGGCCTTCAGTGAACCGACACCACTGCGTGTCGGCCTCGCTGACCTGACCGTGCTCGTCCAGAACGCCGAAGATGATGAGCCGATTCTCAACGCAACCGTCTCTCTGCTGCTGAAACATGAGAATCCTGACAGGCCATCGATCCTCATCGAAGCAACGCATGAAAACGCAACCAACCAGATGCTCTACAGCAGCCTCATCGACCTGCCTGCCTCAGGACAGTGGTCTGTTGAAGTTGCCGTGATGCGAGGAGAAGAACTGGGCCGGCTCTCCTTTGTTGCGCAGGTCGCCGACCCACTCCCCATGGTCTACGAACTCTGGTTCTGGTTCATCCTTCCAATCCTTGCCCTCGTGCTGATCATGATCAACCAATGGCTGCAGCGCCGGCATGGGCAGAAGCAAGTACAGTGACTCCATGACCTCCGAGTCTCCAGTTCCTGATTCAAAGAGAAGCGGACCGGGAACCGGCTGCCTGCTGCTGGCCCTTCTGGTTCTTGCTGGCGTGATCATGTTTGCCTACGGCCTCTGGCAGGTCTGGCGAACCGTTGCCGACTTTGAAGATCGCTATCTCGAGCAGGGCTATGTTCTGCAACAAGGCCAGGATTTGACCTTCGAAGATCCCATCGAAGCTGATACGTACATCTATGCAAGAGAGAGACTGCATGTGATGGCTGGGGCCGATGGAAATCTGGCCTTGTCATCACACGAGGCCTTCATTGATGGCATCGTGGCGGGTGATGTCGCCTTTCTCGGTGGAGAGCTCACGCTGGAGAAAACGGGAATCATTCAAGGCAACCTCAATGTCACCATGGCACAGCATGTCATCATCAGAGGCACCGTTGAAGGTGAGATCTCCGGGACCTGGACCAGAATCTTTGGTTCAGTAGACACCGCAGACGCAAGTGAGCCAGAAATCTCCTCGATGGGCCAGCACAACGCATCGACAACGGTCCCAGCGGAGTAGACTTGACACAGACCCTTGTGGTCTTGAATACCGTGCCACACCGGCCCTTTCGGCTGAGGGGCCCCAGATAGTGACGGGAGCTGACATGGCCAAGGTCATCGTCGAACCAGAAGAAGTCAAAAGATTTGCTCGTGAGCTGGCTCGTTTCCGAGAAGAACTCGAAGCCGGCATGAATCACATCACCGCACGCATGAATGCCCTGAGTGAAACATGGCGAGATCAGGAGCAGCGTAAATTCCAGGAGGAATTCGAACAGACGCTGCGGGCGCTGACTCGATTCAACAAGGCCACCGCTGACCATGTTCCCTACCTCATTCGCAAGGCGGACAAGGCTCAGGAATATCTTGATCAGGGTTGATATCTCGAATGAGTAAACAAGCCAATGTCGCCTCCATTGAGTCACTGGAGACTTTTCGAAAAGCAGTTCTGGAATTCCGGGCCGTGGCACAACGAGGACTCAGTGGCATCAATCACGATGTCTCACGACTGCAGCATTGGGTAGGATCCGAACAGCCCATGATCTGGCGAGCTCGACTGAGAAAGCTACAGGCAGCTGTGGACAATGCCAGAAGTGATCTTGAACGAGCACGCATCAGCAGACCCGACGACTCGGCACACATGCTGTTTGAACAACGAAAGGCACTTGATCGTGCTCGCGCAAAACAACGGGAAGCTGAAGAGCGACTTGAACTGCTCAACAAATGGGCTCGACGACTGGATCATCAGGCAATGATCATGCGGTCTGGCCTGCAGCCGCTATCAACAATGCTTGATGCAGACATGGATCTGCTCGTTGCTCGGCTTGGCATCCTGATCAAGCATCTTGACAGTTACCTTCGACTTCCAGCACCACCAACCGACTTCGATGCCTGGGCACGTGACGTAGGAGAAGATCCTTCGCTGGCCCGAAGCGGGGAATCCAGCGAAACACCCACTGAGGAACCAGAACCTGAGCGTGAGGAGGAATCGTCATGAGTCTGATGATTGCCAATCGTCAATTGATGAGTGTCACTCAGGAGCTCACCCGTACCTGGGATCGTACCCGGGAGTCATGGAAAGATCCGGTCTCCGAGCGAATCGAATCCCGCTTCATCAAGGTCCTGCATGATGATGTTCGCACCGCCATGACAGCGCTGGAACAGATGCATGAGGTCATGGAGGAGGCCGTCAAGGAGCTTTCAACCCATGAACCAGCCCCTTACGGAAAGCATGATTCTGGAGATTCAACCCCTCCCCCTGCACAACGTCCCGAGAACTCATAGCATCCACTTCATCAGGATGTCGTCCCCATGGCAGATTCACAACCCAAGCCACCACTGACTCGGCTCATTGAACTGGTTGACAATCTTCGGTCAACCGCCAGCGACTTCCACGCAACGAGCAGCACCTCCAGCGACGAACGTGCCACTAGACAGTCCGATTCAAAGCTGCTGCACCGGGAACAATCTGAAGAACTCGCCAAACTCAGGGACAGAAAGCTCAAGGATCTTGACCATCAATGCAATCTGAAGTTCAAGTCCATTGAAGAAACCTATGCCAATCGGCTGGCAACGCTCGAGAAGTCCCAGCAGAAGATCGAGAGCATGGTGGAATCGGCGGCCAAGAACAAGATTGACAGAGCCCAACGCAGCTATCAGGACAAGGAACTGATGGCTGAAAGCCTTTATGAGGGCAAGGAAACTCATGCGAAGCAGATGCTTCGCAAAGCAGAAGGACAATTCGCTGAAGTTGAAGCGATCCTCAAGAAGCTCGATCAGATCCTTCCCCGAAGAAAGCCGCTGCCATGGAATGATGACCTCCCGACCATTGAACCTGCCGAGGTTCTCTCTGAACTTCGACGGATTCAGGCTGCCCATCAATCCAATTGGAAAGACTGGATCATCCCTGTTGTCGGGCTCGGTAGATTCCTGAAAAGACGAAGCCGTGCAGCACAAGATCGTCGCTCATTGATCCATCTTAAAGAAGTTGCCACGGAAGCGATCGAGTCGATCCGAGAACAGACCGAGAGTGTGCTGGGAAAACTTTCCGCACACCGCGACAAGCAACTTGCTGGAGCCCGGGATAAATCAGCGCCCGATGTGGCTCACGTCGAGCCCAGCAAGCAGAAGTATCTTGAACGGATCGATGCTCAGTACGATGAAAAGCTGAAAAGCATCAAGTCATGGCGAGAAGAAGCCATCGCCGAATTCGAATCCCAGGCAAACGCGTCTCGCAAGCGTATTCATGACAAATACGAGTGGTCACTCCAGCAGCTTGAACGAGACATCCATGAAGAACAGGAGAACGCGGATTCGGAATATGAAAAGACTCGCGCTCGCCTCTCCATGGAATGGAATGAAAGACGACTGTTCTACACTCAGGAATTGAATGCCCTGTCAGAACTGGGAGAACGGTCCCCGTGGGACTGGAATGTGGATCACTGGAAGAACTGGCAGCCCACCGCACAGGGATCGATGCTGGCTTCGCTGGGAATGATGCAGGTGGATATCAGTCGAATTCTGGAGCCACTTCAGAGTTTCCCTTTCTTCAATTGGGATGGGCCTGAGTCTCTCAAGCTGCCTCTTCTGATGAGCCTGCCAAGAGAAGCCTCGACACTCATCGAGTTCACACCCGAAACTCGTGGCTCGGCAATTGCAACCTCTCGCTCGCTTCTGCTGAAACTGTTGGCAGCGGTACCCGCCGGAGCCGTGGGTGCGCACCGGCAATGTGATGCCGTCGGGACGGATGCAGACGCTCCGCTACGCCGACCAAGACAAGTACCAGCAGATGGTCGCGAAGAATAGCCAGATCGGTCAGTTTGCGCAGAAGATGGTGATGAAGCTGCCGGGCTGCTCGGGTGCCGCCGCCGCGGGCGACGGCGCCGACG
>PBAY01000048.1 GCA_002717655.1 Phycisphaerae bacterium | reverse complement strand
TCAAACGACAACACCCCCGTGAAGACGGAGGTGTTGTGGGGTGTTGGATTGTGGTGGGGGTGACTCGTCCGTGTCGTGCCCATGTGTGTCGCGATTCGATCAGAATCGAATCAGCGTCGTCGTCGTCGTGAAAGACCGGCGATACCGAGCAGCGCCAATGCGGCCGGAGCGGGAACCGTCACGAGTGGAAGGCTCGGTGGAATCACATCGAATTCATCCGTGAAGCCGTTGTACCAACCGGAAATCAGACCATCGGAAAGTGTCTCGACATCAACGCCGTTGTTGGCGGCCGTCCAGGGCACATCGCCGGAACCATCCGGGCTGGCGAAGGAGTGGCCCCAGTAGAACGACGTGTCACCTGTTTCGTCGCCATAGGTGAAGTTGTCGACGAAGGTGCCGAATCCGTCGTAGGTGGTCATGGCGATCTCCAGCAGGTTGTCCTGCATGAAGGCCTCGAACATGTCCAGGACGGTGGCTTCGTCATCCCAGCGAAAACCAAAGGCGTACTGTTCGCCGCCGGTTGGTTCGAAATCAAGTACGAGGTAGGAAGTCTGTGATCCGGATCCGGACCAGTACGAGACATCCAGCATGAGACCTTCTGATTCATCGATCATGAGATCAGCGGTGGCGGTGGCGGAAAGCAGGCCAACCAGAAGCAGCGCAATTCTTACAGACATGTACATCTCCCCTGACCCGTGCTCGCGGGTCGGTCGTTGGAGATCAGGCAGGTCTTCCGGCTTGGAGTCCGTTCCACTCGTCTTCCCGCCTGTCTTCAGGCAGTGACCGGTGAGTGGTGAATCGACTCCTACGGCGGCGGCACCGCGGTGAACTCCCTGGAGACAGGTGTCCACACTTCCCTCTTGGCGGCTTCCAGTCATGCACCGTGCATGGTGGGAGCCGAACCTGATCAGCGAGATAAATTAGAGGTAATCCTCACGCCCGTCAAGGGTTGGGGCAACTGGTGGACAATGAAATCAGGTCCAGTTTCGCCCCCTGGCTGCATTTCCGCCGTTTCATGGACTGAATGGCTCGGCAGACTGTCAATCTTTCCAGATTCAGGGGATGATTCAGCCCGCCGTCGGCTATCAGAATAGTAGTCAGGGCCGTTTCGGTGCATGGCGCCGGATGTCACCTGGCAGGTCGCAAGAGGATGGATTTCCAGATGAGTATGCAACCCAGATTGTTTGTCTTCATGTGCCTGATTGTGATGCTTCAGTCGAGCAGCCTGCTCATGGCTCAGCCCCGTCCTGACGGTCGCCGGTTCACGGATATCGAAGTTCATGAACAATTCGATGCGGATGGCGATGATCGACTGGATCGAGAAGAACGACAGAAGGCCATCGAGTTTCTGGCGACTCGTGAAGATCAGCGAAGAGAACGTGGCCCTCGAGGTGGACGTGGTCCTGCACAGGGTGAGCGGCCGGTCATGAATGCCAACAGTACAGCTGTGGGTAGTGATGATGTCGTTCATTACACGGACAAGGATCTCTACGACCCAGAAGCACTTCATACGTTGTTCCTGGAGTTCCCGGACCAGGATTGGCATGAAGAACTGGTGGCCTTTCACGGCACCGATGCCGAGGTTCCTGCCAAGCTCATGCTTGACGGAAAGCTCATTGGCGAGGTGGGGGTTACCTACCGCGGCAATACCTCCTTTGATCATCCGCTCAAGAAGTCATTCGGGGTATCCGTTGATGCCTACGACGATGATCTTCGCTTGAAGGGGTATCGCACGCTGAACCTGTTGAATGCCAATGGTGACAGCAGCATGATGCGTGAAGTGCTCTTCTCCAATATTGCCGGCGACTACATGCCTGCTGTGAAGGCCAACTTCGTCAAGGTCGTCGTCAATGGGATGTATCTGGGCGTCTATGGCAATGTTCAGCAGATCAACAAGGACTTCACCAAGGAACATTACGGAAGCCGAAAGGGTGTGCGCTGGAAAGTGCCACCTGATTTCGGTGGCGATGGTGCCTTGCGTTATCTGGGCGAGGATCCTGAACCGTACAAGCAGAGCTATGAGTTGAAGACGGGATCTGCTGATGACAAGGACTGGGAAGATCTGATCGAGGTGTGCCGGATTCTCAAGGAAACACCTGATGAGAAGTTGAAGGACACGCTGCCGAAGTATCTGGATGTCGATGAGGTGATCTGGTTCCTGGCCTTGGACAATGTCTTCATGGATTCCGACGGCTACTACAGCCGTGGAAGTGACTACTACGTCTACAAGGACAAGAAGGGGATCTTCCACCTCCTTCATTACGACAACAACGAGGTTCTGGGATCCGGCCGTGGCCGAGGTGGCCGCGGTGGTGGGCCCGATGGTCCTCGTGGGCGTGGTGATCGCGGCGGTCCTGGTGGCCCTGGTGGCCCGGGAGGTCGCGGAGGATTCGGTCCACCGCCTTGGGAAGAGGATTGGCGAGATGGTGATGGCGGACCTCCGCCGGAAGAAGGTCGTCGAAGACGTGGTCCTGATGGACCTGATCAAGGCCGTCCTGAACGAGGTCGTCCCGGCGGATTCGGCGCACCTGTTGAAGAAGATGGACGAGGTCAGCAGGGCCGGGGAAATCGAGATCGCCCGGAGTTCGATGATCGTCCCGGGGGCGACGTCGGTGGTCGTGGTGGAAGAGGTGGTCGTGGCGGGCGCGGTGGTCGTGGAGGCCGTGGCGGTCGAGGTGGTCGAGGCGGTGGTGGCGGTGGGATTACTCAGGATCCACTGGTTTCCAAGGATGACCTTGATACACGGCCGGTCGTGGCTCGTATTCTCGCCGTGGAAGAATGGCGCACGCTTTATCTCGATCGTGTCAGGCTGCTTGCAGATGAAGCCTTGTCCTGGGAGAAGCTCAACAGTCGAATCGGACCCTGGCGTACCTTGATCATCGAAGAGGTCGATGCGGACCCATTCCTGCAAGGGCGTGAACCGTTTGAGCGAAGCCTTGACGGGTCGGAGCAGTCCATCAAGCAGGTGGCCGAGGCCAGGCAGAAGTTCCTTCTGGAGCATGCGTCCTTGAAGCCTGAAGAGAACACTCAAACCAAAGAGTGAACGACTTCTGAAAAAGCGGCAACTGCCGAGTTCGTCATGGAATTCGGCAGTTGCCTTGTACAGCTGGCGCTGCAGATGGATTGAGTTCTGTGGTGTCTATGGCTCCAAGATGCAATTCACCTCATCACATCCTGATTCTGGATGGAATTCTCCTGCTGATTCAAGGCAGACGACTTCATCAGTCTCGATACAGGAGCCGTCCAACAGGCAGCAGGCGCCAAACAGCACAGGTGGGTCACATGGCATCAAGCTGCAGTCCGTGCCACTTCCGTAGAAGCTGCCGCCAAGATAGAAGCAATCTTCCTCTGTGTTGATGGTGCATTCATCCAGCAGACAACAGGCGCCGGCATCAGGTTGACAGTTGATTTCATTGCAGTTGGTTTCTTCAAAGAAGGTGCCACCTGATTGTTCACACTCGATCTGACTGAACCCATCCAGACAGGCATTGCTTTCAGATAGACAACAGGCGCCCCATGGAGGCGTGCATTCGAACTCGATGTCAATGCAGGTCTGGCCTTCATACCAACTGCCATCTTCACAGAGATCGGCCGTGACAGAATCCGTGCATGAGGGAGTATTGCCAACGGTCACACAGCACGCCCCGACGGGAGCGCAGTACTCAAAGTCGCAGAAGGATCCAGGGCCTCGATACTCGCCGCCGAGGAAATAGCATTCTTCTTCAGTGGTGAAGTCGAAGCATTCGTTTCCGCTGCCGGGGTCGATGCAACAGGCACCGCCCGGGTCAAAGTAGGGGCATTGATCCACGAAGCAATCGCTATCAGGACCAAGGAAGTCGCCACCACTCAACTCACAAGTACCTCTGGTCAGTTCATTGAGGCAGGTGGTGTAGTCGTAGCAGCAGGCACCTAGAGGTTCAGACCAGCAGTTGGACGTGTCGCAGGTCGAGTCTTCGCCTTCGAACGTGCCACCCCAGATGAGGCAGTCTGCTTCGACGATGTCGTCGTAGCACTCATAGGGAGGGAAACAACAGGCGCCGATTCTGGCGCAGGTGTATTCATCGTCACACTGGCTGCCATCACCGAGGTATTCGCCACCAAGCTCAATACAATTCTGTTCGCTCAGGTCACCAAGGCACTGGCTCTCAAGACAGCATGCACCGGTTTCACAGGTATCACCCCAGCTGGCAAGCAGTACCAGAACATCCGCGATGTCAACGATTCCACTTCCATCAAGATCCAATGAGCCATCAGTGCTTCCCCATGAATCAAGAAGAATCAGAAGGTCGGCGATATTGATGACGGAATCACCGTTGAGGTCCGCCTCGCAGGAAACTGGACAGAGTTTCCACTGGAGATGATCATCATGAGCTGGACCTCTTGCATTGATGAGGAAAGGCCGGGTATTGCCATCCAGACGGGCGATGTTCTGATCGCTCCAGATGTCGAAGTAGTTCAGCCTGAGGCTGTAGATGTTTCCTGCATTGGCTACTGCAACACACGTACCTTGGAGCTGCGTGCTGCTGATCCAGACCTCATTTTCGATGGTCACATTAGTGCTGACAATATCGACGGAGGTCTGTTCGCAGGCGGTATCGAAGGTGTAGGTCACCTTGTCCCCGACCGTGATGGGGCACGGTGCATCCAGTTCCTTCACAGCTGGTGCAAGTGTGGTCTTGGTATTGCCGGAAGATACCAGTGGATGAGAGAGGCCCTTCATCGCTTCGGCAACAGGTCGCTTGTCGATGCCTTCCTGGCCGTCCATGCGGCTGAAGAATTGTCGAATCGAAGAAGCACAGTTCCCAAAGGTGACCGTGCCATCGAATCCTACGGCCACTCGTCCATCGGCCGCTACGAAGTCATCGGTCAGCGTTCCACCCTTGCAGGCAGCGACGAACGTCAGACTCTGATTCATCTTGCCGTAGTTTCGGATGAAGTTGGACGTGATTCCTACGGCGTAGGCATCATGATTCGAGCTTTTGTAGATTTCCGCTGATGTGAAAGCGGGGCACCCCGGGACGTTTCCATCGAGATAGTCCTGGTACCGAGCATCACGTGCAGCCATGCCTGCCGCATTCTTTGAGAATGGTTCCACGGAAGCGACATCGGTCGCGCCATGGGCCATGAACAGCAAGGTTGCAAGATCGTCTTCATTGTCATTGATGATGCTGTACAGGTTCGCAACCGTACAGGTCGCAGGAACCGTGACGCCGGCGGCAGTCTGTGCATAGATTGAAATCGAATACTGCTGTCCTGCTGCTGCACCAACACCGACATGTTTGGCATAGGCCGCTTCACCCTGGAGGCCGGCAAAGGCATATCCATTGAAGGCGAATGCTGTGTGATCATCGCCGTTGTCATCGCCTGGAGTCTTGTTTTCAGCTGCCAGAATCGAAACGGCGGACAGCATGGTGAATGAAATCAAGATGAGAACTGTTCTTGTAATCATGGCTGCACCGCCTTTGCTGCTGCTTCAACTGCTCGTTCAGCCAGAAGCCGGGCAACCAGGGCATCGCCTGTTGCGCGTCTGTACTGACCCTGCAGTTCTTGTGCAGTCAGTTCCGCCGGATTGGCCTGAAGAATGGCATCCAGTCGTTCGTCTGCCGTGCCCGGTTCCGTGGCCAGGACAATGCCGTCAATGAGGACCACCAGGCTGTCCGCACGGAGGAAGTTCTCGATCATCTGGCGCTGATTGATCAGAATCTGCTGACGTGCAGCGGGGCTGAGTTCGGCCGCCTGGCCAGTAGTCAATTCAAGCATGTCTGGATGGACTTCATTCTTGAACTGGATCTCAATCAGATCATCAGCCATCACTGCTGCATGCTCGACCAGCGTGCTCTGGCGGATGATTGCGAGCGTGTCCTGTGCCGCAATGGCCCGTGAGTTGTCCTGTCGGATGATGGAGTACTGGTCTAGTGCATGCTGGATCACTCCATGTCTTGTCTGAAGATCCACAGGCTCTTCCTCTTGAATTGGAGGAAGTTCCAGAATGGTCTGTCCGTTGAGCAGTACCCGTTCTTCGACTATTTCCAACTGGTAGGGGCCAGTGAGTTCCGTGCCGTCAATGATGAGGGCACCCGTTTCGATGGTATTGTCCGAAGCTTGTTCGGCAACGGACCACCAACTGAACGATGCTGTCGTAAGGCCGGTGACTGTTCCAATCAGGGCCATGACAGCGCAGCGATAGCGCTTTGACATGTGACTCTCCCATGCGCGAAAGAGGGCTTTCATATCCCGCCAGTACGAGGGGGCGGCGGGGTTCTCCTATCCTCTTTCTGCGCGTTGCCCCGAGGTTCTGTCAGTTGAATCAGTAAAAAAACTGTTTTCGAAAAAACAGTCCTATTCCATGTTGAATGCCCTGAAATCGGCCTGTTTGGGAGGTCGGCGAGTATTCGATTGTTGATCGATACGAGCAATGTCAAGTACGGCACATATCTGTTGATGAACAGCGTAGGGGAGTCGGCTTCAGGAGTTCGACTTTCCAGAACCACGCAACACAAGGGGATCTTTGAATGCTTACCAGGACCAGACGTTTGAGCATGTTGGCGGTTGCAACACTTGCGGCTTCAGCCATGCTGCAAGGTTTCAATTCCAACAGTGCGCTCGGTGCATCAGACAAAGATGATTCATATGAGCTTCCGCTTGGATCAGAGCCCGGAATGCTCTTTATTCGCTTCAAGGACAGTATTACGCCTGCGGAGGGCATGGCACTCATGAGCTACAGCGGTTCTCCTGACCATGTACCTGAACTCGAGGGTGCGGCGTGGACACGTGCCACTGGAGATCTCAAGCAATCCGACATTGCCTACATGCATGCCAGAGCCGAGGAGAAACTCGGCCGTGATCTTCCCAATCCCTGGCAGGGTGTCTATGTGAACCTGAAGAAGGGTATCGATGCTGCTGATGCAATTGTCGCCGTTCGTGAAAGTGGATTTGCGCTCAAGGCGCTTCATGTTCCAATGGTCTCGACCATGCCGTTGACGAACGTGCCCGATTACCAGCCTCAGCAGGGATATCTTCGTTCTACCATGGAGCATGGAATCGGTGCCGAGATTGTCTGGGATCGATTCAATATGACGGGTGAAGGGGTATCCTTCTGCGATATCGAATACAACTTTGACCCCATGCATTGCGACCTTCCGGAGATTCAGGATCTGGGGCCTCACTGTCCACATCCTCGAGGAACGCATCATGGGACAGCTGCAATTGGTTGCGTCGCCGCCTTGGATAATGGCAGTGGGACAACAGGGATTGCACATGGTGTCAGTGGAGTGTATTTCGCTCCAGGTGCAGAGGTCTACGAGCATGAGGGCGAGGAAAAAATCCGTAGCATTGTCGATCGTGCGATCTTCCAGGCCATGATGGTTCTTGATCCGGGCGATGTATTGTTGTTTGAGGTAGCAATATATGGACCGAACTGGAATGGCAATATCAACAGCCAGCGTGGTTCCGTTCCACTGGAATGGTATGAACCGTGGTACGACGCCGTCGTCATGGCGGTCGCCAATGGTCTCATTCTGGTAGAGCCAGCGGGCAATGGATATGAGAATCTCGATGATCCCATCTATTCACAGGACAATGGTGGACATTGGCCATTCCTCCCTGAAAATGATTCGGGTGCCATCATGGTTGGTGCAGGGAAGACACACGGACAACGTGCAAGAGCGCACGATCCGTTTTCCAACTACGGAGACACAGTGGATGTTCAGGCCTGGGGTAGAAACGTCACGACTGCCGGTTATGGATCTTCCTCGAACAACTGCGGTTTCACCAGCGGATTCAACGGCACATCATCTGCATCTTCAATCGTAGCTGGAGCAACCGTCTTACTTCAGTCCTACATGAAAAATCGTTGGGGCCGAATCCTGTCTCCGGCTGAAATGAAGCAGGTTCTCAGGGCAACGGGTCAGCCGCAACGAGTGGCTGCCGACGGGACGTTGAATAACATTGGGCCTCTGCCTGACCTGGTCGCAGCAACAGACTACTTCGAGTCGCTGAGTCCGCTGCACCGTGTTCCTCAGCAACATGCAACGATTCAGGATGCTGTCGATGCTGCCGGTAATGGTGACACGATTCTGGTTGGTCCCGGAGTATGGTCGGGTTTCGAGGTTGATCGAAAGACCCTGGTGATTCAGAGTGCGGATGGGCATGAGTCCACATCGATCGATGGTGCTGGTGGATCATGCATCACCACTCTGAACAGTTCCGTAGAGATTCAGGGATTTACAATTCATGACTGTGAGGCATCAGATGGTGCTGGTGTCTATGCAGAAGGTGAATGGCTGACGGTCAGAGAATGTGTCTTCCGTGACAATCTGGCTACCGTTTCCGGCGGTGGCATCTGGTCCGGTTGTGACAACACCAGAATCACCCGATGCGAATTTCAGTCCAATCGCGCCTGGTTTGTTGGTGCCGGCGTCTATCTTGCTGGAGCCGCAGCTGAAGTCACTGACAACACCTTTCAGGGCAACAGTGCGGATTACGGAGGCGGTGTCTCTACTAAAGCCGAACGAGCCTGGATCGTGAACAATGTGTTCCATGACAATGACGCGAGATTTGCTGGAGGCGGTTTGGATCTCTGGGAAGGTGCGGTGGATGTCCTGGAGTGCACCTTTGATCGCAACAACAGCAATCGGGGTGGGGGTCTCTCCATGGGACATGCAGCATCGGGCTCAATTACTGATTCGATGTTCACCATGAATACTGCTGATCTGCAGGGTGCTGGATGTTGGCTTGGAGACGCCTCGCCATGGATCACAGGATGTCGTTTCGCTGACAACATCGCAGTGAACAGTGGTGGAGCCATCGAGTCGGCAGGGACTTCCATGCCAGAAATCAAAGAAAGCGTTCTTTGTGGCAATCTGCCAGAGCCAGTGATGGGCAATTATCAGGATTCCGGTGACAACTGCTTTGCACTTGACTGCGAAGACGCCAACAACAACGGAACCCCGGATGAATGCGACAGCTCCAATGGTGATGTTGATGGAAATGGCGTGGTCAACGTCGAAGATCTGCTTGCCGCTATCGCCGCGTTTGGCCACTGTGATGGTTGCCCTGAAGATATCAATGGCGATGGCGTTGTTGATGTCGAAGATCTGCTGGCCATTCTGGCATGCTGGCAGGGTGGTTGTTAGTCACGATTGAATCTTCGTTCCATTCACTGCGGGTAGTCACGTTTCTCCACGTGGCTGCCCGCAGCTGTTTTTCAACTGGCCATGAGTCCCAAGGATATTCGATCAGGGACTGACGGCCCCGACAATGACATACAGTGAGACATCATTCTCCTGCAGTCGAGCCATTCTGGCATAGTAGTCGGACTGGAGTTGAATGATGCGATGGTCATCAAATCCGGCGTGCTTCATAGCCATGCTCAACATGGTTCGATCATGACACCACATCCGAAGATGGCGACTTGAAGCACCACCCCAGTCAGGGACATCGTAGTAGTCGACCTTGGGGGAGTCGGCCATCCAAAGCACCAGCCGTCCGCCTGGCTTCAACAGCGAGCGATAGCGTTCAATCGTCGGTGGAACATCTTCCGGGACAACGTGAACCAGCGCAGCCATTCCAAGAACGCCATCAAACGAAGCATCTTCGAATTCCGGAGCTCTGAGATCCATGAGCTGGAAATCCACCTCGGGATATCGAACTCTGGCTCGATCGATGAATGGCTCACAGAGGTCGATCGCGGTGACTTCGAATCCCTTTGCGCGGAGCTGTCCGGCATCATGACCCGGGCCACAGCCTACTTCGAGTATGCGTCGGTCTGGAGTAGATGGGCCAAGTAGATCTCGCAGATAGGATCGAAGCTCGAGATCATCTTCTACCGAGGCGTAATAGTCTGCGATTCCCTCATACGTGAGAATCGTATCTCGAGTTGAATCCAGACTCATGACGTATCTGCTCCGGAACACAGGTAGTGGGCCATCGCATTCTAGCGGTTGCAGAAGATTGGCATCCCGATCGAGCAAGTCACTGGATTCAGCAGTCGCCCCAGGCCCCCACCATGTCGAGAAGATCGTTGACGTTGACCAATCCATTCCCGTCGATATCGGTGGTGCATCCCGTGCAGATGCCCCAGTCATTGATCAGAAGAAGCAGGTCGGTGACATTCACCACGTCATCATCATTGACATCCTGCGGACATGGCTCTCCGGGTGGGGTATCGAAGATTCCATCCGGTTCCGGTCCGCCGAGCTCGATGATCTCCTCATCGGACAACAGTCGATCGATCAGTGCGGTAGCAGAGCATTGGATCAGTTCCACATCCTCGAACTCGCCATCATCCGAAAGCAGCCACATGGGCAGATCGGTCTGTCCCCCGTAGATGAATTCAGTCGCATCAAGTCCATCTGCGACTTTCACACCGTTGACGAATACCGTCGAGGTGTTCCGGGCATGATCGACCCGTTGGGCAATACGGAACCATTGATTGATCGGCCATGAGTCAGGTGCGACGGATCCATTCCCATTGGTGTAGAAGCCGCCTGATCCACAGTCGACGAAGAACTCGGCATTGTCACTATTGTTTGGATCAGCCTGCCACAGCGGCTGGAGTTCAAGTTGTGAGGGATTGAAGAAGAGGTCCCAGATCAAGGTGTAATGGCCAAGTGTGCAGCAGCCAAGTCCGGCATTACCCGGCATGTTGGTATACAACTCAAGTCCACGGTTGTTGCCCCACGCATTGTCCATGCTCACGTAGGAAACCTCCTGGCCATTCATGTCAGGAACCGCAACTCCTGAGGTTCCCAGGACCCAGTCGATGCCATAGGTCATGTTGACAGGTGTCATTTCAGCAGTACCGAAATTGGCGACGAACGGGATCTCATCCCCTGGATCCAGATCGTTGAATCTCCATTCAGTGGGGCGGTCAAGAAAGATTCCCATGGCGTGCGGAGTCTCAAGGTCGGCGATATGGTGATCGGCGAGTCTTGCATCAACCAGTGCAACACTGCTGCAGTAGATCAATCCAGTGTCATCATCGTCATCACTGAACAGCCAGGTCGAGAGGCCGGAGCTCCCGCCTGAAAGTGGTGTTGGTGGTGTGAGTCCGCTGAGAGCCAAAGCACCGTTGATGAACAGTTCAGATTCACCGGTGTTCATGTCAACTCGATGTGACAATCTGAACCACTCGCCTCTGGGCCAGAGATTCTCTCCATCAACGGCTGTTCCATTGATCAGGAAGCCATTCGTGTCGCAGTTCAGATGAAGTTCAGGTTCATCATCGTTGGAGTCCGCGCTTTGCCAGATCGGAACACGGCCAGCCTGATCAGATTCGATATAAAGATCGAAGATGAAAGTGAATTGTTCGATTGAATTTCCATTGCCTGGTGGATCCAGTTTGAGTTGCATGCCCCGTTCAGCTCCTGCGACTGCATTCATCCGCAGATAAGTCGCTGGCGTACCATCGATATGAGGAAGAGTGGATCCTGTGATTCCCAGTGACCAGTCGATATCCGCCTCCATGCCGATTGGGCGCATCACGGAAGTTCCACGTGCCGCGAAGAGCTCCTTTTCATCTGCAGGATCCGCATCGATGAAACGCCATTCACCACTCCAATCTGTCGGGAGAGGTCGATCCGTCGTGAATGACCAGATTGGCCCAGTCACGACCTGGCCGTCAAACGCCGCATCAACCCTCCAGTAGTAGGTTTTCCATGGGACTAGCGGCGGCGCCTGGATTTCTGGGTTGTCAACGATTCCGA
This sequence comes from Phycisphaerae bacterium, assembly GCA_002717655.1. Taxonomy (GTDB): domain Bacteria; phylum Planctomycetota; class Phycisphaerae; order Phycisphaerales; family SM1A02; genus UBA1668. Next base: position 4,829 of record PBAY01000048.1, on the reverse strand, counting down.
TGATCGTGCTGGAATCCAGTTCAGGCAGACTCGAAAGGTAGACCGACCAGGTCGCATTCTGATTGCAGCTGCCCCAGGAAAGTACGGGTGCATGAGGGACGCCTGTCTCGCCGTCAGCCGGTGAAGGTCCATTGTCATCATCAAAGGCGTCACCGGTTGTGAAAGCCACGGGATCCGACCAGTTGCTCCATTGCAGACCATTGTCCCGATATCGAACCCGCCAATACAGTGAGCTGCATCCAGGTACTGAAGATTCAAAGTCGACCTGCGTGATATTCGGATCGGGTGCAATATTCTCGGAATACCAGCCATCACCATTGGAGGGTCGATACCAGTTCTGTCGCTGTTTCCATTCCTCGGCAAGCGGCGTGGTCCAGTCTGCCTCATCATCACTGATCTGCCAGTGGCTGGACACCGGCTCATCGCCATCAGGATCGGCATAGTTGCCCGCTGACATCTCGAGATTCCAGCTCTGTACTGGGCCGTCATCGAGAGTTGGAGACAGTCCGACTGGTTGATTCGGTGGTTGGTTGTTCCTGCTGATGACGATTTCGTCTCGCAGTTCATTGTCACGGGCGATGTAGTCGTTCCCTCGGCTGTATCGCTTGATCGTCATTCTGGGAGAATAGCCCGACTTGATCTGTACGACGCAGAAGCCCCATTCCGGTTCCGTGAGGAGGATCTCATCACGATCATGATTCTCTCTGGCATACCAGTAGTCGAGATCACCCATGGCGGAGGCCGTGTTGATCATGACATGACGATGATCTCGGGCATGACCTCTGGAATAGGAATGCGCACGTCCATGAAAATGAACCGAGGGCTTGCCTGTATCGGAGCTGAATTGAGCGACTCGATCAACCGCCTGGCAGGCGAAATCAGACTCGCCCTCTGGCCATGATTCACTCAGGCATGGATGATGCAGTTGCAGCAGTACGAAATCGATCTGGTCCTGGCTGGCGGCATCTTCGAGCACATCATCCAACCATTCCAGCTGCACTTCTTCAAGGTCCGGGCTGGTCGAATCAAGCGTGATGATTCTCAGATTCTGCCGGTCGAACCAGTACCACTGTTCTTCGAAGCCCGGAGTCCCGTTGAGTGGCAGATTCATGTAATCGAGATATCGTGGTGAACTTGCTTCACCGCTTCCTGGAGCAGGTATCAGCGGGACATGTCTGAACAGGATTTCAGCCTGACTGAAGAAGCCTGTTCGCCACGCCTCCTCACCATGATCGGGTCCAACCAGATCTCCCGGAACGAGACAGAAGGCGAGCACCTGATCGATGACTCCGCCATCTGGCTGATTGAAGAACTCGAGGATTCCATCATTCACAATTTCAGCATGCTTCTCGGGATTCTGGCCTGGCTCGGCGTCGGAGTAGGCAGCAAACAGGAATGTGGATTCCGAATCCGGTGCGCTGGCCGTGGTGAACCATGCAGTTGTTGATTCTTCTGTTTCAGTCCTGGCGCGGTAGTAGTAACGAGTCTGTGGACTCAGTCCTGTGAGTGAAACATGATGAAGATGGGTGCCATCAATGCTGGTGACCCATGAGCCGGAAGTTGATTGGTCGAGTTGGTCGATGGCAGTTCCGAAATCAATCCAGGTCTCTTGATCATTGTTGCTTTCCCACGCGATGACCATTCCATCAGAACTGGGATTCTGCAGATAGGGTGACACGGGGAAGTCGGCAAGACCGACTCCTCCCAGGCTCAGGATCAGCCCGGCAGTCAACAGGACATGTCTGGATTTCGGGCCCACAGCACCTCCGGCTCTTCCGACACTTCATCATGGTCCCAATGACGAGGGGGTCAAGGCTAATCGGAGCCGTAATCGGCCTTTGTGGGCCTTCTAGGACGGTTTGGAGGACATGTCAGGCAGTCCCAGTGCAGCCATGGCGTTATTGAGTTCCGCATGGGCCTCTGGTGAAAGGGGTGCGAGTGGGGCACGTGTGGGGCCACAGTCGATTCCCAGCAGGGACATGAGGGATTTACCGGACTGGATGATGCCGTGTTCGTAGAGCACATCGATCATGATGACGGCTCGATCATGCTCCGCCGTTGCAGCAGCCATGTCTCCAGCGGTATGTGCATCAAGCATTCGACGGAAGAGTGAAGCCGAGTGGTTGTAGCTGGCCCCAATGGCGGCATCGACTCCAAGTTGTAGGGCGAAGAGCAGCATTTCATCGCAGGCAAAGAACAACTGGGCGTCTTCGCCACAGGCATCAAGTGCAGCTTCGGTTGCTTCCAGATCCGAACGTGTCAGCTTCACACCTGCGAAATTCGGTATCGCTTGTTTGATTGCCTCGATGGCCAGTTCAGGTCTGAAGTCGACATGTGTTCGGCCTGGATTGTCGTAGAACATGAATGGTCTGCTGCCTGCAGCCGATGCGATCGGAGACAGGAATGAACAAAGATCATCCAGAGATGATGGTGTGATGAATGGAGGTGCCATGGCCGCGATCACATCTGCATTCGATGCGGCCTCAGCCATTTCGATCGCTTCGAGTTGGCAGGGGCTGCCGACATGAACAATTGAAAGAAGGTCATGGCTGGAAGCAGCAGCACACCATGCCTCTGCAACCGCCATGCGTTCTTCCTTGGTGAAGGAGAGTGATTCGCCCGTGGATCCGCTGATGAAGACGCCTTTGACACCGGCTTTGGCAAGAAGTTCGGCGTGGGGTGCGATGGCATCGAGATTGATCGAACCATCCTGATTGGTGGCGGTGTAGACGGCGGCAGCAAGTCCTTGGAGTAGCTTCATGGTTGTTCAGGGTACCTGATCAGGTGGTTTGAAGTGCAGTGGCCGGATGGTCACGGGATCAGTCGCTGCAACGTGCGTGGTACCATCCAATGGACCAGCCATCAGTATCCGATTTCAGGACTCCTGCATGGTGCTCGACATGGAGGTGAGGTCAATGGCTTGCCGCGTAATCATGCTGTTGTTGTCATGGGTTCTGGCTCAAGCAGCCATTGGGGAGTCGCGTTGGAACACCCCATGGGTTGAACTTTCAGATCAGGCCGAATGGATCGATGGTGAAGGTGAAGTCGGTACCCTTCATCGTGCTGCGGTTGCGATGGATGATGGAAGTTCCATGCTCTTCCTCTCAGCTCCTGGTGAGCCGACACGTGCGTCTCTTCGCCCGGGCGATGGTACAGAAGGCGTGATCGTGCCACAGACGATGAATCTTGCGGGAACGATTCTTGACGCGGATGAAATGCCTGATGGTCGATTCATCGTGCTGTTGCATGACACGATCGAATCGAGTCCGACCCATGGTGATCTCATTCTCTGGATCGGCACCATGAATGACATTCAGACCGGAGGAGATGGGCAATACACCGCTCGACTCGAGTCTGTTGGAGATCTCAAGCCAATTCGAGGCAGGTTCTACATCAATCAGGATGCTGTTGTGATGCGCATTCAGGCCGACTTTGATGGCGAACAGCCTCGTCGGTTCCAGGCCTTGCCGATCATCAGAGAGATGGATGCGCGTGTGCCCACCCGTGGATATGACATTCCATTGATTGATCTGGATCAGGATGCAGCCCGACAGGTCATCGTTGATCGTGAGCCCGGGCAGTATCTCGGTCATCCGACCACGGTCCTGCTTGAAGATGGGAAGACCATGCTCTGTGTGTATCCCAAGGGGCATGGCAAGGGTGGGGTGTGTTACAAGCGTTCTGATGATGGCGGTTTGTCGTGGTCGGAACGACTGCCTGTCCCGGAGAACTGGGAATCAAGTCGCGAAGTTCCAACACTTCATCGTGTGATTGATCCGAAGACCGGTGAGAAACGCTTGCTGATGTGGTCCGGGCTTTATCCAGCGCGTACCGCTGTCAGTGAAGATGATGGTCTTACCTGGTCACCCTTGTCTCCGGTTGGTGATTGGGGTGGGATTGTGGTGATGGGGTTCGTCGAGCGGCTTTCTGACGGGCGCTATCTGGCGATGTTCCATGATGATGGTCGTTTCATACACGAAGGTTCCCAGCAGACCAGTCCAGTGACTTTCACGATGTACAAGACCTTCAGTGAAGATGGAGGACTGACGTGGTCAGCGCCTGAGTCGGTCTGGTCAGGGCAGGATGTCCATCTCTGTGAGCCCGGTGTGATTCGTTCGCCTGATGGCAGTACGTTGGCCATTCTTCTTCGTGAGAACAGTCGTCGTCGCAATTCATACATCATGTTCAGTGATGATGAAGGTGACACCTGGTCTGCTCCACGCGAACTTCCAGCAGCCTTGACCGGTGATCGTCATACGGGCGTCTATGCTCCGGACGGCAGACTCTTCATTTCCTTCAGAGATACGACTCACGAATCTCCGACCAAGGGAGACTGGGTCGCCTGGGTAGGAACATGGGATGATCTGGAGAAGGGTACGTCAGGGCAGTATCGCGTTCGACTGAAAGATAACAAGCATGCCTGGGATACTGCGTATCCAGGGGTGGAGCTGCTGCCTGATGGAACCATTGTCACCACGACCTACGGTCATTGGGATGAAGGTGAATCGCCCTACATCCGATCAGTTCGACTGAAACTGTCTGAATTGGATGAGATGGCTCAGCAGCAATAAGCTGGTCATACTGAACCTGGGCGTGCAGTTGCTTCAGTGGGATGGAGAATTGTCTTTGGCCCACGGGTTGGTCACATGGCAGGCCCGACCGGTCTTCTCGATGTAGTCCTGATGATAGTCCTCGGCAAGGTAGAACTTCTTGGCCATCTCAACTTCAGTGACGATGGGGCTCTTGAAGGTCTTCGCTTCCTCAAGCTTGGCAATCTGTGCTTTGGCCAGTTTCTTCTGTTCTTCGTTGACGGTATAGACGCCTGAGCG
>PBAY01000047.1 GCA_002717655.1 Phycisphaerae bacterium | reverse complement strand
TCCAAGCAGAAGACCAAGGATCTCGCCAAGCGACTCAAGCTGGTCGAGCAGCTCCGTCACAGCGGAAACGATCCCGAGTGGATGATCCTGGATGTTGTCCCGGTCATTCCTCCGGACCTTCGACCGCTGGTCATGCTGGAATCCGGCAACTTCGCCACCTCCGATCTCAACGACCTCTATCGTCGAATCATCAACCGAAACAACCGTCTCAAGAAGCTGATGGACCTCAATGCACCCGAGGTCATCATCCGCAATGAGAAGCGAATGCTTCAGCAGGCGGTCGACGCGTTGTTCGACAATGGTCGCTGTCGCCGACCGGTACTCGGATCAAGCAACCGACCACTGAAGTCCCTGACCGACATGATCAAGGGCAAGCAGGGTCGATTCCGCGAGAACCTGCTGGGCAAGCGAGTCGACTATTCCGCACGATCCGTGATCGTCGTTGGACCGGAACTCAAGCTTCATCAGTGTGGACTTCCGAAGAAGATCGCACTGGAGCTGTATCAGCCATTCATCATCCGCAAGCTCAAGGAGCACGGGCTGGCTGACACGATCAAGTCCGCCAAGCGCATGCTTGAACGACGCGATCCAGAAGTATGGGACGTTCTTGAGCAGGTCATCTATCAGCATCCCGTGCTGTTGAACCGTGCACCAACCCTTCACCGCATGGGTATCCAGGCCTTCGAGCCGGTACTCGTCGAAGGCAATGCGATCACGCTTCACCCACTGGTGTGCACCGGCTACAACGCCGACTTCGATGGCGACCAGATGGCGGTCCCCCTGCCGTTGTCCATCGAGGCACAGGTGGAAGCACACGTGTTGATGCTCTCGACCCACAACATCTTCTCACCCGCGAACGGCAACCCGATCGTCTCGCCTTCCCAGGACATCATCATGGGCGTGTATTTCCTCACGTACATGGATGAGAACGATGGGAAATCCGAGCAGGAACTGCGTGCCTTCCGCGATGTGGCCGAGGCGTTGCTGGCACTTGACCACGGTCAGATCAGCATGCACGAACGCATCCGTGTTCGCGTCCCTCGCTTCGACCGAATCATGAAGACTCAGGGGGCAGCTCCTGAGAACATGCCTGAGAATGGACGGATCATCACGACCGTCGGTCGCCTGAAGTTCAGCGCAATCCTGCCTGATGGCATGCCGTTCTACAACTTCACGTTGGGCAAGAAGGGCTGCAGCCTGGTCATTGATGACACGTTCAAGTACTGCGGTCGTCCCGCGACGCTGACCCTCCTCGACGACCTCAAGGAAATCGGCTTCAAGACCGCCACCTCGTCAGGCCTGTCGATCGCCATTACCGACCTTCGAATTCCCTCGCGCAAGCAGGAGCTTCTGGACGTTGCCCAGACGAAGGTTGACGGTGTCGAGAATGCCTTTGATGCAGGTGCCATCACCGAACGTGAACGGCATAACCAGCTGCTGGACATCTGGGCACACTGCCGTGAGGAACTTACTCACGAACTGGTGGCCACCCTCAAGGATGACCGTCGCGACCTCTCCAATCTGACTGAAGCCGCCATCAACTCCGACGAGGGCTCACGCTATCTCAATCCGGTGTACCTGATGTCGACCTCAGGCGCTCGAGGCAATGTCAGTCAGATGCAGCAGCTCGCTGGCATGCGAGGCCTGATGGCCAAGCCCAGTGGCGAGATCATCGAAACTCCGATTCGTGCGAACTTCCGTGAAGGCCTGAACGTTCTGGAGTACTTCTCCTCGACTCACGGTGCTCGAAAGGGACTGGCAGATACCGCGCTGAAGACCGCTGACTCGGGTTACCTGACTCGAAAGCTCTATGACGTCGCCCAGTCCGTCGTGGTGACGGAATTCGACTGCAAGACCAAGCGTGGCCTGCAGAAACGAGCGCTCTACAAGGGTGAAGAAATTGATGTCCCACTGCGGGAGGTCATCCTTGGACGAACCAGCCGGCAGACCGTGATCAATCCGCTCACTGACGAAGTCATCGTCGCTGAAAATGAAATGATCACTTCCGAGATCGCCAAGAAGATCGAACAGCTTGGCATCGATTCGGTTCACGTCCGAACGCCACTGGCGTGCGAGACCGGTACGGGCGTCTGTCAGATGTGCTACGGCATGGACATGTCGACCGGCATGCTCGTCGAAGGCGGACTGGCCGTCGGCACGATCGCGGCACAGTCAATCGGTGAACCCGGTACCCAGTTGACCATGCGTACCTTCCACACCGGTGGTATCGCCTCACGTGGTCTGGTCGAGACCAGCTACAAGGCAACCCATGGCGGTGTCATCCAGCTGCGTGACTGCAGTGAGGTCGAAGTCGATCTTGACGGCAACAAGTACCTGATCGCCCTGAAGCGCAACGGTGAAGTCCTCGTTCTGGATGCCAAGAACCGAGAGCTTCAGAAGGAAAAGGTCCCTTATGGTGCGATCATCCGTGTTCCATCCGGCGAAAAGGTCCGCAAGGGTCAGTTGCTGGTCGAATGGGATCCCCACCGAACACCGATTCTGGCCGAACAATCAGGCCGCGTCCGCTTCAAGGACATCGAAATCGGCAAGACGATCCGCGAGGAAACCATCAAGGGTGGTCGCAAGAAGGAGATGATCGTCATCGAGCACACCGGGGAAATGCATCCGCAGATCCTCATCGAAGATGCTGATGGCAAGATTCTGGACTTCCACCATCTGCCTGCCAAGGCACGCATCGAAGTCAGCGAAGGCGACGAGATCAAACAGGGCGAGATGCTTGCCCGTCAGCCCAAGGATGTTGCCGGTTCAGCCGACATCGTCGGTGGTCTGCCTCGCGTCACCGAAATCTTCGAAGCTCGAATGCCGAAGGATCCTGCCATCATGGCGACGATCTCCGGACGAGTGGAACTCCACGATGACCTTCGCAAGGGCAAGATGACCGTTCGTATCATCTCCGATTCAGGACATGAGACCGATCATCACATCGCGCAGTCCAAGCACCTGCTCGTCCATCGTGGCGACTGGGTGGATGCCGGTGACCCGCTGACGGAAGGCCCACTGGTTCCACAGGAAATCCTCGACATCCAGGGCGAAGAAGCCGTATTCACCTACATGCTGGATGAAATTCAGAATGTGTACCGAGCACAGGGCGTGCCCATCTCGGACAAGCACATTGAAGTCATCCTTGCCTGCATGCTCAGCAAGATGATGGTGAAGAAGCCAGGCGACACACCATTGCTTCCTGAGGAAGTCGTGGATCGTCACAACTTCCGCATGTGCAATGCAGTGGTAGCCAAGCAGGTTCGCATCTCCGACGCTGGTGACACCAAGTTCGTCGTCGGCGATCTGGTTGATCGTGAAGCGGTCAAGGAAGCCAATGCGTTGGCTGAAGCCGAAGGCCGTGCACCGGCCAAGAGCAAGCGAGCTCAGCCTGCCAATGGCCAGACGCTGCTTCTGGGCATCACCAAGGCCTCCCTGCAATCCGAGTCGTTCCTTTCCGGGGCGTCCTTCCAGGAAACCACCAAGGTTCTCACCGAGGCCTCCCTCAAGGGTGCCGTGGATGACCTTCGTGGACTCAAGGAAAATGTGCTTCTGGGCCATCTCATCCCGGCGGGTACCGGCTTCAAGCCATACACCAATATGCGGGTGAACCGGCTTGGAGAGCCACTTCCCTCCGAGGAAGATCACGAAATGCTCCATGCCATCACCACGGAAGAGGCCGAAGCACGTGGCGCTCAGCCACCTCCGATGGTCGAGGTCCCAGCAGGAACTGACGCCAGCGAAGGCCTTCAGGAGGCCCTCAGTGATACTCCAACAGCCATGCCTGACCCCGAAACGCCCCCCTCAGGCGTGGAAATGGAGGCTGCTGTAGACGCACCAAAGGCCCCTGGACTGGATCTTCAGGAGGACGCCTTCCCGGAGTCCTGAGCCGTTGATTCCCCACTGATCTGACACCAGCCCCCGGCTCTCTTTTGATCCGGGGGCTGGTTGCTTTTTGGCAGCCTGAAGCCCCTCCCCATTCCGCCCTAAAAGGCACGAAATCAGCTGACGCATGCTACGATACGGCCGTATGCCACCTTCCAGCCGCAGGCAGCTTGCCCATGGGCAAATCGCCGTTATTGGCATTGCAAAAGCGGATCAAGGTGGTATGCGTTGTAGTTGGTTTGCGTTTGGAACACGTGGTGATTACCGCCATCCCAAACGTCAATCTGGTTGAAGGTTGAAGGACGCGTCAAGACGACGCACGCTCCTGGAGTTACCGATGATTCGAATGAACCTCGCCGTCCTGTCGATTGTTGCCACCATGGCTTGGATAATCACCGGGCTGGTTCACGCGGCTGCTCCACTGACCACTCCCGCGGTCGGTGCGAACACAAACAACTCACCCGCACTCTGGCATGGCATCGACAGTAGTCGACGTAAACCTGTTTCGTCGCTGAACAAGCGAACCCCGAAACAGAAGCCGGAACGAATCTTCTGGCCCGAAGGTGCAACAGAAGCAAATCTGTTGATCAAGTTCAACGATGAGCTAAAGGTGCGCCTTGACGCGAATCAAAATGCTTACTCCCTGACAGGCCACGACCTTGAGTCGTTCAATGTCGTACTTGAAGGCCTCGAGCTGTCCCTTCAACCGGTCTACAACGTTGATCCCACCATTCTCGAATCCATCATCAATCGTGCTGAATTGTTCTCTGGAGAGGCTCAGCCGGACCTTGCCGGCACCTACTACGTCGTGGGAACACCAGCAGACATGGATGCTGCAGGAATGGTCCTCCTGAAGGACCCACGTGTCGAGTGGGCTCAATTCACTGGCGTACAGGAAGATCCACGTGACGCTGTTGCCCAACGCAAACAGGATCTGATCGATCGCACTGTTGCATCGATTCAAGGTGACCAAAACAAATCTGATTGGACTTCCAACACCTTCGAAAAGCCCTACGAAACCCCAGCAATTCCCGAAATCACCATGCATCCACCCGTAGACACACGCGGACTGGTGCCTGGTGCGGGCGCCTGCTGTGTCACGGAGGATGATGTTCTTACCGAACCGATGCTTGGCCCCAACAGCTTCCCTGGACCGAATAATCCAATCGTGACCAAAGTCTGTATCAGCGGCCAGTACAACGCGACCACATGCCTTGATCTCGACGGCAAGTTTGGTGGCCCGGGTACAACCTGCGAGAACGCCTTCCTGGAAGAACCGCCGCTCTCGGGTAACTGGATTGCCAATCCACGTTTCTACTCATGCAATGACAATGCCCCGTTTGAAGGTGAACCCAATGCACCAACAACCTGGCCAGCTGTAGGTGCCTGCTGCACCGCTGGTGACTGTGACGTACTGCCACTGGCAGACTGCATCATCGAAGGCGGCATCTGGCTCGATGGCCTGATTTCCAGATTCGATCATGAATATCACCCCATTACGGATGGCTTGGAACCAACCTACAACCCCAACGTGAACATTCAGTTGCTCGGAAGCCTTTATGGCCTGACCAACTTCATCAACTACGGACCCGCCGGTCTTGATCCAGCAACCAGCAACACCAATTACACCTATTACGCAGGCAATGCGGAGCTGTTCCCTGCACCAAATGCGTTTCCCATCACGGTGCGAAGCCTTACTGGCAATTACCAGTATCTTTCGGAATTCACCGTCTCGAACTACTCCGACGCGGATGAACAACCAGGCAATATCAGGCGTGGTCTGGTTGATTTCAATGTCGACACGCTTCAGCCCGCATGGGGCAATGGCCTGACCGATCCATTGACCGGAGCGTTCCTCGCCACATCTGGCGGATTTACCTATTACGACAACGCCAACGCGTCAGGCGTCTTCTACAACCCCAACTACTACATCGGCTGCATTGATGTGAGTTGCCAGTTCGGCGTCTGCGCCCTGCCATGCTGGGATGCCACGTGCACCGTTACTGAGGCGTCCTCTGCTGGATCTCTTGCCAGCTCACCGATCTACACCGGTGCACAGTCGGCAACTGTTCCAGAAAACAACGTGACCTGCGGCAACTTCATCTATGAACAAGCTTGCGATGGAATGATCAATCGAAGTTCCGTCACCGGATTCAACCCAACTGGATCCGCCTGGCAGGATCTGTACACCGGTCTTCCTAGAGTTCCACAGGCAATCGGCTGCCAGACCGAGAATGACTCGGATGACGAACTCAAGAGGTGGTTCATCGATTACTTCGATGCTGCAAACGGCATCATCTGCCCTCCAAGTCCAGTCAGCACCATCACCTTTTACGAGCCGCCAGAGACTGAAGCAGACATCCTGTACGGAACCTGCTTCTATGGCCATCAAACTTATCCAACCATGACCATCAATCCGGTCGGCAACCTTCAGGTCATCGGCATTGGCAACTGCTACGGCAGTGCACATGGCTGCCCGACCTGGTGCAACAGTCAGGACCTTGCTGATCAAGTGTGTGGCTTTGCGCCCAGTTGCTGTGATATTGATGACGTGATCTGTCCAGATGATGGCTATGGAGGCTACCGTGGCTGGTCATTCATCTGTGCTGATCTGGCTAACCAATTCAGCCCTACCGCCGACGCGCTCAGCGTCTACTACACGGACTTCAATCAGCAACTCAAGGTCGGCGGACCCTATCCTGAGTACAACCCACTCGGTATCACTCCCGTTGTTGAACGTGACCTCAATGGACAGCCAATCATCAATCCTGCCACTGGCCTACCTACCGTCATTCCGGCACCAACCAAGTGCCAGATCAACTACGGCGTCCAGAACCAGTGCCTGACTGCCTACTTCTCCGAGTTCCAACCTTCACTCTCGGATCGCACGTTCGAAATCAATGGCGGCGAAAATGGCCGAGATACTCGTGGCGGATGTGCTGACTTTGAATGCTGCCACCGCGTCTGCAGCATCATCGAGCCTGATCCTGCAACCGGCTTCAATTATGCCAGTTGCTGTGACAGCGACCCCGGGTGGGTTCAGCCCTGTGTCGATAAGGCGATGGAAATCTGCTATTACGAGCAAAACGGTGTGTATTACAACAACACGCCTGACTTTACTCCTCTCCAATTCAACCTGAGTCAGAAGGTTGGACGAGGAATTGCCCAGATTCCAATCCCGTTGCGACGTCTGGTAACAGCCCCGTTGCTCGCACCGTCAATCATCAGTCCAATCCCAGGCAATCCAACGATCGAACCTGACAACTGGGTACAGTCCGTCCACCAGTTGGCGTGGACCGCGAACCCTTATCTTGAAGCAGGACTTGACCCGACAATCATCGCCAACCAGACCAGCGTCGCAGCCTTGACGGTGACCGGCCAGGGCAACCGTCGTGACAGTCGTGGTGTCAGCAAGCAGCTCCCTCTGCAATTCGACACGCTTACAGGAACGATACAGCCCGCAATTCCATCGGACCCAGTCAATTGGGACCAGTTCTACTACGGAAATCCGCCCGTACTCCCAATCGCCTGGTATGGAAGTCAGGGCCTTTCGCTGTATGGCAATACGCCAGGGCAACCATGGGCGACCAATCCGTCCTTCCTTTCCCCGTCGTTCGGGCTGTTTTCATGGGGCCAGCACATGGCTGACATGAACCCTGGCTATCACCCATGGGGGCCACACTACAACGGCACCCGTGGCGCCGGTGTACGCATTGCCGTTCTTGATACCGCAGCCTGGCTTCAGGAGTACGTCGATTCTTCCGGCTTCCTGCAAGGTGCAGTCCACGAAGACCTTGGCAATGTGATCCTTGAAGGACCTGCATTGGGTTACCCCGAGGTCGACATGTTGTTCGACCCCTTCGTCACTCAACCTCAGCGTGGCACCGCCGTGCTGGGTGCGATTGGAGCTGGAGCCAATGGCTTCGGTGTAACAGGCATCGCGACCGAAGCACAGCTGATGTTCTTCCCGACGGTCTCCGCTAGCACTGGCGTTCGTGAAATCGATGCATGGGTCCATGCCATCGAATCTCTGGGGTATGGCGACATCCTGATTGCCACCTATCCTGGATTCAACAGCACGGAATGCCTCCTCCAGCCACAAGCTGGCCCAGGTGAGGAGATCCGAAACCTGATTTCACTGGCAACAGCCAATGGAATCACCGTAGTCCTGCCCGCAGGCGATACCGGATCTGCATTGGATGACACACTGGGTGAACTGGAAGACACGGGCGCCTGCATCATCGGTGCATCAATGCCCGCCAATACACCACATCGCTATTGGTCCAGCAACTACTCCATCAATCCAAACACCACGCAGAACAATCTGTTGCCGATCACTTCGGGAAGTGCCCCGATCACCACGACCGGCGGAGACTGCAACCTCACGATGACGGCCATCAACACTGCTGATGACAGCCCATTGGGCGATCCATCCGGTTACATCTCACGAGATACGGCCGCTCGGTCATACACCAACAACTTCGGCGCAATGTTCGATGGATCAAAGGCCGCCGCAGCACAGGCAGCAGCAGTTGCAGCCTGTCTGCAGGGCTTCTCCCTGCAACGTTACGGCATTCCACAAAGCCCCGGGAATCTCCGAGACCTTCTGTGGAAATCTACTCGAGATCGAACTGAAGAACCCAACTCTGATGGCGACAACGGGGGCGGGTCTAATCAGAACCCTGTCTTCGGTGGCAGCGGCTATGACTTTGACCTTGCCGCTCCAGCGCCGGAAGAAGGAGCTCCTGAAGTAGGTGGCTACATGGATCCTGCGAATGCTGGTGTCTACATGGTCATCGATCCGCAGTTTGCGTTGGACAGCTCCGAGTACCTCTATGACTTCCGGTTCATCCGGGGCATTCAGCAGTTCGGCGTGATCTTCTCTCTCGAAGAGGCGGATCAGCAATACCTGATTGCCAATTCCGAACCCACCACACGTGGCAGCTACACCCCTGACTTCGAGATCCCTGGTGCACCGATCAAGTACCTTTCCACCGGCGACTACACCGATCTCTATATTCAGGGCGTTGACCCCAATGACCGAGGCTATACCGGCAACCGATCCATCGTGGTTGATGCCATCTGGCCACCTGCTTCGATCACCGAGGTCTACATGTACAGCTATTCAGCCGATCGCTGGGTGCTTTGCCCGTCCGTATATGTCAATGCCGAAGGAAGCACTCAGGCCGAGGTTGAATTCGAGGTCAACTTCCCTGAACAGTTCTTCGGCTCCGATGGATACTGGCATGCCCGAATCGTGACGCATACTGGTGCCAACGGACCTGGAAGTGACCAGCCTGGAGGCGGTGTAGGGGGATTCATCATCAAGTACGACCTCTTCGACTTCAGGCCTTCAGGGCCACAAGGTGGTCAGGATGGAGCCGGCGGGTAAGACTGACCCAAATCAAAACCAACTACAGACAAGGCCGCTCCTTTGAAACGGAGCGGCCTTGTTGCATCCACGTTTTGCTGATCCACTCAAGCATGATGCGAAGTGAATTCGATGAAGTTAATTCCATGTTTTTGAAATTCGATAGTGTGATGTCAGGTCCGCAAGAACAAGTTCTTATCGGGCGCTGATACAACCAAGTTTCACACTTGATTTGATAAACCTCTGACAACACATGACTACAAGATCCAACCTTTATACGACTTTTGAAGTGGATCGTTTATCACGCGCATGTCTCCAGATCACAACACGTGCACTTACACTGTGAATCGGAGTTGCTCATGTCACATCGGAAGGACATGACAAAGAAGAGAATCCAGGAGGAGAGAGAATCATGAGATCCATGAAAGCCATGGCGTTGGCCGCAGTGATCACGACCAGCACCACTGCATTTGCAGGCACGTCATTCACGACAAGTACCAACGATCTGGGCGGCAACGCCTACCAGCTGGTCAACACATTCGACATCCTGTACTCCGGTGCAAACGCCTACCTTGACTTCGATCTGGACAACAACCCAGATTCAGTCGTTCCAGTCGGCGCACCTGACACACTGGCTTCCTATCTCGACCCTGAACATTACGTGCTGGACTTCGGCACCGACCTCCAACCGTTCTTCCTTGGCATGGAGCTCACAGCTGCCGATTCAGTCGATTGGCGATTGTCCTATGTCGGCACTCCCGGAAGCACCGTGCTCTACAGCACGATCATGTCGGGCACCTCCACAGATAATGGTGATGGCACCTGGACGCTGGACATCAATCTCGGCCTTGAATGGCCAGTTGCTGGTTTCCCTGAGAATGATCTGGGCGTTCCGGAAGGTACACATGTGGCTGCTGCCATTGCAGACTTTTCCAGCTTCACCTGGGATGGTGAGACCCTTTCAGCCAATGTCATTCCTGTACCTGCGGCATGGGCTGCACTGGCCATGACTGGACTCATCGGAACAGGACGAAGAAGACGCTGATTCTCCAGTCCCCCACTTCAAATTGAATTCAGAAAGCCCCGCCGATGAACGGTGGGGCTTTTTGTTGATTCGGTAACGCTGGCCTGTAGAAGCTGAAGGTTCAAACCCGCTCGAAGATCAACTTCAGCTGATTACCCGGACGAGGGATCTCGACCCGGGTCATGAACGCCTTGATCAAGGCCAGTCCTCTGCCACTGGCGATCGTCAGATTCTCATCCGCGGTTGGATCCGGGACCGTATCAGGGTCGAACCCCGGACCTTCATCCTGAATCTCGAGACAGATCTGCTTGCCGTCAATCCGGCAGGAAAGCCTGATTCGCTTTGATTCATCTCCGGCATTGCCATGCATCATGGCATTGGCCATGGCTTCCTCAAGTGAAAGTCGTATGGCAAAGGTGGCTGACTCTTCATAGCCCTGATCAGTGCACGCCTCAAGAATTTCAGATACAGCCTGATCAATCTCCGGGCGTGTGCTGGCCAGATCGTACTGACGTTCCCACCCCTCGGATTGGTTCGACATGCCGGTCATCCAGTGACTCCAGGCTCAGGCGTGTTCAGCCCCGTTCAGTTCCGCGGGAAAGACAATGCTTAAGCTCAGTTCAGATCCTCACGAGCCGCCTTGGCCGTCTCGTGGACGGTGAAGATGCGATCCAGCTTCGTGATCTTGAAGATCTCGAAGATCTGTGGACGAATGTTGGCCAGACACATCTTGCCGCCGACATCCTTCACCCGATTGTTCATCGTGATCAGAATGCCCAACGCTGCTGAAGACAGATGCTCCACATTTCCGAAGTCCAGAATGAGCTGTGGCGTAGGCTTGCCCTCAACCGCTGCGTTGAGTTCCTCTCCCACCTGCTGGATATTGCTTTCATCGAGAATGTTCTTCTCAAGGAAGCCTACCTCGATGACACCACCGACTTCATCAACCTGAAGCATCTTCGTCATTCAAGAACCCTTTGCTGATGGGATGATCATGGTGCGTAAGCAGCGCCAAGACCGACATCGTCAGCCAGCCCTGGGAAGAGGAGATCCTCATTCTCGGTCTGGATGATGATCTCGGGACGGATGAGGATCAGACTCGTCTTCTCCTCGGTCGCAGTGATTCGGTTGGTGAAGAACCGGTTGATGTATGGGATCTTCGAGAGCAGCGGGATACCGACCTCGTTCTCATACTCGACCTTGTCACGCTGACCACCAAGCAACGCTGTCCCCTTGTCGGGAACAGACGTGGTGACCATGATCTGCTGAACACGAACCGTTGGAAGCTGGACTGAAGCGTTGAACTCACCAGCGTTTCCGCCGATTCCTCCGCCGCCTGCTGCACCACCGAAGCCAGTGTCACGAATGCCCACCAGCTCACCCTTCTGGAAGTACACATTCAGCGTCACATAACGACGATCTGCCGAAGCTGCACCCTTGAGGTGAAGAACCACACCAGTGTTGATGGTGCCGATGTCCGGCTCAAAGGCGCCTGAACCTTCGCCTGCAACCGCAGTAAGGCTGGCGACATAGGCCTCTTCCTCCGTGAAGGAGATCCAGGCACCCTGACCATTGAAGAAGGTCAGACGTGGGGCACTCAAGGTGACCGATCGTTCATCAGCCTGCGTGGCCTTGACCAGAAGATCGACCTGAATGTCATCAAGGTATTCAACATTCAAACCAAGAGCAGGAGCCTGTCCAAGAATGGAACTCGCCAGACCACCTGCTGGGAAGAAGCCGGAAGCAACCGTCTCGACCAGACCCAGTGAGTCCTGAACGACTCCGATGGGACCCCAGCCCTGCGTATTGCGGATGGGTGAACCTACGACACCATTGACGATGTACTCCACATCCGTGCCGTCGGCATTGGGTATGCCATAGGAGATACCGGTGTTGACCGTATTCGCCGGTGGATTTGGCTGGCCATTCTCATCAACACCATTGATGGAGGTGTAGATGATGGAGTCCTTCAACGTACCGGTGCCAGGGTTGAAGAAGTCGCTCAGGCGTGCATTCGGGTCCGCCGCGCGAGCCTGATCCATCAACTCGTTGTTGGTATTGAAGTACATGTCCAGATCGACACCGATTTCCTCGAACCAGCCTGTGGCAAGATTCAGGAATCGCGTTTCGACATTGATCAGAATCGATCGGGCTTCACGAAGCATGGCCAGAAGTCGACCAATCTGCATGTGATTCTTGCCCGTCGTGCGGATGACCAGGTTTCGATGGAACTGAAGGATGCGGTTACCACCTGCACCACCACCGAGCCAGTAATCCTCAGGGCTTGCTTCGTCACTTGGGACGCTCTGCTGAATGATCTCAAGCAGACGCTCCATGTTGCTGTCTTCGTCTTCATCATAGTTGTCGTAGGGGCCGGTACCCTGACCGCCACCACCACTACCGCCGCCACCGCCGCCGCCGCCGCCGAAGCCACCGCCGCCGCCGCCGCCGAAGCCACCACCGCCGCCGCCGGCACCACCGCCGCCGCCGCCAGTACCTCCACCAAGGTTCAGATTTGGCGGATCATTGAAATCCGGAATGGGCATGACCAGATCGCGGACGTCATAGACCACGACATGCTTGCGTTCATCAAGTTTTTCCTCGGAAGAGATCAGGAGCATTCCATCCTGGACTTCCCAGTGCGGATGCAGACCTGCATCACCAACCTGCTCCAGCACACGAGTAAGACCGATGTCCAGCGGGAGCTCACTCAAGCGAAGTGTGACAGGTGTTTCCTTGGTGACATCAAGCTGATCCTCAAGAGTCTTCCAGTCGGGATAGATCTTGAGACCAGCAATGGCATCGGTGAAGTAATCGAGCACATCCCTGAACGGACTTTCAGTGAAGTTGATGGTGACCTTCTGCTTCATCAACTCGATGACACGCCGGTCAGCAGGTGAAACCTTGTATCCACCGTCTTCACCACGCCGATAGGTGATGGCTGGCCAGTCCGCTGGGTACTCGTACATGCCGTTCAGTGAACGCGGCTTGGTTGGATCCGGACCGTTGTAGACCTTCGGCGGGATCATCGATCGATTGAGATCCACCCATTCATGGGCGTAGGCCATCTGGCGGTCGCGATCCGTATCTGCGAAGTTGCGATACAGAAGTGTCGTTTCCATGACATCGCGAAGTGCGAGTGCGGCAGGATTCTGAGGATCAATGAAGAGGATCTCGTCAACGACCTGAAGTGCTTCGCGATACTTCAGTTCTTCCTGAAGCTTTCGAACACGAAGCAGGCTCTCACGAATGATCTTCTGACGCTCACTGACCTCTCGGCTTTCCGTAACCTCTCGGCTTCGTGCCGCTTCATCACGATCCGCCTGCTCCTTGAGCAACTGGGCATTGAGGCGAGCCTCACTGATACGCTTGATCAACGCATCCGCCGTGCCATCAAGCTCATCGAATTCGGATTCGCTGAGATATTGACGACGTTGTCGCAACTTGATCTGCGCGGTGAGAATGGCACGGTCAGCGGCGATGTAATCTTCCTGAGCAAGAAGTTCCTCTGCACGGGAAACGGTGTCCTTGAACTCGATCAAGGCACGCTGATGCTGCTCCTGGAGCTGCAGTTCAATACTTGCCATTCCAGCGCCGCGGGATGATTTGAGCATGGAACCTTCGTCAAGCATGCTCATGGCTTTTTGGTAGCCCGCACGCGCAGGTTCGTTGTCTGGCATGAGCTTCAGAACTTCAGCGTAGTTGTCAGCCGCTTCACGCCAACGTCCTTCCGCCTCCCGGCGTTGGGCTGTCATCATGGCACTGTTGATCTGCGCCTGAATGGCTTCATTGTTGGCAGCGCCTTCGCTCTGACTCTTCTCTTCGGAGACAGGCTTGTCTTCTGCAGCAGCAGTGCTACCTGTTTCACTTCCGGCGCCATCCGCATCCTGCCAAGGGAATGCCATGAGCGGTGAACTTGCGCCCACAAGAAGGCCAACGAACATGGCCACTGCGGAAGCTCTGATTACACGATCATCAAACAGGTTCATGAATATCTCCGACAAGCCCTTAAGGGCATACACCTCTCTCCGCCGGTGCCCGGCGGAGGTGCAAAGACACAGTAGCCACGCCACCGTGACCGACCTCCTGAAGACCCTGACAGGCCCTAGGAAGGCGTACCTTAAGCCCCTTAAGGCTGGTCGGCAACCGATACGACCAAAGGTCGGGGGTCCATTTCGATATCGTTCAGTTGGCCACTTTCCGAGCGGTTTCCATCAGGGTCACAAACTGCTCAAAAAGATGGCTCGAATCGTGTGGTCCAGGGGATGCCTCGGGGTGGAACTGGACGGCAAATATGGGCTTCTCAGCGTGCCTGAACCCCGCCACAGTTCGATCATTGAGATGGACATGGGTCACCAGGCAGCCTGCCGCCAGAAGGCTCTCCTCGTCCACACAGAAGCCATGGTTCTGGCTTGTGATCTCGACTCGATCCCGCTCAAGGTCTGAAACAGGCTGATTTGCACCCCTGTGGCCGAATGGGAGCTTCCAAGTGGAGGCACCCAAGGCCAACGCCAGCAGCTGGTGGCCCAAACAAATACCGAACGTCGGCACCTCGCCAGCAACCTGACTGAGCGTTTCCACCAGACCAGTAACCGCAGCAGGGTCACCCGGCCCATTGGATACAAACAAGCCATCTGGAGCAAAGGCTCGAATTTCCTCAACCGTCACGGAGGGGTTGACCCTGATCACATCACAGCCAAGATCCGCCAGATGGCGATAGATATTTCTTTTCCCACCACAATCAACCGCGAGGACCCGAAGCCGATCATCCCCTGCTGATCGATCCGTGCACGCCATGGGCCGCCAATCGCCCAGAGATTCCTCCCAGGGCTGCTCATCAGCGATCGAAGCGGCTTCAGCAAGATTTCGACCCGTCATCTCGAGGCTCTGCCTGGCCATTTCCACCAGTGCTGCATCGGAAATGCTGGAATCAAGTCCAATCACCCCTCGCATGGCCCCTGCCTGACGAAGAATCCGGACCAGCGCTCGGGTGTCGATACCTTCTATTGCAGGGATGCCCTGAGAAGCCAGCCAGGGTCCCAGATCATCCGTCGCTCGGGAATTGGAGGTGATCGAAGACCTTTCTCGGATGACGAAACCGGCGACCTGAACCCGCTCGGATTCAACATCTTCAGGACAAACGCCATAGTTCCCGATCTGCGTTGCGGTCATGACCAGAATCTGGCCGGCATAGCTTGGATCGGTCAGTGCTTCCTGATAACCGGTCAACGCGGTGTTGAAGACAACCTCACCAACTCCCGCATTTTCAGCTGTTTCCGCACCAAAGGAGACCCCGTGGAAGACCGTCCCATCTTCCAACGCCAATCGAGCAGGATGACTTGTTTTGTTGTTCACATCAGCAGTGTATCCACCCGCGGACCAAATCGGTATGCTCCGGAGATGGAGGGACTTTTCCCCCAAAAGACCACAGGGTTTGTACGCGTTGCAGTGGACCGGGGACTGGATCGCTACCCCGACGGTCTCACGTACGCCCTTGATGAAGAACTCGCCGACGTCACAATCGGCGAGGAAGTCATGGTTCCGCTTGGTCGTGGAAACACGCCAACGCCTGGCTATGTCGTCTTGAAGACTCCACAAAGCGAGACCGATGGCCCTGTAAAGCATGTTCTGTCTCGTACCAAGACCCCGGCCCTCCCGGAGGGCCTGATTGAACTCGCGAGATGGATTTCCTCGTATTACCTGGCTCCACTGGGACCTACGATTTCAAGCATGCTGCCAGCGCCGGTCCGACGCCGAACCGGCTCAGTGACCCAACGGATGATTGATCTGGCAAACGTCTCTCCTGAACAGACCAAGTCCCCGACAAAGAAACAGAAGACTGTTCTGGAAGTCCTGCAGGCCCTGCCCTCAGAAGCGAGACCTGTGGAACGACGAAAGCTGATGCAGCTGGCCGATCTCCAGACGCCTGGTCCAATCGATCGGCTGGTCAAGAATGGGATGCTCGAAGAAACACGGCAGACCGCTATTGAAGCGGCTTGGCGGATGGCTGGCGTGCAGAAGATGGACCGCCCCACCCCGACCGAGGCGCAGCAACGGGTCATTGATGGAATCGCCGCTGAATTGGCCAATGGATTCTCGACTCATCTCATACGAGGCGTGACCGGCGCCGGCAAGACCGAGGTCTACCTTCAACTGATCGAACAAGTTGTCACTCTCAATCGAATCGCACTTGTGCTGGTTCCGGAGATCTCTCTGACACCGCAGACCGGCGCACGCTTGACCGGCCGCTTTCCTGATCATCGCGTCGCCTTGCTGCATTCTGGATTGACCGCTGCCCAGCGACATCAACAGTGGTCACAGGTTGCCAATGATGAAGTCGACATCATTCTCGGTGCACGAAGCGCCGTGCTGTCGCCGTTGAACAGGAACCGCCTTGGACTGATCGTGGTCGATGAAGAACACGATCATTCCTACAAACAGGATTCGATGCCCCGATATCACGGACGCGATGTGGCGATACGCCTGGGACAAATGACGCCGTGTCCGGTTGTTCTTGGAAGCGCGACACCATCATTGGAATCATGGGCAAATGCCACGGAAAAAGGTGTTTTCCACCTTCATGATCTCCCAGAAAGAGCGCCGGGGCTGATCCTGCCGAAGGTACGCATTGTGGACATGGCCAAGGACCGGCATCGAGAAGGGGCCGCTACATGGTCCGCCCTTGGCCCGACACTTGAACAGGCGTTGGGAGAGACACTTGATGCAGGTGGCCAGGCCCTTCTCCTGCTGAACCGCAGAGGTTTCGCCTCGTATCTCACCTGTCGCAACAAAGCCTGTGACTGGATGCTGACCTGTGATGATTGTGATGTCTCGATGGTGATGCATCGACAACACGACCTGCCTCGAGGTGGCTTTGTCCGATGCCATCATTGCCTCAGTGAACAACGTGTACCTCGATCCTGCCCAGCCTGTGGGCAGGGAATCACCGCGATGGGTCAGAGGACACAACGCATCGAGGAAATTCTGAGCAGGAGATTCCCCTCACTCGTTGCCAATGAAACCCTTCGACGCATCGACTCCGACACGATGCGAACAGCCGACGATCTCCATCAGGTTCTGGAAGCATTCGGCGAGGGTGAAGTACGCGTGCTGCTGGGCACACAGATGATCGCCAAGGGACTCGACTATCCCGGAGTACGTCTGGTCGGCGTGCTCGATGCCGACACCTCGATACACCTCCCTGATTTCCGCGCCTCGGAACGGACCTTCCAACTCGTGGCTCAGGTCTGCGGTCGATGTGGACGTGGAGAGGCTCCGGGAAGAGCGATCATCCAGACCTACAACCCCGAAATGCCTGCGATCGAATGTGCCGCCTCAGGCCAATACCGTCAGTTTGCCGCAGCGGAGCTGGACGACCGTCGAGCCTGTGGGCTTCCTCCGATCAGCCGAATGGCTCGGCTGGTCATTCAGGACCAGAATCTGCACCGATGCGAGGCTCAGGCCCAGGCCATCAAGGAACAACTGGCAGCCTCCTCTGATGGCGAAGTGGATGTGCGAGGCCCTTCTGACTGCGTCATTGGTCGAATAGCCCAACGCTACCGAAAGCAGATCGAGTTGCTGGCCGCCTCGCCGGGCCCGCTGCATGCCGCCCTGCTGAAGGCCAGGGCCTCCGGCGTACTCGATGGAAGCCAACGCGTGACCCTTGACATCGACCCAATGTCACTGATGTAGCTGATCTGCACGCCTGGATGGTTCACAGCCACGTTTGCGAGGGTAGAATCCCCGTCTGTCAAACCATCCATGAGTGATCAAGACCAACAATCCGCAGCATCGGTTTCCACTGAGCCTTCCGGGATGGCTCCTGCCATCAATGGATGGAATGGGGCCTATGTCGACGACCTCTATGACCAGTGGCAGGATCAACCTGAATCCGTTCCGGAACAATGGCGATCATTTTTTGAAGGATTCGATCTTGGGTTCCGTAACACGCCGCAAGACTCCAGCGATACCCAGAGTGGTCGCAGCAGTGATGAACGTGTCGCAGAACTGATCCATCGCTATCGCGATCTTGGACATCTCGCCGCCAACCTTGATCCTCTGGGTATCGTCAAGCGAACCTGCGCGGAACTTGATCCTTCCACACTCGGATTCAGTGAAGCCGATCTGGACAAACCTGTCGACCCCGGTGATCTGCCGTTGAAAAGTCCTGCATCGCTTCGTCAGGTCATTGAATATCTGGATCGAACCTGGTGCGGAACCTTGGGTGCGGAGATTACTCATATCCGCGAACCAGCCAAGCGACAGTGGCTTCAATCCGAAATCGAGAAGATCGGCGGCCGACCTTCCCCGGACAAGGAGGAGAAGCTTCGGATCCTGCGTGAGCTGCAACAGGCAACCGGACTCGAACGATTCCTCATGCGTCGCTATATCGGCAAGAAGTGGTTCAGCCTGCTTGGCTGTGAAACACTTATACCGATGCTCAACGAGCTTCTTGTCTCTGCATCAATCAACGATGTCGAGGAAATCGCAATGGGCATGGCCCATCGTGGACGCATCAATGTGCTCGTCAACATTCTCGAAAAGAGCTACGACCAGCTCTTCACCGAATTCGAGGAAGCATGGGCCGAGGACTTCCTCGATGGTGGTGGCGATGTGAAGTACCACCGTGGCTTCAGCAGTCAGATCGTGACTGATGCAGGCAAACCACTGCACCTGTCAATGGCCTCCAATCCTTCTCATCTGGAATGGGGCCATCCTGTTGTGCTGGGTCGCGCCCGGGCCAAGCAACGGCTGCGAGGTGATCGCGAAAGAAACAGCAGTGTTCCACTGCTCATTCATGGCGACTCTTCACTGCCAGGCCAGGGCATCACCACCGAACTGTCCAACCTTTCACAGCTCCGAGGCTACACGGTAGGCGGATCAATCCATCTGGTGATCAACAATCAGATCGGCTTCACGCTTGAAGCACAAGCAGCCTTCAGCGGTCTCTACTGCACGGACTTCATGCGTGGGATCGATGTACCCATCTTCCATGTCAATGCGGATGATCCTGAGATGTGTGTCGCCGTGATGCGACTGGCCTACGAATACCGCATGAAGTTCCAGCAGGATGTCGTGATCGACCTCTGGGGCTACCGTCAGTTCGGACACAATGAAACGGATGAACCGAGCTTCACCAGCCCACTGATGTATCACGCCGTCAAGAACGCGACCTCTGTTCTGGATCAATACAGCAGGAAGCTTTCAGAAGAAGGTGTCATCTCGGTCGAGGAGTCGGAGCAGTCAACCCAGCAACTGATGGAGTTGATGAACCAGGCGCAGAACCGGATCAAGGAATCACCCGTCCGCCCGACTCCAATGGCCTTTGACGATCAGTCCACCTGGGCCGGATTCTCACCCAAGTACTCCTGGGAACCCGTCCCCACCAGCGTTCCCCGTACTCGACTGCAGCAGATCTCGGAATCACTGGGACGCGTACCCGACGGATTCAAGCTCCATCGGAAACTCGAACGCATCCTTGAATACCGAGGAACGGCAATCGAAAAGGATGCGCCGCTGGACTGGGCCATGGGCGAACTGCTGGCACTGGGCTCATTGCTTGGCGAAGGGGATGACATTCGCTTCACTGGCGAAGATTGTCAGCGAGGCACCTTCAGCCATCGACACGCCGTTGTCTTCGATGGCAACAACGGTGAACCATTCATTCCATTGAATCATCTTGGCGAGCAGCAAGGCAAGCTGTGCATCTACAACTCTCCGGTCACGGAAGGCGGCTGCATCGGATTTGAATACGGCTATTCACTCGGCGATCCCAAGATGCTCGTGATCTGGGAAGCACAGTTCGGTGACTTCGCCAATGCCGGCCAGGTGTATTTCGACCAGTTCATCGCCTCAGCGGAGAAGAAGTGGCATCGCAACAGCGGTCTGGTCTGCCTGCTCCCTCACGGCTACGAAGGCATGGGACCAGAGCACTCTTCCGCCAGAATCGAGCGATTCCTCCAGCTCTGCGCCAATGAGAACATGGAGGTCGTCAACCCGACTTCCCCTGCACAGATCTTCCATCTGTTCAGACGCCAGATGCTGCGGGACTTCCGGAAGCCGCTCATCGTCTTCACTCCCAAGAGCCTTCTTCGCCTTCCTGCTGCGACTTCCTCTGTCGCGGACCTGACCGATCGAGGCTTCCAACTGGTGATTGATGACGCTTCCACAGGAGCGAAGATCAACTCCGCCGAGCAGATCGAACGTGTCCTGCTTTGCAGTGGCAAGGTCTATTACGATCTGATGGAACATCGTGAAGCGATCTCCAACAAGGACACCGCGATCATCCGCATTGAACAGCTCTACCCCTTCCCTGAAAAGGAAGTCAAGGAGATGTTCCAGCGTTACCCCAATGCCCGCTTCACCTGGATTCAGGAAGAACCGCAGAACAGCGGCGCCTGGTGGTTCATCTATGACTGGTTCCGTGATCTGGATCGGCCTGTGGACTACATTGGACGTCCTCCGAATGATTCACCCGCGACTGGATCATCAACCGCACACAGTGAAGAACAACACGCGATACTTGTCCGTGCCTTCCGCAATGCTTCCTCAGAACACAAGTCGAAACAAGCCTAGCCCCCTCTGCAAGAGAAACACCCATGCCTGTTGACATCGTCATTCCAAGTCTTGGAGAGTCCATCAACGAGATCCGTCTCGGCCAATGGCTCAAGCAGGACGGAGACTGGGTCAACCAGGATGATTCCCTGGTTGAGATCGAATCCGACAAGGTGACACAGGAACTGCCTTCTCCGGCAGCCGGGGTGCTGCACATCACCGAAGCCGAAGGGACCGACCTTCCGATCGGAGCCACGATCGGCAACATCGATGTCGACGCGGAAAAGCCCGCGACCACCACCCCTTCCGCCAGTCCTGCTGCACCTGCCCAGGAGGCGACCAGTGCACCATCGGCAGGATCGACGGCACCGCCAGCAACGCGGGTAGAGATTGCAACTGAATCGGCCGCTGCGGCGACACCAGTCCGTGCCACCACCATGGCTCGCAAGATCGCTGAAGACCGTGGCGTGCCTCTGGCCAATGTGCATGGAAGTGGTCCTCAGGGACGAATCATGAAAGCCGATGTGCTTTCCAGCCATGGACAGACGAGCAACACGCCTGCTGCCATTCAGCCCGCAGGCGAAGCAACCCCCACACCCGGCACACGTGGTATTCAGCGCAAGCGATTGAGCAAACTTCGAATGCGCATCGCCGAAAGACTGGTTCATGCTCAGCATTCCGCAGCAATGCTGACCACCTTCAATGAAGCGGACATGTCCGCCGTCATTTCCATGCGTTCCCTCCACAAGGAGGAATTCCATGACCAGCATGGCGTCAAACTCGGCTTCATGTCCTTCTTTGCGAAGGCCTGCGTGAGCGCCCTGAAGCAGATCCCGGCCTTGAATGCCTTCATCGATGGCGATGAACTGGAATACCACGACTATGTCGACCTCTCGGTAGCCGTCGGGACCGACAAGAGGCTGGTCGTGCCTGTCGTAAGAGATGCCGATCGAAAGGGATTCGCCCAGATTGAATCGGACATCGCCTCTCTTGCCGCACGAGCGCGTGACGGCCAGCTCTCCGTTGAGGACATGATGGGCGGGACCTTCACCATCAGCAATGGCGGAGTCTATGGATCGATGATGTCCACTCCGATCCTGAATCCTCCGCAGTCGGGCATTCTCGGCCTGCATCGAATTCAGAAGCGAGCCATGGAAGATCCGGACAACCCGGGCCAGATCGTTCTGCGACCGATGATGTATCTGGCCTTGAGCTATGACCATCGAGTGGTTGATGGCAGTGAAGCAGTTGGATTCCTCGTGCATATCAAGAACTGCATTGAAGATCCCGAACGACTGCTGCTTGGACTCTGACAAATCAAGAATGAATGAACACGGTCACATCCCTGTTCTGCTGAACGAGGTGCTCGAGACACTGGCGCCCCGACCAGGAGATGTGGTCGTCGACTGCACACTGGGCCGAGGCGGACACGCTATGGCACTTGGGCAGGCAATTGGGCCCGACGGCCTGCTCCTTGGCTTGGATCGAGACAGTGAGAATCTGGCGTATGCCAGCAAGCGGCTTCAGGAGGCCGAAATCCCGGCCTCCACGATCCATGATTCCTTTGCCCGCGTTACGGAACATGTTCAGGCGTTGGGACGTCCCGCCAATGTCGTTCTGGCGGACCTTGGCGTCTCCTCCAACCAGTTGGATGATGCCAGACGGGGATTCGGCTTCCATGACGAGAGCCCGCTGGACATGAGACTTGATCAGCAGGAACAGATTGATCTGACGAAATTACTCGCTGAGATCGAGGAATCCGAGCTGGCTCACCTGATCCGAACCTATGGCGAAGACCCATTTGCCAATGCGATCGCCCGAAAAGTTGCACAGGAGCGGCAAACAAGGCCGATCACGACGACGGGGCATCTCCTTGATTTGGTCAAGGAAGCCTATGGCCCACGTGCTCGCTCGTCTCGCCTGCACCCCGCCACTCGGACCTTCATGGCACTTCGGATTGCCTTGAATGATGAGATAGCGGCTCTGGAGACCCTCCTCGACCGGATCGGTCGAGGATGCGAATCGGCGAGGACCGGAGGCTGGCTGCACCCCGAGGCCCGTGTGGGGATCATTTCCTTTCACAGCCTCGAGGACCGCCCCGTGAAGCAGGCCTTTGCCGAACTGGATCGGCGAGGCCTGGCAAGCCGGCTGACCCGCCGACTTGTTCGACCTTCGGATTCGGAGATTCAGGAGAATCCCCGGAGCCGATCGGCCCGATTCCGGGCCATCCGGGTATCAGACCCGGCAAGCCCCTCGGGGTGACAACCTGATCGACACTCGCATGGAGGCGGGCATTCGGGCAGGTTTCAGCAAGGACACCGGGAAGACCCGGACTAGACGCATGGATGCGGGAGTCAATGACTCGAGAAAATAAACTGGCTTTGATCGTTGGATTCGGACTGGTGCTCTTCGTGGGCATTCTGGTCTCGGATCATCTCTCGACTGCACGCCGGGAAGCCGCGGCCTCCCTTCAGGTACGTCATGGCGGCCAACCCGCCCGTCCGGTCAATCTGGACAATGGCTGGCTCGTCTACGGATCCACCGTTGATCAGCATTCGCATCAGAACACTGACACGCCCACCCCACACGATCAACCGCTCCCCAGCGAACGCATACCGGTGGCCGACACCGCTTCTCACTCACCGCACTATGCCGTCACCAGTGGGGACACGCTTCAGAACATCTGCCAGCGACACTATGGCACCCCACAACTGGCCACCGCTCTGGCTCGCTACAACCGACTCCCTGATCCTGATCGACTGACCTTGAGCACCAGACTTCTGCTTCCTCCAGCCGACGTCCTGCTTGCCGATGAGTCAGGTGACTCCACCAATGCCTCAATGACCACTTCCGACACAACGCCGGCATCGACTGGTTCACTCGGGGAATATGAGGTTCAGAGTGGTGACACGCTCTCGGAACTGGCTCAGAAACTGCTGGGTTCCTCACGGGATACCGACCGACTCTTTGAAATGAATCAGGATGTTCTTCGAAGCAAGGATGATCTTCGAGTCGGCATCGCCTTGAAGTACCCACTCACCCCGTAACCAAGACTGCTTCATGACTGCCAAGTTGATCACGATTCTGCTCGCACTGGGACTCACGGCCATCGCGCTTCTGAGCCAACGACAGCAGTGCATCGATCTTGCCTATCAGATCACACGAACGCACAACAAGTGCGACAGAATCAGAACGGATCTCTGGGATGTTCGATGCGCCATTGCCGAACAGGTAGCAGAACTTCATCGCAAGGAATTCCTGACCGGTCCGATGCCACACGACGAAACCTCGCTGATGGCTGCTCGAGCACGTCAAGAACAGGATGCCCGGTACCAGTCGCCCTCGATGACCACTCGCCATGGCGGATAATGCTGCAGACCGACAATCAGAAGCTGCAAGTGCAGCAAACTGGCAACCTCGCCGAATCGCCGCATGGGCTTCTGCTGCAGTATGCGTCACCGCCATCGGGCTTCTCGTGATCACCGTCCGTGTCATTCAATTGAAGATTGCACCTGGTGAAAGACTGCAATCCGTCATGGAAGATCCATTTTCAACGCGGACCAGCGTTGGCAGACGCGGCGACATCGTTGATCGAAGAGGTCGACTGCTGGCCACCACGAAGATCGGCTGGCGAGCCTTTGTCGATCCACATGAAACGCAGGATCTCTCAACCATCGGCGTCCAACTCCAGCAGCTGATTGGAATCGACGCCGTGGAGACGGCAAGAAAAGTCGACTCCCGACGTCACAGCAGATTCGTACCGGTGAGCGACATTCTGGAAGATTGGCAGGTGGACCGAATCCTTTCAGCGGATCTGGATGGAGTCGGACTCGAAAGAAGACAGGTCCGAGCCTACCCCTACGGAGAAACCGCCTCGCGGCTCGTGGGCAAGGTCGGCTTCGATCATGATGGTCTTGGCGGACTGGAACACGCACTCGACGAACAACTGCAGGGGTCACCTGGATCCGTACGGTATCTGCGTGATGTCAAACGCAGACCGCTGTGGGTCGAGTCTCACGGCTATCAACCACATGATGATGGCGATGCCATTCAACTGAGTCTCGATCTTGAAATACAGCGATTCGTGGAAAGTCGGCTGGAGCTGGCCGTGCAAGACTGCAATGCCGGTGGTGGACGAGCCATCGTCGTCAATCCGCACTCCGGCGAGATCCTCGCACTGGCCGACATCATCAATCCACGAGAAGGATGGCCGGGGCAACCCGAGGATGAACTTCGCGAAACCGACGAACGGTTGGGGCGCAACCGCTGCGTCAGTGATCCCTATGAACCAGGGTCGACCTTCAAACCCTTCGTCTGGTCCGTCGCAACAGAAGCGGGTGACGCACAACCTGAAGAGGTACTCCCCACTCCTGCCGCTGTTCCCTACCGCACCGCTTCGGGCCGCAGAATCCGCGACGTTCATTACTACGGGCCGATGTCCTGGCGACGTGTCCTGGTCAAATCGCTCAACAGCGGCATGGCGATCGTTGCTGAGAGAATGACCACCCACGCCATGCAGTCCGTCGTGAAACGGTTCGGATTTGGCCAGCGTACCGGCTGCGGCATCGCAGGCGAAACCGCCGGGCTGGTGACCACCGCTTCCAAATGGAGCAGCTACAGTCAGGTCAGCGTCAGCATGGGGCATGAGATTGCGGTCACACCACTTCAGATGGTCAGAGGCTTCTCCGCCTTTGCACGCGATGGAAGCCTTCCTTCGTTGAATCTGATCTCCGGCATGGACATCGCTCCTGTCGTGCAACAGGCCATCACTCCTGAAACCGCGTTGCTCACACGTGAGATCATGGAAGAAGTGATGACGGATGGAACCGGCCAGGCTTCCCAATCAGAACACTATCGCCTCTTCGGCAAATCAGGCACCGCTCAATTGCCACGCGTAGAAGGCGGTGGCTATCACGAGGATCGCTACATCTCGAGTTTCATCGCTGGCGCACCATTTGATACACCTCGGATTGTCGTGCTGTGCGTGATTGACGACCCTGATCGCAAGCTCGGCGCCTGGTATGG
>PBAY01000046.1 GCA_002717655.1 Phycisphaerae bacterium | reverse complement strand
TACCCGCCGAGCCGTTTCCTTGAAAGCCGGTCGGGCTGCTACCATGCCCCCCTTCTAACGGGAAGGAGCCGGACCCATGAAGATTCACGAGTATCAAGCTCGCCAACTCCTCGCTGACGCTGGAATCGCCGTACCAGAGGGGCATGTCGCGGAAACCGTCGAACAGGCTGTGGACACGGCTCGAGCGATCTTTGATGAAGGGGCGAGTCAGGTTGTCGTGAAGGCTCAGGTGCATGCTGGTGGTCGTGGCAAGGCTGGATTCGTGAAGGTGGTTGATTCCATCGATTCAGTCAAGGAAGCGGCCACCTTCATGTTGACCAACAAGATGGTCTCCGTTCAGACCGGGCCGGAGGGACTTGAGGTCAGTCGCCTTCTCGTTGCAGCAGCCGTTGATATCGACCGCGAGTTGTATCTCGCCATTACGACGGATCGTTCCAAGCGAACCAACACGCTCATTGCTTCGGCTGAGGGCGGGGTGGATATCGAGACGACAGCGCATGAACGTCCTGATGCAATCATCAAGATGCCGTCTCATCCAGTTGATGGACTTCAGCCATGGCAGGCACGCCAGATCGCCTTCGATCTGGGCTTGAAGGGCAAGCAGATCAGTCAGGCCGTCAAGATCATGCTGAATCTTTCGAAGCTTCAGGTCAGCAGTGATGCGTCACTTGTGGAAATCAATCCATTGATCATCACGCCTCCAACCGAGGAGCATCCTGATGGTCAGGTGATGGCGATCGATGCGAAGTTCGACTTCGATGACAATGCGATCTACCGACAGAAGAAGATTCAGGCCTTCTATGATCCGACGGAAGAGGATCCAGAAGAGCTTCGTGCTTCCAAGGCCGGTCTCAATTTCGTCGCACTTGATGGCAACATCGGTTGTCTGGTCAATGGCGCCGG
Source organism: Phycisphaerae bacterium (assembly GCA_002717655.1). Classification (GTDB taxonomy): domain Bacteria; phylum Planctomycetota; class Phycisphaerae; order Phycisphaerales; family SM1A02; genus UBA1668. The sequence goes on along the minus strand of PBAY01000046.1, from coordinate 13,189 downwards.
GCTCGCGATGAGCACGATGGACATCATCAAGCTTCATGGGGGAGATCCCGCCAACTTCCTGGATGTCGGTGGCGATGCTTCACTCGAGGCCATCACCGAGGCCTTCCGCATCATTCTTGGTGAGGAAAAGGTTCAGGGTGTTCTGGTCAACATCTTCGGCGGCATCATGCAGTGTGACCGGGTGGCCAGTGCCATCGTCTCGGCAGCGAAGGAAGTGGGCTTCACGGTTCCACTGGTCGTCAGGCTTGAAGGAACCAATGTGGAGGCTGCTCGGGACATTCTGCAGCAGGCACAGGGCGAACTGCCCACGATGCAGACGGCGGATGATCTCGGGGATGCTGCTCGGAAGGTCACGGCCGCCGTGACGGCAGCTTGACCCATGTCACAGCGGCTCATTCTCTTCGACATTGATGGCACGCTTCTGCGTACCAACGGTGCCGGAGTGGGAGCCTTCAATGAGGCGGGTCGCAGAGTCTTCGGTGAGGACTTCTCGCTGGAGGGTCTGCTTGTCGGTGGGCAGCTTGATTCGTTGATCCTCGGTCGGGCTCTTGATCGTCTCGGGATCGAGCACTTCGAGGCGCATATGGACATCTTCCGTCTGCATTATCACGAATGTCTGACCCGTCATTTCAATTCCGGTGAACGAGAAGCAGTAGCCATGCCGGGTGTGCAGGAACTTCTTGGCCGTCTTGGTGCAGATGACCAGTTTGATGTCGGCCTGCTGACCGGCAATCTTGAGGAGACTGGTCTGCTCAAGCTGGAAGCGGCTGGCATCGCCTCGTTTCATTTCCATATTCATGCCTGGGGTGATGAGGGTGACAGCCGAGAGGAGTTGCCTCCAGTCGCGATGGATCGTTGGCGAGCGCATCGCTCCGCTGACCGTGAATTCCATCAGGCGATCATCATCGGTGACACGATTCATGATGTGGGTTGTGCCAAGGCGAATGGTTGCCGGGTACTTGGCGTGTGCACGGGTGTGGATGATCGTCCCACGCTGGAGAAGGCGGGGGCCGATCTGGTACTTGATGATCTCTCCGATACGGATGCGGTGATGTCCTGGCTTGAGTCAGCATGATGAATGCAGCACCAGCAATACCGACAGAACGAAATGTCACGATCGATGTGATTCGAGGTGTGGCGCTGCTGGGCATTCTCATCATGAATGTCCAGTCGTTCTCCATGCCTTCCGCCGCTTATACGAATCCTACGGTGTGGGGTGATCTGAGCGGGGCCAACTATCTGGTCTGGTTCTTCAGTTCGTTGCTGGGTGATTCCAAGTTCATGGCAATGTTCTCCATGCTGTTCGGCGCAGGCATTCTCCTCATGAGTGATCGTCTGGAATCGACCGGCAGACCATTGGTCAGCGTGCACTATCGCCGCATGGCCTGGTTGTTGTTCTTCGGTCTGCTCCATGCCTACGCCATCTGGTATGGAGACATACTGGTGAGCTATGCGTTGTGTGGCATGCTGGTCTTCTGGCTGCGCAAGCTTCCATCAATCTGGCTGATTCCCATCAGTATCTTTCTGTTGACCGTCGCCTCCTTCTTCATGCTCGGTGCCGGTGTCGCGATATCATCGCTTTCACCAGAGGAGATGGCTGGTATGAAAGAGGAAATGGAGGTCTCTTTCGTCGGGCTCTCTGTTGAAGCGATGGCTTATCAGAGCGATTGGTTGACTCAGCTTGAGCACCGTATTCCCACAGCGTTGTTCATGCAGTTGACCGCCTTTCCCTGGGTCCTGATGTGGCGGGTCTCGGGTCTGATGCTCCTGGGGATGGTGCTGTATCGCTGGGGTGTTCTGTCAGGAAAATGCAGGACCACGATCTACGGCTGGCTGCTTGGGTTCGGCATACTGGTCGGTATTCCACTTGTCTGGATGGGAATCGAGGCCAACTGGTATGTGGACTGGCACTGGTTGAAATCAAAGTTCTTCACGTCACAGTTCAACTACTGGGGAAGTATTCCCATGGCTCTGGGTTGGATGTCACTGGCTGTCTTGTTCGTTCGTTCGGGCATGTTGATCAAATTGCAGTACGCTCTGGCTTGTGTCGGTCGGATGGCCTTGAGCAACTACCTCCTGCAGAGCATCATCTGCACGTTCATCTTCTATGGACATGGACTGGGTTACTTTGGTCTCTTTGATCGAACGGATCAGATTCTCGTGGTGTTCTTCATGTCCATCGCTCAGCTGATCTGGTCTCCACTCTGGCTCAAGTGGTTCCTCTACGGTCCATTCGAGTGGTTCTGGCGATGTCTGACCTACTGGAAACTGCAGCCACTTCTGCGTCATCCCCCGGTCATCCCCGGTTCCTGAAGCCCGGATGTCAGTTCTCGACCAGAGGTACACTGCTTTGAAACAAGGCCACTTCGAGGCCAGGTAAGGAGATCGATGAGCTCTGAACTCGGAACACTCTGCAGCGACTTCTATGTGAATCAACGTGTGGCGTTGACCATGGATCTTCCTGCAGCACGTCAGACCGTTCTGGATCTGTTCGATCGGATCAAGCGTGAGATGCCGGGAATGAAGCGATTCAAACGCTATGAAGGTGAGCTGGCCCTTGAATCGCCTGATCAGGAGGGTCGGTATTGCTGGGTCGGTCTGCGGCGAACATCGGTTCGCAGTGGGTGGGTCAATCCAGAGTCTTTGGAGCAGTCGTATCACCTTCATCGATTGCTGCTTGAGACTGCTCCCTACTTTCTCTCCATCAGTCCACTGGATGTCGAGGCGATCGAACTGGTCTTCGGCTTCGACCTGCACGCTCGACGCAACCGGAATGAAGTCGTATTCGATGCGCTTCTGGCTGGTTCACCCTTGTCAGCCATGGTGCAATCCGGTCGTGAAGAGATGATCGATGTGCAGCCGTTTCTTGGAATCGCACTAGATGAGTCAGCTCGCCTTCAGGCAAGTCTGGAAATCAAGACCCGCATGGGTACAGCAGAACTTCAGACCAAGCGGTGGGAAGATGAGCCCATCAGTGTGTACCTGACCGTTCGGCGTGAAGGGCCCTTCGAGACGATCGAGGAATTCAAGGAAACCTTCGCGATTCTTGCGGGTCATCTGGAGCGATTGGCAGAGGAACGAGTCATCCCGGGGATCCTCGTGCCATTGCATGGTGCCATTCTCTAGCTTGTTCTTCAGGGCTTTCGAAGCATCCGAAGAACATGCGCCGGATCCTCGGCCTGTCCAGTGATGCAACTCAGGCGTACGGCTTCACAAAGACAACTGGTCTCGAGTGACTGATCGATCTCATCGGTTGGTTCGCGGTCGGCGGCAAGTCTCTTGAGATGATGTGCCGCGACTTCGCCGGCAGCAGGAAGATCGGTTGTCTGCCCTCGACCGGCATCCAGGACATCGCCATCGCTGGAGAGCCATTCGACGCCATCATCCGACACAATCAGTCGTCCGCCTTCACCGAGAATGACGATTCGGCGGGACCATTGACCACCACCCTCCGCAATCGAGACCGCTGCAGCGCAGCGATTGGGGTATCTCAGGGAAACCACAAGATGTCCATTGAGGGGGATTCTGCTGTCACCGGTGACCACGCCTTCGCCTGCTCTGGCGGCAAAGAGATTGTCAGGCATGCCGAAGAGTCCAAAGGCCAGGTCCATTGCGTCATACAACAGAGACGCTGAGGTCACACCATCACCGCCTGCGATCATCTCAATATGACCACTGTGCTTGACACCGAAGTTCTCAAGGACCTGCTCGGCTCCACGGAATGGACGGCCCAACCTCATGAGCGGAATGAAGGTGGCTCGCTGTCCTTCTTCTGTTTCACTCATCAGATTCTGAACCGAATCAGCAGGTGGAGTCGACGTTGCAACAGGACGATCGAGACCTCGAATCAGTTGACGGAGATCTGCATCAAGGCAGCCGGGTGCAGCCAGCCATGCAACATCCCATTCGTTGCTCAGGAGACCGGTTCGAAGATCATCAAGCGGCGTCACATCAAGTGCCTCTGACAACTCACGAGTATCTTCAGGCAGGGGGCCTCCAACCAGATTGATGACAAAATCATCGACTTCTGTGGCAGCTTGAAACAGTGGCAGCTGGGAATGGACTCCCCACACCAGACAGCGAATCGTGTTGTCTGCATCACCCATGCAGGCGATTGTATCGCCCCGATGCCCTTCTTATCGACCTCCCTGAAAGAGGTTCGAGTTTGAGTGGAAATCATGGCACCAATATCCTGAGGACGTACAATTGTCCTGTGGACAGGTGACCGCTGTCGGCTTGTCCGATGGAGGAAAGTCCGAACACGACAGGATACGGTGGTGGATAACGTCCACCGGCTCATGATCGTCGAGCCAGGGATAGTGCCACAGAAAGCAAACCGCCAGTGCAGCTTCGGCTGGGCCGGTAAGGGTGAAAGGGTGCGGTAAGAGCGCACCGCCTGATCGGTGACGGTCAGGGCAGGGTAAACCCCACTGCGTGCAAGCGCAAGCAGTCCTCGGTATCCGGTTCGCCGGATACGTCCGTGATCCGCGGGTGAGGGCGGGTAGCGTGCTCGAGGCCATCGGCAACGGTGGTCCCAGATGAATGGTCACCACCTGGTCAGGTCGTCGATGACTGACTGACTGGGGACAGAATTCGGCTTATGTCCATGGGCGATCACAAACGCGGGGCGGACCATCAGGTTCGCCCCGCGGCCATTTGATGGCCTCTCGTGGAAGCATCGCTAGTCGTTGATGCCTCGTAGTTTGACTTCAAGCTTCTTGAGTTGACCCTTGCGCATGACGGTCACCTCCACCTTGTCTCCAGGAGATGAGGCGCGAAGCTTTTCCATGAGCGTTCCGGCGCCCTCGAGTGGATCCCCGTTCCAACTCAGCATGATGTCCCCGGACTGGAGCCCCGCGTCAGATGCGGACGTATTGTCACTCACGCCATCGATCATGACACCTGTTTCAATATCAGCGTCATAGCTGGGCATGACTCCAAGCCGGACTCTGCTGCCAGTGCCACGACGTGGGGCACTCGTAGAATTCTTCTTGAAGGTCAGGAGATCTTCACGTGTGATGAGTTCCTTGGCCAGATCCTCTGCCAGATCAATCATGGCAATGGCTCCCTGCGGGTTCACCGTCCAGGCTTCATCATCAGGTGTGTGGTATTCATCGGTAATGCCGGAGAAGAAGAACAGGACGGGCATCTCGGCAGCATAGAAACTGGCGTGGTCGGAAGGGCCGCTACCACCTGGTGTCGAATTGACGACCAGTTCAGACTTGCTGACATGTCGAGGAAGCATCTCATCGAATTCCTCTGCAGTTCCAGTCCCCAGGAGCTGAAGTCCCTTTTCACCGAGACGTCCCATCATGTCGAAGTTGATCATGCACGTGACCTTCTCCAGAGGCATCGGTGGGTTGTTCACGAAGTACTTTGAGCCGTGAAGGCCAGCCTCCTCCGCGCCGAAGCCGAGGAACATGATGCTTCGATGATCCACATCACTCTCGCGTGAAAATTCCGCCAGGCGATCTGCAAAGACCAGGACCGAGGCAGTGCCTGAAGCATTGTCATCGGCACCGTTGTGATACTCACTGCTGTTGCGTCGGCGTGATCCGGTGTAGCCAGTGCCCAGATGGTCGTAATGTCCACCAACGATGAGCCATTCATCAGCCAGTTCACCTCGCCCGGGGATCATGCCGCCGATGTTTCTCGCCGGCATTCCCGGTTGCTTCAACTTGGTTCGAAGCGTCACCTCGACATCGTCGGAGAGATCAAGCGTGTCGATACGATCCCGATCGGCTGCCCGGCGAAGTTGTTCCAGACCATTGCCGTTTGGGTGAGCCTGCTTTAGCAGTGCATTGGCCTTCTTGGCATCCAGATGAATGACAGGCACGCTTGCTCTTGGGCGGTATCCCTGGGAAGACTGCAGTGATTCGAGTCCTGAGCGACCATCGATCGCCTTTGGTGGGGTGACCATGATGACACCTGCTGGATTGCGGTCGAGAACGGCCTGCATCTTCTGGCGGATGCCTGCATGCTGGGAGAAGTTTTCATCCGCCCACCTGCTGATTCCGCTGCTGTCCAGGGGTTCATATCTCAACATCACGGCGATTCGGCCGCTGAGATCATCATCATCACCGAAGCTGTCGTATCCATCTTCTCCATCTTCGATGGCGTATCCGACAAAGGTGAGAGGTGCTGTTACATCACCATTTCCTGAGTTTGCCAGCACCGTGTAGTCATCCTGATACACGAGGTTCCCTGTGAAGTCGACAACTTCAGATGAATCGAGAGATGGTGCACGTCGCCTCATCTGGAAGGTGAAGGGTTGTCGCCAGCTTGGCTCACCATTTTCATCAACAAATCCAGGCTCGAGTCCTGAATAGTCGAGGTGGAACTCGAGGTACTCGGAAGCCAGATCATCCCCGGGGGTTCCAGGTTGTCGACCTTGCATCCAGGGATTGGCAAGAGTGTTGACATGCTGATACCAGATGGCGACATCCGGATCCTGACTTTTGAAGTAGCCCGCCAGATCAATGTCGGAATATCCAGTGCCTTCGGACATGAAGTCACGGATGCTTTCGTCATATTCCACAATCGTCCCTGGCTCCTGGGTCAATCCCAGCATGGCGCTCGTGGAGAGGGTCAGGCCCGCGATGATGCAGTGAAACGGAGTCATGTGGTTCTTCCTCATGAAAGATGCAGTGAGACAATCCGCCATCCGAGATCGAGGCGAATGCCAGATAGTAGGGGACAGGGCCGGAAAACGCGGCACTCAGCTGATGAATGGGAGCAGGATGAGCCAGCAGAGGGCTGCGGCTGCGATGCCTGCGGCGAGATCGTCCAGCACAATCCCCCATCCACAGGGGAATCGCTGCAAGCCCCGGATTGGCGGTGGTTTGGTGATGTCGAAGAGGCGAAAGCTGATGAATCCCATTCCACAGGCAATGGCAACCCAGGTCAGCGAGGGTTCCAGCAGGGGCCAGGGCAGCAGCAGCAGGGCGAGCGCCTGGCCGGCAACCTCATCCAATACGACTTCTCCCGGGTCGTGGGTCTTCCATTTTTCTTCGGCCCACGCCCCCATGGCGACGCAGCCCCAGGTGCCCAACAGAACAAGTGCAGCCATGGCCACCTGAATTGGCCAGGACAAACCTGAGAGGCCAATGAGAAAGGCCAGGATCACCGGTGGAAGTGATCCCCAGGTGCCTGAGGCGGGTTTGATCAGGCCAGTTCCTCCGGCAGTCAAGGCTAGAAGTCGGATTTGATTCACAAGGGCTCACCATCTGATTTGGGAGGAGTGTCCAGGAGCCGCATGCCGGAAAGGTAGGGGTAGGCAGACCAGAGGGTGATGCCGATCGTCAGCCATGCCAGTACGGCACAAGTCCATCCAGACCATGGGTAGTTCGTTGATGGCAGATTCACCGCGAGAACCAGAATGCAAGGAACAGCAACCGATTGAATGACCATCTTGATCTTGCCAAGTGACTTGGCTCCAAACTCAACCCCGGAACCCTCTGCCACAGCTCGAACAGTAGTGACGAAAAGTTCCCGTGAAATGATGACCACCACCATCCAGGAATAGACACCCGTTGCCATCTGGAAAGGTGCAGCAGTGTCCTCCCATTCCGGGATCGTGAATCTGCTTCCGCAGAGATAGACAAAGGCTCCGATGATGAGGATCTTGTCGCACAGGGGGTCCATGATCCGGCCAAAGCTGGAAACGACTTTCCACTTTCGAGCCAGATGACCATCCAACGCATCTGTGGCGGCAGCCAGAATGAACAGCCCAACCGCGATATTGGCAGCGAAAACGCCCTGATCTGGGTAGCGATAGAACTCCAGAATGATGAAGAAGCCCATCGCCAACCCAGCCCTCAGGAGGGTCAGCAGGTTCGGGATCATGCTTCGTTCAATCAATCTTGAGCCCTTGGACATACCTCGGCATCCTAGGAGCAGCTGGGTTCTGCTGAAAGGGGAGATGGAGCCAAGTCTTGGTCAAGACAGCTTTCTTTCCGCCGAATGCGACTTTGTGGGGTAAAACCGCCTTGCAGCCCTTCCAAAGGGGGTTTATCGTGCATCTTTATTGGGCCTCTGAGCCGATCCGGTATCAGGGCTCTGGGTGTGCAGTGGAGATCGAAGGACTCAATCTGGATGGATGGCGTTCTGCCTTATATCGAGTGTTTTGCTCTTCTGGCATCCCTTTACCTTCTTCTAGGAAGAGGTTCACGGGCGACCAGGGCTCTTGGAATTCTGGGGGGCCTCGGTTCCCTTGCGTGGATTTATGTCGCGGCGGGGGAGTCGATCATCGGAGGTGAAGGTGTTGGTCGTGAAGTTCTATTCATGATCTTCGGTGTGATTGCGGTTTCAGCTGCGGTTCGCATGATCACTCATTCTCGTCCGGTCTATTCCGCCATCTACTTTGTGTTTGTCGTACTGTCTTCCGCAGGCCTCTTCCTGTTGCTGGAAGCGGAGTTCATGGCCTTTGCATTGGTGATCGTCTATGCAGGCGCAGTTCTGATCACCTACATGTTCGTCTTGATGCTGGCACAACAGGCATCTTCTCCCGACAACATCACCGAGGCACCGGAGTATGACCGCGTTGCCAGAGAACCGGCGGCGGCCGTGACGGTGGGCTTCATCTTCCTCACAGCGGTCTTTGGGGCCATCTATCAAGGTGTTGACAGATTGCCGCCACCGGCAGGAGAGATCGAGAAGAACATCGCCAGAGCTGAAGTTCTGGAATCACTTACGAAGCAACTGAGAAGTTCCATTGAAGAGGTGGAGCCGAGCTTCCAATGGCCGCCTGAGGCTGATGGCAATCAGAACATTGTGTTTGCCGATGATGAAGGCATCTACGTCATCGGAAAGACTGATGCAGGAGATCATCAGACGGTTCGTCTTGGTACTTCTGCTGGGCCGCGTAATACGCAGTTCGTGGGATGGGATCTTGTTGGTCGATTCCCCGCGAGCCTTGAACTGGCAGGTGTGATCCTCCTTCTGGCGATGTTTGGTGCAGTGATTCTCGCTCGTCGTCAGATCGAGCATGGTGAAGATGACCTGCGTGCGGCCGTGGGAATGACACGACTGTTTGATTACGAAGAAGATGACAGCAGTGACGAGGAGGGTTCCTCGGCATGATGTTGGCAGTGGCATTTGGACAGTTGGCGCTTGTGCATTATCTGCTTCTCAGTGGTGTCTTGTTCACCGTGGGGCTCGTTGGATTTCTTTGCCGCAGAAACCTCATCGTGATGTTCCTCTGTACTGAGTTGATGTTCCAGGCTGCAGGCATCGCATTCGTTGCCGCTGGTCGTTACTACTTCGATTTCTCAGGCCAGGTGTTCGTCATCTTCATTCTGACGGTGGCGGCAGCTGAAGCAGCTCTAGCACTTGCATTGGTCGTCTTGCTCTATCGACGTCGCCCATCGCTTAATGCCGAAGACTGGAGGGATCTGCGCGAATGATCCTCACCAGTTGCTTCAATTCGATGATCATGGCCGCTGTTGGTGACGGTCTGCCCGAGACACTTCCTGTCAAGATGGATGAGGTCAGGGTCGCAACCGAGCACTGGTGGGCGGGGTTCATCCTGTACATGCCACTGATCTCTCTGGCCTTGTGCGGCCTCTGTGCCGCCATGAAGGTCAAATCGAAGTTGCCGGCCTGGATCACCACTGGCAGCCTGTTGACCTCCTTCATCTTCTCGCTTCTGTTGTATTTCGACTACAGCGGAACCCCGGAGTTGATTCCGATTCTCTCATGGATCAACCTCGACTGGGAAGGTGGCAGCTTCGCTGCGAACTTCACGTTCTACATCGATTCGCTTTCATTGTTGTGGGTCATGTTCGTCACCGGACTTGGGACGCTCATTGCGTTCTATGCCAGTGAATACATGGAGACAGATCTCGGGAAGGGCTACACCAGATTCTTCTCCGGTGTCAGTGTCTTCCTGTTCGCCATGGTGGCCTTGGTCCTTGGTGACAACCTCCTCATGCTGTACCTCGGTTGGGAAGGTGTGGGTTTCGCCTCCTACTGGCTGATCGGCTACTACTACCAGCGGCCCGCTGCTGTGGCGGCGGCCAAGAAGGCCTTCATCATGAATCGCATCGGCGATCTTGGTCTGGCGCTGGCCATCTATCTGATCTGGGCGACCTTCGGCACGATCCAGTACGACGAACTCATGACCGTCGTTGCCGACGGATCATGGAAGGCGGGTTATGAAGGTTGGGCGATTGATCTGATCCCGTGGTTCCTGATGCTGGCTGCCTTCGGAAAATCAGCTCAGATTCCCTTGTACGTGTGGCTTCCGGATGCGATGGAAGGCCCGACGCCCGTTTCAGCACTCATCCATGCTGCGACCATGGTCACGGCCGGTATCTATCTGGTTGCAAGGACCTATGAGTTCTTCCTGCTTGCACCGGAATCGCTTCATGTTCTGGCGTGGATCGGTGGGTTGACCGCCTTGTTGGCAGCCACCATCGGCATGGCTCAATACGACATCAAACGCATCATGGCGTATTCCACGGTCTCCCAGCTGGGATACATGTTCCTTGGACTGGGTGTCTTGAGTACCTACGGCGCCGCGTACCACGTGTTTACGCATGCCTTCTTCAAGGCAGCATTGTTCCTTACCTGCGGCACAATCATGCATGGCTTCGCGGGGCAGTTGGATCTGCGAAAGCTTTCTGGTCTTCTGAAAATACCGGGCTGGCGCATCACGAGCATCGCCATGTTGATCGGGTGCCTGTGTCTTGCTGGCTTCCCGTTTACTTCGGGTTATTTCTCCAAGGATGCGATCCTTGCAGAAGCATTCATCACTCAGGGGCCTGGATTCGAGGCGCTTGGCTGGATCGCCGTCTTTACCGCGTTCCTCACGGCCTACTACACCTTCCGAGTCTGGTTCCGTGTCTGCCTTGGCAAGGTCGAGTATGAACCCGGTGATGATGATCACGGTGGGGATGACCACGGTGATGACCATGGTCATGGTCATGGTCATGGTGAAGGATTCCATCCACATGCACCACGGTTTGCGATGAACTTCGTGATGGCCGCCATTGCCATTGGCGCTCTGGTTGCGGCCGTGCCTTACTTCATGCCCAATCATGCCGATGAGAAACTGGCTGGTGGCTGGGTTGCGGACATGGTTCATGACTCGACTGCCCGTGGTGGCCTCCCGGGTCTGGACCGACATGGGGTTCCATTGAGCGAATTCGATGCCCATCATGCTGATGGTCATCATGATGACCATGGACATGCGCATCACACCCTTTTCGGCATGGATGCACACACGGCGATGTATGTCATCTCCGGCGTCGTGGGTTCTCTTGGAATCATCCTGGCGGCCTGGTTGCATCTGTTCAGACGGGAGGATGCGGATCGCCTCAGAGCTGCGCTCATGAGCCGATGGTGGATCGCCTGGCTGCCGAGAGCCATGGAGCACAAGTGGTATGTTGATGAGTTCTATCTGGCGTTGATTCGGACGCCATTGTGGATTTCGTCACACGTGATGTATGCGTTTGATCGCTACATCATTGACGGTGTCCTGGTTGATGGCATTGCACGAATACCTCGGATGATTGCAAAGTGGTTCCAGCCACTTCACAACGGGATTCTTCATTCCTATGCCGTCACCATGGCTGGTGGTGTTGCCTTGATCGTCCTGCTCATGATTCTGTTCCTTCAATTCTGGAACGTGGGAGGTGCAGGATGATGGCCTGGGGATGGATCATGTTGCTCCTGCCTTTGGTCGGCGCCTTAGGCATCATCGTGTCTTCGTCAAAGGCTGCGAAGTCATTGGCGCTTTGGACCACGTTGGCCACCTTTGCTGCGAGTATTGCTGCGGCCATCCAGTTCGGAGATCTCTGGGGCACCGGTGAGTTCGGGCTTGTTTCCTCGATTCCATGGATGGCCGAGGTCGGGGTCAACCTTTCGATCGGGGCCGACTCGATCTCCATGCTTCTGATCCTGCTGACCACGTTCCTGATGCCGCTTGCGGTCCTGGGCTCATGGACGGCGATCGGTGATCGGCTCAAGGAATATTATGGATGGCTGCTGGTCATTCAGACCGCCATGATCGGCGTGTTCCTGGCACGCGATCTGGTCTTCTTCTACATCTGCTTTGAGTTCACCCTCGTTCCCATGTACTTCCTGATCGCCATCTATGGTGGCGCAGGGCGGGCGAAGGCGTGCATCAAGTTCTTCCTTTATACCTTCACGGGATCGCTTCTTGCGTTGGTTGGTTTCCTGTATGTCGCGTACAGCTACGCTCAGGTCACTGGTGGGTGGTCCTTTGACATCGCTGCACTTTCGACGCATGCCGCCGAAATGTCTCTGCAGGAACAGGTGTGGATACTTGCAGCATTGATTGCGGGCTTTGCAGTCAAGATTCCGTTGTTCCCGGTACATACCTGGCTGCCACTGGCTCATACGGAAGCTCCGACTGCCGGCTCAGTGATTCTGGCAGGTGTGCTTCTCAAGCTGGGCACCTATGGGATTTATCGTTTCGTATTGCCCATGACACCTGATGCGGTGGTGGAGTGGACTCCTGTTCTGGGAGTGCTTGCGATCATCGGAATTCTGTATGCCGGCCTGATCTGCTGGATTCAGAACGACGTCAAGAAACTGGTCGCCTACTCTTCAGTTTCTCACCTTGGGTTCTGTGTGCTCGGGCTGTTCGCCCTGAATCCCCTGGCCTTGCAGGGTTCGGTTCTGTACATGATCAATCACGGCCTCTCGACGGGCGGACTCTTCTTCCTTGTCGGAATGATGTATGAGCGATACCACACGCGTGACATGAACGAGGTCGGTGGTTTGGCCAGACGCATGCCGGTCTGGGCGTTCTTCATGGTCTTCTTCGTCTTGGCTTCGGTAGGTCTGCCGGGTCTCAATGGATTCGTCAGCGAGTTCCTCTGTCTGATTGGAACATTCGCAGCGGGTGGTACTGGCAGTTATCCAGGCGTGATGGGGCCATGGTTCGCGGCCTTTGCCGCTTTGGGCATGATCGTCGCCGCCATGTACCTGTTGATCATGGTCGGCAAGATCGTCTTTGGACAACTGAAGGAGCCTTCCAGTACGGATCGCCATGGACTGTCAGTTGATCTCAATGCCCGCGAGATTCTCGTGCTGACTCCTCTTGCCATTCTCTGCGTCGTGCTTGGTGTTCAGCCCTGGCTTGCAATGGATGCCATGGCTGGATCGGTTACCGAGGCGTTGGCCATCTATCCTGAGACGGTGGGGCAGGCTGCACGCCAAC
>PBAY01000045.1 GCA_002717655.1 Phycisphaerae bacterium | reverse complement strand
GTGCGATCAACCGCCTCTTCGAGACGATGACGAAACGCCGCTTGTGCCGCGGGTCCGTCTTCTGCGGGATCACCTGCCGGAGGACAATCATCAAAGGCCATGATGATGTCCGCACCAAGATTGTTCTGAACACTCATCGATCGCTCAGGCCCGAGATGGATGCGTGATCCATCGATGATGGACTTGAAGGTCACCCCTTCATCATCAAGTGAATTGATGTCCGCCATCGAGAACGCCTGATAGCCACCGGAGTCGGTGAGGATCGGCCCTGACCATCTCATGAACTCGTGTACCCCACCTCGTTCAGCCACCATTTCATCGCCAGGCCGAAGCAGAAGGTGATAGGCATTGTTGAGCAGGATCTGACTGCCTGTGGCGGCAATCTGCTCCGGCATCAATCCCTTGACGGTGGCTTTGGTCCCCACCGGCATGAATGCAGGGGTATCAAATCCGCCATGCAGGGTTTCAATACGACCGACACGAGCCTGAGTCTGCCTGCATCGAGACGTGATCTGAAACTGCAGGGCATCGCTCATGACTGACCACGATCCCGACGGGACGCTTCTTCAAGAATACGTTTTTCCTTTGGCGTCAGGCTCTGAATGCCTTCTCTTGGGATCTTGTCAAGAATGCGATCCACCTTGTCCGTCTTGCCGACGGAGCGAGAACGACCTGCGGCCGAACTCGCGCCGGATCTGACTCCACCTTTGATCGCAAAGTGCTTCGATGTGGGGTCGACCTTGCCGAAGAAGTTGAACAGATCATGCAGTTGTTCCGGACGCCGGATGAAGTACCAGCCAGCGAAGGCGCCCCCCAGATGCGCCGCCTCGCCACCTGCATTGGAATCGCCGATGAGAATGAAGAACACCGACATCCCGATGAGCACGAATGCCAGCGTGGACAATCGCATCGGGATGATGAAGAACAGCAGCACCATGGTGCGAGGTTGCAGAATCGCTCCACCGACGATGACACCAAACACACCTGCCGAGGCCCCGATCAACGGTACGTCCGTTGAATTCACCAGCAGGCCCGGCAGTTCAGGCAGACCAAGCTGGCCGATCCAGAGCCATCCCAGGAAATTCAACAGCAGATACAGAAGTGAACCAAATACACCGCACAACAGATAGAAGGCCAGATATCGCTTGCCACCCAGAAATCGCTCCACGAGCGGACCGAAGAAGAACAGCCCGATCATGTTGAAGAGCAGGTGGTTCATGTCGGCATGAAGGAACTGGAATCCGACCAATCGCCAGAGTTCCGCGCCACCAATCACTTTCTTGGTTGAAAAGTGAAGCCAGCGTTTCAAAGGCGTCATGAACTGGCCTTCTGCCACGCCGATGGGCGAACCATTGGCGTCGAGCAACATCCGCCCTGTAAGACGTGGCATGGTGGTCACCTTGCCGTCACGCCCCAGAACCTTGACGTTTGATTCATTGAACATCCCGCCGTAGCTGACACCCTCGGGCAGCCCACTCCCCCTCCAGAGTGGATTGGTATGAACCAGAATCAGAGCTCCTGAAGCCGGAGCCTCCTGATCAATCATGTAATAGGTACCGATCGGCACCCATTCAGACTGCTTCTGCATGAACCCGTCAATGACGAAGACCGCGACGCAAGCGATGATGAGCCATGCTGTTACGCTGAAGCCACGTCGACCACGGCCGAGGACCTCCCGTGAACCAAACCGCATGCCGCCCATTGGCGGATTGGCTCGGCTGTAGTCACGGTCGTAGATTCCCATCAAATCCTCATTCTGCCCCGGCTGGAGCCTGTTGAAGCGTGGAGGGGCAACCTGCTGCACCTACGCTGTGATTCTCAGGGCCTTCAGATTGCCCATGTCATGGAATCGGGGGATGATACGTCCTGACTTGAGCTTCCGAGCCTGATTCTGAAAACGAAGCCCGAGAGCCCCTGAAAGACACCATGTCCCAAGACCAACCACTTCAATCTACAAGCCAGGCAGATGCCTCGGACGCTGATTCACATGACCAGAAACAACCGGTCATGAAGGTGCAGGATCTGCACAAGCGGTTTGGTCGAAATCATGTCCTGCGTGGCCTGACTCTGGCGTTCAATCCCGGTGAGACCACGGTCGTCATGGGTCCAAGCGGATGTGGCAAGAGTGTCATGCTCAAACACCTGATTGGGTTGCTCCATGCTGATTCCGGCGAGGTCTACTTCGATCAGACACGCATTGATCAACTCAAGGAGTCGAGACTCGGCGATATCCGACGACGAATCGGTTTCCTGTTTCAGCAAGGCGCGCTGTTCGACTCCATGTCGGTTGGTGAGAATGTGGGCTTCCCGCTGCGTGAACACACCGATGCCACCGCGGAAGAACGACGCACTCGTGTTGAGCGGATGTTGCACATGGTCGGAGTGCCCGGGACCCACGATGTTGACCCCGCCACGCTTTCCGGAGGGCAGCGAAAACGTGTGGCGCTGGCCAGAGCAATCATCCTGGAACCTGACATCATTCTGTATGACGAACCGACCACAGGACTCGATCCAATTCGGAGCGATATCATCGGAGAGCTGATTCGGCGACTGCAGAATGCACTTCAGTTGACCAGCATCGTCGTCACCCACGATATCCAGCTTTCCTTCCGGATCGCCGATAGGATGGTGCTGTTGCATGAAGGGCAGGTTCGCATGACAGGCACTCCTGAAGAATTCCGCACCACCGATGACATTGAAGTACGTCGGTTTCTGGAAGGCAGAGCAACCGTTGATGAACTGGCCGGTCTTGAACCAAACCATCAATCCGCTGAAGTGGAGTTGACATGAAAGAATCACTCCGTGACTTCCTGATCGGTCTCTGTGCCATCGTCGCAACCGCAGGGCTGGTATCCATCCTGTTTCTTTTCGATGAGATCGACACCGGCAACGGCTGGACGTTCTCCGTCCGAACCAGCCATGCCGTCGGGATCATGCCCGGAAGCCAGGTGACCCTCAATGGCGTCACGGCAGGCAAGATCACCCGGGTCGAGCTGGTGGACGACCCCACACTGCCCGTCGAAATGAAGGTAAGGATCAACAACGGTGTGATTGTTCCTGAAGATGTCACGTTCAGAGTCAAGGATTCACTGCTTGGCAGCAGCGCCAGACTCGCCATGATGGCGCCCGACTGGTCTTCCGATCAGCCTCGACTCTCTCCCGGAGCCAAGGTTCGAGTTGCTGATATTCCATCCAAGATGATGTCGGAACTGGGCGAGCAAATCGATGCACGACTGGGCAACCTTCTTGCCTCGTGGTCTGCCGTAGGCGAAAGCCTCTCCACCCTGCTGGCACGCGACTCGAATGATGAAGCAAGCATCACTGGAACGATACGCCGCATCAACTCGCTGCTTGTCGCGACATCCGCATGGGTCGACAACCCGACCTTGCTGAACAACGCGACTGATCTGATGCAGAAACTTCCGGTCATGATGGACCGAACCATCAGCGCTTCGGAAGAATTGAAGACTGTTCTGCAGACCATGGATCGCAACACGGATGTCATCGGAACCGAAATCGCACAGACCACCCGGAATCTCCGTGAACTGCTGAATTCAAGCAACAAACTCATCATCGACATGCAGCAAGGCGAGGGAACCATCGGAGAGATGATCAAGAATCCGGATCTCTACCGGAATCTTGAAGCTGCCTCCAATCGCCTTGAGCAGGTCCTGATCGACATCCAGTTGCTGGTCGAGCAGGTACGCGAAGAAGGTGTCGGCCCGCTGTTCTAGCCGCTGACTGGAATCAGAAATTGAGTCGGATGCCGACCTCGATGACCTGTGATGGGGGCAGGTTCAGAAGGTCAACCGGACCACATGAATTTCTGAGCATGCCGAAGAACAGTTCCTTGCGCCACGCGGACATGTGACGGCCACGCACCCGACTCGGCAGGTCCTTGCGGATGTAATACGTCACCTTGTCAGGGTTCACATGGAGTCCCTGCTGCTGTGATTCCTTGAGAAGTCGAGGCAGATACGGTTCCTGCAGATAGCCGATGGGACAGGTCAACTGCCAGAAGCCTTCATCCAACTGAGTCGCGACTACATGCTCCGACTTGGGGACTCTTGGCCGGGCCTCACGGACGAAATGAACAATGATCACCTCTTCGTGCAGAACAGGCATGTGTCGATAGAGCTTCAACAATGAAATCGGAGTCATGTCGGCGGATGAAGTCAGAAAGACTCCTGCCCCGGGAACACGCGGCACATCCGCCTCTCTGATCTGCTCCATGAAGCTTTCCAGGGTGACCTCCTCCTCCATTCTGGTTTCGGAGATCAGCGAGATACCACGCCGCCAGGTCAACATCACGATGACCATGAACAAACCGATGGCCAGCGGAACCCAACCGCCATTGGGCACCTTCATCAGATTCGCGCCCAGGAAGGCGAGGTCGATGATGAAGAAACCGGTCAGCAATGGAATGATGAGGAACCAGGACCACTTCCAGATCAGCCGGGCGACCATGGCCAGCATGATCGTGGAGACGACCATCACTCCGGTGACTGCCAGACCATAGGCAGCACCAAGACTGTCGGAGGTCTTGAAGGCCAGTACGAGAATCACACTCATCACCAGCATCCACCGGTTCACCAGCGGAACATAGATCTGTCCCATGTGAGTCTTGCTGGTATGGCGAATCGATGTTGCTGGCAGGAACAGCAACTGGATGGCCTGCTTGGTGATTGAAAATGCGCCTGCAATGATGGCCTGAGAAGCAATCACCGCTGCCACGATGGCCAGCACGATCATGGGGATCAGGACGACTTCGGGCACCAGAAGATAGAACGGATTCTGTCCCGGGCTCTTCGATGAAAGAAGGACGGCAGCCTGTCCAAAGTAATTCAGCAGGAGTGACGGAAACACCAGACCAAACCAGGCAAGTCGAATCGGTATTCGGCCGAAATGTCCCATGTCGAGACTCAAGGCCTCGCAGCCGGTGATGCACAGAACCACAGCCCCCAATACGACGAATGAGAGCCATGGATCACTGGCAAAGAGATTGATCGCCCACATCGGATTGATCGCCATGAGCACCGAAGGGTTGACGATGATTCCACCAATACCAAGGGCTGCGATCACCAGAAACCAGATCAACATGATCGGGCCGAAGAGAAATCCAATCGCACCTGTGCCGAATCGCTGCAGGGCGAACAGAAGAATCAGAATGCCCACCGCCACCAGTGGTGCAAGCCATGCCGGTGCTGTCCCCCCCATGGCGAAGTTGATTCCTTCAGCTGCAGCCAGAACGGAGATCGCAGGAGTAATGACACCGTCTCCGTACAGCAGCGCTGCACCAACGATGGCCAGAAAGACCATGACACCACGAGCAGAAATTCGACCGAAGGTACGTGAAGCCCGCTGCCGCTTTCGTTGCAGCAGGCTGAACATCGCCAGCACGCCGCCTTCCCCATCATTGTCGGCCCGCATCATGAAGATGACGTACTTCAGGCAGATGACGATGACGATCGACCAGAGGAAGAGTGACAACACTCCCATCAGGTGATCGACCTGATGGGAATTGGTCATGCCCACACCATGATCCTTGAAGAGCGGCTCGGCGAAGGCAGCCTTGAAGGCATAGAGAGGACTGGTCCCCAGATCACCGAAGACGACACCCAACGCTCCCAGCGTCATGACTGACAGGCCCTTGCCGGGAGCCTGATCCTCAGAAGAAGACGTCAAGGTTGGAGCGTCAGCCACGATGTGTACAGATTAACAGCGACAGGCGTGAGCCTGACTCCAGGTGGATGACCTGAGCACTGCAGCGACTGTGATCAGTCCGCGACAACGATCTCGACGCGGCGGGATTCCTTCTTGGTACCCATCGGCTCGGTTGGCCCATAACTGCTGACTGCCATGCTGCTGTCGGATACGCCACGCTTTGAAAGATACTCATACACCGCCCAACCTCGCTCGAAGCCGAGATGGTGATTGCTCTTGTATCCACTCTTGCGGATCGGGTCACTGTCAGTATGACCGACGACGACGATTCGCTTGCCTGGATAGTTCGACTTGATGACATTGGCAATCTGGTCGAGGGATTTCTTTGCTGAGCCTCGAAGACTGGCTCGACCCGAGTCGAAGAGAATGTCGCCCTGCATGGAAACCGTGACTTCATTGCCGGAGACTGACGTGGAAACACCTTCGATACCGGCGAATGGATTTGCTTCGGCAGCCGGCTGAGTCGCCATCAGCTCCTGCTGTTCACGAAGCATGCGATTTGCTTCCCGCAGATCCGAGGTGGTGGCATCAAGTGCACGATCACGCTCTTCAAGCTGGTTGCGAAGTTCCTGATTCTCATCCGTGAGCATCGCCACCTTCGTCTTTGCACTGTCGTTGCATCCTGTCAGAAGAGTACCGATAACAAACAGTATGAGCGTGGCTAGTGTGCGTCCGTGCATGTTCAAGTTCCTTTCAAGTAGCACTTGGGCATCTGCGGAGACGGACCCCTGTCGCGATCGAAGTAAACCGCTCCCGTTCCTGACATTACCCACCAATATTGAATCCGCTCATCCGCCTGCTGTCCAGTTGAGCACGTCGGAAAGTGGACATCCTGTCGATGCCGAGGCCCTCGGCCTCCGACCCTGAAGCATCCTGAATCAGGGCCCGCTGGGGCATGGGCACCTGAGGAAGCAATCGATCCCAACCCTCGACGACCAGAGGCCTCGCCAGCAGAACCAGAAGTGCCGCCAACGCAAGATGAGGCCCATAGGGCAATTCCCGGCGTCTTGAGCCCAAGGCCGAAGCCAGCCAGGCGATGAGTGTCCAGGCCAGTCCGATGAAGGGAGCGATGAAGAAGACCAGAATCGGATCGAACCAGCCCATGACGGCCCCAATGCAGCCCAGAAGATGAACATCGCCCATCCCCATCGCTTCTCGTCCAAAGCCAAGCGTACCCAGAATGCGAACTCCCCAGACCAGTCCGCAACCGACCAGATAGCCCAGAATCGATCCTCCAAGCGCCTGAAGCCAGGGTGCGGGTGGTGCCGTTGCCACATCGGTGACATATCCACCCAGAACTGCCCCAAGCGTTACGCCCATGATGATCGGGATCAGGAACACCAACTCCAGAATCATTTCGCGACGAGCATGTGGGTACTCGCCCAGCGTCTGTCCTTCTTCGACATAGTCCCCGTAGTCCTCGAAGCTGTACCGGATTCGACCAGTCCAGAGCAGGAAGCAACTCACCCCCACGCCAAGCAGTCCGAACAAGGCAACCAGACACCAGGTCCAGTTCACGCCGGGAATAGGCCACAGCTGCGTGTCCATCCATACCGGTGCCCGGGCGAGCAGGCCTTGAATCGGCCAGAGTATGAAGGCAGTCACGGTGATGAAGACAGGAATCTGAATCGGAATGGTGAAGGTCCGGGCATCGATCACCGTCATGGCATAGAGCGCTGCGACGAAGAAGGCCATGCAGACCCAGGCTGGCCAGGCTCGAATGAACTGTTGGATATCCCACCATTGCCCTGCCACGGTGCCCCACCAGGGGTCACGATACGAAACCCAGAAGAAGACGATGTACAGGCCGAGGAAGAGGCAAGCCATCCCCAGTTCGACCAAGGCGTAGACCGGAGAAATCTTCGCTCGACACATTCGACATCGTCCACGGAGAATCAACCACCCCAGAATCGGAAGGTTCTCACGAAAGAATCGGAGACGGCCTCCACAGATCGGGCATCTGCTGGGCGGATAACGCAGGCTCATGCCATTGGGCATGCGATAGATCACCACATTGAGAAAGCTGCCGACACTGGCCCCGAGGCAGAATGCAAAGACAGCCCATGGCAGATGCTGCCAGAGTGCGAATCCACTGAAGGAGATGCCCAGGAGGCTCATCAAGGAGTCAGTCCGCTTCGTCGTTCAACGACTCATCTTGATCCAGATCATCCAGACCAATGGTCTTCAATTCCTGCTCCGCCGTCTCAAGCCTGCTCCGACAGGCCTTCAGCAGCACTTGTCCGCGGCGATGCAAAGACATGGATTCCTCCAGTTCAAGGTCGCCCGACTCAATGCGGCTGATGATCGTTTCAAGTTCCTCGACAGCAGCCTCGAAGGACAGCGTCGTTGCATCAGTATCCGATGGAGCATCTGAACTCATGACTCAACTGTAACAGATCAAGAGTTCTTCCCCGCAAGCCACCCCACCAGACGGGACAAAGCTGCAGGGCTACTGTTCCCGGGTACCTTCGACACGACTGTCAATGAGCCCCGAAGCCACTCTGGTCGTGATGGTCTCGCCGGGCTTCACCGAAGCCGTTCGTATCGTGCGACCCGATGCGTCCGTGGTGATGCTGTAGCCTCGACTGAGAACCGCCAGCGGATCGATCGCAGCCAGTGCACGCCCCAGCCCTGAGACATGGTGTACACGACGCTGCAACTGGGATTCCATCGCATGTGCCAGCCTCTGACTGAAGAGGACTGGCGAGGGCCGGTTCTCCAGATCACGGTCCACAGCCATTTTCAATCGTCCAGCGATGCCCTCCAGCTGCTGATGACGGCGAGTGAGCATTCGATCAGGCCGAGCAGCGTTCAGACGTAAGGCCAACGATTCGATTCGTTGAGACGCCTGCCTGAGATTCACCTCCGAGGCCCGCGAGAGCCGTGGAGGCAGGGACTTGAGCACCTGCACCCGATGAGACAACGTGCGTTGAACCGCATGTTCAAGACGGTGCGCAAATGACTGGATTCGCTCAAGCACATCATCCTGATCCGGCAACAAAAGCGTCACGGCCTGAGTCGGCGTCGAAGCACGGCAATCCGCAACCAGTTCAATGATGGTGGTATCGGATTCGTGACCGATGGCAGCGACAACTGGTGTCGCCGCTGCAAACGCGGCTTCAGCTACACCTCGGTCGTTGAAGGCATTCAGATCCTCCGCCGAACCACCGCCACGCGTGACGATGATCGCATCCAGCCCCAGTCGATCAGCAGCAGCATCCAGCTGCTGAATCGCCCGTTGCACTTCACCTGCAGCGGCCTCACCCTGGACACGGACATCCATGACCAGAATCGACGTGCATGGAAATCGCTTTCTTGCCGTGGCGATGACATCAGTCAGGGCCGCACCTTGAGCCGACGTGATCACCCCCACCCGCATGGGCCAGGAAGGCAACTTCTTCTTATGCGACTCGTCGAACCAGCCAAGTTCCCGAAGTTCCCCGCAGAGTCTGAGGAATGCCGCATGAAGATCACCCTTGCCATCAGGCTCGACCTTCCGGGCCTCGAATCGAGTCCGACCCCCCTTGGTCCAATGGCCCACTCGGCCAGTGACGAGAACGGATTCCCCATCCTCTGCACGATGCTGGTTCATGCGGGCCTGACTGGCCCACATGACGGCATCAATCGCTGATTCAGAATCACGCAACGAGAAAAACCAGTGCCCGTTACGAATCGTGAGATTGCTGATCTCACCTCGAACGACCATGGAGCCAGGCAACCCATCAGCCAGTGCCTTGACGATCAACTGACTGATATGAGTGACGGATACCGGCTCCGGAGCCGCTGGGCGGGAACCCTTGACGTCGAATGGCAGAAGTCCCATGCAGGGATGATATCGTGGTGAGAAGCCAGACTACTGGCCTGACTCAAAGGAAGCCGTTGACGAACACGCCTCAACAACTGATGACACTCGTCGATGAACTTCCCGGAATCGCATCCGGCAAGGGAGACGACTTTCGTCAACTTGGACTCAGATGTCTGGCAGATCTGCTTCTGCACCTGCCTTCACGTTACGAACGTGCTCAGCAACACGCCTGCATTGCCGATCTTGACGCCCTCGTCGGTGAACATTCCGAGTCACCCGACCAGGCATCGGTCGTTGGAGAAATTGCATCAGTCAAGCCGGGATTCGGGAGACGAAGCAAGGTCGAAGCCGTGCTCGAGGATGACTCCGGCCAACTGAAGATGGTGTTCTTCAATCAACCATGGATCCAGAAACGTCTCTCACCGGGTCGCCGTGTGAAGGTCTCAGGCCGACCCGGAAGATTCTCCGGCCAATTGCAGCTGGTCAACCCTCGATTGGAACAGGCACCGGATCAGCCGGTCAATGCCGAGCCGGAACGACTCCTGCCCGTGTATGCCGCCTCGGAAGCGCTGCCCTCATCAGCCATCCGCTCCGCCATCGAAGCGAATCTGGAGACAGGCGCCGCACTTCTTCAGGATCATCTGCCCACACCGTATCGTGAACAACGCGATCTGCTGGCACTTGACGAAGCCTATCGCCTGATCCATCGCCCACGGGATGTCGATGATGTGACTCGTGCACGTCATCGGCTTGCCTTTGATGAACTCCTGCTGCTTCAACTGGGCGTCATGATGAAAAGACATCATCGTCTGGAGACTCTGCAGGCGCCACCGTTGCCACTGGATGACGAACGACACCAACGGATCCTGTCTCGCTTTCCCTTTTCATTGACCAATGCGCAGGCACGGGTCGTGAAGGAAATCGGGGAAGATCTCACCCGCACCATGCCCATGAATCGGCTCCTGCAAGGCGATGTCGGATCAGGCAAGACCGTGGTCGCGCTCTATGCCATGCTTCTGGCGATTGCCGATGGCAGACAGGCCGCCCTGATGGCCCCGACCGAAATTCTGGCGGAACAACATCACAGTGCGATGCGTGAAATGCTTGAAGCTTCCAGAGTCAAGATCGAAGTACTCACGGCTTCCTGTACGAGCAAACAGCGGCGAAGCATCGAAGCCGCACTGGCCATGGGCAAGATCGATCTGGTCATCGGCACGCATGCGCTGCTCAATGAATCCATTCAGTTCAAGGATCTCGCTGTCGTGGTCATTGACGAGCAGCATCGCTTCGGCGTACAGCAGCGAGCGTTGCTCCGTTCCAGACGCGACGAACAGTATCAGGCGCCTCACCAGCTGGTCATGACGGCTACGCCGATCCCTCGAACCCTGTCCTTGACGGTCTTTGGCGATCTGGACGTCTCCACCATCGATGAACGACCACCGGGCCGAAGTCCGGTGATCACACGGTTTGTCCCGAGGCAGGATTCCAGACGTGTCTATGAACATCTCGCCGACCGGGTCGGCCAGGGACAGCAGGGATTCGTGGTCGTACCCGTCATTGAAGCCTCGGATCATGGGCTGACCGATGTCCACACCCATCGCGATGAACTTCAGGCAGGACCGCTGAAGAACTGTCGCATCGATGTGATGCACGGCCGACTCGAAGCAGGCGAAAGAGACGAGATCATGGAACGCTTCCGCAACCGTGAGATCGACGTGCTCATCGCCACCACGGTCATCGAGGTCGGAATCGATATCCCGAACGCAACCATGATCGTGATTGAACATGCCGATCGATTCGGCATGGCTCAGTTGCACCAGCTCCGGGGACGAGTAGGACGCGGGGATTATCAAGGGCTCTGTGTTCTGGTTGCGGACCCCGTGACTGAAGAAGGAACGCAGCGACTCGAGGCCATCGCCTCCACTGATGATGGATTCCGTGTCGCGGAAAAGGATCTGGAACTCAGGGGACCGGGCGAACTCTTCGGGGCACGCCAATCAGGTCTGGCCCCCTTCCGTGTCGCGAGACTTCCACAGGATCTTCAAATGCTTCTTACGGCACGCAAGGATGCCGCGGCCTGGATCGCGGCGGACCACTGGCTTTCCGATCCAGAACATGCCCTGCTCAAACGACGATTGCTGAAAGCCCATGGCGATGCACTGGGCATTGGAGACGTAGGCTGATGAGTATCAATCGTAAACTTTCGACACAATTCGACACGATTGCATCGGTGCTCGAAGTCATGGGCGCCAACGCCTTCAAGATCAATGCCAATCGTCGTGTGGCACGCATCATCAAGGAATATCCAACTGACCTTGCCGAGTTTGCCGGTGACAAGAAAGGCCTTACTTCGATCGAGGGAATCGGCAGTGGAAGCGCTGATCGAATTCTTGAATTCATCGACACTGGACAGATCAACGAGCTCACTCAACTTGCCTCGGAGATTCCCGAAGGCCTGATCGATCTTCTGGAGGTCCCTGGACTTGGACCGAAGACCGTTCGCAGATTCTGGCAGGAAGCAGAGGTCACCTCGCTGGATGAACTTCGCAAAGCCATCAGTGATGGAAGGCTCGAATCACTCCCTCGATTCGGTACCAAGAAGATCGAGAACATCTCTGATTCACTCGCATTCATGGAGGCTTCCGGCGATCGAATGCGATTGGGAACGGCACTGCCGATCGCAGAGTCATTGATTGAAACCCTGCTTCAGGTACCTGGCACCAGAAAGATCGAGTATGCCGGTTCACTGCGACGTGGTCGTGAAACGATCGGTGATATCGACCTGCTGGCCGTTTCAGATGATCCGGATGCCCTGGCTGAAGCCTTTACCACCGGGCCTGATGTGATCAAGATTCTGGCTCAGGGCAAGACCAAGTGCTCCGTTCGTCTTGAGCGAGGTGTTCAAATCGATCTGAGGATGATTGAGGACTCCGCCTTCGGCGCAGCACTGATGTACTTCACCGGGTCAAAGGAACACAATGTGGAACTGCGTGAGCGAGCCATCAAGGCCGGGCAGCGCCTGAATGAATACGGCCTGTTTCCCGACGATGGAGGCGAAGGCACTCCACAATCACGCGGGATTCAACCTGTTGCGTCTCGTACCGAAGAAGACATCTACGAAGCACTTGAACTCCCCTGGCAGCCTCCGGAACTCCGTGAACAGCGGGATTCCGCGGAAGACCCGCCGCCTCCACTGGTCACAACGGATGCGATCCGCGCTGAACTCCATGCGCATACCAATGCCAGCGACGGTGTCATGACACTGCGTGAACTCGTCGAACAAGCCAAATCACGCGGATACCACACCATCGCCGTCACGGACCACAGCAAGTCAAGCGGTCAAGCCAATGGCCTCTCCCCTGATCGGCTTCGGGCGCACATCGATGCCATCCATGAAATCAACGATGAGATCAAGGGCATACGGGTCCTGGCTGGATCCGAAGTAGACATCCTCGCTGATGGACGGCTGGACTATGACGATGAACTTCTGGCCAGACTGGACATCGTGGTGGCTTCACCACACGCAGCCTTGACGCAGGATTCAAAGAAAGCCACAAGCCGGCTGCTTGCCGCAATTGAACATCCACTGGTACACATCATCGGGCATCCCACTGGACGCATCATCAACAAACGAGAAGGCCTTTCGCCGGACATGCCCAGACTTTTCGAGTCGGCAGTGGAACATGACACCGTCATGGAAATCAATGCCAATCCACTTCGACTGGATCTGCGTGACACCCATGTACGTCTGGCGGTCGAAATGGGATGCCAGATCGCCATCAATACCGATTCCCATCGTCCCGAGGATTTCGATCTGCTGCGGTATGGAATCCTGACAGCCCGACGCGGCCGACTGGGCCCGAAACAGTGCATCAATGCGTGGACCGCCAGAAAGCTGCACTCATGGCTGGCAGGAAAGCGATCCTGAAGCCCCCGCCAGCGTTACACTACCTGACCGATGTTCAACACCCTCAGCGATCGATTCAGCAAGACCTTCCGCAACCTCTCAGGCCGCGGACGCATATCCGAATCCAATATTCGTGAGGCCATGGCCGAGATCCGTCAGGCCCTGATTGAAGCTGACGTCAATCTTGATGTCGCGACCGAATTCTGCAACAAGGTTCAGAACGAGGCGATGGGTGAAGAGGTACTCAAGAGTCTCAAGCCCGGCCAGCAGATGATCCACATCGTGCACCAGCATCTGGTGGACCTGATGGGACCAGTCGACAGCCATGTCATGCTGGTGGATCCACCACCGACCGTCATCATGCTCTGTGGACTCCAGGGCACAGGCAAGACAACGACCTGTGGCAAGCTGGCCGCCTACCTCAAGCGCAACGGCAAGAACACATTGGTCTGTGGTGCTGATCTGCAGCGCCCTGCCGCAGTGGAACAGCTGCGAGTCGTCATTGAAGGCGTTGAAGCCCAGGCCAAGGGGAATGCAACCGTCGCATTCCATGGCGAACCTGACAAGTGTGCGGAGTACGGATCAGCAACAGGAGTTGCGATCGGAGTCTGCCAACGAGCCATGCGACGCGCACGATCGGAACGCTTTGATGTCCTGATCCTCGATACCGCTGGCCGACTTCATGTCGATGACGATCTCATGAAGGAACTTGAGGGTGTCAAATTCGCCCTCAATCCACATCAGATCTATCTGGTCGTGGATGCCATGACGGGACAGGATGCCGTTCATTCCGCCAAAGCCTTCCATGAAGCCATGGCGGTCGATGGCGTGATCCTCACGAAGCTTGACAGCGATACCCGGGGCGGTGCCGCACTGTCAGTCAAGGAAGTGACCGGCGCACCGATCAAGTTCATCGGCACCGGCGAAAGCTACGACTCATTGGAGGAATTCCATCCAGAGCGGATGGCTGGTCGGATCCTGGGCATGGGTGATGTCGTTTCACTGGTTGAGAAAGCCCAGCAGGAAGTCGATGAAGAAGAAGCGGAAGCGCTTGCGGAACGAATGGCCAAGGGCCAGTTCACGATGAATGACTTCATCAAGCAGATTCGCTCGCTGAGACGCATGGGCCCCTTGAAACAGCTCATCGGCCTGATCCCCGGGGTTGGTTCCGCACTCAAGAATCTCGATGTCCAGGAAGGCCAGCTCGACAAGATCGAAGCGATCGTCGGCTCCATGACGCCAAAGGAACGTGAAGAGGCTTCCCTGATCAAGAACAAGTCCCGCAGTAAACGAATTGCACGGGGTGCCGGTTCCACAGGCCCTGAAGTGAATCGACTGATGAAGCAGTTCGACATGATCAAGAAGATGTCGACTCAGATGGCAGGCATGGGCGCCATGGGCAAGATGAAGGCCATGAAGGACATGCAGGCTGGCGGAGACATGGCAGGGATGGAACAACTTGCCGCCATGTCTGGACGTCGATCCACCAAGACTGAAAGCGTCAAGAAGAAGTTCAAGAAACGCAAGCGACGCTGACCTGCGGCAACTGAATCAAGTCAGCGGCCTGCCAGCCTTGGGGCGAGCCCCGAGTTCCTGCAGCTTCGGCACAACTACTTCTGCAAGCAGAATCTTGATGCACGCAGCGACTGGAATCGATATCAGCATGCCATACACGCCAAGTACGGAACCACCTGCAAGGATGGCCACGAAGATGGTGACCGGATCAAGATTGGTCGTCTTGCCGCCAATCCATGGCGTGAGCACCCAGCCATCAACTGTTCCAACGACGGTATAGACAACCGTTGGCCACAGGAGAATGCCCCACCAGGCCATCCGGTCGGCATCTGCGACTTCCAGTTGGCCGACAAACAGCAGGATGATGGCAGCCGGAATACCGACCAGCCCCAGATAAGGCACGATGCTGACGAAACCCACAACAATGCCCAGCAGGATTGCGTAGGGAACACCCACGAACATGTAACCCACCACGAGCATCGCGGACATGATGATCGCGATCAGAATCCGGCCACGCACGAAGCCTGCAACAGCCGCATCCATCTTGCCCAGCAATTCCCGCGTACGCCCCCGGTCACGCTGTGGAATGAGTCCATCAAAGAACTCCATGACGTGTTCGTACCACAGGCTGAAGAAGAAAAAGTAGAACGGGATCAGGAACAACAGCATCCCAATGGCAAACACTTCCAGAACCATCGCCCAGGCGATGCTTCCTCCCTGCCTGACGATTCCGTAGAGCATCCCCGCATTGGATCTGGCGGCGCTGGCGACCGTGGACAGATTCAGATCATCACTGCCAGCTTCAACGGAAGTCTGGGTTGAAGCTGATTCAACCTTGGATGATTCCGAAGCTGCCGGCGATGAAGATGCTGCGTCCTTCTTGATGGCGTCCTCGTCACGGGCCTCACGGGCTTCATCCTGATCCAGACGTTCCTCATCCGTCAGACGCAAGGCGACACCACTTGGAAGAAGTGACACGACATCCAGAATGTCTCGCTTCATCTGATCAGGAACATATTCTTCCGTGAGCTGTATCAACTTTGATCGGACTGATCCGCTCTCGATGTCATGCGCCAACTGGAATGCCTGACGCACCGTCGGCGGAACGACGAAGGCAACCACTGCCAGCACCATCACGATGAAGAGCGTGACAAACAGGATGACTGCACCCAGCCTTTGAAACGGAATCCACTTGTTCGCAGCAGTCCAACGAATGGCAGGTTCAGCCAGATAGGCCAGCAGCAAGGCCACCAGTAATGGAATGGTCACATCTCGAAGTGCATAACCCAGCCAGAACAACAACACCACGATCAATCCAGCCAGAATGTCACGGATGAAACGGATCTGCCATAAATGGAGATCTGCCCAATCACAAGACTTGTCGGAATTGTCACGGGAGCCTGCGTCGCGGTCATCCATGACCGACCTCTCCTGTCTGCCTGCAAAGGCATGATTCAATCAGGAGGATTGGCATTCACCGATATGGGCTGCCAGTTCCTGATGGGAAAAGACTTCGCGGAAATCAAAGACCCCCTCGAAATCCTCTATGCAATCATCTGCACGTCGACTCATCAATCCGCCATCGATCATGGCGAAAACGATTCTGCCGAAATCGATCGAGCTTCGAATCGACCAGCACTCGAGGACAATGGGCGCCATCATGCCCCACTGATCAACGGCATAACTCTTGAGTCCCAGGCAGAGTTCCTGCCCGGAGACATGCCGATCGATCTCCTCAAGTCCTTCGGACTCCCCAAAGACCAGACTCGCGGTGTAGGAAAGACCTTCTCGCACGAAGTGGTAGGCCTCGAGGGGATAGGGACCTGCCTTCTGGCGGATTGCTTCCCAGTCGATCTGTGCTTGACCTTGTTCGCTCATATCCACCTGATGTTGAGAAACACGATTCTGTGCCGGGCAGGAAACCGATCCGGCCCGTGCTAAAGCATATCGGACGAACCTCGTATTTGGATTCACTTCAAGGCGAATTCGTGCGTTCTGATGTCATTGAAGCCGATTTGAGGCATTCCTGGAGCTGAAACGAAGAGGCAATCTCTAATCGCCAATCGAAGGGGCGCTTCCACCCACTTGCCTGCTTGTCCAAGCCCCACTCGTGGCCCGCAGATGACTCGCTCATCCGGCAACCGGTCTCCTCGCTCAACCCAGAGATCCTGACTGTGACGAAGATCGTCGCCATCCAAGTCTCTGCTGATCCCCAAAGCCTTGCTCAGCCGCCCTGGACCTCGACAAAGATCACGATGGCGCACCTCACCTCGGACCTGCCGCATGACCTCAACCCCCTCGACAGGCTCGATGGCCCGGACCAGAACCGCCGCCCCGGTATCTGGGCGACCAGCCGTGATGTTGAAACAGTGGTGCATCCCATAGATCAAATAGACATAGGCATGCCCTGCTCCGTGATACATCGATTCATTACGAGGGGTACGCCGTCCCATGGCGGTATGAGAAGCCAGATCATGCGGACCAAGATACGCCTCCACTTCAACGATTCGTCCCGAAAGACGATGCCTGCCTTGCTTCCGCACCAGATACTGACCCAGCAATGATCTTGCCAGATCCAAGGCATCCAGGTTGTATCGAAGACGACGAGACATCAGCTGAACATCTGCGGCGGCATGATCCAACGAGGTATCGACTCACTCTGGAGCACCTCGTCAAGAGTCGGCGTTCCAGAATCAGATTTCAACGCCATCACACCTCCGATACTCCCTGTTGAAAAGTCGACCAAGGACGGATCTTCACCGATCGCCTGAGCCCCCCAATGCGTCGCCATCTTGATCAGTTGTTCAGATGAAACGGCATCTCGCTGAAACAGCAATCGCATTTCATCAAGAACGCTGATTCGATCGGGCGTGTCAAGGCAGAGAAGTGAATCTGTTCCAAGTGCAACGGGAATGCCGTGCTCAATCATCTCTCGATACTGATGAACACCTGTTGAAGGATGCCCGAAGTACGCGCTGGCTCTGGGGCAGTAGACGACCGTTGCCGACGAATCAGCCAGCAGAGGAAGATGATGAGGCTCGATGTAGTTCAGATGAACCAATGCTGCGGGATGACTTCCCAGCAGTTCAAGTACGTACTCGACGGGATGACTCCCCGGAATGACCACCCCGTCGTTCCAGGCGCCGAGACGTTCGGTCTTCTCCCGGAAAGCACCGGTCCCATCCGCAAGGAACTGTGCTTCATCAAGACTCTCCGCAACATGGATCGCAACCGGCACCTCATGAGCAACCGCATGACGAATGACCTCCGGGCCACAGGAATACGGTGCATGAGGAGACAGGCCACAACGGACCGCCTGATCCTTTACGCCGGCATCTCTGAGAAATGCAGCCATCTCCGAACAGGTTGCCGGCTGACGATCGCCGAGACCGAAGAACTCGGGGAAACAGGTCCCCCCGAGGTTGCTCGCTCGAAGCGCGTCCAGCTGAGGCCTGCGAGGAAATCCAGCAATATCCCCGACGAAAGCCGTCCCACCTGCCAGACTCAATTCGATGCCTTTCTCAACTGCCTTGGCCATGGCTGCAGGCGTCGAATCCCCTCGCAAGGCCAGTACCCGATCAAGCCACTCCGAAAAGCTGGACTCTGGCGGCACTGGCCCTGGTCCACTCAGATCCAGATGACAGTGAGCATTGACCAGACCGGGCAGGAGGACCTCCTCACGGGCATCCAGAACCATGCCACCTGCAACGGGGCCTATCTGCTGAGGGGAGCCCAGATCAAGAATCTCCCCTCCATCCAACACCATGGCCGCCGGGGCAATGACCCCACGGGCATCGACCGCAGCGGCTGCGTGAACCAGCACTGGTCCTGAATTCTGTCCACCGGTTATACCCCGGTCCTCTGACATGCGGCGACTCCTGATCCCCCATACACTAGCAACCCGCCGGGCAATCCCATCGATCGGAGATGGTGAGGTTGCATCTGGCATGTCCTAGGGAAGGGAGACCCCTCATGATTGCTGTTCGTCCATTGGTTGTCTGTGGCCTTGTTGCACCGATCCTGATGCTCGGCGCTTGTGTGTCCGGTGAGAAGTATGAGAAATCACTTCAGGTGCGACGTTCGCTTCAGGAGCAACTGGTCAATGTCACCAATGAGCGTGACGCGATGAAATCCCAGTTGATGAGTCGCGACAAGCAGCTTGAAGATGCCCGCCTGAACCTCACGGCGATGCAGTCTGAATATGAAACCGTCCAGGGAACGGTTGAGGAACTGTCCTTGAACAATCGCGATCTCGCCATCCAGTTGAGCGAGATGGAGATCAATGCACTCCCGGGAACCGTCTCACGTCGCCTCGCTGCACTCGCAGCGACGAATCCAGATGGCATGGAGTATGACGAACAGACTGGCGCACTTCGCTTCATGAGCGACTTCACCTTCAATTCAGGGCAGGCTGTCCTGAAGCGAGATGCAGGTGAGAATCTCACCGCGCTGGCCGACGTGCTGCAGTCCGATGAAGCCGATGGATTCGAGATCATGGTTGTCGGACACACCGATGATGTGAAGCCCAGTCGATCCGCAGCGAAGTACCCCACCAATCTGTACCTCTCTGCAGCTCGAGCCATTGCTGTTCGAGATGAGCTGGTTCGATCCGGTGTAGCACCTGAGCGTCTGACGATCGCCGGCAAGGGCGAATTCCAGCCGCTGATCGCCAACACCCCGGGCGGAACTCCGATGAACCGTCGAGTCGAGATCTTCCTCTATGAAATTGCCGATTCCACAACCGGCGCTGATACCGAAATGGTCGAAGCAGCAGAGGAATACGACGAACCCATGAAATAGGGTTCCACCACCTCGACATTCCAACTGAATCTCAGCGTCGCGGGAGGTAAACTCTCCCGCGACGCATGTCTTTTGCCTCCTCCAGACTGAACCCGGTCCACAGCCTTGGCTTCATCACCGCCTATGGTCGGTTTGTTCAATTCTGCCTCTCGGTGCTGGCATGGTTCTTTCGCGGCCCGGGAATCTGGCTGCGTTGGCGACTCATCGCCCCACAGATTTACATGGTGGGTGTCGCTTCGATCCCGGTGATCGGAATCACCGGCGCCTTCATCGGGATGATTCTTGCTCTGGAGACCTTTGTCCAGTTTGAATCTGTCGGGCTTCAAGGAACGATGGGCGCCATCATCAATGTGTCGGTCGTGAAGCAGATCGGCCCCGTGCTGGCAGCCGTCATGGTTGCTGGTCGAGTCGGAGGAGCATTGACTGCCGAACTGGGCACGATGCGTGTCACCGAGCAACTGGATGCCATGCGGGCCATGGCTACCGACCCCATTGCCTATCTGGTGGTACCACGTGTTTTGGCCTGCGCGATCATGACACCGATCCTGACCATCTACTCCGATCTTCTTGGGGTCTTCGGCGGCTACACGTTCACAGTCCTCATCAACGATGTTCCCTCCACCCAGTACTGGGGCTTCACCGCAGGATTTGTCAGCTGGTATGAACCTACTGTTGGCCTCGTGAAGGCCTTCTTCTTTGGACTGAGCATCGGACTGATTTCCTGCTACAAGGGTTTCACCTGCCGACCAGGTGCGGCAGGGGTAGGCCGTGCGACAACTCAGGCATTCGTTGCCAGCTTCCTTTCGATCATCATGATCAATCTCGTTCTCGCCCAGTTCCTCAATACCGTTTATCAGTGGATCTACAACGACGTGGCCACCCTGCCACTCTAGGATCCACCTGGACCTCTGAACCGGATATCCACCCGATGTATCTCTCCATCATCCTCGCCCTCTTCCTTGGTGCTCAGGCTACGCCCCCCGCTAAGCAGCAGCCACAGCCCGATCTCACCATCCCACAGAACGCCTTGAAGAGAGATGCCGCCAAGTTGTGGTGGATGTCCTATGACGTCACCATCCGTGATCTGGATATACCCAACAACCAACGTCCATTCCGCATGCCTCTGATCATGAATGGGCCCTGGAGTGAAGTCGGCAAGCACACGCTCCGAGTCGCTTCGCTGAATGGCAACAACGAGGTCTCACTTCTGGATGTACAGACCGCCATCAAGGGCAAGGGGCTTCAGGGCGAATCGATGATTCAGGCCCCGGTGCCTGTCAATGCGACCAATTTCGCAACCATCAGTGTCTCCGCGGAAATCCTGAGTTTCAGCTCACAGATTGATGAAGAAATCGCGATGGCCACTCCATGGCCTGCCCAGTGGTCAGGAGAGCTCTCAGCTGCGTTGCAACCACAAGCGTTGATCGAGTCGGATGAGCCGGTCTTCAGGGAGACGCTTGCGAAGATCTTTGGAACCAACCTCAGGATGAACAGCCCCTATCTGGCTGCGAAGAAGATCGTGCAGTACTGCTGCGTGAACATCGGAGTGAGCGGCAATCGTCTGATTGGAAATCGCACTGCCATGCGAGGCATCAATGTCAGTGGCGCATTGGCGACCGCCCAGTCCGGACGAGGAACTCGGGCCGATCTCACCTGTGTCTGTGTTGCCATGCTTCGAGCCGCGGGCATTCCTGCACGGCCGGTCATTGGCTTGTCTCAGCTCAATCGGCAGGCCAAGGAACCCACCACATGGGCGGAGTTCTTTCTGCCCGATTCAGGTTGGGTACCGTTCTCGCCCTGGGAGATGCAGAATGCAGGCGTGCGTTCCTGGAAGCCAGAACGCCCTTGGAGATTCTTCGGAACCTGGAAGGATCTGAAGGAGAACATCGCACTCTCCTGGTCATTTGCACCCGGAGATGGCGCAACCGCCTATGACGCATGGGGCATCTGGGGGTGGACACGCTCCGCACCATGGGCCCCCTTCCCGACACCGGTCCAGCTCACTCAGGAACCAGGACGGCCTGACAACGTCATTCGAAATCTTCGTCCGGCAAACATCTCCATCTCGATGACCTCTGGCGGAAATCTGAGTGAACGCGATTATCAAAACTGGCTGGAAGGCAAACGTCGACCGATCCGTCGAGCCCGGAATCAACGATGAATGACTGGCTTGATGACGGCCCCAGTGATTCGGACCTCGATCGTTTCAATCGAGATCAGTATGGCTATTGCCCCGACTGCAGTGAACAAGTCTATGACGACGCGGAATTCTGCCCGGCTTGCGGTATGCAGATCAGTGGACGCATCTCGAACAAACCACGCACCCAACGCGATGCCCAGAATCGGCTGACGATCATCATCGTCGTCCTCATCATGCTCGGGTTCTTCAGCTGGCTGATCTTCTAGATCGGCTCGATACACCGTGGATCGTTGTTGCGTGGCGAGTTCACATGATCGCTCACCTCATGTGAGTCCATCAATTCAGCTGGATATGAACCCAGAAGACAGGCGATCTGACCGGGTTCCGTCAAATCCAACGCCAACCAGCGACTGTACTGCTCACGATCGATGATGACTGGCATTCGATCATGGACCTCGCCGACCATCGGATTGGGGCCGGTCGTGAGAATGGTGAAGCTTTCCACCATTTTACCTTCCGGCGAAGACCATCGATCCCACAGACCCGCCATGCCGAATGGAAGCCCGTCGCCCATGCGAAAGCAGTACGCCCTCTTGCGATCGCCCTCTCGCTTCCACTCATAGAAGCCATCAGCTACCACCAGGCAACGGCGAGATCGAATTGCCTCTCGAAACGAAGGTTTCTCAGCAGCGGTTTCAGATCTGGCGTTGATCATTCGGTTGCCGATTGAACTGTCCTTGGCCCAAGAAGGGATCAAGCCCCATCTCAACAGACCACAGCTTTTCCCATCAACCCCCTCACGAACGACCGGAAGACACTGCGTCGGTGCTGCGTTGTAGGTTGCGATGATGGACGGCTCGCTCCGCAGATCAAAGCAATCCTGCACCAGCGATGGCGAACTTGTCATCAGATAACGACCACACATGACTGCAGTATATGAAGCGTTCCACTCCGGCTTGCTCTTGAAGTGCGCATGAAATTGGGGCGGGCCGGATCCATCCGGCACGCCCCATCACAAGCACGTTCCTCCTCCATAACGATGCTTGTTTCGATTCATCCCGCACCCCCAATGCGGGACAAACACTCCTCTTATGCAACGGAACAGTGGAGCCAGTCCTGCTGAACACCGTGGATCGGCTCTCCGGGATCATGGCACCCGGGGCTCCACCTGTTCCGTTACGCATGGCGGAAATCCGCCAACCCCCCTCTTCACGCTGGCGTGGCCAACATCATTCCTCTTCATCATCCCGATAGAAATTGTCTTCCTCGAGTTCCTGATCAATCTCCTGATCACGACGGGTCGCCTGTTCGAGCAGTCGACGCAGGTAGGCGTTCTCTCGACGCGTAGCCTCCAGATCGAACATCAGATACTTGACACTCAATCTGAGAAAGTCGATTGAGTCCTGTAGTTCATCCACCGCTTTGGAAAGCTCGCCTTCACAGACTTCCTTCTCTCCACCCGGGGATGCCAATCCCAGCTTCTGCTCATCCGGCAGTGCATTGATTCGCTTCAGCAGCAATGCGAATCGTTCCTGAAAGACCTGTTCGTTCATGACACTCTCTTCTCTTCATTTCTGGTGTTTATTCAAAGCAGGGTTTCTCTCGCCACGAAAAGAAGAAAGCAATTTCTGGCCCGTCCGAGGACCTGGCATGCCAAGTCTTCAAAAACCAACTTTGAAGCTGCAAAAACGCTGATCAGAGTTGTTCTGCAGCGAATTGGGTCGTAGCAATCGCGCCAGATGTTGATCCCAGACAACATGGTGTCTATCGAAAGCAACCTGAAGATATTCAGAACAACACCAAATGAGGGGTGATCTGAAGTGGCTCAGGGAATCTGAGTTCTCTGGTCACACATTCGCCCTTGAGCTGCCTAGATGAATACGGAGCGATTGCCCTATTCCTCCATCACCCTCCCCCTCATTCGCGAATCAGATGATTCGCAAGCCCTCAAAAGGAACCCAAAGATGCCCCCTATCCACCACACGCTGCTGACAGCAGCGGCAGCTGTCACCACGACTTCAATCAGCCTTGGCGATGTCACCGTCACCCATAACATTCGTTCGATTGAATCAACAGTCAATGGCCTGGATCCCCAGGATCACACCTCGGACCTCATGTCTAATCATGAGTCCGGCTCCTGGGCAGACGATACGCAGGCCATGACTCCTACGAATGGATGGGGCGCAACAGCCATGGCAAGCCAGACTTCGCAAGCATGCGGAGAAGCTGATATCACAGGACAAAAAGTTCTCTTTGATGGCGAAGGTTCCAGTCATGCCTTCACCGATGACTGGTTCGGTAATTCCACCCTTGGCAGCAGTGCCTCGTCACTGGCCACGATGACGTTTGTTGCAGACGCAGCCTTCCGCTGGTCACTTGACTACGACCTGTATGCCGGATGTGGCGGCACAAACGATGCCAAAGCGGAATATCTCGTACATCTGCAACGAATCACCAAGACGGGAACTCTGAGCATGGCTGTGGTTTCTGATGTGCATCAGCCAGATGACCAGCAGACTGACGTACAGGCTCAAGGTGTACTGAACGGACTTCTTCCAGCAGGCACCTACCGATTGGTCATCGCAGCCGCATCAGGCATCAATCTGCCCTATATGGAACCTGGGCAAGCAGGACAGACCGGAGCAAACGCCAACTGGGATGTAACGTTCAGCATCAGCAACTTTTCCAGAATCAAACCCCGACGCTACTACAACATACAGCCGCCATATGACCCCTGGATCGTGTTTGAAGATGTCCTGGTCAATCTCGGCCGCGAGCGATTCAATCCAGAAGCAGACTTAAATGGCGATGATGGCGTAGACGCACTTGATGTCATCAAAGCGATTGAGCGAACCATGGACAAGAGCAGTCGAAACTCAGGAAAGTCCTCGAGCGCCAACAGCAATCGATCGAGATTGAATCGCGCAGGGCAATCGACAGCGAGGGCTTCAAATCAAACCAGGTCACATCGTTGAGTACCCCCCCAACATGGTCTCCAAACAAACGCGGCCCTCGAGTTGAAGACTCGAGGGCCGCCTGTCTCAATTACAAAAATGAGCAACTTGCTGCTTTAGCGTGCTCGACGAATGGCCGCCTTTGCGACCGGAGAGGCATCACTGAGCAGCTGATCAGTATTCAATCCAGCCTCGCGGGCATCGCGAAGCAGCTTCTGTAGATGCGCGTCACGTTCCCCGCTCCAGCGGCTGTAGTGTTCCTCCAGCTCATGCCGGTTGAACCGGGAAAGAGGATCATCAAGTCCGGTCTGAATGACCGCCCAGTCCATCAGCCCTCGACCTCCATTATCGAATCGATAGAGATCGATTGTGGCGGCGATACGTGACTCCAGCGTGACGAATGGATCACGGCAGGACTCCGGTATAGCAAGCATGACTTCCAGGAGCTTCCGACTGGCCAGCGGTGCCATCATTTCATCTTCGGCAATCCGGTCGATACTGGCGATTCGATCAACTCGAGCTTCTGCAGCAGGAGCCTCTGCTTCAACACGCTCAAGCGCTGCGATCTCACCATTGAGCGTCTTAAGACCCGCGTTTGGGAATCGGATCGTAAGCCGCTGAGTCGGCATACCCTTGACTGGAACAGTCTCCACACGCGTCACCGCACCAACTCCCCATTCGGGAAACTTGGCCATGCGCACACGGTCTCCGAACTCAAATGTCTCGCGACGTTCAACGTCGTTGGTACAACTCAAGAGCATGACTCCGAGGTCTGACCGCCTGAGGATAGCGACATCACGAATGTGATCAAGGCATCCAATGGAAACGACGGTTTCCTAGACGATCCTGATGAAATTCTCCAAGGTGTCGGGAGCTGATCAGACTTGCCACCTGAATTGTGGCGATCAGGCTTCGACACAGTGACTATACCAATCGTTCGGGAATCCCCGCAAACAAATACACAAAAACGACTCGTGAGGCATGCTGATCGCTACAGCAGTCCCTGATCAATCATGGCATCCGCAACCTTGGTGAAACCAGCGATGTTTGATCCATCGATGTAGTTCCCCTCATGGCCATACTTCGTTGCCGCATGGACACAGGCCGTATGAATACCAGACATCACGCTGCGAAGTTTCTGATCGACTTCTTCACGTGTCCATCGCAGACGCTGACTCGCCTGTGACATCTCCAGAGCGGACACGGCAACACCACCTGCGTTGGCAGCCTTGGCAGGCCCATAGAGGACGCCATGCTCCAGGAAAATCGCCTGACCATCAGCCGTCGTGGGCATGTTGGCACCTTCAGCTACCACTTGAACATTGTTTTCCACCAGATGTCGTGCATCAATTCCGTGGATTTCGTTCTGGGTAGCCGATGGGAAGGCTGCGTCAGCCGGAACACTCCATAGTGGGTTGCCGTCTGCACCATCATCCACTGGATGGAAGGTCGCACTGGCGTAACGCTCGGCATACTCGGAAATACGGCCTCGACGTACGTTCTTGAGATCCATGACGAAGGCCAGCTTCTCATTGTCCACACCTTCGGGATCATGAATCCATCCGGAGGAGTCAGACAGCGTCACGACCTTCGCACCCAGCTCATTGAGTTTTTCCGTGGTGTACTGGGCCACATTTCCGCTGCCGGAAACCAGACAGTCCATGCCTTCAAGGGTACGACCCTGGGCCTGAAGCATTTCAGCCGCGAAGTAGACACAGCCATATCCTGTTGCCTCGGGACGGAGCAGGCTGCCACCCCAATCGGGGGCACGACCTGTCAGCGTTCCGGTGAAGCTGTTGGTGACTCGCCGATACTGACCGAACATGTATCCGATCTCACGACCCCCTACACCGATGTCGCCAGCAGGCACATCAGTATCCGGCCCGATATGACGCTGCAGCTCGGTCATGAATGACTGGCAGAACCGCATGACTTCATTGTCGGATCGACCTGATGTGGAGAAATCACTGCCACCCTTGCCTCCTCCAATGGGGAGACCAGTGAGGCTGTTCTTGAAGATCTGTTCGAAACCAAGGAACTTGAGGACACTCAGATTGACTGAGTTGTGGAATCGAAGTCCACCCTTGTAAGGACCGATGGCACTGTTGAATTGAACCCGGTAGCCCCGGTTGACCTGAATGTCGCCCTCGTCATCCATCCATGCGATACGGAACTGGACAACTCGCTCTGGCTCGACGATTCGCTCAAGAATCCGATGTTTCCGATATTCAGGGTGAGCCTCAAGTACGACCTCCAGAGAGGCGACAACCTCCTGAACAGCTTGATGGAACTCTGGCTGTCCGGGAGCACGGTCTTCCAGATAACCCATGAAATCCTGAACGAAAGCAGAACTGGTATGGGGCATTGTGGCGGTTTCCTGTGACATCATCATTTCCTCTCGTAGGAGCTTCCTGGCTGGATCATCAATGGGCATCTCTGGCCTGTCCAGTCCGGGCCAGATGGTACAGCCCGCTTCGGGGTCGTGTACAGTCTGGGCGAAGTTCAAACCCCCCAACATGCCTCTGACCACTGCCTTGATTCATGCCTGACTCCGTCCCTCCAGATCTGCTCGAACTGCGCGAACGCATCGATGCTCTTGATCGACGATTCGTCGAGTTGCTCGCCGAACGAAATGATCTGGTCGCCAAGGTCGCGGACGTGAAACGCAACAGCGGTTATCCCATCCGCGATTCCGGTCGAGAGCAGCG
The DNA here is from genome assembly GCA_002717655.1 of Phycisphaerae bacterium. Classification (GTDB taxonomy): domain Bacteria; phylum Planctomycetota; class Phycisphaerae; order Phycisphaerales; family SM1A02; genus UBA1668. Next base: position 18,824 of record PBAY01000045.1, on the reverse strand, counting down.
GATGCTGGAAGCCCGTCGGACGCTGGGCCTGGCGGACGGAATCAGTCCAGAGGTCGTGGAATCCCTTTTCAGGGTCATCCTCTGGGCCAGTCGCGACAGACAGGCTTCGCTCAGGGCAGCCGTACCGGTACAGGTCGAACCTCGATCCATCGCCATCATCGGTGGCAAAGGCGGCATGGGCCAATGCCTCAACAAGATGTTCAAGGAGCAGGGACACGAAGTCCTGATCGCTGATCTTGACACCACGCTGAGACCAAAAGAAGCCGCTGAGCAGGCTGATGTCACCGTGATTTCCGTCAACATCCGTGCGACACGTGATGTCATCGAACTGATCGGCCCATGCTGTCGAGAGGATTCCCTGCTGATCGACGTGACCTCGATCAAGCGGGATCCAGTGGCAGCCATGGTTGAATCCAGCAAGGCAACGGTGATTGGAACTCACCCACTCTTCGGTCCAGCTATCAATTCACTTCAGGGCCAACGTGTCGTGATGACGCCCGGGCGCCTCAACAATGAGGCCTGGATGTTATGGCTCCAGTCAGCCTTCAAGGCTGCCGGACTGGAAGCCATCGAAACGACGCCTGAGCAGCACGATCGGATCATGTCGGTGGTTCAGGTCCTGACCCACTACTCGACTGAAGTGATCGGTCGAACCATGCAGGAACTGGGTGTTTCCATCGAGGAATCGCTGCAGTTCACCTCACCGATCTATCACATGGAAATTCTGATGGCCGCCCGTCACTTTGCCCAGTCGCCGGACCTGTATTCAGCCATCGAGATGACGAATCCGAATTCAGATGCCGTGACGGCCGCCTTCACCAAGGCTGCCAATGAAATGCGAGATCTGATCATGTCCGGCGATCAGGAAGGATTCCGTGAGACCTTCGGAGAGGTACGGGACTTCTTCGGTGACTTTGCCCAGACGGCCCTTACTGAGTCAAGCTATCTGATCGATCGACTGGTCGAGCGGACCTGAATTCCAACAGGAGTTCAACGGCCTTGCTTCGCGAATCGAGCAGCAGGATCCTGACCATAGAACCGCTCGAATTCCGCATACAGTTCCGGCCGGTGCTTCTTGAACGGAACTGGCGCATCAAAGAAAGTCTCGGTACAGACAGCGAAGAATTCGGCCACATTCACGACCCCATAGTCACGAATGACATCTCGTTGGCCTGACTCATACACCTTGCGGATTTCCTGGAAGTTCCTGGTCATCACCTCATGCCAGAGTGGATAGTGGTTCCGATCACGCAATGGCGGAGTGCCATTGGTCTGTCCAGTGAGCATGTCGATGGTATGGGCCATCTCATGGAAGACCACGTTGTTGGCGCGGCCTGGATTGTGAGCGGATTCCAGCGCATCCTTCCAGGAGAAGATCACGGGCCCGTTGTACCAGGCCTCCCCAAGATTGACGGTTCCGCTGTTCACGAGACCATCCCCCCCCTGCCTTTCCTGGCTCTGGTGATAGGCTCCTGGATAGATCAGGAAGGTACGGACATTGTGAAAGATGTCCATTTCCCAATTCAGGAGCAGCACGGCTGCCTGAACCGCAATGACCACCTTCACACGATCATCAATTTCAAGACCCCCACACCCCTCCCAGTGCTTCTCATCGATGATGATTCTGGCCAGATCACGCAGATGCTTTCGCTCTGCATCCTCCAGCATTCGCTCATAGGGGAGGTCTGCCGCAATGATTGCGTCCCATTCCTCAGGAAAGGGCTTCTCGAGCAAGACATGGCGGTGGTGCTTCTTGAAGAAGATAGACATGAAGAATCGTCCTGAATGACCCGGGAAAGGGGCTTCCCAGAGGCCGCAGTGTAGTGCCGCAGCCCGTTATCATCTTGGACGAACCCGTCCCGGGGGTGGCTCGTACGGCATGGCAGGCCCTGAACTGGATTCCAGAATGGGCCAGATCATCTGGAGAAACAGCCATGACGACCGCCCAAACGGGAAATCAATCCTTTAACGAGTTCCCACGAATGTCCCAAGCCAAGTCCGATCAGCCAATGACCACTCAATCAGACATCAACCAGATCGCAAATGAGGTTCAGGCTGCGAGTGAGCCATTCCGCAGACTTCAACGTGAAATTCATGAGGTCATCGTTGGTCAGGATGAACTCCTGCACCGAATGATCATCGGCATCCTCGCGAACGGTCATCTTCTGATCGAAGGTGTTCCTGGCCTTGCCAAGACGCTGGCCGTATCAAGTCTCGCTCAGGGAGTTGATACCAGTTTTCAGAGGATCCAGTTCACTCCCGACCTGCTGCCGGCAGATGTCATCGGCACACTGATCTATCGACCTGACAGCGGCGAGTTTGTTGTCAATCGAGGGCCGGTCTTCGCCAACATTGTTCTGGCTGATGAAATCAACCGCGCACCTGCGAAGGTACAGAGCGCCCTGCTGGAAGCCATGCAGGAACATCAGGTGACCATCGGCAAGGAAACCCATGCCTTACCTCAACCATTCCTGGTGCTTGCGACCCAGAACCCGCTCGAACAGGAAGGCACCTACGCCCTGCCGGAAGCACAAGTCGACCGCTTCCTCATGAAGGTCGTCGTCGGCTATCCAACCCGTGATGAAGAACACCAGATCCTGAAACGCATGTCCAGCACTTCACCAAGAACATCTATTTCCTCGGTGATGTCGCCAGATGACATCATGAAGGCTCGAAAACTCGTGGATGCGATCTACATCGATGAAAAGATCGAGCGATACATCGTTGATCTGATCTTCGCGACACGTGAACCTGGGACCATCGACCGCAACCTCGACAATCTGGTCGAATACGGCGGTTCTCCCCGTGCTTCACTGGCCCTGGCCATGTGTGCGAAAGCCAATGCATTCCTCGATGGCCGCGGATACGTCGTACCTCAGGATGTCAAGGATCTCGCGATGGACGTGCTCAGACATCGGGTCGCAACGACCTATGAAGCTGAAGCCGAGGAAAAAACATCCGAGGACGTGATCAAGACGATCCTGGACAACGTACGGGTTCCGTGAGCACTTCGTTGAACGTCAACTCGTCGCACCACTGAACCACTCACCCTCCGTCCCCCTCGCTCACGCGTAGGAGACTTGACCATGATCCCCAAGGAACTGCTCCGCCGAATCAGGCGCATCGAGATCACGACCTCACGTGTCGTGGATGAACTGCTTGCTGGACAGTATCACTCCGCCTTCAAGGGCATGGGCATGGAATTCGAGGAAGTCCGCGAGTACCAGATCGGCGATGATGTGCGCCGCATCGACTGGAATGTCAGTGCCAGAGCCGGGCGACCTCACGTCAAGAACTTCCGAGAAGAACGTGAACTGACCGTCATGCTTGTGGTCGACATGAGTGGAAGCCAGCGATTCGGATCCGGCGATCAGATGAAACGTGATCTCGTCGCGGAAGTCTGTGCAACGCTGGCCTTTTCAGCCATCAAGAACAATGACAATGTCGGGCTGATCTGCTTCACCGATCACGTGGAGAAGTTCGTTCCCCCTCGCAAGGGGCCACGGCATGTCCTGAGGGTCATCCGCGAACTCCTGGCGTTCGAGCCATCTGGAACCGGAACCGATATCGATGCCGCATTGGAGTATCTGACCCGGATTCAGAAGCGTAAATGCGTCGCCTTTCTGGTTTCGGACTTCGAGGATGATGGCTGGCATCGAGCCGCTCAGGTGGCACGTCGTCGACACGATCTGATTGCCGTCGATATCCATGACCCTCGCGAACGAGAGCTGCCAGATGTGGGGCTTGTTGAACTCGAGGACAACGAAACAGGCGAGCTGGTTCTCGTCGACACTGGCTCTGCCCGTGTCCGCAGAGAAGTCGCGGCCATGGCCGCCCGCAAAGCGGAAGATCGACACCAATGGATGCGCAGCAACCGAATCGACCAACTTGCGTTGGATACTGACCAGCCATTCGTGGAAACGCTGAGCCAGTTCTTCAAATCACGGGAGGCTCGAAGAGATCGATGATGAAGGTGAACTCCATCCTCGCTCTGATCACCGTGCTCCTGCTCCAAGCCTGTGACGGCCAGGTTGAACAGACTCGTGATGGAGGCATCAAGACCACCGCGACACGCGGTCCGGTCGAAGTCACCGTCACTGCCACACCAGGCCAGGTGGAAGTAGGCAAACCACTGAAGCTCGAGATCGAAGCCATCACGGCCAATGATGTCCGCATCTCCATGCCCATGATCACGCCCAATGCCAACGGCACCATCGGCAACTTCCACGTTCTCACCGAGACGAGCCGAGAAGACCTCCCGCTGCCAGCAGGCATGAGCGGAAGAAGCTGGAATCAGACTCTTGTTCTGGATACCTTCGAAGCCGGAGACACGACCATTCCTGGACTGTCGATCGTCTTCAAGGACAATCGGGCCGAACTACCCATCGAAGGTTCCGTGAATACCGATGCAATCAACATCGAAGTGATCAGTCTCATTGGAGCCGTCACGGCCGAGTCCGGACTTCGCGAGATTCGAGGACCAGTCGAAATGATTGATCCATGGCCTCTGTGGATCTGGGCCTCGATCGGTTTCGGTACGCTTCTGCTTCTTGCCGTGATCACTCTGGTCATGCGAGGACGAGGACTGGAAGAGATACCCGAACTTTCACCTGAAGATCAGGCACGACGTGATCTCGATGCCTTGGCGCACTCAAGACTTCTTCAAGAAGGTGACATGCAGCAATTCTATGTGCGTCTCACGGATATCCTCAGGCACTACATCGAAGGACGCTTCGGTCTCAAGGCCCCCAAGGCGACGACACCTGAATTTCTGACCGCGATGAGCCAGGGCGACCTGCTCACACTTGCCCAACAACAGTCGCTTGATCAGTTTCTTCGATCGGCGGACATGGTGAAGTTCGCAAGACATGAGCCATCAATTGAAACGGGCGAAGCAGCACTCCAGCAGGCACGCAGCTTTGTCGAGGAAACCGCACCTCGAGAAGAACAGTCATTGACGGAAAGGTCCGCTGCATGATCGACTTTCCCGATGGCATGATCTGGGTTCTCCTTGGACTCCTTGTTCTCCCGCTCCTGTGGTGGAATTGGGCAGGCCGTCGCCGAAAGGCTGCTGTCGCCTTCAGCTCAACCACCACGGTGGCCATGGTCTCAAGAACGATGGTCCAGAAGACCCGATGGATCATTCCCACACTTCGAACCATTGCGATCGCAGGCCTCATCATCTGCCTGGCCGGCCCCATGCGAGCTGACGCAATCACTCAGGTGAATTCGGATGGCGTGGCGATCGAACTGGTCGTCGACCGGTCTCACAGCATGTCTGCACTGGATTTCAAACGCAACAATCTTGTCATCAATCGACTTGATGCCGTGAAGGACGTCGTCGCTGACTTCGTACTCGGCGATGATCCTGAAGCAGACAGGCCCGGCCGACCAAGCGACTTGATCGGGCTGATCACATTCGGCTCCTTCGCCGACAGCAACAGTCCCATGACCTTTGATCACAAGCATCTCGTGGACATCCTGAAGAAGATCAGGACTGCTCAACTTGGACCTGAAAGTGGAACGGCAATCGGCGACGCCGTTGGCCTTGCGGTATCCAAGCTGACCTCACTCAAGGATCGGGAAGATCTTCGACTGGACGACCAGATCAAGAGTCGGGTGATCATTCTGCTCACTGACGGCGAACAGACCAGCGGTGAACTACAGCCCCTCGAGTCGGCACGATTGGCCGAGGAATACGGGATCAAGATCTATACGATCGGTGCAGGCAATGAAAGCAGCCCGCTTGTCCCCATGCCGCATCCCAGAACCGGCCAGATGGTGCCTCAACGCCGAAACTACTCCTTGGACGAAGAGGTCCTGAAGGAGATGGCCCAGATAACCGGAGGGCGATATTTCCGCGCCACCAATCTGGAATCTCTTGCAGAGATCTATCAATCCATCGATGAACTGGAACGCTCGGAAATCCAGCAGCAGAAATACATGCAATACGAAGACATGGCCGTACAGCCCGTGCGACTTGGCGGATTCAGTTTCCCACCGCTGCTGCTGATTCCCATGATCGCCCTGCTGCTGGAAATCCTCCTCGCATCAACGCTCTACCGCAAACTCCCCTGACCTGAAATTCGTATCAAGCTGATCTGACCCATGGAACTTCAGTTCAACAATCTGGACAACCTCTTCTGGCTCTGGGCCATACTGGCCGCCGGAATCACGCTGCTCATGGCCGCAAAGATGCGAAACCGTGCGCTGCAGAGATTTGCTGGAAACAAGCTTGCCCGGGAACTGACGATCTCCTCAAGCCCTGGACGAAGGCGTCTGCGTCCCTGGTTGATCATGGCCACCCTGATTCTGATCGTGGCGGCCATGCTGGATCCCCGCTGGGGAGTCCGCTATCAGGAACTCCAACGACGTGGAATCGACGTTTTCTTTGTCCTTGATACATCACGATCGATGACTGCACAGGATGTCAAGCCAGATCGATTCGACCGTTCCAAACAGTACATCGAGGACATTCTCGAGTCTCTGGGAGGAGATCGTGTCGGGCTGGTGACCGTGGCAGGCGACCCATCGATCACGGTTCCTCTGACGCTTGATTACAGCGCACTTCGACTGGCACTCGATGAAACGGGAATTTCAACTGGCCGCAGAGGTGGCTCATTGATCGGCGATGGCATTCGCGAAGCCACGGAAGCCTTCACGGATGATCTGGAAGACCACAAAGCGATCATCGTGCTGAGTGATGGTGACGACATGGACAGCTATCCCATTGAAGCTGCCGCTCAGGCTGAAGCAAAGGGAATCCGTGTCTATACCGTCGGGATCGGTAATGCCGCCGAGGGCGCCAGGATTCCGGTGACCAACGGCGGCCAATCTGGCTGGCTGACGCACGAGGGGGAACAGGTCTGGAGCCAGCTCAAGCCCGAACTGCTCCAGGATATCGCCGCTGCCGGTGGCGGGCTGTATGTACCCGCGGGAACCAGCAATGCTGACCTTGCTGAAATCTACGAACAGACGATTGCTCCAGGTGCCGGAAGAAATCAGGGAACGGCAACGGTAGAGCGACATATCCCCCGCTATCGATGGCTGGTCCTGCCTGCCATTCTGCTCCTTCTTCTTGATTCATTCATGGGGCAACGTCGCCGAAGACTGGCGCGTCAGCAGGCCATGAACCCGCAACTGAGACTGGCTGCACAAGGAGCGGTGGCATGATGACGACTCTGCTTCTGACAATCAGCCTCCTTGTCACACCTGCACCGGCTGGCGAATCAACCTTGGACCTCGAGTCACGAAGTGTCAACCAGCTGCTGCGTGATGCACAGGCTGCCATTGATGCCGGGAATGATGCCACGGCACGAACCGCACTGAAGAACGCTCGACAGAAAATGAAGGATCCTGATCCCCGAGTTGTCTTCAATGAGGCTGTGACGGCTTACCGCATGGGTGACTACGAAGCGGCCAAAGATCTCTTTGCACAGGCTGCTGAACAAGCAACTGCCGAAGCACAATACGATCTCGCCTCCGTTGCCGCCTACAACCAGGGCAATGCGGCCTACCGCCATGCGATGCAACCACTTGAGCAGGCTCAAATGCAGCCACAGGTCCAGGAAACGGATGACGCGATCAAATCGCTGAAGCAGGCACAGGACCAGCTCAAGGAAGCCATGAGTCACTATCGCCAGTCCATAGGAAGGGGCGAGGAAGATTCGGATGCAAGGGCCAATGGAGAATTGACCTGGCGACGTATCAAGCAACTGCAGCAACAGCAGCAGGAATTGGAAGAGCAGCAACAACAGCAAGAACAGCAACAGCAAGAGCAGCAACAGCAACAGCAACAGAGCCAGGATCAGGGCCAAAGTGATTCGCAGCAGCAAGAGCAGGATCAAGAACAGCAGGAACAGCAGCAACAAGACGAATCACAACAACAAAATGAGAACCAAGGCCAGGGTGATTCGCAGCAGCAGCAGCAGCAGCAGCAGCAGCAGGCCATGGAACAGATCCAGAATCAGAAACAACAGCTCCAGGACATGATGGAGCAGATGAAACAGAACGAAGATCAGTTGACTGACCAGCAGAAACAGCAGATGGAACAGATCCAGAATGCAATTGATCAACTTGAAGAGCTGGAAAAGCAACTTCAGGAACAGATGGAAGAATCAACTGATTCTGAAGAGGCCCCAGAGGAGCAGCAGGAAGAGGAGTCCCGTCAGGATCAACTTGACGAGCTGAAGGAGCAGTTGGAAGAACTCCGATCACAGGAACAACAGGTCGAGGAAATGCTTCAACAGCTGCCCCCAGAGGATAGCCGTACACCAGAACAGCAGAAACAGGCTGAACAACTGGAGGACATGCTGGAACGTCTCGATCAGATCGAGGAGGAGCTGCTCGAGAAAATGAATGAATTGATGGGACAGGACGGCAATGAGGAATCAAGTGAATCTGAAGATAATGCTCAGGAAGCACAGATCGATTCTGCAGATGAGGGCATGACACGAGAAGAAGCGAAGCGATTGCTTCAACGGGTCAGAGATCGTGAAAAAGCCCGTCGTGAAGCACGAGAAGAAGCTGCCTCTCGCGGACCGGCCTCAACTGGAAAGGACTGGTGATCTGGCATGAAACACACTCACCTCTCCAACATCATGGCCATTCTGAGCATCTTCCTTGGTGTCTGTATCCACGACACGGCACTGGCTCAGGGAACCGCACAGCAGACCACTTCTGTCACAGAAGGCTATGCCGGCACTGCCATTCCGATCGATATCACCATCAAGGATGCAACGGAATGGGAACCACCTGTGATGCCAGCGATCGATGGCTTGAATATTGAACGCATCACAGGCAACCAATCCTCGATGACACGAATTGCCAACGGTGTAAGGACTGACAGCACACAGATCACCTACACCTTTGCAGTCGTTGCAGAAGAACCAGGCACTTACGAGATCCCATCATTTCCAATTCTTGTTGATGGTCAGACGCTGCAGAGTCGCCCCGTCACTCTGACGTTCCGACCGTCGGAGAACCATGGACTGCTCCGAGCAGAAGTAAGTGGAAATCCGAATCGAATCATTCAGGGCGAATCAACCACACTCACCCTTCAGATCATGGTCAAGCAGTTCACTGATTCAACCTACAACGTATCGCCCGATGCGAGGGAAATGTGGTCACTGATCGATGCCAACAGTGATTGGGGACCGTTCACTGAAACCATGATTGACCTGTACACCAACCGCCGCGTGCCGCGGGGGCGAGCCCAGACGCTTCGCGATGAAAATGGCAATCGCGAAAACTATTACCTCTACGATATTCAGGCAGAAGTTCGACCCGTCGCGACAGGCCCACTTGATGTTTCGGACATCACGATACGGATCAACTACCCTGTCTCTCTTCTTCGAGAGCGGTCTTTCTTCGGACCAAGCCTGAAGATCGATCAGGTACGCCCCATCTCCACCGAAGCCACCTGCCGGGGAGTCGAAGTACTGCCTCTGCCAGCAGAAGGGCGTCCCCCGCTTTTCAATGGTGCAGTGGGGAAATTCGAGATCACCACAACCGCCTCACCAACAACGGTTGCCGTGGGAGACCCGATCACACTGATCATGACCATCACGGACAAGGGAGAAACAGCATTTGACATGGACGTACTTCCCGCCCCGGAACTCGACAAGATGCCCGAACTGGAACGCGACTTCCGTGTTCCCCGCGAGGATCTCGCCGGAGTCGTCAATGGAAGAAGGAAGACCTTCACCCAGACCATCCGGGCTCGACGCGACGATGTGACTTCGATTCCGCCTCTCTCCTACGCCTTCTTTGACCCACGACAAGATACCTATTCCACAAGCGAGAGTCGCCCGATTCTCCTGGAAGTCTCACCTTCGGAAACGATCAACTCCTCCGATATCGCCGGTGCCGTAAACAAGATGCCAGGCAACAACCTCCACAGTGTGTCAGGAGGCATCCTTGCCAACTACACCGGGGCAGATCGTCTTCTTGCCAACTCGGAAGAGCCTGGCACGCTCTGGCTCCTGATCCTGCTTCTGACTCCACCACTGGCGATCATCGCCATTGCCGGCGCACGCCATGGCATGCGTGGACATCTCGCAGACCCTGAACGAATTCGATCACGGCGAGCCGGCAGGCAGTCCCTGATCACTCTTTCATCCGTGAGCAACATGCCGGAATCAAGCCAGCCTGCGGCGATCATTGAAGCCATCTGCACCTATGTTGCAGATCGTACTGGCCAGACACCTGCAGGCTTCATGCGTGGAGATGCTATTGCGACCTTGCGAAGCTGCAACACTGATGAACCACTTGTCCATGAAGTTGATCAGCTGATCAGCCAATGTGAACTACTCCAGTATGCTGGTGGAGGCACAGGCGACATCGCCAACCTGACCAGGACTGCAGAAGCAATGATCACGCGACTGGAAGCCGTGGACACACTGAAGACCAGCCAGAAAGCATGCCAGTCATGAATAGAATCGTGCTCATCCTTGTATGCCTGATCCCATGGACCCAGACTCCAGCCTTCGCAGCCGAAGCGGAATCCGGACTTGACCGCACACAACAGGAACAGATTCTTGCAGAAGCCCAGGCTGAATACGATTCAGGGGCTGCACTGCTTCGCAGCGACCCCGAATCTGCTGATGCCAGATTCAGGGAATCAGCCAAGCGCTTTCAGATTCTGGTTGACGACGGGATCATCAACCCGGATCTTTTCTACAACCTCGGAAACGCATACTTCCAGGCAGGCGACCTTGGCCAGGCGATTGCGAACTATCTCAGAGCAAGCAGTCTGGCCCCCGATGACCCGAGAGTGGAGGCCAATCTGTCCTATGCCAGAACATTGGTACGCCCGCAGGTCAGCGCAGAAGGCTCGGATGAGCTGCTTCAAAGACTCACATTCTGGCACAGCAACTGGCCAGTCCAATGGAGACTCATCATCTTCGGGACGGCCTGGAGCCTCCTCTGGGTTGCTGTTCTGATTCGCCTCTGGGTCAGGTACGCTGGATTCCGCTGGCTCGCAGGCATCGCTGCTACTGCTTCGATTGCCTTCGGCATTTCAACCATCTTGACGATCTCAGGTGACGATCGCCATCTTCAGGGAGTTCTGATCAAGGATGAAGTCGTCGTACGCAAAGGCAACGCGGAAAGCTACTCCCCGCAGTTTGAGGAACCGGTCAATCAAGGTCTTGAATTCCGAGTGCTTGAAGAACGACCCGACTGGCTGCATATCGAGCTTCACAATGGAGAATCAGGCTGGATCCCTCGTTCGGATGCAGAGGTCATCTCCAGAGAACTCGCAGGGAATGAAATGGCGATCAGTTGAAGCTGTTCATGCCGCAGGATTGCACGACTAGGGATTCGTGCAACCCCAGTCACCGATGACTTCCAGAAGATCATCAACGTCATAGAGCGTTGCAAATCCATCCAGTACCGCCAACAGATCTTCAACATCCGTCTGCCCGGAACCATCGATATCACCAACACACCCTGAAGGCGGCGCCTCATCAATCGTGATGGTAAGGCTGAGGTTGAGTACCTGATCCTCTGCGCCCGGCAGATCCTGATCGCTGGCGAGGATCTGCAACGCATCAACCACCAGCCCGGGAGCCATCCCGTCGGTGTCAAGAGTGAAGGACAAGGTGGCCTGACCATCCGTCAAGCCTTCTACCAGTCCTCCCGCAAAGACGAATGGAGCATCGAGACCTGAAACCCCGTCAAGATCAAGACTTGCCTGCTGTGAATCCCAGCCGAAGTTCCAGAGTGGAACCTCGATGGTCTGTATTCCACTGTCTGCGGCGAACGTATCAGACACGACATTCCAGTTGATATCCGACTCTTCCGAGAAGGAGGCATCGGCATGCCTGAGGACCGTTCCTGTAACTGGAATAACGGCTGGCTCAGCCTGAACGAAATCGTCATCGGATCGAACAATCAGATCGCCATCAATATCACCTTCAATCCCAGGTGTGACGAGAACCTGCACCCACTGGGAGGAGTCTGGATCGAGATTACCTGATCCAACTACATTCGCCATCCCTCCTGTCCCATCCAGATACCAGGACATTGATGAACCGCCAGCTGGATAGGCTGGCGCGCACAAGTTGGCGACATTCACGGAAAACTCGAAGCTCGCACCGGAAATGATGGTGCCTATATCGGCATTGAACATGCTGGCCGACATCACGGCAGGAATCATGTAGTCCGCGGAGACCGGCAGGTGATCCGAAGCATCATGCAGATTGTCAGCAAGGGTATTGGATCTTGGAACATCAGAAGGGTAGTAGGTGTTGTTGCCATCATTGATCGCGTCGTTGTAATGCAAACCGTCATTTCCGACGGATCGATTCGTACCGTCAATCATGGCCAGCCCCTGCCCGTCAGCCATGTTGGCCGTTGAGACATGGAAATCAAAGCGATCATCAAGACCACCTGAAGCAAGTCCCCCGGCAGAGATGGTCCGGGGTGACTGCGTATGCCTGATGGCTGATGAGCCTGTGGTCCAGTTCGAATTTCCCTGCGGGTCGACGATGTCGATCGACTCATGACCCACCATCAGCTGATAGCCATCTTCATTGGAGTTGTAGAAGTTGAAATCGCCACAGAGAATGATGTGGGAGCCCGGAGGGATCTCACCCATGTTGTTCAGAATGTTCGTCATGCCGAACACACGTTCTTCACTGCTGCCGGAGGTGGTACCCGCTTTCAGGTGACCGCTGTACACGTAGAAATCAACCACCGGATCGTTGTAACCAAGAAGTCTCATCTGCCATCGCCGTGCTCGACGTCCTGCACCGGTGTAGGTGCCATCATGCCCGGAGGCGATTTCGATCAAGGTGTCCGCACGATAGAACATCGCCTGTGCTCCACCGTAGTTGTCCTCACCTGAATTGGTGTAGGTGCCTGCGGAATACTCCTCGCCAAGCATTTCGCTCAAGGCGTCAAACGTAGACTGGGTGACTTCCTGAAAGACGAAGATGGAAACCGGATGAGCCGGACCGGTGCGATCATCCAATGAGAGTTCATCCAGAACAGCCTCCAGCGCATCTGGCTCACCTCGCAACTGGGCGACGTTGTAGCTGGCCACACGAATCTGGGCTTCCGCCGACTGCCCAGGAAGCAGCAACAGCGACAGGGCCAGAGCCAGAATGGCCCACGCTCTGGACACCATTGAGTTCCCCCTGGATTCAATCATCACGATCCGTGCTCCCTCTCATCGCTGGCGGTACGCAACCAGCCTCCAAGACGTACCTGAGCCCCCGTCTCAGTCTACTTCCAGCGATCCCGCTTCCGAAACACCAATAGTCGATATTGGACCAGAACAGCCGATACGAGGCCTGATCAGGCCTCATCTCTGCTGCTGCAGGGATTCAGCCTGAATCAGTTGGAGGAGAGAGGGTCCTCAAGAATCCCATCGCGAGGCTGACCCGCTCGTTGATCCGGAAGAATCCTGACCGTAGCGGTCCCCCCACTGTGCAGACTGCAATCTGGCGCGTCCTCCAGAACGATACGAACCGGAAATCGCTGAGCCAATCGAACCCAATCAAGGGATGGAGGGACATCAGGAAGCGCATCCACCGATGCACCAACTGGCTGATAAATCGCCTTTCCGACTCCTTGGACAACGCCTCGCAGCGACTGGCCGGGACAAGCCAGCAACCAGACCTCTGCAACCATGCCCGGCTCAATACGTCTCAGGAGCGTCTCACGATAATTGGCGAGCACGTACCAACGTGAATCATCTACAACCGTGAAGAGTTGAACTCCCTTGTTTGCATATTGACCACGGGCTATGTTCAGATTTGAAACATAGCCGTCGACCGGGGCACGAACATAGCAGTAGCTCAGATTGAGCTCCGCATCCGCCAGCGAAGCTTCGACTTCACGACGACGAACATTGATCTCACCCTCATCGCCGACAAGGCGTTTGGCTCTGATCAACTCGGCATTTGCAGCTGCAACTCTACCGCTGGCGGCATCCGCCATGCTGGAAGCCTTCTGCACCTCATCAGGCGTGACGAATTTCTGTTCCAGAAGTGGAACGAGCCTTGCATGGTGAGCGATGGCATAGTCAGCTTCCGCGACAGCTTCCTCAAGCACTGCTTCCGCAGCCAATACCGACTGACGATACGCCTCTACTTCCAGATCCGTAAGAAGAAGCTTTGCTTTCAATCGTTCGACAACGGCCTCGTATGGACGTGTGTCAACGACAAAAAGAAGATCACCTGCAGACACTTGCTGGTTGTCTTCGATATTGAACTCGACGATGTTGCCACTTACATGAGCTGCAACACCAACGGTATTGGCTCGAATGAAGGCATCGGATGTTCTGGGGTAGGTCACCAGTTCCAGAATCACGAAGAAGCAGGAGACTGCCGACCCAATCCAGATGGCCATCGAAATGATCCGCGAAAGCAATGGCTTTGCCCCGCTCTTGGATTCACCTTGATCAGTTGGCATAGAAAATCAACCAGACAATACAGGTATACATGATCAGAAGACTGATATAGGTAAACGATCGTGCCAACAGGTATTGATCAACACCAATACGTCTGAAGATGTTCCAGGTAAGCACCATGGCGACAAGCCCCGAGACACCAGACACGAGCCAGGCAGGGAAGAACGCTCCTTCGATGTTCACAAGCGGGTCACATCCGCCCATGAACAGCACGGAGATGATCAGGCAGAGAGCCAGAGCTACTCTTGAAACTGATGCCTTCAGACCCATGCACTCAAGTGTAATCCATGAGAGGTGGATGCGAGCGTACACATGAGCCGATAGAATCCCAGACATGAACCGTCCACTGGCATGCCTGTTACCGCTTGTAATCCTGCTGCCGAGCTGCGGCCGACCACATCCATTGGCCGAATGGTCACCAGACGAGTTCGCCCCGGCAACGCCAGACCGCAGCTGGTCCACGACCTGGTGGCCCAGCGGAACAAGCGATGCCGCTGCGATACCTGCGATGCCTCCGCCCGTTGTCCAGCTGGACGATCTGGATGGGCCGCTGGGGTTGGCCTCGACACTTGATCTGGCACTCGAGATCAATCCTGAAACACGCGAAGCCTGGGCCAATGCCAGAGCTGCAGCTGCTCAATACGGCGTCTCAAGGGGTGACTGGTATCCAAACATCTCCGCCTGGGCGACTGCCTCCTATGACCGGGAGCTCGAACCATTTGGCGGACCCAACAACATCAGAAAAGATGATTCTTTCATTGCCGGTCCCGGCGCTTCCATCACCTGGACTCTGTTGGATTTTGGACGACGAGAAGCCAACGATGAAATGACCGCCCGAGCACTGCTTGCCTCCAACTTTCGATTCAACCGCGAAATCCAGAATGTCGCCTACTCGGTACAAGCGGCCTACTTTGAACTGGAAGCTTCACAGGGACTTCTCCAGGCCGCGGAACTCGATTATTCACTGGCCTCCACTGTCCTGCGATCACTCGAAGAGCGTGTTCTGCTGGGACTGGCGACGCTGCCAGAACTCCTCAGTGCAAAACAAGCCGAAGCGCTGGCCGGATATGAAATACAGGTCGCCCGTACGGCAATTCATGATGCCAGAACAGATCTCATGATCGCAATGGGCCTGACACCTGGCGCTCAAGTTGAATTCACGATCGACTCCGATAGACCACTGCCAATGGAACTGGCACTCGGCGTAGAACGCCTCACCACGATCGCCATGGCCGCAAGGCCCGACCTTGCTGCTGCCGCCGCCGATGTGCAAGCGGCTGAAGCTGCGGTCAAGGCATCAGAGGCGACACTCAACCCGCAGATCGATTTTCTTGGCTCAGTAGGCTACCTCTTCAGGGATTACAAGCTGAATCCCTACATCGATTCCATACCTCCCGACTCAGGCAATGAATGGAATGCCGTCTGGACGGCCGGTGTCTACGGGAACTGGCTTGTGTTTGATGGCGGAATTCGTGAAAACGAAATCCGCATGGCAAGAGCAGAACTCACTTCCGCAAGAGAAAGACTTCGACAGGCGCAGCTGGATGCTGCAGGTGAAGTCTGGGACTCCTACTTCGACTTTGAATCAGCCTCTCGCCGACTGGAATGGTCCAGAGCAGTAGAAGACACGGCTCAGGAAAGCATGGACGCCATGCAACTGGCATTTGACAACGGTTTACGGACTCTCCCGGATCTTCTTGCCGCACAGCAAGCTGTTGCGTCTGCACGCTCAAATCGGATTCGCAGTCGGGCAGATGTTCTGATTGCAGCAGCAAGCATGGTGCACGCGACAGGCGATATCCAGATCAACTGACTGACGAAGCCAGCCTGGGAATCCCCTTGGATTCACTGAACAGCGCCGCCGTCTGCCTTGCATCCTCGACAAGACTGTCCAATTCAGGAATCATGTCGCCGTAATAGCCAAGGAAGTCATTGATGATCTCAGCACGATTCTCAGTTGCTTCCGACTGCAATGGCGCAATTGCTTCATAAGCCCGATCAAGAAATGGCTGCAGAGGCTGAGCATCCCCCTCGCCACCCAGCACAAGATCGGAAATCAACCGGAGGCGATCTTCTATTGCTGTTCGCAAGGCTGTAACTGCAGGATGAGAAACAATCTCCTTGCGAAGTGAACGAATCTGCCTTGCTTCAACAATCAGAACGATCTTGGGAAGAAGTGCCTGCAGTCTCACTCCCATATTGAGGCCAGGCGCTGCATGAGCCCGCGCAATACCGCGTTCATACCGAGCTTCCTCACGGTATTTATAGGCATGTGAGACATGTGAAAGAATGAGATAATTCCATCCATTGGGAGGCCGACGGAGCGCCTCTTCCTCAGGCCCCTGAAGACCGACTTCAAGGTAATCCGCCATCAATCTGGATGCCGCGGACAAAGACGAGCAGATCTGACTCCCGGCCCAGACCGGCCAGAGCAGGCGGAGCACCGCAAGCGCAATACACAAGCCAACGAGGATTCCTGTCAACCGCTCAAGTCCGGATTCAACATCAGCAGTCGGCCCCACCGCTCCGAGAACCAAAGCCAGCGCAATCCCGATCTGCATGCCTACATAGGATGTTTCCCATGAACCGGCCATGAGCCAGGCGGAAATACCAAGGCCGATGCTTGCATACAACAGCATCCAAGTGAAATCATTCGTATTGGCGGAAATCAACGTCAACCCGACGATGCCGTAGGCACACCCAATAGCGGCTCCAATGACCCGCTGCATCGACTTTGACCACGAGGCTCCCATGGTTGGCTGAATCACCAGAATGGCGGTGACAGCGGTTGTCAGCATCGCATCACCCCATCGCATGGTCGCGACGACGATCAAGGCAAGCATGGTCGAAAGTGTTGCCTTGACGGCAAGCTCAAGCGAATTGCGATCAATATTCCTGATCTAATTCCTAGCAATATTCAACAAACCAAACTGATTGCTGCGGGATTCATGGCGGGCATGATCCTGATACTCCATGATCTGATCAACTTCAGCGACCTGCCGAACCAACATGATGAAGGTGGTGACGGCATTGATACGTCTGGCAAGCTGCCCATGGCCACGAGCGTCTTCAAGTTCATCAGCAAGCTTGTTCATGGCGGCCACATCCACCTCGGACCGATGACCTTCCAGAAGCCCACTACCCGCCTGGTGCCAGGCAGAACGAAGTAGTGGCAGACATTCAATCATCCTGGCTCTGAAATCATCCGGAATCGCCTTCAACTCCTCCGGTGTCAGCTGTTGAAGCAGCATCTCCGACTGAACAGCCACCCTGTTGGTCAGGTTGACGCGAGCCACCCACATGCCACCTTCCTGATACACATGGGAACTCTCTCCAATCGCAGCATTGAGCAGGTCGATCTTTTCACTGAAACTCGTACGTGTTTCAGGCTCAACGACAAGATCCCCGGGGTCAGTCCCCTTCAGAACATGAGCCAAGAGTTCAAAGCGCAGGTCGGTACGGACCAGGCTCGCTTTCATCGTTTTCCTGAGCTCGGATTCCGCACTCACCGGCAGGAGACACCTGCTGACGAAACAGACGGAGAGAATCCCGATGATGGTTTCCGTGAATCTGACCAAGCCATTGCTCACGACTGAATGAGGGTCCGTCCAGGCTGGGCAGATGACAACCGTCATTGTCAGGACGACCATGAAGAAGGCGTAGGGATTGGTCGCTACGGTCTGAGAGAAATAGATACAGACCAGAAAGATCGGGACAAACGAGAAAAGCAGTGCACCCGGGCTCTGCGGAAACATCGCCACCAATGTGACGGCAAGAAAGAAACCAATGACTGTCGCGATGATCCTCTGAAATGATCGAAGCCAGGTGACACCGACATTCTTGGAAGACAGGATGATGACGGTCACCACAGGCCAGAAGGTGGAACCTTCCATGAACAACAAGGTGACGATCTGCGCAATCGCTCCTGCTAGAACGATTCTGGCAATCGATGGCCATCGACCTGGCTTGTGATCAAAGATGTCCTCAATCACATTCAGCGAGGGCACGACCAGCGTTGAATTAGTTGGGTGCCTACCGATGATGCGATGCTATCACGTCGCCAAGCCAATCGCGGATCGTGAGTGTCACGGCCGCATGGCGCATGAAAAAGGCCCGGCTTGGAAGCCGGGCCTCATTTCAGGTTCAAGTTCCCTGAAAAGCAAACAGTTGGATAAAGCCATTCATCCTGCCTCGCGGCAGAATTATCCGGAAGAATCCGGACGAGATTGCGTTGACTGTCCCGGTGCAGATCGCTCTGCAGGTGACAGTTGTTGTCTGATCGACAAAATCGTCGAACAGTGACTGTCACCTCCGGGTCCAAGGAAATCCCTTAGAAAGGAGGTGATCCAGCCGCAGGTTCCCCTACGGCTACCTTGTTACGACTTAGTCCCAGTCACCAGTCTCG
>PBAY01000044.1 GCA_002717655.1 Phycisphaerae bacterium | reverse complement strand
GAAGTGCTCATTGCCGTACCCGCCAAGTCCACCAGAGGCCACAACCAGCCGCTGACCATCCGCATCAATGTCTCCAAGACGCTCATTCGTCTCCACATCACAGACGATGGTGCCCAATGGAACAGGGATGATGCAATGCTCACCGTTTCTGCCGTGGCAACTCGAACCCTCTCCTGGCCGACCACTTTCAGCTCGGTAATGAGGGCGAGGGGTAAGTGAAATCAGGGTGTTCAAGGAATTGTCGCCAAGAAGTACGACATCTCCGCCCTTTCCACCATCACCACCGTCAGGACCGCCGCGTGGACGGTACTTCTCACGCCGCATGCTTACGCAGCCATGGCCACCCTTGCCGGATCGAACAAAAATCTTGGCGCGGTCAATAAGCACAGAGAGGGCTCCAATGAGCCTGACTTGTCATGAACTTGAAAGACTTCTCAGCCTGCGGTCTTGGCACGTGGCTCAATAGCCTCGTACTGAGGTACTGCAGGATCGGCAGGAACAATGTCAACATTGCGGCCACGGAAACGAACCGTTCCAGGCACCAGTGCAAACAGTGTGTCATCCTTGCCACGACCAACCTGATAACCAGGCTTGAAGTGGGTTCCGCACTGGCGAATGATGATGGATCCGGCCTTGGCGACTTCACCGCCATAGAGCTTCACTCCGCGAAACTGCGGATTGGAGTCGCGACCGTTCTTTGAGGAACCCTGTCCCTTCTTATGTGCCATGGCAAATCGCTCCTGGAAGCTGGTGTGCCCCAAACCGGGGTCTTCGGCATCGAATCGAACATGATACTGGAGGCCGGACCCAAGGTCCAGAGTTGAACTGGATTGGACCGAGCAAGGTCGCCTGAAAGGCTCTCAGGGACCTGATTGGCGGGAATATCGGCTAGCGGTAGATCCAGACAGGCCTGCGGGGCATGCCTGGAGCCAGATCGATTACCCGATCGCCACGCTTGGTGGGATCACCTGGAATCAGGTAATCACGCTGCAGCGTCTTGCGAAGCACCACATCTTCACCCGTCTTTGGATGAGGAACCACGATCGTATCCGAGCTCAACCCGGCAACGAATATCGACAATTCATTGACATTGGTCTTGGCAGCTGGCCAGATGACCAGACCTGACCGAGCATTACCGCGACCCTGCTTGAGTTCACCGATGATGCTGTACTGAGGCTCAAGAAGCGGATCACCCACATATTCGAGAATCTCATCGGTTACCGCACTTGGCACCTTGCGACCACCGTTGAGAATCTCTCCCTTGTCGGTATACATGACCAGGGAAGGTGCCCAGATCTGATCCACGCCAGTGCCATTTTCCACCACATAGGTCATGTACCAGTACCAGCGGCCATTTTCACCACTCTGGTACATGCGAAGGGGTCCGGGCGTAAAGCTCAATTCTGGTCGCGCAGGAATCGCGTGAGGCCTTGGAACGGCCATGACTGTTGCTGCCAGAAGCAGCGTGGCCAGCATGACCATGAAGAGCTTGATTGAGTTCTGAAATGGGGCTTTCATCGCGTGAATCATCCGTTCAACCTCTTTCGTTGGAGCTGATTATTCTAGCAGGATAGAGTCCCTCGCCGGGGATCAGGCTCCGGCCTGAAATCATCCCCCAGCCCAGCGGCCCTGAAACATGCCTGAACAGCATTCCCGAGATCCCCAACTCCCCGGAAGCCCCCGAGATCATGGCCTTCAACCAGCAATTCAATCCAGAACTGGTACAGGCTGATGATCAACTCATCGCCGTCGAGCAGTTGCTGCCTCGGACTGCTCGCTCGGGTGACGCACGCCGATTCATCGCATTTGCTCACCGAAACAGGATCTCTCTGGACTGGTTCTGGACCATACGGGGTGATGATGGCCTTCCAAGCACCTGCGTTCTCGTCGTCCCCTCAGAAGGCCGAACTGCAATGTTCTTCACTTCCGAGGCTCATGATGATGCCACACGAACCCAATTGACCAGGCTGCTGGGACATGCGATCACCTTCCTAGAGGAACAACCTATTGATCTTGCACAGGCCCTGCTGCTGCCTGGTGACAGTCTTGGCTATTCGGCCTTTGCCGATGCAAGGTTTGAGGAACTGGCCACACTCCAGTACATGGAATGTGAAACCGCAATACAGGAACAGGCGCCGTCTGTTCCGGATGAATTGAAACTGGTCACCTATCAAGACTCGAATCAAAGCGATCTGCTGGCTGTTCTTGAAGCTTCATACGAGGACACACTTGACTGCCCCGGACTCCGTGGACTGCGGGCTACTGAAGACGTGATCAAGGGACATCAATCAACCGGACACTTCATTCCCTCACTGTGGACACTTGCAATACATCAGGAAAAAACAGTTGGATGTGTACTGATCAATGAATCAAACAACGGCAAGCAGGCGGAGCTTGTTTATCTTGGACTTGCACCTGAAGTACGTGGAAATGGATATGGCCGAGTACTGACCTGTCACGCACTGTGGCTGGCCAAGCGAGAACGCCTGCACTATCTCTCGCTTGCTGTGGACATGAAGAACACACCGGCACTGAGACTGTACGAGTCACTCGGCTTTAGCGCGACCAATCAGCGTCTCGCCGTTATCCGATCAACCAGAAGTTTGCAAGATTGATCCTGTCAGCATGGTTTTCCACCCCTTTTCATCAGAAGGTGGACAACCGCTGTGGATAGAAAAGTTTTCGTGCGCATATCCACTGTGTTTCAAGCCTGATTCGTCATCCTCAGGCCTGTGGGACCGACAAATTCACACTCCAACAACTGTATGCGGCGATATCTTGCCCTTGCTTGTTCATGGAAGGACAAGCACGCCTCGGCTTTGTTCCTGCAGTGTGATTCGATACGTCAGAGACTGCTGCTGATTCAGATCAATCACCACTGCTGCACAATCTCAGGCTGCGCCGCTTCAGGGCGCGAGCTCGGATGGACCCGGACAACCAGGGGGACTTGGAGGCTGTCACGCCACCACTGAACTCCTAATTCATTTCGGCGGCTGTATTTGCATCACAGCCAGACCCTTTGTGTGTGTTCGGGGCGGCCCTGCCGCCCATACCTCCGACCATTGAGACAAACGTGACTTCCTCAACTGCCGCCACGACTGCTGAATCCATCAATGATCTGCTGAGCCAGAGACTTGGCCAACGACGCCATGACATGTGGTTCGGGCAAGCGACCATACAACTGCAACGGGACAGTCTGGAAGTCGAGGCTGGGTCACAGTTTGCAGCTGACTGGATCAATGCACACTTTGAACATGACCTGCGAGTCGTGGCAGAACATGTAGCCGGCTCACCGGTCAAGGTCTCCGTCAAAGTGCGACATGACCGACCTGGCGACAGCGGATCCAGCACGGAACAGGCCATCGCGCCCCCGCCATCTCGTCGAGCTGCACCACGCAAGCGGGTCTCTGCAGGGCAGGCACACCGGCTGAGCGACTTCATCGTGGGACCCAGCAACGAGCTTGCATGGTCCGCCTCCAACCGGCTGGCAGGCGAGTCTGGGACCTGCCCGGTCTCACCCCTGTTCATCCATGCCGGCTGTGGCCTTGGCAAGACCCACCTTCTGCAGGGCATCTGCCAGAAATATGGGGAGCGTTTTGGACGCCATGACCCCATTCGCTACCTCACAGGCGAACAGTTCACCAATGAGTACATCGCCTCGGTGCGGGAAAGCCGGATTGACGAATTCCGCCGATCCATGAGACGGCTGACCCTGCTTGCCATCGATGACATCCACTTTCTGGGCGATAAGGTGAAGACCCAGACTGAGTTCCTGCACACCTTGGATGCCCTGCATCTGGCTGGTGCCAGGATTGTGCTGGCTTCAGATGCACACCCACACAAGATTCGAAACTTCAGCAAGGGTCTTGTGAGCCGTTTCCTGAGTGGGATGGTTGTTGAAATCGAGTGACCTGCCCGCGAAACAAGAAGAACCATGATTGAAAGAATGGCCCGCCAACGGGGGCTGCCAATTGATGGTCCAGCTGTTGAACTCATTGCCTCGAGATGCCTTGGTTCAATTCGGGAAATTCAGGGTGCCTTGACGCGGCTGACGGCACTGGCTCACGTTCGTGGCGGGTTTGAAGACGGCTTGAATGCCGATACGGTGGCGCAGGCATTCGAACACTCGTGGGAATCAACCCAACCGGTCAGCCTCGACAGGATCGTAGAAGTCGTCTGCAGTGAACTGCATCTCACTCGTGGCGATCTGGCGAGCCGCGATCGAGGACCCCGGGTCTCTCTGGGGCGTGGCGTCGTTGCATGTCTGGCACGCCGCCTGACGGACTACAGCTATCCCGAAATTGCCCGAACAATGGCTCGCCGCAACCACTCCTCCGCGCATGCTGCGGCTCGGCGGATCGAACAGATGGCCTCCGAAGGACAGTCAGTCCGCCTTCCTGGGGCAGAAGGAACGATCCTGCTGCCGGAGCTGCTCGATCGACTCAGGCATACGATCACACATCGCTGATCCGCTGTTGAAGGTCCCCACGGACCCCCGGTCACCAGTACACTGGCAAGCATGATCGATCTGAAGCCACGGAGCCGATGGAGCCCGCCTCTGCGAGCAAGCATTCTTGTTTTGCTCGCATGCTTCATCACGTGGCCAGCCACAGCAGAAGCGTCTGATGATCCTCGATTTGATATTGCGATACGTCATCTCAAACGAGCCGTCACACCTCAACGTGATGAAAGCCACCTTGCACGACTGAGTTCACTCCGGATCATGAAGGATCCAGAGATGGAACGCCTCTTTCTTCGTCTGCTGAATCATGATGCGTGGCAGATACAGGTTCATGCAGTACTCGGACTTGCTGAAATTTCCGAGGACGGCAATGTGATGCCCTGGCTCGTCACGCAGGTACGACCTGAAGCACGAAGTCAGATCCTCGCCATTGCGATGGAGCAGAATCGGCTTGATGCGAAGACCATCAAGGAACTGACGGACTGGAAGGATCTTGAAGAAGCGAATCGAGTCGCACTCTTTGCCCACAGTCAGTCGCATGATGGCAACGTCTCCCTTCAGGAAGTCAATCAACTGACTCAAGCGAAAGATGAAAAAGTCGCTGCTGCTGCCTGGCTGTTGATGACCTGGCTTGGTGATGCCTCCGGCCCTGCCAAGATCAACGCCATGCTCAAGGAACTTCCTGAAACAAAGCAGCTGGACATCCTGCTGACCTTGACCATGATGATCCGGCGACATGAAATCTCTCAGGCCTATCCGTGGCTCGATCAGACGATCAGCGAATTGAGACAGTCCGAGCGATTCCCCGCTGCAGTGACTGCTGGAACAGGAACACTTCTGGCACTCGACCCGGAACGAGGAATCAGGCACTGGCGAAAGAATTTCGGCGAACAACCCAACAGGCGCAGGCAGATCGATGCGGCCCTCATGCTCCTGCATGCCGGCACTTCACTGCCAGACATGGACCAGGAACGCATCGATGTCGGAGATGAGCTCGTTGGCAGCATTGTCGCTGCCGGCAATGCCGTTGCCGAGAATCGTGGCGATGCGCCACAGCGTCTGATTGAACTGGCGGAGCTTGATCATGTCCGTTCAACAACTCTTCTGCCTGGTGTGATCGAGACGCTGCCGGAAGATCAAGCCAAAGTGGTCCTTGATCGATTCCTGGACAATCTTGAATCCGATTCCTTCACCGAAATGGATCGCGTTCTGGCGATTGAAGCAACCTATCGCCTGCTTGAACTTGATCCAGAGTTCCTCCTGAAACGGCTACGCAACACTCCTGACGACAGTCCTCTTCAGGAAGTGATGCTCAACGGCATGCTGCGATATCGCACGCCCGGAATACTCGATGCCGTATCAGGCATCAGACGAATCGGGATGTCCACGACCGACGCACTGGCGTTGATGCTGCTTGCGAGAGAATCACAGCAACTTGAAGATGCGGAAGTCCGCCAACTTGGACTCCTGGCTTCAGGAGGCAGTCTGTCGAACCAACTACAGGCTCAGGCAGCATGGCTTTACCTCAAGCACACTGACCGGCTGGAAAATGCCATGATCCATCTGGTACCCGAACGGCCCTGATCTCTGGAAAGACCATCAACTTGAGCCGCATACCTCTCAGCCAACACGACCTTCTTCAAGAGGATCTACGTTTGATCGGCGAGTCGATCGGTCGTGGAGAATCTCTTCACGGGCCAGATCTGAATACCGTCGAGGAAATACTTGCCGAGAGGACTTCACAAGGTGAGGCCATCACGACGGCGACCTATCTTGATGCTGCTCGAATTCTGTTGATGGCCATGGATATCCAGACTGGCGATGAGGTGGTCCTGCCCGCCTTTGCTTCTGGCGTGATGACGCAAGCCGTCGTATCGGTAGGCGCCACCCCGATCTACGCAGACTGCCATCCACGTACGCTGAACATCAATCCTCAGTCTGTCGAAGCCTGCTGCAATTCCAATACCCGGGCCATCATTGCAACCTGCATCTTTGGAAACCCTGCAGGACTGCCTCAACTTGCCGCACTCTGCGGACTGCTTGAAGTGCCATTGATCGAGGATCTGGCTGGTGGACTGGGCAGCACGATTGACCGAAGGTCTGCAGGGTCATTTGGCCGCGCAAGTATCGTCGATCTGGGAACACGAACCGTTGCGGGATGTGGCGAAGGTGGTGCGATCTGCACCTCGGACCAGCGAACTGCGGATCGGTGTCGGCTTCTTCGCAAGGGGATCGATCTCGAACCACTTCGAGGCGAGCAGCCAGGTGCACTTGGGCATCGTTCACACCTGACGAACATGCAGGCAGCCATGCTCCTACCCCAACTTCAGCGCCTTGATGAAATCATGGAGTCACGGGCACTGGTTGCTGCGATGTATACCCAGCGACTTGCCGGAGTGAGTGACGTCATCGTTCCAACAGTCGACCCAGGCACGACGCTTGGCTGGCCGGAGTTCGTGCTAAGACTTGACGAATCCTACACAGCCGAAGATCGAAACGAAGTTGTTCAGGGACTCGACCGCCATGAAATCGGTGCAGCAAGACCATGGACTCCTCCCCCACATCGTCCTCAGGTCGCCGCAAGACTGAATGACCCTGAAGGCGAGTGGCCTGTTGCCGAGTTCGTCTCTCAGCGGACAATCGGACTACCCATGTACAGCGGCTTGACCGAACGTGATACCGGACTGGTCACGCAGACACTCGAGTTGATGATGCAACGGGCGACGTTCAGACGAAGCTGATCGAATCAGCGTGCCATCAACATGAGCTGATCCAACATTTCATTGGAAGCATTGATCACTCTGCTGGAAGCCTGATATCCGGTAGACGCGAGAACCATGTTCACGAATTCCTGCGAGAGGTCCACATTGGACATCTCCAAGGCGCTGGAGACGATTCGGCCAGCGCCCGGCCCACCCGGAACGTTGACAAAGGCACTGCCTGAATTGGGTCCTGCGCGGAAGAAATTGTCCCCGACATCCTCCAGTCCAGCGGCGTTGTTGAAGGTCGCCAAGGCAACGCGACCCAGTGTTCGAGTCACTCCATTGGTAAAGGCGCCGAGTATCACGCCATCACTGCCAACGGCAAAGGAAACCAGTTCTCCACCTGGAAATCCATCCTGTGAAATGGCAGCAATGCTGCTGTTGCTGTCATTGATGGACGAAAGGCCATCAGCCCCTTCACTGAAGTCCAGCTCGAGTACCAAAGGGCTGTCTGAACCATTGTCTCGGGGAATCGACACGGTACTGCTGGTCGCCGTCAGGAAGTTGCCTGTAGCGTCGAAGTTCAAGGTCCCATTTCCGACGATTCTTGGCAATCCAGCCGCATCAGGTGATTCAGCCAGGAACGTCCACTCCGTTCCTCCACCCGGAAGCTTCTCCTGAAGAATCATCGAGACGTGCACGGTCAGCGCCGTACCAAGAGAGTCGTAGGCAACGAAGGTCGTCCGTACGGACTCTCCATCCGCAGCCTGATCCTCCGTCAAGACGAATGGCTGGGTGATCGGGTCTCCTGCAACCGGATCACCAACCGTCGTCCCGCCATAGGCGATGGACACATCACTACTTGAGAGATCAAAGTCCTGAACAGTCCCCTCATTGCCGATGATTGCCAACGAACCAGATGGATCGATTTCAACACGACCGCCCAGCGACTGGCCACCCATGACTTCATTGCTGAGGCCAAGAACGATTTCCAGCCAATCGGTGAAGTCGGTCAGGTCCGACCCCCACGCCCCGACACCCAGTTCCAAGGCTTCTGCTTCAGTACCGAACACGAACGAATGCTGGCCCATGTTCTGGCCATTCTTCTCCACACCATTGATCGTGATGATTGCCTGAGCACCACCTTCGATCGCCAGCAGCGGGGTCCCATCACCCGAATCGATGTAAAGATTGTTTCCCGGCAGCGTCAGATCCGGCTGAAGCGTTTCGCCAATGGGATTGTCTGGATCTTCAGGATCCCAGGTTGCACCAACCGGAATCGACAGATCCACATCCGTGAACATCGGGCCAGCGCGATGAATGGAACCCGTGGTTGCAACATCTCCGGAACCATCGAGATTTCCATCGAGATAGACGTTGCGAGTCGCCTGAGCAACTGTCGTGGCACCAAGAGGAATCTCCAATGGCTGGAGTTCACCATCAATGATCTGCCACTGATCGTCGACTCCCCAACCCATGACATACGCACCTTGCGCCGTCACAAGCTGCCGATTCTCATTCAGTTGGAAGGCACCATCTCGTGTGAACAAGGTCTCGCCATCAAGATTCGCAATGAAGAATCCGTCCCCATCCACAGCCATGTCGGTCAGAATCCCAGTGGCGGTGATGGCTCCACCAGCGAAATTCCGTTGTGTTCCAGCCGTCATGGCACCATGCCCCACCTGCGTGGGATTCGTGCCACCATGAAACCCCTGTGGACCTGATCCGCGGGAGGTCGTCTGGGAATAGAGCGTTGCAAACAACATCCTGCTGGACTTGAATGCCGTTGTATTCACATTGGCAATGTTGTTGCCGATGACATCCAGCCTGCGTTGATTGCTCAACAGCCCGGACAGCCCCGTGAACAATGCATTGGTCGATCCCATGGCCTTCTCCAGTCAAACGCTCAGAGTTCTGCAGAACTCATCATCCTTCGTTCTCGCCGTCACCTTCATTTCCATCGGAATCATTTCCAGATCCCTCTTCTCCACCATCTTGCTCAAGGTCTTCATCAGCGTCATCCAGTGAATCAATCACATCCTGAGTAATGATCGTTTCAACACCGGAGATCGGGAGAAACGCACCACTTTCAAGCTCAAGCGCGATTTCATCGCCCTGACGTATGACCGCAGTAACCGTTCCTCCAAGCCTTGTCCCACTCCAATCCAGACCACCAACAAATCGACCAATCAGCCCGCTGGCCGAAGACAGTTGATTCTCAAAGACCAGCGATTCCATGTTCTCGACCATGGTCATGTCTGATTCAATCGATCGAATTGAATTCAGCTGATCAAGCAATGCCGCCGAATCCGTAGGAGCCAGTGGATCCTGATTCGTCAACTCGGTGAACATGATGGTGATGAAGTCCTCGGAGGTGAGTTCTGCAAATCCATTGGTCGTCGTACGATCAACGACTCCGAGAAGATCCGGCGCATTGATCTGGCTCATGAATTCTGCTCCTGAATGGCAATGTCCTGTTCCGCCTCGGCGAACGTAAGCGTCTCGACCATCGCGGGTTTCTGATTTGATGAGTGCCGCTCACGTCGGGAGCGATCATCCTCATTTGTTTTCCGGGAGTGCTGCTGCTCTTCCTCTTGCGAATCCGTTGCTGCTGCAGTTGATCCTGAAGAACCTTCAGGTCGAACATCAAGACGTTCCAGGGTGTACCCCTGTGATTCGAGGGATGCCCGCAATCTCGAAGTTGCAGCTTCCAGGACACGTTGAGCGGCTCGAGTTGATGTTTCAATATCCGCTCTCACGCGAGCCCCCTGAACATCAACATCAATAGTTACCGGGCCAAGCTGAAGAGGCTCCAGCTGAATCCGGATTCTGCCACCTCGCTGTGCCAGCAGACTGGTCATGCCTTGCAGCGTCCTCAGCTCAGATGGAGCCATGTTCCGAGCACCTGATTGAAGACTTCCATTTGTTCGAGTGTTCGGATTCCCTGTACTGGAATTCTTCACTCCGATCTGCAGACTGGATTCAACTTCAATGGCACGAAGAACCGCCGCAGGAACATGTCGCAAACCTCCCGAGGAGACCGCCATGGCGGTGGGTGCAGCAGCTGGCTTGCTGCTGACAACCGGTAAGCTTTGCACCTGCCTTCCTGCATCCACCTCGATTCCTGACCTGACAGGCCCTGAGCCATGCGAACCCATTGGGCTTCCGGAGTTCATCGCATGGCCTGAAGTCGCCGCAGAACCATTTCCGGATCCTGAAATCATCGCCACGCCATCAGCTTCGACAGGCGATTCCTGCGCAATCTCCTGCGCAACATCATGATCTTCCTGCGCTTCAAGAAGCTGATTCCGGATGTCACGATCCTCAATCTGACGCTCAATGGCATCAGAAAGAGGTTCATTACCGGACGAAAATTCCTTGAAATCAGCAAGCAGGTCCCTGGAAATCACCTGAGAAACAGGTGCAGAACCCCCAGCATAGGGGTCAGGGGGCGAAACCAGACTTGTCAGTGCCGGATACACGGGACAGAGACTCCAGGGCGTCGGGCGAGTCCTGACTCGTCCCGTAACGTCCAAGAGACTCCAGCAACTTCCCTGCCAGTTCCATCTCCTGAGCCGAATTGAACTCTCGGATTATCCGGCTCGCAGATCTTTCACGCATCGCATCAAGAACTGCCACTGCATCATCGAAGCGATCATCTTCAATCATCCTCAGCAACCAGATCTTGGCCTGAAGGGGCTGAGCGGATTCGATCAGCTGTACCGATCGACGGAACTGCTCTTTCTTGTCTCTCAACTTCGGCTTCTGTACGGAGGCTCACTGAATGATCTCAAAGGCCTCTCGTTCAGCCTCCAGCTCCTTGCGAGCTTCGGCAAGCTGGGTCAAGGCTACATCGATCTGACGACGCCTGATCCGGGATTCCTGAGACAGCAACTGACCATCGACCGATTGCTCCCGATGAGCCGCCTGTCGAGTCGCAAGAATACGTTCACTGCTCCCTTGGATCTGAGGCTCTGAAGAACGCAGCTCTTCTGTTTCCGCAGGCTGTACAAGAGGCTTGTTCCAGGCCAGCCGAAGCGCGTCAAGCCTTTCCTCCGACAGGCGACCACTCATGACCAGCCAGAACACGCCGAGAACCGTGATGATGCACATCGTGAAACAGATGATCGAAACCAGTTGCCATGTTCTCTTCATGTGACTGTTTCCCTGATGGTGTTGAGTTCCTGTTCGTCACGACGTTCCTGCCTGCGTTGTTCACGAAGCCATCTGGCTCGTGTTCGCTCACGAAGCCACTCCAGACTTCTACGAGCAGTCGTCGCCTGCAGCAGTATTCTGCGGGCTTCTTCACGCTCAGGCTCCATGGCCGCCAGCTCCAGCATCAATTGGCGAGCCTGCCTGTCCTGCTGATGGACCATGAGTGCCTGAAGACGCAGTTGATCAATCTCCAGATCACCAACCAGCGAACTTCGTCGCTGCTCCAACGCTGTCTGCCGTTTGGACTCCGCGGATCTGAGGCGTTGCTCGATCAACGATCGTTGCCTGTTGAGAACTGCGAGATTACGTTGTGCCTGTCGCTCTTCCCGCATCCGCACATCCAGTATCCGCTGAAGCTGAAACTTGAATCTCTTCATCAAGCGCTACCTTCCGCGGCCTGCGGCACACCCGCCGGCACTGCCTTGATCAACCTCTGCCTCATTCGTATGGCTTCGGTCGCAAGCTCGACAAGCGTTCTGCACGTTGCCGGATAGTCTCCTGATTCACGCGGTTCCTGCCCAAGGAACTGTTGAATACGACCCTGCAGTTCCAGAGCCGTATCAGTCAGTGGGTCCGTACCTTTGACATAGGCACCGATCGAAACAAGCTCTTCTACATCCCGAAGCGCAGACAACAGCATTCGAAGTTCCCTTCGAGCCGCTCGATGGTTTTCATCCGTCACACGATCGGCCACACGCGAGATGCTCTCGATGGCATCAACTGCTGGATATCGACCTCTTGCCGCAAGATCAGGACACAGCACGATATGACCGTCGAGGACACTCTGAGCCGCATCAGATACTGGCTCACTCATGTCATCAGCTTCCACCAGAACCGTGTAGAGACCCGTAATGGAACCTCCACCGTCAATCGCCCCAGCACGTTCAACTAGAATCGGCAACATGGCGAATACTGAAGGCGGATACCCCCGCATGGCCGGCTGTTCGCCTCTTGCCAATCCGACCTGGCGTTGAGCTTGCGCAAATCTGGTCAATGAATCCATGGCCAGGAGAACATCACATTGATGTTCATCACGGAAATACTCGGCAACTGCTGTCGCAAGCAATGAAGCTCGCACGCGAAGCAATGGCGACTCGTCACTGGTCGCAACCACCACGACAGATCGAGCCAACCCTTCTTCTCCAAGCGTGCTCTGGATGAACTCCTGGACTTCGCGTCCTCGCTCGCCGATCAAGGCGATCACATTGACATTCGATGATGCATGGCATGCCATGGAAGCCAGCAGCGTCGACTTGCCCACACCCGGTCGTGAGAAAATGCCGATTCGCTGACCACGACCGATGGTCGTCATCGAATCAATGACTCGCACTCCGGTTGGCAGCGGCTGTGTAATGGGTTCTCGAGCAAGTGGTTCGACGCCCGGCCCGATCAACGGTCGTCGCGATTCAAACCGAATCGGCCCCTTGCCATCGATCGGCCTGCCCAGCCCGTCAATCACGCGTCCAAGCAAGTCTGGCCCCACGGAAGCCATTCGACCAGAAGTCTCCGCTCCCCGAACAGCAGCGCCTGGACGAATCCCCTCCATGTCGTCATACAACATGACAACATGCTGATTTTCATGAAATCCAATGACTTCACCCCGACGCTGGCCAGCCTGCCTCAACCCATCTGCTGCTTCCAACTCAACCGTTGAACCAATCGAAAGCGGAAGATTTTCCACGTTCAGGGTCAAGCCCCGGATGGTGACCACTGAACCGCAGATACCTCGTGGCTGGATGGTTCCAAGAACATCAATCGCTTCGGCAAGCGCCATCATGCTGCCTCGCCGTCACTCGAGACAGAAACCTGATCCAGTTCGATTGGAAGAATTGCCGCACTGAGCCGTTCCAACTGGGTTTCAAGTCGCGCATCGATTTCCCCACCTCTCATCTGAAGCCGGCAGCCTCCGGGCATCATTTCACCACATGCCTTGATGGAGACATAACCCACCGTATCGAATCGCTCAAGCAGACCGGGCAACGCATGATGAACTCTTCTTCGATCCGCCTCTGCAACGACGATCTCAAGATCAGACGGAGCCTGAGCCATGTCCAGTGCCAGACGGACCTGGTCAACGACTACCATCGGATCGATCTCGATCTGTCGATGCACGACTCGCTCTCCAAGCTTGATGGCCATCTTCAACGCCTGGCTTGATGTCTCAGCTCGTCGCTCTGACTCAAGACGTGACCATTCATCAAGAAGCTTCGTCCAGGATTCATGCAGTGTTTCAAACTGCTGACGCATGCCTGCTTCCGCTTCTTTCCGACCGATCTCCTCACCTGCCGCATACCCCTCGGACCGGCCCGCTTCGTGGCCTTCCTTTCTTGCAGTTTCCAGAATTTCATGGGCTTGCGATCTGGCTTCTTCCACAGCCGCAGCAAGGATCCGGGAGGCATCCACTCTGGCCTGCTCCACGATCTTTGCAGCACGTGCCTCGACGCTCTCAAGTGTCGGATCCTGTGTGGTGATGTCTTCGCCGGCCTGCAGCTTGATCAATGGCATTTCGGTGCTTCCTATACAACCACTTCCGAATCACCGCCACGTCCACTGATGATCAACTCACCTGCATCCTCAAGCCGACGAACGATATCCACGATGCGCTGTTGAGCGGCTTCTACATCACTCAGCCTGACAGGGCCCATGTATTCCATGTCTTCACGGACAACCTCCGCTGCTCGCTCCGACATGTTGGAAAAGATCTTGTCTCGAAGATCTTCACTGGCCGTTTTCAAGGCAAGGGCAAGAAGATCATTGTCAATCTCCTTGAGCACCGCCTGAATACCTCGATCATTGACAAACCGGACATCTTCAAAGACGAACATTAGCCTGCGAATGTTCTCGACAAGATCAGGGCTGTCCGTCTCGATCCCATCCATGATGTTGCGTTCCGTATTGCGGTCGCAGAGATTCAGGACTTCAGCAACAGCCTTGATGCCCCCTACACGCTCAGATGAACTCGAAAGCATGTTGGCCAATCGATCCTCAAGGCCAGCTTCCACTTCCTGAACCAGCGATGGATTCGTCTGTTCCATGTTCGCAACGCGACGAACAACCTCGACCTGCTTGTCAGCAGGCAGCCCTACGAGAATTTCAGAAGCCCGGTCCTGATCGAGATGGCTCACAATCAAGGCAATGATCTGAGGATGCTCTTCCTGAATGAACGCCAGCAGCGTATCGCTCTCGACACGCCTCAGAAAACTGAAGGGCGTACGTTGCACCTGCGTCTCGACTTGCGTCATGACCTGCTTGGCACATTCATCGTCCAGTGAATCATTCAGAAGCTTCCTGGCATACTCCAGGCCACCCTCTCTCACATAACGACTGGCCATCTGCAGACCGTAGTATTCCTCCACTACTTCTTCGGCAAGCCCAGTCGGGACTTCATCGATCGCCGCAACAATAGCGGTGACTCGCTGAACAATTTCCGTCGGCAATTCCCGCAACATCGCCGCCGCGGAGTCTTCATCAAGACTCAGCAGAAGCACAGCGGCCTTGACTGGCCCTTCCAGGTCAATTGCACGATCAGGAAGTTTCTGCCCGGGTCTGAAAGGCATCAGGTTTCCGTCCTTGTCCAGCGCCTGAGCACCGACGCCGATTCTTCAGGATGAGCCTGTACCGCTTCCCTGATCTGATCCAGCATCACCTTTCGACGCACTTCATCATTGTTGATCTCAACGCCATCAAGAACCACGTCGGCATCATCGACTTCACCAATCACATCCACATCATCAACAAGCAGGCCGGGCTCTGCCGCAACCATTGATTCCGTACTTGTGACCACATTCTGGCCGACCCGGCGAACCATCAGGAACATCATGCCCAGTGCCGCCACGATCAACAGGATCAGTCCACCGGTCGAATAGATCCCCGGAGTTGCCGCCGTCGCCCATGAAGCACTGCTGATTGGATCGCTTGATGCAGTGGAAACAGCTACATCTTCAAAGACGTTGACGGTTACCTCGCCTTGCTGCGAGCCTTCGGAAGAACCCGTATCGATCAACGGTAGAACCTGAACTTCGATGGCTTCCAATGAGGCCTCCACAAGCTGGTCGAAGTCAGCCCCGCCGACAGGATCAGTGGGCCCAAGGCCGGATCGCTGGCGATACAACGTTGCGTAATAGGACCATGGGACACCGATGCTCGCATTGATTTCCAAGGCATAACCACCTGGGTCGATGACTCGCTGATCACTGCGGCCGAATGCCGGAACACTGTCAACACGTTCCGTCGAATCACTGCTCCTTGGTCCGCCCGCAGAAGTCTGAGCCATCGGCATCGTCACACGAAGACCGGCATTTGCCCGTATCCCCGGCTCCTGACCCATCCCGCCTTCCGAGCGGATCGACTCTGAAAGCATCTCCTTGGTAACGCCGAGCTTTGGATCTTCATAGCTTGTTGTTTCTCGCACGATTTCCCGGCTCTCGACAACAGCATTCACACTGATTCGTATACCTGGAATGTAACCCAGCGCATCTTCAAGCCGAGACAACGCCATCTTTTCGGTCGCCAACTTGGTTTCCATGTTTCTCGTCAAGGACATGGAATCCTGCGGCCGAGCCGCCATGGCACGGCCTGTACCTGCATCGATCACTGACACATCGGTTGCTTTCAAACCCGAGGTCGACCCTGCAACCATTCTTGCAATCGCATCTACGGCAGGAGGACTCAATGGCCCGGAAACCGGAACGACTGTCACGGATGCGGTCCGCGGGACAAAGGCGCGGCCAATCCCGATATGGTCTTCATCTCCGCTGATGACCACTGTTGCCGTATTGATGTTCGACATCTGAGAGATCATTCTGGCCAGCACATTCTGAGTCGCCACACGAGTCCGTGTTCGTTGCTGGCCTTTCGTCAGAAACATCCGTTCATCATTGATCAGTCGATCAAAGTCGATCTGATCAGGCGTGATGACCGAGGCTTCGCTCAGCTGACTGACGATCTGATCGCGACTTTCTCGGTTGACGAGGATGACACTCCCACCATCCTCGTACTCCAGATTCTGATTTTTCAGAAATTCGACGGTCTTCCCATGGGACTCTCCACTGAGCGTGATCGGCAAGGGGACCATGTCCGCACGACCCGCATAGAGGCCGACCAGAAAGAGACCCATCAGCATGATGACGATCAATGCTGCAGCCAGCATCCATGTTGAAGACGAGACGCCGCGCAAGCGAGCCAAGTAGGACTGCGATAGTTGACCAAGTGTTCCCATGATTGTTCGGCCTCCTGCCTGGGAAATCCAACGAGTCACGCCATGCTCGTTCCTGGTCCCTCCTTGGACCTCGAACGGGACGATTCAGACTTCGTCGAATCAGATTCGCAGTTGCTTGACCTCCTCATAAGCTTCGAGCATCTTGTTTCGGACCTGAAGCAGCATCTTGAAGGCCGTATCAGCCTTTCTTGCTGCGAAGAGCACGCTTTCGACATCATCCCTTCGACCCGCGGCAAAGTCCTCTGCGGCGACTTGCGCTGCTTCCTGAAGCTCGTTGACTCGTGCCATCTCAGCCTTGAGCACCGTACCGAAATCAACGCCTGAAGCAGCTTCTGACGAGCTTCTTGCTGCAGCAGGCATGCCTGTTGTAGTGGGTCCGGAGATGAGTCCAAGTGGATCAGTCATGATTCAGGCCTCAGGAAAGAATCTCAAGAGCAATGCTGTACATCGACTTAGTGGCTTCTGCAACCGTAATGTTGGCTTCATAAGCTCGCGAAGCCTCCATCGCATTCATCTGTTCAATGACCAGAGAGATATCTGGATAACCAACATATCCCTGTTCATTCGCCCATGGGCTGTCAGGCTCATACCTCATCTGCAGCGGCCCATCATCGAGCAGAATGCTGGAAACATGGACCCCATGATTCGATCCTGTCGAGGGATCGCCAGGCGCAAACACCGGTATTCGCCGTTGATAAGGCTCATATTGCCCTTCCGCATTCAGCAGGGTCTCGATGTTGGCAATATTCCCGGCAATGGCGGTCATACGCTGTCGCTGAGCGACCAAACCGGATGACGAAATGTCCAAGGCACCAAAGAGCACTAGCTAACTCCATTAACTCTGGGCGATTCAAACTCGTTCACGAATTGCCACATCAAGCATGTCAAACTGGTTGTTCATCAGCTCCACAGCTGTTCGATACGTCAAAAAGTTCTCCACAAGCCCCTGCATAAGCTGTTCCAGACTCCGGTCATTCCCATCCTGAAAGAGGATGTTGGCTCCGATCGGGGCCGGTTCCAGCACCACGCCATGGTTCTCGAACCTGACTGTAGAAGTCGATTCGAGCCTCGTCTCACCGAAATGTCCCTGACCTCGTTCGCGTCGAGCATCGACGGCCTGGCCCAATGCAGCCTGAAAATCGTCCACAGAGACATCCAGAGGCCTGAATCCAGGAGTCGACACATTCGCCACATTGTCAGCAATCAAGCTGTGCCGACGGGCTGCAAACTGAACCACCCGTTCCATGACGGGCAGACTTCCAGCATTGTTGAGACCTTCGATCATGTTTGATTTCCCTGCGAATCCTGTTCCGATGAGATGGACATTCAACCAATGTCGATGATGCAGTCGAGCGCAGAAATTGCGCACATCTCATCAGAAATGAACCTCAAAGGCTCGCGGAAACGAGTTGGGCCTCCTTCCACTTCTTCAACTTCAAACCCAACGTCCGAACACCGATTCCCAGTGCTGCTGCTGTCCGCTGACGATGGCCGTTGAATCTCCTCAAGGTGGCGACAATCACATCACGCTCGACCTCTTCGAGTCGACGACACTCACCCGCTGTTTCAACAAGAGGCGCCTCCACGGCCACTGGCTCAGTCGATGGTGTTGCCAAGGAGCCAGCTGAATTTAACCATGGCGCAATCAATGACTCGGTGATCATCTCACCGTCTGCCAGAACAGCTGCCCGCTCGCAGATGTTCTCCAACTCACGTACGTTTCCTGGCCATTGATATCCCTGCAGACAAGCCAGAGCCTGAGTTGTGATCCGCTTTGGCTCCCGCCCCTCCCTCACTGCCGTTTGCCTGAGAAAATGATCTGCAAGATCAGGAATGTCATCTACATGATCACGCAGGGCAGGAAGAGAAAGCGGCAGAACATTCAATCTGAAGAATAGATCCTGGCGGAAATTGTTTTCCTGGATCTCCTTGTCCAGATCACGATTTGATGTGGCGATGATTCGGACATCCACATCCCGCGACTCACTTGAGCCAACACGCTCGAACGAACGCTCTTGAAGAACACGGAGCAGCTTGGCCTGTGTATCAGGTGCGATCTCACTGATCTCATCCAGAAGAAGTGTGCCGCCGTCAGCCAGTTCAAATCGGCCCTTGCGAAGTCGATCTGCACCGGTGAATGCCCCTTTCTCATGCCCAAAAAGCTCTGATTCAAGCAGGCTGGTAGAAAGTGCTGCGCAATTGATGGCGAGAAACGGAGCTGAAGCTCGAGGACTGTTGGCATGTATCCAACGAGCAGCCACTTCCTTCCCCGTACCGGATTCACCACAGATCAGAACCGTGCTGTGACTTCCGGCAATCTGCCTCAGTTCACCACGCATGCGATTCATGACGTCACTACCACCAACCATGTCATGCCCTGATGAAGCTGTGCTTCCACCGGAACTGACCTGAGCCTTGAGAACCTGATTCTCCCTCAGAACCTGCGAGTGCTCAATGGCACGATCAACCGTTGCAAGCAGATCATCACCACTGAATGGCTTGGTGATGTAGTCCCAGGCACCTTTCTTCATCGCACCCACAGCGGTTTCAACCGTCGCGAATGCCGTCATGAGAATGACTGGAATCGAATCATCTCGTTCACGGATGGTCTGCATCAAGGTGATTCCATCCATGCCTGGCATCTGAAGATCCGTGATCACGACATCGAAATCCCGCTGTGAAAGACGATCCAATGCCGCCTCACCACCATTGGCAGCTACCACCGTGTGACCCTTTCGAGACAACATCGTTCCTACGCTGTCCCGCATGAGTTCCTTGTCATCTACCACGAGAACTCTTGGCATCATTCAGCCTCCACCCTGTCGCGAACAGCCGATTGATCACCGGAATTCACGACGGGAATATGAATTTCAAATGTAGATCCACCGCCATTTCGAGGCGCCACCGTGATATCGCCTTCATGCGCATCGATGACACGATGTGCGATGGCAAGACCAAGGCCCGTTCCGGTCGGCCGAGTGGTGAAGAATGGATTGAACAACCTGTGGACCAGATCCTCTGGAATACCTCGCCCACGATCACTGATTCTGATGGAAATCGATTCTCGCCGATCTCCATCCACCTGCATTCGACGAAGCATGCAGGATTCAAGCTGAACGACTCGCCTGTCCTCAGCCGACTCGTCCATTGACTCGATGGCATTACGGAGAATGTTTCCGATGGCCTGCACCATCAATGTGACATCTGCCTTCACGAGCATGTCATCTGCAGCAGAATGACGTTCAATGGTCGCAGACTGATCTGCAATCAGGCCTTCGGCATCAAGGAGCATGCGATCAATCAGGGAACCAACCGTGACGTGTTCGACATGGATCGATGTGTCACGTGCAAACTGGAGTACGTCACGAACAATTGATTCCATCCCGTTGACGGCCATTCCGATCTTTCGACATAACTCGAGCGATTCAGGATGAGCCTGCAGATCTTCAACCAGGACCTGAGCATAAAGCTGGATACTGCCCAGCGGATTGCGTATTTCATGAGCGATTCCAGCAGCCATCTCACCCAGCGCTGCCAGTTGTTGCGATCGTCTCAGCTGCTCATTTGCTTCCGCCAATTCCAGCTCGAGCGTCTGCACCTGCTGATGCAACGCCTCATGGGTGGTATGCAGTCTCTCCGCTGTTGCATTGAAGGACTGCATCAGATCCTGAAGCTGATTCACATCCATCCCGGGGGCCTGACCCCGAGGAGTCGCCGGCAATGACCGTTCTTTCGGAATGTCGGTGACTCTGTTCATCCTGTGGCATCCGCAAATCGAGCTGATTGCCGGAATTCCTCGCGATAGCCCGACTTGGCCTTTCCTGCCTGGGCCATGGCTTCCAATTCATTCCTGCAATGAGCATGTCGAGACTGAAGAACTTCACTGTCAGCACAATCAATGGCTGCAATTTCAGCAACCAGCTCACGGACCTGCTCGACCTTCTTTCGCAGTCCCAGTCGAGTCGATTCAGGCAGTTCCTCCGACTGTTTCTGAATGACCACCAGAAGTGGTGACATGCTGGATCTCGTTGCTCCAAGTGATGTCAGAATCTCCTGCCGACGGCGGATCAGTGTCACCAGCGAATCATGCTCCCCTGACTTGATCAAGGGCCCTTGTGCCATGGCCAACTGCTTCAGATCCCCAAGAAGGCGTGCCTGTTCTGCAAGGCTTGCCGAGACCTCATGAGCAATCTCCATCGCACTTCGATTTGATGCTGAATCGCGAATCATGGTTCCGAAGGAGCTCCTGCGAAGAGACCTGAGCCGACCGGAACCGTATTCATCCAACGCTCCCAGACTTCCCTGTCCATGAAACTATCTTCACGATTCAACACTTCATCCGGCAAATCCTGGAGTCTGGCCAATGCACGCTGATGTGCGGCCTGTGCTCGAGCTGGCTCGTCAAGAACTGTCCATGCAGATGCGACTTCCACAAGTGCATGCATGGCGGCCGGATGATCAGGCCATTTTCTCGCAATGGCTTCATATCCAATGATGGCCTCACGAATTCGACCTGTCTCCGAAAGGCAGTCAGCACGTGCTATCGCAGCCGCGCGATGCATACGTTCAAACGATTCAGAAGGCTCGGCCTGTTCCTCCAGGATTTCTACGACCTGTTCGTAATTGATCGCTGCTTCCCACAGATTGGCAAGACGATCAGATTCCATCGACTGTCTGGCGGAAGGCGCAAGCGTCTCTTCAAGCAGCCGACGACTGATTTCCACGCCTAGTGAACGGCGAGCTGATGCGACATCAAACAGCACGGCAACGGTTCTTGGATGGTCCGGCCAACGATCTGCCGCTTCCTGAAGATGCCCGATCGCCTCAGGATATTCTCCAGCAGTGGAGCACATTCGACCAAGCATGACGAGCGTATCCCGATAGTCGATCGCACCCGGACGAAGCGCCGTGTCTCCATCGATTACTGACTGAAGGCGGCATCGAGCCTCATCAATTCGGCCCAGCGCAAGAAGACTTCTTGCCGACGGAACGTAGGATCCCGTTGCCTGCGCACTTTGAGGGTGAGCCTCGATCAGCCGGTCGTACCAATCTGCCGCCTCTTCCCATGACAGCTCAGCCTCCAGGGCTTGAGCCAGTCGGAACATCGCATCGATTCGAATCGGATCCCGTTCATCTCTAGCCTGAACATAGTCACGGAAGATCGAAGCGGCATCCTGCTGACGGCCCGCAGCATCGAGATGGACACCTGCCTGATACATCGATTCCGCCCATTGATCCTGAGGCGCTCCTGATTGCTGGATTGCAATGGCTGCGGCCAGATGAGATTCGCC
Source organism: Phycisphaerae bacterium (assembly GCA_002717655.1). GTDB lineage: Bacteria > Planctomycetota > Phycisphaerae > Phycisphaerales > SM1A02 > UBA1668. The sequence continues at coordinate 63,401 of PBAY01000044.1, read as the reverse complement.
CGCTTCTTCATGCAAATCTGCAATGTCAGACCATCGAGCGGACTCGACCTCTTCATCAAGCCCATCGGCTTCCTCAATCAAAACAGCGGTACGCTCTGCTGCAACCTGACTGGCGGCTACCGCCAAAGCAGTAGAAACGTGAGAACTTCGTTGGTCATCCGACCGCAATCCCGCTGCAAGGCGAGCCAGTTCAAGTGCATGTTCGGTCTTACCTTGCGTCAATGCTGATTCAAATCGATCGAGCAAGACCGACTCCAGAGATGTGGTCGTAACATCACGGTGCCGATCACCTCGGGCCAATCTTCTGGCAACCTCGGAAAAGTCATCCAAAGCAGTGAGCGGATCATCAAGCTGGTCCGCCATCCGCCCGCGGCCCATGATGGCGGCAATCATGCCTGGTCCCGCGGGATAAGACTCCATGGCCTGGACATACCAGGCATGGGCCTGCTCCAGATTGCCACGAAGACCTTCAAGATCACCCAGCAGAACCATGGCTTCTCCGCGAACTGGATCAGCCACACTTGCCAGCTGAAGCCCTCTTCGCAAGGTCTGCTCAGCAGTTTCCAGATGGGCCAAGTCTCGTTGAGCACGCCCGAGAAGGACCAGCAACTTGGCGGATGCCGCACCTCCACGAGCTTCCAGACGGCGAATATCCCGGTGAAGGCCCAACGAAGCGGCTGCCGGATCACCTTGATCAAGACGTACCTTCGCAATACATGCTGACGCCCAGGCCAGATCATCCAGCATGGCCTCTGGATCATCGCGAAGGCCTGAAAAGAGGACGATACGTCGATCAGCATCCATCTCCGGATGCGCGTCGGCATGGGTTGCCAGAGATTTTCGTACTGCCAGAAGTTTCAGGGGAAGATTCTGATCCCGTACCCCAGTATTGGACTCCGAATCAGACTGTGCCAACAGCATCTCGACCACCGCCTGAGCTCCGGCAATTTCACCCACCTGTACCCGTGCCTGACCCAGATTCTCCCAGTCAGCTGGACTCAGGATCCAATTCAATTTCTGGGCGGATTCAAGATGATTGATGATTCGTTCAGCGTTGGCCGGCTGCCAGCCTGCCGACTGATCCTGCCTGGCTCGAATGACTGCAGCAGCAAGTGCGTGGTACTCCGCCTGATGGACCTTGGATTCTCCGCTGATGTCCTTGGCTGGGCCACGAAACTCATGAAGGCCTGATACAGCATCTTCGAAACGACCCTCAGCCAAGGCCGCGTTGACTTCGCTGAAAATCTCATCCGGCGCGCGTGGACCACTGATCATGTGAATCATCACCGTGGTCGCAAGGGCCAGTGTTGCCGTCAGGACAAGTCCAAGAGGCCACCAACGCCGCATCCACGACTGCTGAGCCTGTGCAGACACAGGATCACCTGATCCCAAGAGGGTCTCTCGTTCACGATCGCCCGGAACCTCCTTGTTCCAGGCCGGATGTTCGGCCATCTCCGCCGTCCCCTTTCAATTGCCCTGAAGGCAATTCACTCATCCTGAGCATCTGGGGGTGTCATGAAACGCGGTGACTCCATTCACCGTCGTTTTTGTGTATCGGCGGCAAATGACCGTTTGCATGAGCAATGGCAGCCCTTCGGGACTCCAGACGAGGGCTTTCTCAGGAATCCTGATCGGATTCAGAAGTGGATTCCATGCTGGATTCAGGCAAATCCGGCCGTCTCCGTACCACGATCACGCCTGCACCTTGATCCGAAGCACTCTGGAGTGAAGGTGGTCGCAAAGCGGTGATCATCAGGACTGGCAACAGCAGGAGAACCCCTTTGAAGATCGCCCTCCTCGTTTTTCGATGCCAGGATGGTGGACAACCTTCTGGACCGATCAAAGTGGCCCCGAACAAGGATTTGCCAGGACTGCTGCCGATCACCAGCTCCCAAACAAGGCTCCAAGCACAAGTAATGGCCACCAGACAGGCGTAGGCCAACCATTGATCCTGCTCTAGAGAAAGGAAGATCGCATCAACGAACATTCGCATCTGACCATCAAGAAATCCAAACACAATGATGAATCCCGGGATGGCATCCAGTAGCAATGCCATCAATCGAGCAATCGGTGCAAAGGGCATAAATCCCTCTGGCAGATCGAGTAAACGGCATCTGATGAGGATGATCAAGACCAGCAAGGAGGCCATGAAGGCCACCAGCACCGGCCAGAGGCTCATGCTCAATGGGGAACCCATGCTGAATACTTGCCAAGAGCTCCGCTCACCCGTCATGGGATTGACTTCGCTCAGTTCAAGTTTGTCCTCGATCAGAACCAGTACAGGAATGCCGCGGTAGCCCATGACCGACCAGTTCTTCTCGTGCGGTTCTGGCCAGACCCCCAACTGCGCAAGTCCCTGATTGCCAAGATAGTGAAGTGCAAAGCTCCCTGATTCTGGTTCAGTGACGAGCAAGAGCTGATCCTCCATTGGCACAACCTCTACGAGTGTCCCAAGACCCTCCAGCACTTCAGGAGATGACCAACCCTCGCCTGACTTCCACCAATGATGTATTTCCGCACCCCTTGCATCCAGAAGAACAAGCCCATCACCTGTGGTCCCCAGTTTCGCCATTCCCTTCAATGGCGGAAGGCTCAGCGGCCCCCATTGACCCTGGCGAAACTCCTGAGCTGAATATGAGCCATCTTCATGCCGAATCAGGATGGTCGGCCCTTCAGAAGTAGCCACAAGATCCACGGGGATCCCGGACTTCTCAGCTTCCATCTGGACCGGCGGTAGAAAATCGAACCCTCCAGTTGGAAGTGGAACATAACGATCAATTCGCGAATCCCAATTCACCTGTAGCAACTGGATTGGAATCTGATTCGGCCTGGATTCGGTTGAATCCACGGCCATCCAGAGGTTGTTGTCCAAAGCAGCAATCGCAGCTGGCTTCAGCCTGAATCGACGCATGGGTCGATACACACCAGCCTCATCACGACTACCCGTATGAGACAAGGACCAGCTCAGGCCCTCTGCCTCGGTTTCTGGCGAGCTCAGAATGAACCAGGCATGCTCCTGCGTCCCCGCCACATGCAAGGTTTCAGCAGACTCCACTTCAGGCGACGCAATGAGAAAGAAGGTCGCCAGTGCCGCACAAGCCCATCCTTGACTACGGAACACGGCCAGCACCTGATTCCAGCAAGGATCCTTCTCTTTCAGGCTGGAGAGCCTGACGAAGTACATCCAGTTCAAACAATCGATCCAGTGGCTGCTCACTCATGTCCGTACTGAGATTCTCCAAGGCAAACTTGGCCTCAGCACGGGAGTCTCCCAGAACGGAGATCTCGAGGATGGCTGAAACCAAAGGTGAACCAAGACTTGATTGGCCTGGAATATCAACTCGTACCTTTCGCGGTGATGGCGTATTGAGTACCAGACCAGCTGTCCCATTCACATTGAGCAAGGAGACCTGAACCGGCCTCCAGGTATCCGAATCAAGCGTCACGGACTCTCGTTCGACCTTCCCGCCTCTGGGCTGAAACTGAAGCAACCATTCGCCGTCTCCAGTGCTTTGACAACCAACAACATCCCCAGTTTCAGGAGGAATCGTCCCCAGACCCAGGGGAAGTATCCGCATCAATTCTGCCACCGAGGCAACTCCGAAACCCACTGCCTCAGCATTCTGAAGCACTGAGAGCTCATCAATAAGAAGCTGAGTAGGACGGGATGAAAGATCAAAAAGCCAGAGCTTCACTCCATCTGTACCAATCCAGAAGTAAGGATCTCCCAGTTTGGAGATTCTCATCGCACTGCGGCTCGGGCCATCAAGCCAGAACTCGACATCACCCTGCTCGAAGTGATCCCCCTCCTGATCCTGCCACCGCAGTTCGATGACACCGTAGCCATGAAGCTGCTGAAGTGATGCCGCTCTTGCGGTCATTCCATCGAGAACCAATGGCAGCGCATCTTGATCAAGAACTGCTGGATCAGACGGCAGATCAGAGCTCGTGCGGCATGACACCATGGCCAGGAGACACACCATGATCAGGAACATGACACGCATGACTAGAGGTCGGATTCAAGAACTTCAGAAAGCTGTTCACTGAGTGCCAGGACATCATCGTCTCCCAGTCCTGGATCAATGACCTCTACCGGCGGAGCATCAGGCGGCGAACCTTTGGGCCGCATGAGCCAGATCACAGCGGCATCGTCCTCACGCCGACCAAGGAATCGCAGAAGCCTCTTCCGCATCAGAATCAGGGCAAGAACGAAACGAAGTGCAACCCGACGAGGGGTGTCATCGTCTGCCAGTTGCTCGAAGATCATCACAAGAACATGATCATCAACAAGTTGATTTTTCGGTGCGTCACGATCAGGAACCACGGTCTTCCAGAAACTGAAGAGCCCTTCTGGACGTGTCCCCTCATCCCAGGCCTCCTGAGAGTAATCCAGACGTTTCAAGCCCTCCCCCTCCATTTCGGACAGAGTGGCGACACAGCTGACGCCGGGTTCGAGTTCGACTTCCCGAGCGGCACAGCGGCCGGTCGACTTGCTTACTGGATAACGGCCCTCAATCATCACAGAATCGTATGCCGATACGGCCGAGGCTGCACAAACGGGGCTGATTTCGTCCCGAGGGGTATACTTCTACAGGAGCAGCCATGGAGGTGCTCGCCACCATGTTCCAAGATTTCTTCTCCACCTTCACCTCCTATCCGCCATTGGAACTCATCGTCGAGATGGGGGTCATCTGGCTCTGCGTCTTCCTCGCGTTCCGGTTTCTTCGCGGAACTCGTGGAGCGGGTGTCGTCAAGGGATTCGCAATTCTCTTGGCGATGTTCATGGTGCTTCAGCTCATTGGCCTGAGCACTGATTCCTTCGGAAGGCTTCAGTTTCTGGTGAATTATTTCATCGGGCTGGTCTACATCCTCCTGATCGTGATCTTCCAGCCTGAACTCAGGAAGGCTGCCATCCAGATCGGGCAGGCCCGATTTCTGAGGTCGAATCGAGAACCCCGGCAGGACTTTGTGAAAGCAATCGATGAAGCCGTGGACTTCCTGAGCAAGAATCAGTTCGGAGCCTTGGTGGCCATCGAGAGAAGCGTGCGGCTTGGTGGACTTGTTGAAGGCGGACAGATGCTTGATGCCAAGCTCAGCGCCAGACTGCTCCAATCGATCTTCTGGCCGAACAGTCCACTCCATGACCTTGGTGTCGTGGTACGTGACGATCGAATTCTGGCCGCAGGTGTCCAATTCCCATTGGCTGAAGAGGGCACGCTTCCTGCCCAATATGGTTCAAGGCATCGTGCCGCTGTAGGACTGGCAACAGACAGCGACTGCGTCGTCGTCATCGTAAGCGAAGAAACCGGCATTATTTCTCTGGCATACGATGGCAAGCTTGAAAGCCCGATCCCGCGGGAACAATTCAAGACCGTACTGGCCAATGCCTTGGAATTGAATCCCGATGAAACTGATTCCAGCAGTCGCGAGCCAGAGAGCGATGAAACTGGTTCCGAGAAACCCAAGACTGAATCGGACGCAGGATGACACCATGAATCGACGAGGCATCGACATCATGACGCTGATCATCGTGACCGTTGTCACGGTGCTTATCTGGATGCTTGCTGCAGCCCGCACCAGACAATCCCAGGTCCTTTCGGCAACCATTGAATTCACGGTTCCAGGCCAGGGGAATTTCGTCCTCTCACCTCAACAGGATATTGTCGACATCGAAGTTGAAGGTCCTCGCGAAGCAGTCAATCAGATGCGAACTCTGCTGAGCGGTTCACCTCTGCCGATTCCGATCACGGCACAACAAGGGTCACAATCCATCGATGACCTGGCAACTGCAATCGCGAACAATGAGGAAATCCGAAGGACCGGAGCGGAGATCGTTTCCGTTGAACCTGCCATTGCAACCGTGACCGTCGAGAAGGTAGTCACTCGACAAGCAAGCATCAGTGTCGAAATTCCATCTGCTTCAAGCATCGAAGGCGTTTCGGTCGCAGAGGATTCAGTCGAAGTCACGCTGCCGGAACAGGAACTCAACAGGCTTCCAGAACCACTCACCGTTGAAGCCATTGTTGATCGACGTGAGGTCGAGCGGCTGGAACCAGGCATCATGCATACGGTTGCTGGAACTGTTCGCTTTCCACCCAAGTTTGGAAATTTTGAATCCGTCACCTTCGCACCACCTACGGTTCGGGTTTCCTTTCGACTGATTTCACGTGTCAGGACTCTGGATCTTGAACAGGTTCGGGTCCAGATCAACAGCGCGGCACAGGATTTCGGCAAGTACCGAGTAACACTGCCGGATCAATTCCTTCGCGATGTCTCCATCGAAGCAGAAGCTGATGTGATTGACAGACTGGAAAAGGGTGAGGGCCAGGTCGTAGCCGTCGTCTACCTGAGTACCAATGACAAGGAAAGACAGCTGGAAACCAAGCCAGTTGCATTCTTCACAGCACTCTTCCCTGACGGAATGGGGTTCCCTGTCAAAGCGAGCATCAATGGCGAAGCCCACCCTGAAGTAGAGCTTCAGATCACACCTCTGGTGGATTCGCCAGAGTAGATCCGGGCTTCAACCCGTCAATTCAACAACATGATGAACGGTTGCTCACATCCATTCAGTGGCGTGCCAGGCTTTCTTGCCTCGCTTGAGCAGAATCTTGTCACCATCAAGCAGATCATCGAGTTGAATCCGTCGCTCCAACGCCTCACCCCCATCGACTTTGCGGCCATTGATGGCAATTGATCCATTCTTGAGGAACTCTCGTGCTTCCCGCTTGGACCCTGCAAGGCTGGTCTCCGGCAGAAGATCGACAAGCAGAATGCCCTCTGCTCCCAGGTCATCCTTTGCATGCGAAGAATGCGGAACATCAGCAAACACATCTGCCAACTGGCCTTCATCAAGAGACGCAATATCTCCCCCGAACAACGCTGCTGCCGCAGCCTGAGCACGATCCAATTCAGACTGACCGTGAATCATCCGGGTCACTTCAGCTGCAAGGGTGCGTTGCGCATGCCTTGCATGGGGTTCATCCGCGTGCTTTCGCTCAAGATCCTCAATGGTCTCTCGATCAAGGAACGTGAAGAAACGAAGATACTTGCCCGCATCCGCATCAGAGGCGTTGAGCCAGAACTGATAGAACGCATAAGGAGAGGTCCGCTCTGCGGTCAGCCAGACCGCCCCTGACTCGGACTTTCCAAACTTGGTCCCATCCGCCTTGGTGACAAGCGGGCCGGTGATCCCGAATCCACGTGGCTCGGTATCAGGCTGATCCACCATGTCACGTCGAATCAGGTCGATGCCACAGACGATGTTGCCGTACTGATCGGATCCTGCGATCTGCAAGGTGCAATCCATCTCTCGACGCAGATGAAGGAAGTCATAAGCCTGCAGAAGCATGTATGAGAATTCCGTATAGGAAATCCCCTGCTCCCGATTCTCCAGTCGATCCTTGACTGAATCCTTCTGAATCATCGCATTCACGGAGAAATGCTTGCCCACATCACGCAGCATTTCGAGATACCCGATTTCACCCAGCCAATCGACATTGTTGACCAGTACTGCACCGTTCTCTGCGGAGTCATCGAAGTTCAATACACGCTCGAAGATACGGCTGCATGAAGCCACGTTCTCTGCCACTTTTTCACGCGTCTGCAGCGTTCGTTCCGCATCTTTCCCCGAGGGATCCCCGATCAAGCCTGTTCCACCACCCATCAAGACGACTGGACGATGACCATGTCGCTGGAGATGCCCCAACAACATGATCGGCATCAGATTTCCAATTGTCAGGCTGTCATTTGTTGGATCAAATCCACAGTAACCCGTACGGGTACCTGAATTCAGAAATCCCGGAAGATGATCATCCGCTGTCGTCTGATGTATCAGCCCTCGCCATCGCAGCTCGTCAAGGTATCCCGCAGTCATCTCATCGCCTGTCCATGAAAGAACAAATTGAATTCATCTGTCGCCGGCAATCGAGCCATTGACCTGCTCAGAACTGCCTCAGGAAGCGTGCATCATTCTCGAACAACCAACGAATATCCGGTATCCCGTACTTTCGCATGGCAATCCGCTCGATGCCAAGGCCGAATGCATAGCCCGTCCACACTTCCGGATCGTAGCCAACCGCCTTGAAGACGTTGGGATCAACCATTCCACAACCACCCAGTTCCACCCATTGCATCTTGCCGCGAACCGGCATTCGAATATCGACTTCTGCCGAAGGTTCCGTAAAGGGGAAGAAGCTCGGCCGCATTCGCACATCTGCATCAGGACCGAAGTAGGTTCGAGCGAACTGAATCAAGGTCGCCTTGAGATCCACCAGAGTCACGCCCTGGTCGACCCAGAGGCCCTCAACCTGATGAAACATGCTGTAGTGCGTAGCGTCATGCGTATCGGGCCGATAGACACGGCCTGGAGAAATGACTCGAATCGGCGGCGGTGTATTCTCCATCACTCGAATCTGGACGGTTGAGGTCTGCGTACGCAACATGCCCCCACCTTCGAGAAAGAAGTTGTCGCCAGGCTCTCTCGCCGGGTGTGACTCAGGCATGTTCAAGGCGATGAAGTTGTGATATTCATCCTCGACCTCTGGACCCTGAGCAACAGTGAATCCCATTCGGCTGAAGACATCGACCACCTCATCAATCGTCCGAGCCAGCACATGCCGTCGCCCCTGACCTGCAGCATCGCCGGGTTCAGTCACATCCAGCGGTGGACCTGCTGCAGGTGCAGACTGATTCTTTCGTTCCTTGAATGCCGCTTCAAGCGATTTCTTCAAGGCATTCATGCGCTGGCCGAATGCCGGGCGATCTTCAGGAGAGCAGTCCTTCATCCCAGCCATCAGTGACTTGAGCTTGCCCTTGCTTCCAAGCCATGCAATCCGCCAGGCTTCCAGGCCCGCTTCTTCAGCAGTCTGCCCCAGGGCTTCCAGCGCCTCGGTTTCAATACGATCTATTGTGGCCAGATCAGTCGTCATAGGTGCGCGTAGTGTAACCCGTCGTGGCATCACGACGGGTTACAGGCTCGTTGAATCACAGGGGCCGGCTCGGATCAGCCGGCTCAGTCCTTCTTGTCAGCGTCCTCATCGCCGGATTCAGCCCCATCCTCTGCCGTATCGGCTGAGGTGTCCTCTGCGGAAGCTTCCTCGGCGGGAGCTTCTGCAGCGGCCTCTTCTACTGGAGCTTCCTCAGCCTCAGCAACAGGAGCTTCTTCCTCAGGTTCAGCGACTGCGGTACCGCCGCGTTCCTTCTGAAGACCTTCAGCAAATGCTGTTCGCTTGTCAGCCTGACGGCGTCGGCCTGAAATGCCGCCACCAATCTCGGCGCCGCCCTCTTCACCAACCAACTGGAGAATCACCAGATCGGCACCATCACCGAGACGATGACGCCCGGTGCTGATGATGCGGGTGTAACCACCATCACGATCAGCATAGCGAGGCGCAACCTTGGTCATGATGTGCTGGACCAGACGAGGAGCCTTCTTCACATCACCGTAGCGAGTGAACTTGATGTCCTCTTCACTGGGAAGATCGAAGTAGGGATTCTCCTTGGCGGAATCACGTACGTTTGGATCCGCAACCCAGGAGTGAATCTTGCGGTCATTGACCGTTGCCTCGATCTGACGCCGTGCATGAAGTCCTCCACGCTTGGCCAGCGTGATGATCTTCTCGATAAAGGGCTGAACCGCCTTGGCCTTGGGCCGAGTCGTTTCGATCTGCCCGTGCTCAAAGAGACCGGAGGCCAGATTACGAAGCATTGCTCTTCGATGAGCACTGGTTCGACTGAGTTGTTTTCCATAGATTCGATTACGCATGGTCCTGCTCCTGATTCAAGGCGTCACCGCCCGGAATCGACCGCCGCCATCAGACTGATGGCGGGGCTGCTGCCTCCGGCATTTCATAACCCTCGGGAAGCTGCATCCCAAGGGACAAACCAAGACTTTCCAGTTTCTTCTTCACTTCGGTAAGTGAAGTCTTGCCGAAGCTGCGAACGGCCAGGAGAGACATCTCATCCTTGGTGACCAGTTCAGCAACCGTTGAGACTTCCGCAGTCTCGAGGCAATTGTTGGCACGGACCGTGAGATCAAGGTCCATCACCGTCATGTTCAGCTTGTTGATGAGTTCTTCATCAACGGCTGCTACTGCAGCAGCCTCTTCGGAAACTACCTCGGATCCAAGGGAGCCAATCTGAACAAATGGGTTCAGATGCTTACGGAGGATCTTTGCGGCTTCAACCAACGCCATCTCTGGCGAAACAGTTCCGTCAGTCCAGACGTCGATGACGAGTCGATCATAGTTGGTCTTCTGACCGACACGCGTATCTTCAACGCGATAACGGACACGCTGGACAGGGCTGAAAATCGAGTCCATCGGAATCTGCCCGATGACCTGATCCTCACTGCTGCGCGTGTACTTGTCAGAAGCAGGCTCATAACCACGGCCTCGCATGACAGTCAACTCGATCTCGAGTGGAACATCATCAGTCAACGTGGCGATGACATGGTCTGGATTGTGAATCGTGATGCTTGGATCAGCCTCGATCAGGTCAGCGGTGACTTCACCAGGACCCTTGGCGGAGAGCTTCATGGTACGAGGCTCATTCACGTCGCTGTCGAGACTGACGACGACACCCTTGAGGTTGAGAATGAGATCCGTCACATCTTCCATGACGCCAGGCATGGTCGTGAACTCATGCTCGACACCTTTGATGGAAATACTGGTGATCGCAGCACCTTCGATACTGCTGAGCAGAATACGTCGGATGCTGTTGCCGATCGTGGTGCCGAAACCTCTTTCAAATGGTTCTACGACAAAACGGCCGAACGTCTCCGATCGGGACGCAGCGTCCAGATCGACTCGTGCAGGTAGTTCCAATCCTCTCCAGCGAATATGCATGGTGCTTCAATCCAATCCGATGGGCTTGTCGCTCTTGCAACCGCTCTGGTTTCTCGACTGAGCCCTGCCATCGATCGGGGCTCGTCATCTGTTTCCAGCACGGGGCCGACAACCTGCCGGCCAAGGTAAATAACTCTCAATCAGACGCGGCGCTGCTTCCTTGATCGACATCCGTTGTGTGGGATCGGCGTGTGATCTTCAACAGCAGTGATCGTCAATCCAGCATGATCCAGACCCGTCACAGCCGCTTCGCGACCTGATCCGGGACCCTTGACACGGACTTCAACTTCGCGGACACCCATTCGCTTCGCTTTGGAAGCTGCACGCTCTGCAGCACGGGTCGCCGCGAACGGGGTAGCCTTGCGAGCACCCTTGAAACCCACGGTGCCGGCTGAATCCCAGCAGAGGGTCTCACCGCTGACATCCGCAAATGTCACGATGGTGTTGTTGAAACTCGCGTAAACATGGACGATTGCCTTGATGACGTTTCGTCGTACTTTTCTCTTGCTCATAGCCTGCTCAATTCCTCGTTTAAGTAGTTCCTTCTCCGCACTGCGGCAGGAACCTCACGATGTAAACCGGTAATCAATTAACGCCTAGCCGCCCTTGACGCCCTTCTTGCCAGCGACCGTCTTCTTGCGGCCCTTGCGTGTACGGGCATTGCATTTCGTACGCTGCCCGCGAGTGGGCAGACCACGACGATGACGATCGCCCCGATAGGAACGAATGTCACGCAGTCGTTGTACGTTCTGCTGAACCTGACGCTTCAGCGCACCTTCAACGATATAACCCTCATCGATCACGGAGGAGATCTGGCTGACCTCCTGATCCGTCAGATCCATGGCTTTGGTGTCTGGATTGACACCTGCGGCCTCAAGGATGTTGTCGGCGAACTTGGGTCCGATTCCATGGATATAGCGAAGGGCATATCGCACCTTCTTGCGTTCTGGAATGTCGACACCTGCAATACGTGGCATCTGGATGGCTCCTTGTCAGGGGTGCTTAACGAGCACTCAACCCTGCCGCTGCTTCAACCTGGGATTCTTCTTGTTGATAATGAAACGCTTACCCTTGCGGATCACAATCTGGCAATCCTTGGTGCGACGTCGAATACTGCTTTTAACCTTCATGATTCACCCGTTCTCTCTTTCGCCCGTCACTGTCGGTAGACGATGCGACCCTTCGTCATGTCATAGGGACTCAATTCGACCTTGACCTTGTCCCCGGGAAGGATGCGGATGTAGAACTTTCGCATCCGGCCGCTGATGTAGGCAAGGATCTGCTGCCCATTCTCCAACTCGACTTTGAATCGAGTGTCAGGCAGCGCCTCCGTCACAACAGCATCCAGGGTGATCTTTTCTTCTTTGGCCATACTGGTCCCGGTCCTCCGTGTCCTTATGGACGTCCCTGTCTATTGGCATCTCCCCCACTGAGGAAGCCTGTGTAATTACGCATCAAGAGGTTGGCTTCAATTCTCTGGATGAGATCCAGGCCAACGCTCACGACAATGAGCAATCCTGTGCCGCCGAGGAAGCTCGCGACAAAGAATGGAATATCCATGTATCGAGCCACCATCGATGGAATCACCGCGATCACCGCCAGGAATCCCGCACCGACATAGGTCACTCGTTCAACCACGGTCTCCAGATACTCCGCTGTTCGCGGACCAGGCCTGAGACCAGGAATGAAGCTTCCGTTCTCCCGCAACTGCTGGGACATGTCATCCGGGCTGAAGACCACGGTAGTCCAGAAATAACTGAAGAAGTAGATCAGAATGATTTCGCAGACGATGTAGGGATACTCGCCGAACTGGAAGTTCGTGTTCATGAAGACCACGAACCACTGCCACCATGCTGGAGCTTCAGGAGACACCGAAGAGCTCAGATAACCCAGGAAGGTGGCCGGGAAGATCAACAGCGAACTGGCGAAGATGATCGGCATGACGCCGGCATGATTGACCCGAAGTGGCAGGTAGTGCCGCTGCCCGCCATAGGTCTTGCGACCACGAGTATGTCGAGCCTGTTGAATCGGAATACGCCTTTGGGCAACCGTAATCAGAATTGCACCGGCAACCACGATGACGAATGCAGCGATGAGGAAGAGTATTCCAACGATTCCAATACTGCCTTCAGCAGCCTGTAGGGAAAGATCGGTCTCAGCAATCAGATACGCCACGGCGTTGGGCATCTGGGCGATGATTCCTGCAGTCAGAATCAATGACACACCATTGCCGATGCCGTACTTGTCAATCTGCTCACCGAGCCACATCAGGAAGATGCTGCCGGCAGTCAAGGCCACCACGCCCGACAGGTAGAAGGCAAGAATGGAACTGGAAGTCAGGAACTCGGGTCGGACGAGATTCTGTGCCACCAGGAACTTCAACCACATGAAGCCCTGTACCAGACACATGGCGATTGTCGCATATCGCGTCCATTCAGTGATCTTCTGCTGACCACTGGCGCCTTCCTTCTTCAACTGCTGAAGCCGAGGTACGGCAGACTGAAGCAACTGGAAAATAATGGAGGCCGTGATGTAGGGCATGATGCCCAGACCGAAGATCGTTGATTGCTGCAGGGATCCGCCCGAGAAGATCGAGACATAATCCAGCAGCTGACCCCAGCCACTTCCTCCCTCGGAAGCCTTGGAAGCCGCTTCCTTGAGACCTTCCTGGTCGACACCTACCAACGGGATCCAGAAGCCGATCCGGTAGATTGCAATCATCCCAAGGGTGAAGAGGATTCTGTTCCTCAACTCCGGGATCAAGAAGATGTTGACGAATGCTTTGATCATCAATCAGTTCCAGCGAGGGCCCTCAATGGCCGCTCAGGATTTCTTGGCTCTTGTCCACTTCTTAAGAGGCACTTCGGTAACCGACCCACCAGCAGCCTCGATCTTGGCAACAGCCGATCTCGACAGCTTGGCAGCCGTGACATTGAACTTCTTCGTGATCTCGCCATCGCCGAGGACCTTCAGGGGAAGCGATGCATCCCGAATAAGTCCAAGGTGAGCAAGAACCTCGACGGTCACATCAGCACCATCCTCGACACGTTCTTCGAGAAGACTGATGTTAACGACGTGATATCGTTTCTTGAAAGCGGAATTGGTGAAGCCACGCTTCGGAATTCGACGCGTCCAGCTCATCTGGCCACCTTCGAAGTACGCTCGACGGGAGTAACCGGAACGGGATCCAGCACCCTTATGACCACGGCCAGATGTCTTGCCGTGACCGCTGCCGTGTCCGCGACCAATACGCTTGCGGGCCGTATGGCGACCTACCTTGCTGGTGATATCGTGGATCATCATGATGACGATTCCTCCTTGGCAGCGTCACCCGCATCATCAGCCACAGCAGCAACTGCTTCAGCTGGCTTTTGCTGGAACGCATTACCACGACGAATTGATTCTTCTACCTTGGTTTCACCAAGCTCGACTCCGCGAAGACGACTGGTGTCATCCTTGGATCTGAGCTGATCCAGGCCCTGGAAGACGGCCTTGCACAGGTTCTTTGGATTGTTGGAACCAAAGGACTTGGTCAAGCAATCCTGAATACCCATCATTTCAAGTACGGCACGGACTGCCGCACCGGCGATGACGCCTGTACCGGGAGAGGCCGGCAGGATGCGGACTCGACATGCACCGAACCGACCTTCAACTTCATGCGGAACAGTCTGCCCTTGCAGCGGATAGGAACGCATGTCCCGCTTTGCCTGCTTCTGAGCCTTCTCGATAGCCAGTGGGACCTGATTGGCCTTGCCATATCCAAGCCCGACACGACCAGAGCGATCGCCAACGACCACCATTGAGGAGAAACTGAAACGGCGTCCGCCCTTTACAGTCGCTGCCGTACGGTAAACGCCAACAGTCGTTGATTCGATGCCACCTGATTCTTCAAGCATTTCAGCCATGGTGATACTCACCACGATTCGATCCTCAGATCAGAATCGCAGTCCTCCTTCTCGTGCCGCTTCAGCCAGCGCCTTGACGCGGCCGTGATACAGATAGCCATTACGATCAAATACAACCTGCGAGATACCTGCTGCCGAAGCACGTTCTGCAAGGCGCTTCCCGACTTCAGTTGCCGCTGACCTGTTGCCTCCGTTGTCGACCTTGCCATCCTTCTCCATGGTGGAGGCGGATGCCAGCGTGACACCTCGAAGGTCGTCGATCACCTGGGCATAGACATGCCGTGAACTTCGGAAGACGGTCAGGCGTGGACGATCTGGAACACCCAAAAGGTTCTTCCGTCGTCCTTTGCAACGCCTTTCGCGTCGTACATTCTTGAGTTTGAGTCGATTCATCTGGATATACCTTTTCGTACAGCGACTCAGGAGCCGAAGACCTTGCCCTGCTTGCGGGTGATGACTTCATCGTGATACATGATTCCCTTGCCGTTGTACGGCTCGGGCTTTCGCTTGTCGCGAATCGTCGCTGCGAACTGCCCGACAAGATGCTTGTCAGGGCCGGAAATAATGATCTTGTTGTTGCCTTCGATCGTGACATCAACACCCTGTGGCGGCATCAGATCGATTGGATGGCAGTAGCCGATATTCAACTGGACACCCTTGCCCTGAGGCTTGGCATTCCAGCCGACGCCGACGATGTTCAACGTCTTGCTGAACCCCGTAGTCACACCGGTCACCATGTTCTGGATGCGTGCACGGGTGGTGCCCCAGTGAGCACGCCGCTGACGCTGCCCCATCTGAGCTTCCGGAATCGTGCAGCAGATCGTCTTGTCACCTTCGTCATAGGCAACAGAGACACCGTCAACCCACTCGAAGGTGAGATCGCCCTTGGGACCCGATACTCCGATCGATCTTGCGGAGTCGTTCACCTTGACGTTCACGCCAGAGGGGACACTGATTGGTTTCTTTCCAATTCTCGACATAGCTCGTTCCTCAGGATCGCCCTGATTCAGCTGACAATGGCGACCAGTTCGCCACCGACATTTTCCTCACGACATCGCCGATCACTGAGCACACCACGGCTCGTAGATACAACAGCGATTCCAAGTCCCTGAAGTGGGCGAGGCAGATCACCCACTCCGCGATAGACACGGCATCCAGGCTTGGATACACGATCAATCTGACGAATCACGTGTTCACCACGCGGTCCGTACTTCAAATCAACGCGAAGTACTCCTTCGCGACCATTGTCAACGATTTCAAACCCGTTGATAAAGCCTTCGTCCTGAAGCACTTGAGCTACACCACGGTTCAATCGGTTATTCAGGCACCGAACGCTCTTCTCGCGATTCCGGATTGAATTCCGGATTCTTGTAAGCATGTCGGCTGTCAGGTCCTGCTGTGACATCATTCACTCCTGGTCCGGGTTCTCAAATCAAACCCATTCGACGGATCCCCTGAAGGGGGGTTCACCAACTCGCCTTCCGCATTCCAGGGATCTTGCCCTGCAAGGCCAACTCACGCAGCACAATCCGGCTGACACCGAACTTGCGATATACCCCACGACTCCGGCCCGTAATCTGGCAACGGTTGCACTTACGGGTAGAGAACTTGGGCTTCCTCTTCATCTGAGCAAATACTCTTTTGCTGGCCATATCTAGGTATCCCTTCCGTCGCTACTGTCAATCGTCATCTTTACGTTCGAACGGCATGCCCAGCTCCTCCAGAAGGAACCGGCTCATTTCTGGATTCGAACGCTCAAAGCAAATATTGATATTCATTCCGTGGCTGAACGTAACCTGAGCCATGTTGATCTCAGGCGAGACTGCCTGCTCGGTCAGTCCCATGGAATAGTTTCCAGCCTTGTCAAAGGCCGTCACTTTGACACCTCTGAAGTCACGGATACGTGGCATCGCCAGATTCATCAAGCGATCCAGGAAATGCCACATACGATCCCGACGAAGCGTCACCATGTAACCCGAAGGCGCGCCTTCTCGAACCTTGAAGTTCGCGACGGACTTCTTGGCCAAGCGAAGAATCGGCTTCTGGCCGGAAATCTGAGTCAGGGTGGAAATCACGGTGTCCGTAATGTCCTGCTTGAGCTTCTGATTCTCAAGATGCCGGCCAACGCCGACGTTGATCACGACCTTGGAAACGCGAGGCAACTGCAGCTTGTTCTGCAGGCCGAACTTCTCCATGAGCTTGGACGCGATCTCGTCTTCGTATCGTGCCTGAAGTCGGGTTTTGGTTTTCTCTGCAACCATATCTCTATCCTCACTGCGACCGGCGCTCAGCGCTTAGGTCCTCGCAGGGTGTGCAATTCCTTACCACCTCGAACTGCAACCCGGACCTTGGAGCCATCAGGCTTGGTCTCGAATCGCACGCGAGTTGCCCGACCATCAACGGCGGGACTGACGTTACTGATGTGGATCGGCATTTCCTTACGAAGGATGCCGCCCTGCGGATTCTGCTGCGTGGGCTTCATGTGCTTGGACCGGATGTTGACACCCTGAACGACCACGCGATTCTCATCGGTAATCACCCGGAGCACCTCTCCGACCTTGCCGACATCATTGCCGGCGGTCGCGATCACACTGTCACCCTTTTTGACGTGGCGAGCCATATCACACCACCTCCGATGCGAGAGAAACGATCTTCATGTAGTTCCGCTCACGCAGTTCACGGGCCACTGCACCGAAGATACGGGTACCCGCGGGGTTCCCTTCCTTCAGAATGACGCAAGCGTTGGAATCGAACCGAACATAGGACCCGTCGGGACGACGAGTCGGATACTTGGTTCGAACAATGACAGCGCGAACGATGTCGCCGGGACGGACTGCCGAGTTGGGCAGTGCCTTCTTGACGGAACCCACGACCATGTCACCCACACCTGCCGTCCGGCGGGTATAGCGACCTCGAGCAGTGGATCCGCCCAGCACGCCAATGACATTGATGGTCTTGGCGCCGCTGTTGTCGGCTACATCGATTTTTGATTCTTTCTGGATCATGACATCAACTCTGAATCATCTAGTGATCGTCTCTCGACGATGCCTCAGTCTTCTCTTGGAGCCGCCTCTACTACTCGAACCAGGTTCCATGACTTGGTCTTGGAGATCGGACGACATTCGACAATCTCAACACGATCACCTGTACGAGCCGTGTTGTTTTCATCATGAACGTGAAGCCGAATACGCTTTCGGATGTACTTGCCGTACTTGGGGTGCTTCACGAGGTAATTGATCGTGACCGTGCACGACTTGTCCCGCTTGTCGGAATCGACCATCCCGATTCGACGGGAAGACGTGTCCGATACCTTGATTTCCTTCAGGTGGCTCATGAGCTCGTCCCCGCACGCATCCGCTTTTCAGTGAGCAGACGTGCAATATCCTTCTTAATCCTGTTGAACTGCGACGTATCCTGGATTCGCTCCGTCACGCGCTGGCTCTCCAATTCGAAGAGCTTGCGACGCAACTGCATCACCTCGATGTCGAGTTCCTCGGTTCCCAACTTGTGAACTTCTCGTGCCTTCATGGTTCACACCGTCCTCGGGCGACTGCCCTTCAAAAGTCAGACTGACAATCGCTTTCCAACAAACCGGCATCGAACCGGCATCTTTCGTGCAATACGAGCCATGGCTCGCTTCGCGAGATCTTCCGGAACACCCGAGATCTCGTAGAGAATCGTTCCTGGCTTGACGCGAGCTGCCCAGTAATCAACATCGGCCTTACCCTTACCCATTCGCGTTTCGAGGGGCTTCTTGGAGATTGGCTTGTCTGGGAAGATCCTGATGACAACCTTGCCTTCTCGACGAAGGAAGTGCTGTGCAGCAATACGACCCGCTTCGATCTGGCGAGCACTGACCCAGTGTGGCTCCAGTGCCTGCAGACCGTAATCACCGAAAGCCACATAGTTGCCGCGAGCGGCACGTGTCTTCAGCTTTCCGCGCATCTGCTTGCGGAACTTCACTCGTTTTGGCATTCGAGGCATCGTTCTACTCCTGTGCCGCAGCGATCAATGCCGCTGCGTCATCCTCTCTCGCTCAATGGCGACCTCGTGCACGGGCGCGTCCGCCGGCAGCCTTGGATTCCAGTTCATCTTCATCAGATCCGGTGTACATGCCCTTGTAGATCCAGACGCGTACGCCAATGGTTCCATAGGTCGTGTGACTTGGAACTGAGGCATAGTCAACGTTGGCCTGAAGCGTGGACAGCGGAATCGAGCCCAGTCGAGTCACAAACGTTCGTGACATCTCAGCACCGCCCAGACGGCCAGCCACTGAGATCCGGACACCCTTTGCGCCAGCTTGGATGGCGGCTTCACATCGCTGCTTCAACAAGCGGCGGAAATTCGATCGCTTCTTCATCTGCTCTGCAATTGCTTCAGCAACGAGAACAGCATTGGTGTCGGGGCTGCGAATCTCGATGATCTGAATCTGCACCTTGCGGCCCGTCAGCGCCTGAAGATCACCAGTGAGCTTCTCGATCTCCGCGCCCTTGGGCCCGATGACCAGACCCGGACGAGCCGTCTTGAGAATGATCTTCAGCTCTTCACGAGTACGCTCGATATGAATGTCGGACACGGCCGCGAAGGGCGGCGTGCGATTCAAACGCTTGTCGACATACTGGCGAATTCGATAGTCCTCAACCAGCAGTTCGGCAAACAGCGCCTTGGGAGCGTACCACCGTGACTTGTGAGCCTCAGTGACGCCTACGCGGAAGCCAAAGGGATGAACTTTCTGCCCCATGGATCAGTTCCCTTCCTCAAGAACAATGTGGAGATGACTGGTTCGCTTGCGGATTGGATGAGCTCGACCACGATCCTTTGGACGGAAACGCTTGATGGTCGCACCTTCATCCACCCAGCTGCTTTGAACAACCAGACGTTCCAGATCGGCTTCACCCTCTTCGGCATTGGCAATGGCCGATTTGAGGACTGCCTTCAGATACCAGGCCGCTCGCTTCTTGGAGAACTCCAGAGAATTGAGGGCGTCATCGATCGACATTCCGCGAATCATGTCGGCAACCAGTCGTGCCTTACGCGGTGCGATACGTGCGAATTTGTGACTTGCTTGATAAGACATAGCAATGCTCCAGGCGAGCGTTGAGAAGACTCAACCCGACTTGATGCCTTCCTTCTTGTTGGTATGCCCACGGAAGATGCGGGTAATGGAGAACTCGCCGAGCTTATGGCCGACCATATCCTCGGTAACAAAGACATCTGTAAACGAACGTCCGTTGTGCACCTGAAAGGTGTGCCCGACAAACTCGGGAACAATGGTGCAGGCACGTGCCCAGGTCTTGATCGGCTTCTTGCCGCTCTCACCAAGCGCCATGACCTTGCCGTAGAGTTTCTCGTCTACAAACGGTCCTTTTTTCAGTGATCGTCCCATGGTCTCATCCGTCTCCGCTGATCATTCAATGATGAACAGGCTCGTGCCATCACGAGCGTTATCTCGTTTCTCGTACTCAGAGTTTCAACTGTCCGTAACGCTTGCTCTTGCGACGCCGCAGAATCCGTGCATCCGAGGCCTTGCCTCGACGACGGGTACGGCCACCCTTCGACTTCACGCCCGAAGCACTGGCCGGCGTACGACCACCCTTCGAACGACCTTCACCACCACCCAGCGGATGCTCATGGTGACTCATGGCCATGCCACGAACCTTTGGACGGCGTCCCAGCCAACGGTTACGACCGGCCTTACCGAGCTTCACGAGCTGGTGGTCGGTATTGCCAACCTGACCCACAGTCGCACGGCAACGAAGCGAGACCTGTCGAATCTCACCGGAAGGCAGAACCAGTGTGGCCCAACGACCTTCCTTGTTCGTCAGCTGGGCATAGCTGCCTGCTGCACGACACATGCTGGCACCCTTGCCAGGCTCGAATTCAATGGCATGAACCTGAAGGCCCGTGGGAATGAAGTCCAACGGCATGCAGCAGCCATTGTTTGGCTCGACTGCTTCATTGGAGCTGAGGACTTCATCTCCTACTTCAAGACCGACAGGATGGAGAATGTACCGGCGTTCGCCGTCGGCATACTCCAGCAAGGCAATGTGGCAGGAACGGTTGGGATCGTATTCGACACCAATAACCTTGGCCGCCATGTCGTCCTTGCGACGCTTGAAATCAATAACTCGATAACGACGCTTATGGCCACCGCCTCGACCACGGACAGTGATCTTGCCCTGGTTGTTGCGGCCACCCTTCTTGTTAAGAGGACGCAGAAGAGACTTCTCTGGTGTCTTCTTGGTCACCTCAACATGCATGTTGACCGACGAGTTTCGTCGACCGTTTGTCGTTGGCTTGTGGATTCGAATAGCCATGGTTCTCGCCGACCCGGGCTAACCCGGTGTCGTCTCCTGGTGGTATCAGAACAGTTCGATCCTGTCGTCTGCATGAATCTTGACAATGGCACGCTTCGTCGCCGACGTCTTCCAGTAGCCAAACCGGCTTCGCCGCATCTGACCCTTTCGATTCTGGATGGACACGGACAGGACACGAACGCCGTAAAGCTCTTCAATTGCGGCTTTGACATCCGCCTTGCGGGCTGTTCGATTCACCTCAAAGGTGTGGCGATTGAACATCCCGGAGGCAAAGGCCGCCTTCTCCGTCACGACTGGTCGCCGAATAACTTCAGTTGCAAGCATCAGGCAGCCTCCTGGTTGTCATCACCGAAACAGCTTCCATCGAGGAATGCCATCAGAGAGGCCTTGTCCACGACGAGATATCGGTGGTTAAGCAGTTCAAATGCATTGAGCTGATCAATGCGAATCGTGTCGACATGCTCGAGGTTGCGGGCCGAAAGCGCTGTATTGCGACTGCTTGGAGCCAGAGCGACCAGGCAGGTACGATCGACACCAAGTGCATCAAGCGTGCCGCGGAACTCACTGGTCTTGGGCTCGCCCATCTCCAGCGAATCAACGCACTTGACTTCACTGTCAACCAGTTTGGCCAGAAGGGCATTGCGATTGGCGAGCTGACGCATCCGCTTGGGCATTCGCTGGCGGAATTTGCCTGTGTCAGCAGTCTTGGCAAAGGCCACGCCACCACCCTTACGCACGACTGTTCGTGCGTTACCTACTCGGGCGTTGCCTGTCCCCTTCTGTCTATAGAGCTTACGGGTCGAACCTTCTACCATCCCACGGCTCTTCGTTCGTGCAGCGCCGATGCGACGGTTCGCGTGGAACATCACATAGGCCTGCTTGAGCAGGGACGGCCTGACCTCTGATCCGAGGCTTGCCTCGTCGATCTGGAGGGTATCGACCTTCTTTCCCGTCTTGTCTGTTACGGGTAATTCAATCATGGTCACTCACACCTTGGCAGCTTGGCTGCCCGTTGCGCCTTGCCCTCCGGGGCTCTCGTTCAATCACCACGGTGGTGATTCATGCTGACGAGCCCGGGTAGGACTGCGACTCGGCGTTTGAAGTACTTGTCGTCGTTTTCCGGTTCCGTGACGCCCTTGCGTTGCCGGCCTTGAAAACCGCCCGCGGATTGCTCCGCCAGCGCGATGACTGTGCTACTTCCCCTTGTTTCCCTTAGAAGACTTCTTACGATTCAAACGGACTGCGGAACGGATGAACACACAACTGTTGTTCGGTCCTGGTACCGAGCCCTTCACAAGCAACAAATTCTTTTCACTGTCGATGGCCACCACGGGAAGGCTTCTCGCCGTCACGTTCACATCACCCATGTGACCGGGCATTCGCTTGCCCTTCTTCAGCTTGGGTCCTGTACCCAGATTGGCCGAGTGGCCGCCGATGGAACCGACCGAGCGATGACGCCGCTTCACACCATGGGAAGCTTCGAGGCCGGAGAAGTTATGACGCTTCATGCCACCCTGGAAGCCCTTGCCCTTGCTTCGGCCACAGATATCCACGTACTGAACATCCTCGAAGCAATCGACGGTAATCGTGTCACCCAGCTCCACATCCACGTCATCCGTTCGCAATTCGCGATGGAAACGCTTTGGTGCGGTGCCGGCACGATGGTCATGTCCGATGACAGGCATGGTGCTGCGGCGAGGAGCAAGGTCCTCATAGCCGATCTGCACGGCGGAATAGCCATCGACCTCTTCGGTCTTGACCTGCGTGACAACACAGGGACCGGCCTGGATGACCGTCACAGGAATATTGACACCTTCTTCGGTGAAGTAACGTGTCATCCCGAGCTTTCTTCCAAGCATCGCCGAAGCCATTGCCCGACCCTTCCTTAACCAATCATCAACAACACAGGCTCGTTTCTCGCGATCCGGCCTGCCTGTCAGGGCCGGTCACGTCACTTCATTTCAGCAAGACGTGTCAGGCCTTGATCCTTACAAAGACACCCGCGGGAACAACGAGTCGGTTCAAAGCTTCAACAGTTCGAGCATTTGGCTCTTCAATGTTGATGATTCGCTTGTGAGTTCGAATCTCAAACTGCTCTCGTGACTTCTTGTTCACGAATGTAGAGCGGTTGACGGTGTAAACCTCACGACGCGTGGGCAGCGGAATCGGTCCCGCAACACGTGCGCCCGTACGCTTGGCGTGCTCAACGATCTCTTTCGCCGAGACGTCCAACGCCTGGTGATCGTAAGCTTCCATTCGAATCTTGATCTTCACCGCTGCCATGAACCTGCTGTTCCTACCAGTCAAACAGACGTCAAACGCCGTTCACTGGTCCTATCAAGGGGTTTCTGTATCATCAATGCAAGACAACGCCCACGGCCACAGCGACCGCAGGCGAAACGACGATGATACGTTTCCAGCCCTTGTTGTCAAGGCCATCAAGGGCGATCAAGTGAGACGACTTCAGGCTCAACCACCCTTCCGCCCAAGCTGACATCAGCTGGTTCCAAGAGTACAGTTCCATGATGAACCTCATCGCCATCCTTATATGCTTGTTTATCGGGCAGCCAGATCCTGAAAGTCGGCCTTCAGAGGGCGCAAAAGGGGGAAGTTATCCGGACATGCCCCTTGAGGCTGCTTCAGAGGGGCTTGCCGGCCAAGCTGGCGAGGTCTTCATCAGCAATGAGGTCGGCATGAGCATGACCCTTCCAGAGGGTGCGGTCATTGCCACAAAACAGGATGGAGATGATCCTTTTTTTGTCGTTCGGGACGGAAGTGAAAGCCCGACCTGGAGCCTCCGCCTTGAATCGACCCCGACTGACGACCCCACCGCTGAAGCCATGATCCGTCGCCTGATGCTCAGCCAGGATGCTGGATCAGGGAGCTCGCTCAAGATTCTGGATGAACAACCGTTTCGACAGGATGAAGCCCTTGGCCATCTGGCCTGGGTCGAGGAAACACTGGAAAATGGCAAGAAAGTGATCTTCGGCTGGCTCGTGCTACCGCAAGGTCGGATCAGAGGACAACTCCGATACATCGTGGCCACCTCCATCACGCTTCCCCGTCATCTGCCACGTGTCAAACCACTGATCAACCAGTCTCTCGAATCAATCGCCATCCGAGGTCCCGTCCTTGCAGGACTCAATGCACGGGTTGAAGCCGATGCCACCAAGGCGATTCTGGAGCAGCTTGATGAAGCCACGCTCAGAAAGCTGAATGGGCATGTCTCCTATCGCCGGGCGTACCGACCCGGCCCGCCCGGTGAAGCTGATACCGAAGTGGCCTACAGCATCTTCAGTATCACGGCCGCACCCATGGGTGCCATTCAGATCCGCAAGAACCCGGACTCCTACAACACCGCGGAACAGGAAGAAGGATTTCTCCTTCGCATCCATTCAAGAGTCATCGCAGAAGCCGATCGTGAGATCTACCTCGACATGCTTGGTCTGTATTGGATGTCATGGGATCTGGAAGATGAAGCCTGGACGGCCACGGTTACCCGCAGGCAGGGAGCGGCTACCCGAACTGAAAAGGAGTTCGGCTTCCGATCTCCACCAAGCCTCGGCGAACCTCGACCACGCCTGATGGTCATCAAGCAGGATGATGAGATCAACCTGCGAGAACCCTATGAATGGGAAACACCCGAACCGTGGATGCCTCGCCCTCTGGTCGGGATTCTGGGGCTTTTTCTTCCCAAATCCGATCCAGTGGCCATGAGCTACGCCTTCTTCGATCATCGAAATGCAACACCACAACTGGGCAGTCGCAGAGATGAATGGAGCCTCGGCGATCAAGGTGAATCAACATGGATCCTTCGAACCTGGCTTGATGATTCAGGACTTCCGGCCATTGCCGAATACGGTTCCGAGGGCATGATCCGCCAACGCAACCCGGATGGATTGGTCATCGAGGCGACTACGCCAGAACGAATCACACAGATCTGGGATCAGGCCGGACTCAAGACACGCTGATCTCAACGGCAGCCGTCGACAACAGTCGCATCGATCTCATCAGCCAGATGATCAAGAACTTCCTCGGGATAGAAGATGAAGTCCCAGTCGCGACGAGTAGTGGTTCGCCGAGCTTCTCGAACACGGTCAGCAACTCGAGAGGCTGACTCACGAGGTTCCTCCCGGAGTTCCGCAATCGTCTCATGCATCAACGCATAAGCCTCACGACGAGCCGTGCTGCCCCGTGGTGCTGACTCGATACTTTCAAGCGCTGCACGTTTCCGAGGTCCGGGTGAAGATGACTCCGCGGCGACTTCCATGGATTCTGGATCGTGATAGGCCCGTCTCCCTTTGGCCAGTAGTTCCTGGCCAACTCGAGCGATGGTCTCCACATCAGGAAGATCAAGACAGGCATCTGCACTCACCACCATGAATGGGGCAACTTCAAGTCCGAGCCATTGTCTGATCCAGCCCTCCATCAGGGCGTCATAGCGAGCGCCTCCAGTGCCATGGATGAAGAGATCGCATCCGGACAGCCTCATGATTGCGGTGATGACCAACGCCTTGGGAAGAAGGCTCGCTGAATCCAGTTCCTGCCGGCGGGCCGTCCGTCGACCTTCGCCTCGAACATCCCAGAGCGGCAATTCGCCCATGGACTCATCCAATTGTGGAATTCCCGCATCCGGATCAACACTCACCGCCGCGTTGTAGGCCTGGACACATCGGCTCGCATCTCGCTGCATCCGCTCAAGCAACCAGCGTCCGCAACCCGTCTGAAGAAGCCGCGATGCCTGAACGACATTCGGGCGTCCGATCCATTTGCGAGCAAGTTCGATCTGCGATCGAAGAAGCTGGGTTGCCAGAGAGACATCTCCTCCGGCATTGCGGATGGACTCAATACGCTTCTCCACCGCTTCCTGCTGAGGACCGAATGTCCCGGGAGGCCAACCCAGTTCAGCCGGGACCGTCGCTGGCTGCATCCCAAGCGCACGATCCATCTTGGTCTCGAACAACTTGATGCTGCTGCTGCAGGGGAAGCCATCGGCATCGACCCATGGGACCTCGATCACGCCAGGATCCGCAGGAACGGTATCGATGTTGACGACAACCGGACAGGCCGACGTGTCCTGAGCCAGGGCTCGCATCGCCATGAACTTCGCAAGAATGCCCGGATGCCAGTTCGCCGGTGCATGCCCCGTAGCAATAACCGGCCCGGTATCAGGAAGCCTCAGCGCACGTCTGGTTTCTCGAATGAGATCGGTGGGTAGATCCGAACCCGTGCCGTGACTGGCAGGAGGATGGAAGCGGAGAACAGGCTGATTGAATCCTGATTGATCAGTCATGAATATTGGAATCATCCAGACCAAGACCACTGGATGCCACGGCCGGAAGGCTGTTGGCACAACGAATCAGTTCTTCATGCAGCGTCGACTGGTAAATGCGAAGCCGCCTCCTGGAGTCATCCAGCGGACCTCCGAACGATCGACTTGGATCGTTGTAGATCAATCGAACTGGCAATTCATCGATCTTGAGGCCTGCGGCAACTGCTCGAACCCAGAACTGCATCGGGAAGTCATAACCATCGACATCCAGCCTCAGGGATTTGCAGGCACTGATGCGATACGCCTTGAAACCACAGAAGGCATCAGTGAGCCTGAGATCAAGCCGGTGATTGAGTTCCTCGGTGATCAGTCGATTGATGTTCTGGCGGTCTTCGGGTGGAGAGTCATCGCCATCATGTTCCATCAGATAACGACTTCCTGAAATCACATCGACATCATCCCGGGCAATGCGATCCGCGAATACAGGGATGGTCGCGGGCTCATGCTGACGGTCACAGTCCATGGTGATCAACCATTCGAATCCGTCTTCGGCAGCCCAGCGGATCATGTCTCTCGTGGAACGTCCATATCCACGATTCGTGGAATGACGCACCACCTTCACCGGCTGCTCAGAGAGCAGTCTTGCGGTCGAGTCGGTGGATCCATCATCGATGACAAGAATGTCATCAGCGTACTGACGGACTTCTTCGAGAACTTCCGTGACGAAAGCTGCCTCGTTGTAGACCGGTATTCCAATCAGGATGTTCTTGCGACGTGACATGGAGAATGAATGGACGGATCAGTGTAGTGGATAACGCACTGGATCTGGGACATTCATTCCGGAAGTGGATCATGGCGATACATCCGAGCGCCGGTCCCCGATGCACGTTCTGTGAACGGATCTCCCCCAACCCGTCGTCCTTCACCGGAAGGATCAACCGCACCCAGCGACATGGCCACTCGTGCATCGAGATTGTCCAGCTGCGAGACGAGTACCGCTTCGGGCGTCATGGGTGGACGAAGTGCGCCGTATTCCGGCTCACCGTGATGGCTCAGGATGATGTTGTGCAGAACCGCCAGCGCATCCTCGGGCAAGGGGGGGTCAAGATCACGGGCACAATCCTCAAGCCAGAGCGATCCCCGGGCGATATGCCCGACCAGATTGCCCTCCGTGGTGTAGCCGAAGCCCTTGTCCCAGTACAGCTCGGTGGTCTTGCCCAGATCATGGAGAAACAGGCCCATGAGCACCAGATCGCGATTCAGCTTGGGGCGTCCGGAAGCATCGACATAACACTCCACGGTCCGGTTCGCGACTCGCATGAGCTGCCACGTGTGCTCCAGGAGTCCTCCGACCCAGGCATGATGCATGACCATTGCCGCAGGGCTGCGACGAAAGGCCTTCATCAACTCCTGATCCTCGGTGTAGCGGCGGGCCAGTGCCTTCATGGCGGGATGTGTCATGGAATCCAGCAGACCCATGACTTCCTTGAACATCATGTCGACATCGAATTTCGTATGAGGAAGCAGGCGGATGAGATCGGATTCCGCCACTCGCTCCGCCTCGATGTCATGGATATTGACCTGTGGCTGACCATTGAACTCGACAACCTCGCCATCAAGGCGAACGAATCCTGTGGATCGGCAATCCTCGAGATCGAACCCGTCCAGTTTCCACTTGCGACCCGCGACTTCACCACTTGCATCACGCAGCAGACACTTGAGGTACTTACCGCCATTGCGGTTGGTACCGATCTGAGGGTTGATGATCGCGTAGATACCCCCGCGGATATAGCTCCCGGGCTCAAGCTCCCGCAGGCTTGGATTCATGAAGACATTTTGTTCAGCCATGATCCGAGGATACCAGCAGCCCGCCTGGAGTGGATCAGGTCTCGAGACTCGATATGACCTGCGGTACTTCTGCCGCCAGTTCCATCGCCAGAAGCCCACCATCGCCATGCGTGGCTGCCCAACGTTCCCCGGCAACCGCATGAATCCAGACCGAGAGGCGAACTCGATCAAAGAGAGAAAGCTCAAGATCCGTTCGAGCACTCAGACCTCCGAGGATGCCCGACAGCACATCTCCAGTTCCTGCGGTCGCCAACGCAACCGAACCTCGATCACAGATCCAGATTTGATCGCCATCACTCACCACCGTTCGATGACCTTTCAGAACCGTGACCGCCCCCGACTTGCTGCTGATCGATCGGGCAGCCTCACTGCGTTCTTGATCTGATCGAGGGGAGGGATTCAACGAAAGCCCTTCAGCCAATCGCTGATATTCACCTGGATGCGGAGTCAGCACGACCTGACTTCCGACTTCTTCCAGAAGCCTCGGCTCCCGAGCCATGATGTTCAGGGCATCGGCATCAATGATGACTGGACAAGTGGCGGACACGGCCGCTTTCACCAGGGCAACCGCTGTTGGACCGGTACCCAATCCAGGCCCGATGACCAGACTCTGACAAGTCGGAAGGACGTCACGCATGAGTTCAACAGACTTGTCCGGATCACCATCATGTGACCAGGCTGTTGCGGATGGCGCCACACTCAGACACGAGGCCGCCAACGTACGAGGTACCAGCATCTGCGCACGGCCTGCCCCGGCTCGCAGCGATCCGATTGCCGCAAACGCCGGGCCACCGACCATCATCGAGCGACCTTCATCACAGCCTCCGACAATAAGAACGGTTCCAAACGTGCCCTTGTGGCCATCAGCAGGACGTGCCGCCAACTGAACTGGCGGAGGGGAACCCGCATGATTCACTCGTAGTTCACTTTCAAGACATCAATTTCGAGATTGCCCAGAGAACTGATGATCGATGTCATGTCCTCTGCTCCGCTGCCATGCTCCAGCGATGAGGTACCTGTGGTCACATGCCCAGCGCTGTACATCACCGGCAGCGTGGCATCCAGATCAACCCAGTTGCCATCGACGAGCGCCTGACTCCACATGTGCCAGCCGAACACACCCTTTTCATATTCCCCGAATGCAGGGATGTACACGAGACCATGCGCCACTCTCGCCGGCAGGCCATCTGCTCGCAGAAGTGCTGCCAACAGCACGCCATGCTCACTGCAGTCTCCAGATCTGGTCTTGGCGACTTCACTGGCTGAAGCGAAAGCAGTCCCCAGATCCTTGTTGGTGATGTGATCATGGACGAAGCTTCTCATGGCTTCACATCGCTGCATGCGACTTGCATTTGCTGGCAGATCCGCGACAGCCTGTTGATGCAGCTCAAGAATGAGTTCGTCCTTTGGATCAATCATCATCGACTGGCCCAGATACGCTTTGTCAGCTACTTCTTCTGCTGTTGCTGGCTGAGGCGCATCAAGATCAACGACAATCGTCGTGTGGCCATCCTTGACGCCGGCAATGGACTGGTAACCAGTAGAAGGAAGATCAAGCGTAGTGCCGCCCTTGGGACGAACCCTCATGACCGCCTGCTGCGCAGACCAGGGCTGATCAATCGGCTGATCCGGTTCGATCATCAACTTGAAGAAGACCTCGACTGCTTCCACTTCCTGTTCAGTGGCAGCCTTCTCAGCCAGTTCCATCCGCATTTTTCCCATGCCACCAAGACTTGTTTCAGTCACCACCATGACACCGTCCTTGGAAACCCAGAGAGTCGAAGGCACACCAGGGGTGGCGCTGTTGACCATCTCCCAGATCGTGGTGGAGATCGTGCGGCCATTAATCGTAATTTCGTCTTCACCTTTCCAGGTGTAGGTGTTGTCAAGCAGACGGGGGCCGATTTCCGGCGACATGGTCTTGACCACGATCTCGCGGTCACCGGCTTTCGCTCGCTCGATGAAATACCGGAAGCTCGAATAGGGAGTCAGCCATTTGCCCTTGGGGACTGGCTGCATCTTGGTGATCGCGGAAGGCCCGGTGCCCTGAGTCACCTTGATCCCTTCATCCGTGAACTGCCAGTCGACGATCTGCGACATGGCGCTCATGTCCTGACTCATGCGAGCAGAGATCGCCCTGCCTTCGGTGGTCTGCACCCAATCCATCCCGATGGCGATGGCGATCTCCATCTCACCTCGCTTCATCGTCAAGTTCGTCATCATGCGACTGGAGATACGTCCTTCGGAGGATTCCGTGACGGTGTGCATGCTTCCAACATGTCCGCCGCCCAACTTCAAGGTGTACCAGCGATCTTCGAGGACCTCCGCTGTGGCCGAACCACCACAGAGAACCATCAGGCACAACCATGCCAAGGTTCTGGCTCGGAAACTCAGGAACTCAGGATTCTTCTTCATCTTCGCCTCCTTCAGGTCGCATCAAGGGAAAAAGAATGACATCCCGGATGCTCGTGCAGCCTGTCATCAACATGACGACACGATCAATCCCTACGCCCATTCCACCTGCCGGAGGC
The DNA here is from genome assembly GCA_002717655.1 of Phycisphaerae bacterium. Lineage (GTDB taxonomy): Bacteria > Planctomycetota > Phycisphaerae > Phycisphaerales > SM1A02 > UBA1668. The sequence goes on along the minus strand of PBAY01000044.1, from coordinate 32,684 downwards.
ATGCCGACACGCAAGGCATTGACGAAATCCTCGTCCATTGATCGGAACGTACTTTCTTCATCATCAGAACCCGACAACTGCTCCGTGAAGATCGAAAGCTGGATATCGGGATCATTCAATTCAGTGTAGGCATTGGCCAGCTCCATTCCCGCGATGAACAGTTCACTGCGGAGCGCCAACTCGGGATTCTCCGGATCAGGGCGTGTCAATGGAGAGATCGCAGCCGGGTAGTGAGTCACGAAGGTCGGACGGGTCGGATCAATGGCGACCTCACCCTTCTCCTCGAAAAGCTGATTCACAAGCAGCCAATGATCCAGTTTGTCGGCATCCTCCACTCCCGCCTCGACCGCTGCACTCCGAACGGCGTCACGATCAAACATGTCGATCCCCGTTCCGCGTTCAAAGAGATCTCCATAGCGAACCCGCTCGAACGTGGGTCCGTAATCGATCTCCAGATCGCCGAAGGGAATGACCGCGGAACCATCGGATCGCTGCTCTTTCGCAAGAACCTGAAGCAGTGACTCCATGAGTTCCAGCATGCTGTCGAGATCACCGAAAGCTTCGTACAGCTCCATCATGGTGAACTCTGGATTGTGCTGACGATCAATCCCCTCATTGCGGAAGTTGCGATTGATCTCGAATACCTTTCGCATCCCACCCACGAGCAGTCGTTTGAGATAGAGCTCCGGTGCAATCCGCATGAACAACGGCATGTCGAGTGCATTGTGATGGGTCGTGAATGGGCGAGCCGCAGCACCGCCTGCCAAGGCCTGCATCATCGGGGTCTCGACTTCCAGATATCCACGTGACTCCATGAACTTCCGAGTCGAACTCAGAATCCGGGAACGACCATGGAAGACTTCCATGACCTCAGGGTTCATGTAGAGGTCGACATATCTCTGGCGATAGCGAGTCTCCATGTCCGTCAGGCCGTGGTATTTCTCAGGAGGTGGAACCAGTGATTTGCAGTGCATCTGGAACGAGTCGGCCCAGACACAGATTTCACCTCGCTTGGTTCGGCCGACTGGACCCTCAGCTACCACGATGTCACCGTAATCCAGCTTGGAAGCAACCTTGAATGAAGCGGCATCCACCGCCTGCTTGGACACGCTGATCTGAAGATCACCTGTCTCATCGCGAATCACGATGAAGACCAGTTTGCCCATGGCTCGATGCTGGATGCATCGACCGGCGATGCGAGCACGTGGACGAGGATCCTCAGGCGACTCATCGCCAGCCTCGACCAATGCATCCCACTGATCCGCAGCCGACTCGTCATACGCTTCCCGAGCTTTGGCAAGCGACATGAGATCATCAACCCGATGCCCATAGGGCTGGAGGTCGTATTCTTCACGCCAACGGCGCAACTTCTCCCGACGAGCAGCAACCAGATTTGATTGATCCTCGGCCGGAGCCTTCTTGTTCTTGGTCTCGGCGTCTGGCATGTCGGTACGATACCCGCGACACCTCTTCTTAGGATGGAACCAGCTGATCTCATGACCAACTCCATGACTCAATCGACCCATGCTGCCCTGATCACCGGTGCAAGTGGTGGAATCGGAGCCGCTACTGCTCGGCAATTGGCTGCCCAAGGGCGGCCTGTCGTCCTGCTCGGCCGACGAGCACCTGAACTGCTGGCCGTCGCAAAGCAGATCCAGGATCAAGGCGGAACCGCCCATGCCGTTCCGGGAGATGTCACGCAGGAGGATTCCGTCGCCGAAGCAATCAAGGCAGCGGAGGATCTGGGTGGACTTCAGACGCTGGTCGCCAATGCGGGCATCATGCCTCTGGCACCGCTTGAGGAATCCGACTTGAATATCTGGCGGCAGACCGTGGACGTCAATCTCTCTGGACTGCTTCATTGTGTCCATGCCTCACTGCCGTTGATGCTCAAGCAGAAACGCGGGGACATCATTCTCATCTCCTCAGTTGCTGGACGGCAGACCTTCCCCGAAGCTTCCGTGTACTGCGCAACGAAAGCAGCAGTGACTCATTTCGGTGATTGCCTTCGTGTCGATCTCGCACGCCGCGCATCCGAAGGCGGCGGCCATCTTCGCGTCGGTGTCGTTGAACCGGGCATCGTCATGACGGAACTTGTCGACAGCATTCCTCATGCACCGATGCGATCCGCCGTCGAGAAGTTCGTCAACTCCGTTGAAGAACCGCTGCAGCCGGAAGATGTCGCCGAGACCATTGCATGGATGGTGAATGCTCCTCCACATGTCTCAATCAACGATGTTGTCATTCGACCCACCGCGATGACCCGCTGAACCACCAAGGAGATCGCATGTCCAAAGCCATCTTCCTCGATCGAGACAACACGATCATCCACAATGATGATGATCTCGGTGACGCAAAAATGGTGTCGCTGATACCGGGTGCCGCTGAGGCGATGAAGTGCCTGCATCATGAAGGATTCAAGCTGATTGTGATCACCAATCAAGGCGGTGTTGCCAGAGGCATGTTCACCGAAGACGACGTTCATGCCGTCCATGCAGAAGTGCAACGGCAACTGCAGGAAGCAACCGGCGAAGATGACCTGGTCTGTGGATGGTATTTCTGCCCCTGGCATCCAGAAGGAACCGTCGAAACCTATCGCCGGGAACACCCCTGGCGCAAACCACAACCGGGGATGTTGCTTCAAGCTGCGAAAGACCATGACTTGCAACTTGACTTCTGCTGGATGGTCGGCGATCAGGAACGGGATGTACTGGCGGGACTCGCAGCGGGTTGCCGCGGTGTTCGACTCGCACCAGGTGCGGTCGATACCAAAGCGGAATTCACCTGCGACTCTCTAGCTGAAGCAGCGGCGTACATCCTGACGAAAGAGGGCGCAGCATGATCATCGACCAGACAACATCACGCCTCACGGTCATCATGCCGTCGTGGGTCGGCGATGTCGTCATGGCCACGCCAGCCCTCCGCCTGCTGAGAAGGCATCTTCCAGACGCACACATCACCGCCGCCCTGCGACCTGGACTCGCCGTACTCCTCAAGGGACTTCCAGAAGTGGACGACTGCCTTGAGATCTCCCCAGGCGGCTTGTTTGGACCCCTCACCTCTGGAAGATTCCTCGCCAGGAACAACCCCGAAGCAGTCATCATCCTTCCGAACAGCATGCGGTCCGCACTGGTGGCCCGATTCAGTCGTGCAACACACCGCATCGGCCTGAAACGACAGGGACGTTCCATGCTTCTGACCCATGCGATCGAACCCGAGTCTGGCGAGCAGATCCATACGACACTTGAAGACTATGTCCATCTCGTCGAGGCGATCATCGAGACTTCTGCAGAACCTGACGAACTTCAACCTCGACTCGCCGTGACACCTGAAGATCAGGAAGCTGCCTCGAAGGCGATGAATCTCGATGAAGGCCCCTATGCGGTTCTCGTGCCTGGTGCCAACCGACAAGACAAACGCTGGCCGGCTGAGTGCTTTGCCCAACTTGCAGATCATCTTGTCCATGAACACGGTCTTCGTGTAGCGGTGACCGGATCACCTGCTGAACAACCGGTCGTACAGTCGGTTCTCGACCATGCCAACAACACGTTGATTGATCTCAGTATCACCAGCATGGGCCTTGGTGGACTGAAGGCCATTCTCGCAGATGCTTCACTGGCGGTTACGAATGACACCGGGCCACGTCATATTGCCGCCGCACTGGATACACCAATCGTCAGTCTCTTCGGACCAACCGACCAACGATGGACGATCCTGCCGGGCATCCTGGAACGCAGACTTCTTTCAGAACCATTTCTTCCAGAGGAACTCGTGGCCGACAGTCATGCGGATCTCTGCAGGATCGATCGGATCAACGTGAATGATGCGTGCGCAGCTGCTGCAGAACTGCTCGACGGTCTTCCCGACCGAGACCTCTGATCGACGATCGAAGAACCACGACCGTGGCACCCGTCGGCCGTGGAACCAATCCATCACGAATCTCGACTTCAAGCCGATCGAGCATGCAGACGATGGATGCAACCAGATTGCGATCTCTCATCACCCCCACAGGATCAATGAACCAGATTTCATTGGAATCATGCTGCAAGACAATGTTGCTCAACTTCAGATCACGATGACGCAATCCCGCATGCGCCAGAATCGAGACTGCTTCACCAAGACGAGAGGCGATGTCATGACCAAGGGAACTAGGCGATTCGCTGATCTGCTCTGCACCTGTTGAACCAATGATGAACGGCATCCTGATCTTGAGAACAGGCCATGTTCCACGCCATCCCAGCCCTACCGACAGAACTTCTGGTGAAGCAAGATTCTGCCGACGCAGACGCCGGCCGCCTCTCCAGTGCCTCCATGGCTGAGATATACCAAGAAGACACTTCAAGGCAAACCATGGGGACAACGACCAGGCCTTGATCGTGCATGCCCGACCATCATCCCCCTGCTCGACCCACACCGTCGAGCCCCGGTTCTCCTTGAGTATCTGAATGTTGGATTCGGCATGCATCCAGAAACACAATACCCCGTAAGCCCGAAAATGAGTGCTCAGCGGTGATCGGGCACCCCCTCGTATACTTCGAGTCCTCAGGAGCCTTCCTTATCTTGATCATGCAAGACACAGCGGTCCAGCCGGCCTCACTGCCCTTGACTCGTGAAGAACGACTCAATCTGGGCCGATCACTCGACCCTCGAGGCCACCACATTCATCTGGCACTGGCTGCTGCGTTTGCTTTCGTACTTCCTCTGGGCATGGTTCCTGTCGCCAAGGACATCCTCCTCGCCGGACTCGTGTTCTTCAGTCTTCTTCGACTTCCAAAGATCTACCGATGCTACGCAACACTCTTTCTTGATCCACTGCTTTGGCTGATGCTTGCATGGCCAGCCTGGCTGACCTTGAGCTTCCTCTGGAGTCCTGCACCCGATCAAGGATTCGAGGAAATCCGAATGATCAGGACGTACCTGATCCTGAGCGCCTTGTGGCCCGTTGCGTATCACTTCCGAATCATCGCCATGGCCTTCATCATCGGCTGTGCAACCATCGTCCTCATCCAGATTGGACAGATGATCGGTCTGGCTGGACTGGAACTCGACCTGCGCGGGCGAGCAGATGCCGCCATGCAACCGATTCTGGCGGCAGCCTTGCTGGTCACTGCAGCCATGTGGCTGCTCAGCGGAGCCTGCCTTTGGAAAGGCAGACGGGCGATCTTGATGGCCATTGGACTGGTGATCATCATGGTCGGTCTGGCACTGACCGGCAGTCGAGGGCCATGGTTGAGCTTTGTTATGGCAAGCGGCCTGTTGATTCTGTCGGCGTTCACACTGGCACCCTGGTCTCGAAGCAGAATCATGACACTGGGTGCTATTGGAATCATCGCAGGAGCCGGATTCGTCACGCTTGACATCACGGCGCTTGACGGCAAGTTCACAACACCTGTTCAGAATCGTGTCACGGAAGCCTTTCAAGAGCGCACCGCTTCGCTTGCTGACCGGGAGACACCCCTTGGAGGATGGCAACACACGCCGATCGGCTTTCGACTACTCGCCTGGGATGCCTCCCGTGACGTCTTCCTTGAGCATCCGCTCCTCGGCATCGGAGCAGGCGGACTGTCATCAGAATTGCGGCAATACTGGTGGCTGACACCCGTTGATGCTGAAGCGGAAAACGTTCCTGTCAGCGAAAGACATCTGAACCCGCACTCCATGTATCTGCAGACACTTTCACAGACCGGAATCATCGGCCTGATTCTGCTCGTCCTACCCATGATTCTCGTGCTGTGCCGGCTGGTACCTCGATTTCATGATCCCATCTACTTCGGCGCCGCATTCGCACTCATCGCCTGGGCTGCTGGAGCTACGTTTGATGGATATCAGATGATGACGTCGATGATGGGCGTGCTGATGCTCATCTACCTTGCATCGATCGTCACTGGAAGCAACAAGCTAGAGGAACGTACGACATGACAGGAGTCTGGACAGGTTGCATCATTGGCGCGTATCTGCTTGGATCAATCCCGTTTGGCGTGATCATTTCAAGATTCCATGGCGTAGACATTCGCAACGAAGGATCAAAGAACATCGGGGCCACCAACGTGGGCCGTGTCCTCGGCCGCAAATGGGGTCTGCTCTGCTTCTTTCTGGACCTGCTCAAAGGTGCTGTCCCAGTCGCTGTCGCCGGAATTCTTTCGGGACTCTACGATCAGGACATCTTCACCGTTCCACTTCAATGGTGGCTCTGGCTTGGAGTCGGCTTTGCCGCCCTGCTCGGCCACATGTACTCGCTCTTTCTCCGAGGTGGAGGTGGCAAAGGTGTGGCGACGACCTTTGGCGCACTTCTGGCCATGTGGCCTGTGATGACCATTGCCGTCGGCGCATCGTTCATCATCTGGTTCATCATGGTCATGTTGTTCCGCATGGTTTCGCTGGCAAGCATGGTGGCTGCTGTGTGCATCCCGATTGCCGTGCTGGCCGTACTGCAATTCATGGAACAGCAAGTCGATTCCGATGCCTCAGTGGAGTTGCCACTTGCTCCACTTGTCGTCTCCATACTGCTGGCGGCGCTTGTTCTCTGGAAACACCGTGGCAATATCACCAGAATTCGAAGCGGAACCGAGGGTCGCATCGGCGGAAGCAAAAGCAGCCAGTCAAGTCAGTAGGAGAAGCCAACTCGCCACCACGGCGACCGGGAGCTTCAAATCCACCAGATCCTTGATCCGATCAGGCGACCATGACTTCAGAATCATGGTGGCCGTAATGGGAAGCGCACCAAGAATCACTCCGGTACGAAGGGGCAACAGTCCCATTCCCGCAGCAACAAGAAGCAATGCTGCCGCTCCCATGTTCATCAGCAAGGCCATGTTCCACGTCGCCCGGACACCGTAGACATTCGGAATGGTACGGGTTCCGAATTTTTCATCCGCATACCGGTCATCGATGTCACACAACATCGCATCTGCAAAGACATGAAGAAGCAGACAGAGTGACGCGAAACCCAGCAGCATCAGGTTTTCCCAGGAGCCTGCCAGAAAGACGAACATCACCACCATGCTGACCGCCACGATGGCATTCTTGATGTACAGGCGATCCTTCAGACGCACGCCCTGCCGTCTGTGCCCATAGAGAAGAACGCCCATGGGCGCACCGACGACCACGATGCTCGCCAAGGGAATGAACAGAAATGACAACGTCATGGCTGCCGCAAGAAAGACGACGGCGAGCAGTCGTATTCCAGAAGGATTCAACATCATCAGCCTGGCTCGCTCTGGATGAGCCATCGCATCTGCAGGGTCTACCTCTCGGGCCAGAGGACGGATCCGGTCGACCAGATAGGTACCGATGGTTGTCAGCATGGCGATCAGAACTGCCCAACCCGGCATCGATCCTCTCAAGAGGAGACCACCCATCGCCACCACAGCCGCGGCGTAACAGCCCACCCAGATCGCCAGATGTCCCACAGGAGCAGCCAGAGACCATGGCCAATTGCCTGCCCAGCGGGCCCCGAGGTGCAGGGAATGACTTGAGAAGCGTGCTGCCATGCCATCATCCTACCCCTGCGCAATCATCGCCGCGGGCGAGTTACAATGTGCCGTTGTCCTCCCTCAAACCCAGAGAGGTGCTTCAGCCGTGACGGACAACTTCCAACACTATCGTTCTCCTCTTGAGACTCGTTACGCCTCCGAATCCATGCAGAGGATCTGGTCCGATGCCAATCGATTCGGTCTGTGGCGCCGACTCTGGCTTGCATTGGCCGAATCACAGATGGAACTTGGACTCGATATCAAGTCGTCACAGGTTCAGGCCATGCGGGATCATCTGGACGATATCGACTACGAGTCGGCTGCTGCACATGAGAAACGTCTTCGTCATGACGTGATGGCCCATGTCCATGCGTTCGGCGAAGTCGCACCGGAAGCAAGTGGAATCATTCATCTGGGTGCCACGAGCCAGTTCGTCAACTGCAATGCTGAATTGATGATTCTGCGAGAGGCGATGCAGCTGATCGCGGCAAAGACTGCTGCCATCGTCGAAGCGATTGGCCGTTTCGCGGATGAATGGAAAGCGCTGCCCACACTGGGATTCACGCATTACCAGCCGGCCCAGCCCGTAACGGTCGGAAGACGAGCCATCACCTGGGCTCAGGACTTCTGGCTTGCACTTGAAGATCTCGAGTTTCGCTGCAGCAACCTGAGGTTCCGAGGCGTCCGCGGTGCCACTGGTACGCAGGCTTCGTTTCTCTCTCTGTTTGATGGAGATGAGGCAAAGGTCGACCAACTGGATGAGCTGGTGACGAGCAAGTCAGGCTGGCCTGTTGACAAACGTCTGCCGGTGACCGGTCAGACGTATCCGCGACTGGTTGATGCACAGATCACCAACACACTGGCCGTACTCGCCGCAGCAATTCACAAATGCGCGACTGACATCAGATTGCTGTCGAATCGCAAGGAAATCGAAGAACCATTCGGCAAATCACAGATCGGATCCTCCGCCATGCCCTACAAGCGGAATCCGATGAGATGCGAAAGAGCCTGTGGCATGTCGAGATTCGTGATGAGCCTTGCCTCAAGCCCCCTCCAGACCGCCTCGACCCAGTGGTTCGAACGAACTCTGGACGACTCGGCCAATCGTCGACTGGTACTCCCTGAGTCATTCCTGGCCTTGGATGGTTGTCTCGACATCATGCGGGAAGTGCTTGATGGGCTGGTGGTCTATCCGGAAACGATCCGAGCCAATCTTGAAGCTGAGTTGCCCTTCATGGCCAGCGAAGAGCTCTTGATGGAGGCCGTACGGCTGGGTGGCGATCGTCAGGAGGTACATGAAGCCATCCGCAGGCATGCCCAGGAAGCAGCCCATCAGGTGAAATCCCAAGGCAGCTCCAATGATCTGATCGAGCGACTTCGCGGGGAACCGCTGATGAAAGGCATTGATCTGGATGCCCTCATGTCACCTGATCGCTACGTTGGCCGCAGCGTCTCTCAAGTTGACCAATTCATGAAGAATGTGGTCAGTTTGGTGAGGGGCCGCTATGAGGACCAACAGGTCGAAGTAACCCCTTTGCACGTCTAGAACCGTTTTTTTTGAGTTCGATTTGGCAAAAAACCCGCTTTTCTGCCTTGATCCACCAGAAGATGCCCCCAGATGGGGATTTACAGAGAAACGATCTGGAACGAACCCTCTTTTTTGGCTTAAAAATGAGGGTTGTTGAGAGTCTATTCAGTGGTTCACCCCTCATTTTCCTACCCATAATCGCAGATTTTCGCTCTACTGGCCGATAAGGAACAGCAAGAGCTTGGTGCCACTATTGCCCTGCCCCAACGCTGGGGAGACCACCAAGCCGCATTTGGAGCCGGCAAGCGCCGGAGAGGCAACAGATGGAATCCTTCGAGAAACTCAAGAGAGTCATCGCTGATATCCAGGACGATGTTGATAAGACCCGTGGTGGCAACAAAGCCGCAGGTACTCGCGTCCGCAAGGCCATGCAGGAACTCAAGAGCGTTGCTCAGGATGTTCGCAAAGAGGTCCTTGAAGTCAGAGACGGCCCAACTCCCTGACCCGGGTTTCCGGACTCAAATCAGGCATGACATTGGGGCAGCCCGCCCCGCGGGGTTATACCACGTCAAGTAGCTGACACGCCGGTTTACCTATCATTGGAATCCGGTCAAGCTTGAGGCCTAGGGCCTCGGAACTATCCTGCACCCTGATAACTGGAACCCCCTCTTCAAATGGCTACCGAGCAGCTCTTCGACATTTCAGAAATCGATCTCGATGCCGTATTCCTGGATGCGGAAGGTGTCGGCAAGAAGAACCCACAACGAGGTGACATGCGTCACCTCGACCATGTCATCTACATCGATGAAGGCGCCTCCATGGCGGTCGGGGTCAAGCACGTCAAGGATGATGAATTCTGGGTACCAGGCCATATTCCCGGACGACCGTTGCTGCCTGCCGTGCTCATGATCGAAGCTGCCGCGCAGCTCTCAAGCATCCTGTATCAATATCGAACTGAAGAATCAGCCTTCCTGGGCTTCACACGTTGTGACAATGCGGTTTTCCGTGGGCACGTGGTGCCCGGCGACACGCTCTACCTGCTTGCGAAGGAACACAAGTTCCAACGAAGGCGCTTTGCCTGCGATGCACAGGGTGTGGTCAATGGCAAGATTGTCTTTGAAGTCCGCATTACCGGGATGCAGATGTAGCATCCCAGCGGAACTAGAAGCCAACAGCAATCCCAGTGAACCTGCCGACATTGCAGATGCCTCGACCCGGCATTGGCTGTCCACACCAGTAGTTATTCACGAAGATCGGGCTGCCATACCAACCCCAACCGCCCCAGCCCCAGGCTGGCCCCTCATAAGAGGAATAGAACTGGCGAGGGCGATATCGACCTGACGAACGTACGGTTGGCATGCTGGTGGAATACTGATGGCGTGGACGGCCGGACTTGGCGGCATATCGATCCAGCGCCTCGATCCCTTGCGTAAACAGACCCGTAACAGGAGTCGCCGATACAGCAGAAGCAGCGGCCTGAGGCGGGACAGGCATCGCGATGACGGTCTCGGCTCTGACCCCTGATTGAGCCACCAGCAAGAAGACCAGACCTGACAGGATGCAATTGACCTTCATGAGCTGCTCCCAACTGAAGTCTGGATCCTATGCTACCAACAGGCCGTTGCTCGCGGCCAGCGAATTACCTGCATTCATCCTCGTGCAACTGGAGAAACCATGCCTCTGCCCCCCATGCAATTCAAGCCTCTCCTGAAGCCCAAGGTCTGGGGTGGCCGTTCGCTTGAACTGCTCGGAAAGCAACTGCCTCCAGAAGAACCCGTCGGTGAATCATGGGAACTGGCTGATCTGCCAGACGAGATCGCAGGTGGACGCTCATTGATCGCGGGTGGTCCGTTTGACGGACAGAGCCTCCAGGATGTTCTTGAACACGATGCGTTGGCGTTGCTCGGCCGAACTTCAAGATCACCCGAAGGCGGATTCCCTCTGTTGCTGAAATATCTTGACGCGCATGACAATCTCTCCGTGCAGGTGCACCCCGATGATGCCTACGTGGCTGATCATCCTGAAGCCCACCTCAAATCGGAAGCATGGTTCATTCTGGAAGCCCAGCCTGGAAGCGTGATCTACGCCGGCCTGAAACCCGGAACGACACCAGAGGACTTTGCATCCTCGATTGAAGACGGAACAGTTGTCGATCATCTTGTCGCGATACCAGCCAGACCTGGAGACTGTCACTACCTCCCCAGCGGCACCTGCCATGCACTTGGTGCAGGCGTTCTGGTTGCAGAAGTCCAGACTCCCAGTGATACGACCTTCCGGGTCTGGGACTGGGGCAGAACCAGCCGCGAGCTTCATGTTGAACAGGCCATGGCCTGCATTGATTTCTCCGGCACATCAATCGAACAACCACGGCCTCATCCAACGACCACCGGCAACCATCGCCTGACACGACTGGCTGATACGGATTACTTCCGAATCGAAAGGGTCGAATCGTTTGATCCAGGCGAGATGATTCTTGAAACACAGGGCGTGCCCGAAGCCTTCATGGTCCTTGATGGAGAAGGCACACTGTCTGTTGCCGATCATTCGATGTCTCTGAAACGCGGCGACACCTTCCTGCTTCCAGCAGACATGGAGCAGGGTGTCATGAAGATGAAGAAACCAATGGACTTTCTCAAGACGACGATGTTGCCATCGACGTGAATCAACCCTTCAGGTCGATCACGCGTCCAAGCTCGACACCAGTAGCCGCTTCGATTCGATCAGCCACTCGCGTATACAACTGGAATGCATTGGTCGGTCGATTGGGAATGACCGAAGCAGCATCAAAGTCCATCCCACCTGGGACGCGCCCAGCCACGAGCGACTGAACGGCACTGGTTGGCGCCTGATTCGTCGGCGAAGGAACAGCACTTGGCGCAACAACGCCCTGCTGCCTGACAGCGGGTTGAGGTGCCACGCGACCAGCTGGCTGGTACGCGGCCACTGCCCGAAACGGGTATGGACCACCGATCTCCATGATGTCAGATTACCTCCTCAACGACCCAAACCAAAATCGTTCCTGCCGATTTCCCACCCGGCAGAATCGATCCTCAGTGGGAGCCTATCGGAGCGGGGTGCCATGGATCTTGAAGGAAGCTTGAAGACCAATAATGCGCCCCCAGAGCCCTCCAGAGGGGCTCATCCAGTCGATCATCGAGGGGCCGAATCATCCGGCGGACTAGTAGCTCTTGGCCCAGACCAGACGCTTGGCGCTGGGTTGTCCGGTAAATGGACACGTACCGGGCTCGCCCTCATCCATCGGAACGCAACGCACGGTGACCCCCATGTCGTTCTTGATCTTCTCTTCCATGGCTCGATCACCACAGAAGTGAGTCAAGGCGAATCCTCCATGGACGGGCGTTGGATCTCCCTTTGGAGCTGCGAAGAAATCCCGGAAGTCCGATTCGGAATCGATCTCATGCGTATGTTCTTCACGGAACGACAAGGCTCGATCATGGAGCGTCTGCTGGATGTCCTCCAGCATCTGGATTGCATTGGCGATGAACTCGGCTCGAGGAATACTTTCCTTTTCCTTGGCCGGTCGATCACGTCTGGCTGTGAACAAGGCATCTTCCGCCATGTCTCGTGGACCGACCTCGATACGGATCGGAACACCCTTCTTGACCCAGGACCAGTTCTTTTCACCACCACGCATGTCACGATCATCGATCTCGACTTCGAGGTGCCGACCATGGAAAGCCTGAACTCGAAGATCGTCCGCAACCTTGTGGCAGTAGTTGATGATCTTTTCAGGCTCATCAGACTTGAAGGTGATGGGCATGATCACGACATGTACAGGAGCCAGCCTTGGTGGCAGGACCAGACCATCATCATCTGCATGAGTCATGATCAACCCACCGATGAGCCGGGTTGAAACACCCCATGAGGTCGTCCAGGCATGCTGCCGCTCACCATCTTCACCAAGGAACATGATGTCCTGTGCCTTCGAGAAGTTCTGTCCCAGGAAATGGGACGTTCCCGCCTGAAGCGCCTTGCGATCCTGCATCATTCCCTCGATGCAGAAGGTTTCGACCGCACCGGGAAAGCGTTCCGCAGCCGTCTTTTCTCCGGTCAAAACCGGCATCGCCATCGAATCCCGGGCAAAGTCGGCGTAGACATTCAGCATCCTGATCGTGTGTTCTCGGGCTTCTTCCTCGGTGGCATGAGCGGTATGCCCTTCCTGCCACAGGAACTCAGCAGTACGCAGGAACAAACGTGTTCTCATCTCCCATCGAACGACATTGGCCCACTGATTGATCAGCAGCGGCAGATCACGGTAGGACTCCACCCAACGGGAGAAGGCATCACCGATGATGGTCTCGGAGGTCGGACGTACGACCAGAGGTTCTTCCAGTTCGCCTGCGGGCACGAGCCCTCCATCTGGACCGGCCTCCAGACGGTGGTGTGTCACCACGGCGCATTCCTTGGCAAAGCCCTCGACGTGCTCCGCCTCCTTCTCCAGAAATCGCTTTGGGATGAACAACGGGAAGTAGGCGTTCTTGTGGCCAGTAGCCTTGAACATCCCATCGAGTACCCGTTGCATGTTCTCCCAGATGGCATAGCCCCATGGCTTGATGACCATGCATCCCCGGACCGGTGAGGTCTCAGCCATGTCCGCTGCACGAACCACCTGCTGGAACCACTCGGGATAGTTTTCAGACCGAGTGGGAGTAATTGCCGTCTTTGCTGCCTTTGCCATTGGAGGAGCAGATTAACCGCTGGCCGGTCTGCCGTCAGCTCTGACGTACGATATGCGTGTGAACCCTTCCATGAATCCATCTCAGGCCCGCCCTCCGGGCATGATCAGTACCTCACTGGTACTGGCACGGGACATCAAACTTGCCCACAGCGTCTTTGCACTGCCATTCGCCCTGCTGGGCTTGTTCATGGCCGCCTGGCCAATGGAACCTCTGGCCACCATCGATGGAGGTGAACTGGCCATTGATCTCCTTCTGGTGATCGGCGCCATGATCACCGCACGGACTGCGGCCATGCTGGCCAATCGCTGGTTTGATCGCGAAATCGATTCCAGAAATCCCCGCACGGCCGGACGCGCCCTTCCGGCTGGATCAGTAACGCCGGCTGCTGCCATGATTGCGATGCTTGGCTCATCGGCAGCCTTCATCATCATCTGCCTGCTGTTCTTCTTGATCAATGACAACTGGTGGCCCCTTGCACTGTCGGTGCCGGTACTGGGCTGGCTGTACATCTATCCACTGATGAAGCGAATGACCTGGGCCTGTCATCTCTGGCTCGGCGCTTCGCTTGCCATGAGTCCGCTGGCCGCCGCACTGGCCGTTCAGCCTGATGTGGTTCTGCAACAACCTGCACTCTGGCTTCTTGCTGGCATGGTGCTCTGCTGGGTATCCGGCTTCGACATCATCTATGCACTTCAGGATGTTGATATCGATCAGAAAGAAGGGCTGAACAGTATTCCTGCCGCCTTCGGTTTCAACGGCGCGCTGTGGTTCAGCCGGATCCTGCATGTTCTGGCAGGAGCCTGTTTGATCGTTGCGTGGCTGATTGATCAGAGGCTCGGCGGCTTGTTTCTGGCAGCCTCGATTGCCGCATGCCTGCTTCTGCTGATCGAACAACTCACCGTTCGCAGATGGGGAACGACGAGGATGGCGCTGACTTTCTTCACGCTCAACGGCATCGTGTCCTGCATTCTTGGACTGGCTGGAATCATCGATCTCTATTGATCAGGCTCGAATCAGCTCGCAGGAATTCCCCACTCACCACGCGAAGGTCGCTCAAGCTTGGCGTTGCCTGCCGCCGCATGATCACCGGTGAAGACTTCCTTGCGAGGATCCCAGACCAGAGGTTGCCCCACCTCATACCCAATGACAGCCAACTGGTTCACTGAAGCCGTTCGATGGCCCACTTCCTCGTGACAGATGGGTCTGGTTCGATTACGAATGCAGTCGATCCAGTTTTTCATGTGGCCCCCGGTATCCGGCAGCTTGAGATCGCTGTTGCCTGCAGGGTCCTTGAGGATCGATTCATCCGATGCTTCAAGCGCACCACGGTCGACATAGATCATGCCATCGGTTCCCGTGAAGGTACAACCACTTCGACCTCCATGGCTGATCTGAACACCGTTGTCATATTCCAGTACCAGTCCACGCTTGGGCATTTCACCATTGACCAGTGCCGGAGGAATGATCCGTACCGGACCGGTGTGATCCGTATCCATCGCCCATTGAGCGATGTCGTAATGATGCGCACCCATGTCCGCGAAGTATCCATTGCCATATTCGCCGAATTGCCGCCAACGCGGGTAATGTCCATGCACACCCTCAGGACAAAGTTCAGAATTGAACTTGCGTTCCGGGGAAGCCCCCAGCCATCGATTCCAGTCGTAGCCCGCCGGGGTCTCTTCATCAGGAAGATCGCATGGAGTAGGAGGATCACCTACCCCGATCTCGACACGCTTGAGCTTGCCGATTCGACCATTACGAATATGTTCACAGGCTGTACGGAATCTTCCCCCGTACTCACTGCGTTGCTGACTGCCGGTCTGAAAGACGGCCTGCCCATGAGCAACGGCATCACAGATGGCGCGGCCTTCTGCAATCGTGAGTGTCAGCGGTTTTTCACAGTACACATCGATGCCCCGACGAGCCGCCATGATCGCGGGTCGTGCGTGATTGCTGTCCTGAGTTGCGATCACAACTGCATCGATGTCGTTGCGAGCGAGAAGGTCCTCATAGTCGAGGTAGCCGGCGCATGGCTCACCATCCTTTGCTTCGACAGCCTGCATCGCGGCCAACAGACGTGGGCCAGCCACTTCACTGACACCTACGATCCGTATGTCATCACGATCCATCATCTGATACATGAGACGACGGCCACGGATACCCATCCCGATGACACCGATACCAATGGTGTCATTGGCCCGAGTCGAGATGCCCGCCAGACCCGAACGTGTCATGACCCACAGGACAGAGATCGCCGCAGCAGCGCCAGCCGCCAGAATCTGACGACGATCCGGATTGGTACGTGCCGATCGATGCTCGGGCATGGGTGTTCTCCTCATGCCCGAGTGTACGGCGAAATCAAGAAGTCGTGAACCCTAGCATTCACCCCAGGATGCAATCACGATCAGAATGTCGTTCACATCGACTGTTCCGTTGCCATCGATATCGAAGTCCGGATCGGTCCCACCGAAGGCCGCCAGCAGCGCCAGCACATCTTCGACATTCACGACACCATCATCACCCGCGACATCGCCGGGGCAATCCTCGTCATCGACACACTCGGATTTGCTGAGCAGTACGCCGTCAACGCCTGCTTCCACGACGGAACCGCTGTTGATGTCTTCGGCAATGAAACGCACTCTGAAGGTGCTGCTGGGATCCAGCCCTGTGACATCATCAAGCTGGAACTCGACTCGATACCAACCGCCTGCTGCCTCCTGGCCTGTCGGGCCAACGACTTCAAGCGTGATCCAACTTGCACCGTTGTCATCACTGGCCTGAACCGTGAAGACATCTTCATTGGGAGCACCGCCTGCGACATTGGAGAACCATCGCCAGTAGGCCAGCGTGAATCCACCATCGGAGGTATCCAGAATCGGTGAAGTCAGAATGACCTGACCATCATCAACATCGGAATTGCCATCGACATTGTCGGTCAACCAGCAGGAACCACTGCCATCTGCGTCTGCCGGCGGATCACCACGATCACCACCACCAGCCGGCACACCCAGATCCCAGGGACCATCCACTGCCGACCCTGAGGTCGTCCAGCCGAGATCCGTTTCACCGTTGTCGTCAAATACGATTTCCTGATCGGAAATCACGATTGCTTCAAATACTTCAGTAGGCGCAGCAACTGGCAAACGAGCTTCACCACCGGCATTCCCCTGGACACTCAGGAAGAACTCCGGATTCGATCCGCAGTCGAATGCTGGAAGCGTTGCCTGATAGTTGGCACCACCAAGCCAGTCCAGCGCGGTTTCCGTGAATGCACCACCCGATGATCGATAGTGCAGACGTGCGGTGCCGGGAATCGGCTCCTCGCCATCGTTGCTGATCTGAACGGAGAAGGTCGTCGAGTCGGCATTGGAAACCACCGAAGGTGCACCACCTGGAATATCGATCGACATCGTGTTGAGCACATGGTCGATCATGACCAGAACCGCCTCGAAGTTCTCTTCCGCACATGGGCGAATCTCACTTGGAGGTGGTGCAAATCCACCGATTCCTCCAGAGCTTGGCCGCAACTCGATGCAGTAGGACAGGGAACCATAGGTGTCATAGGGCCAGTCGATCAGCGTGCCGCTGGCACAATACAGAATGTTGCAGGGATTGCCCGCTGTGTAATTCTGCCCATAGACGGATTGAATGGCCTGGGACATGTCAATGCCAAGACTGTTCAGTTCGTCGTAATCAGGCGGTGGAGTCGTGGTATAGCCACGTGGCTCGAGAATCAACTCCGAGAAGGCATGGAAGTCGACCTGTGCGCGGATGTTGCCATGGTTCTGGCAGTAGACCGCGAGCGCATCGACTTCAGGCTCCGACATGGACGCCGGACCGACATATACGTCACTGCATGGATCGTTACTGGTCGACTGCCCACCGTTCCAGTCCGAACCCCAGTTGCGGTTGAGATCCACACCTTCACAGCTTCCGGAATTGTCACGACGGTTCTTTCGCCAGTAGCGATCACCACCTGATGCATAGGTGAAGACATAACCGTCAGGATTCACCACCGGAATGACGATGACTTCGACCTGTTGAAGCCTCGCTGCAATCGCGGGATTGACCGCATACTGACTCAGCAGCGTGTCGGCGATGTAGATCGTCGTCATCGGAGAAATCCATTCGCGAGCGTGCTGACAGCCGTTGAAGAGGACCGCAGGCCGACCATTGTCTTCGCCGCTGCGAATGACCACTCCACGAATCTGCCGTCCCTCATGACTGGTGCCGATGACGATCGGCGTCACCAGATCGGGATAGGACGTTTCAAACTCATCGAGCTTGGCATTGAATTCATCAAGCGTGCGGAAGTCCGCATAGAAATCGAGGCCACGTTGCTGACGTATCGCGACACGCTCCTGATTCTGCTGAGCAGTGAACTTCGGAAGGTCAGCGACGATATCACGATGGGTCAGCCCGAGACCTTCAATCAGCGTCAGGCCTTCTTCATCCAACAACCATGGACTTGGCCCCTCGACAGGAGTACAGGAAAGACTGCGAAGTCCCTCGTCCAGAAGCATCTGAACGATCTCAGAATCAGGCACGTCGATTTCAACGATCTTCTTGCCTTGGTAATCCGCTGGATCAGGCATCGGAATCTCATGAGCCACAGTCGATGTGCCAAGGGCAAGAACCGCGGCGCCAAGGCCAAAAAGGCCAGCAAGGCGTTGAATATTGAAGGTGGTCACAACTCTCTCCTCATGTGTCCCCGATGCCAATACATCCGGAACAACGGCCTGTTTGGATCCAAGCAATCCAGTATGAGCCATTTCAGGGCTCTGGCAAGCCCCTGACTGCGTTTATCGGGTCAAAAAAGCTGCTTCAGGCCCTAGTAGGCCAGAGAACCCATCGGGTCCCAGGGGGCCAGCACGATTGGATCCTCATCACAGGCAGCCTGTAGCTCAGGTGACAGACGATTTCGATGTGCCGCGATTTCCAGCACATACTCGTCAAACCAGTTGTCGTTCATCACCTGGAAGCCCTTGCGGCCCACACGGTCTTCTCCCCATGAGTTCTCCACTCGCCAGCGACTGATCCCCTCGGGATGAACATCAACACCCGTGAAGAGCATCGCATGGGTCATCAAGGACTGTTGATAGAGGAGTCGATCCGACTTGTCCAACGTCAAGGGTGCCTCATAGAGGGACTCGTAGTTGAAGAGGTTGGTGTCCCAGATGCCGATGTCACGACGGAACATCTTGCCGACATCACAGCCGAACCATACCGGTTCACCATCCTGGAGAACGGCTGCAGTGGTATCACGAATGACATTCATGTCGACGTTCAGATACTTCACAGGCGTTCCGCCGACGACATTGCCCAGATACTCGACCGTGAAGGTCCGACCAACAGGACTTGTCGGGCGGGGATCATTCACGATGCAGACATAATCATCAAGATCGATGTTGACATACTTCTTGGCAAACGCCTGTGGAGTCATCACGCCATCGCGATGGAACTCCTTGTCCTTGTCATTCCACTGCCAGTTGAATTCCGTTGGCGGTGTACCCAGATGCATGCACAGAATCCGCCAGATGACCGCCAGCTGCTTGTCCTTCAGATCACGAGCAGCCTCGGCCGATCCCCCACCGTTGATGGTGTCCCGAAGATCCTTTGCAAATCCCCGGAGATACCACACGAGAACCGAATTCATACCGCGTGTCGCCGAGGAAGACTTGGCTTCAGGCATGACGGCCTTGGGAACCAGGCCGTGCTTCTTGACGATGTTGATGAACATGTTCCACTGCCCGCCATCATCCACTGGATGTGAAAGGAGGAACGCCACCGTCCGGTCATCGATATCACGACCAGCCGTCTCGATGATGCCTTCAAGGAACCAGTTGGCCCGTTCGAACTTGTCCCAGAACAAGGTGTAGTTCTGACTGAACTCGAAGTTCTTCAGATTCATGGCCTTCATGGCACCAACCCGGAAGAGATTCAAGGCTGCGAACATCCAGCACCGACCGGATTGACGCTGATTGGTGACCTTCCAGTCATCAAGCAATGTCGAAAAGGTGTAATCAGTCGAGGTCACGACACTGCGATTGAGTGCCACGTCATCAATGCCGACCTGCGTGATTGCATTCTGACTGAGACCCCATCTGGCATTGGAATCGAACTCTGCACGAAGCGAGTCGATGCGGTCATTGGAAATGGCTGCTTCGGCTGGAAAGTCGGTTGTTGGCTGGGTCGGTGCGGTAGTCATCAATGGCTCCTGAATAGTGAATTCCACCTGGAATCCTGATTCCAGAGGGTAAGCCCAATAGCGATTCCATTGCACTCAACAGATGCTGCTTCCGCAATTTTTCAGCAGTACTGGACCAAAAAAGCCTCAGGCCCTGATTCATCAGGGCCTGAGGCAGGGAGATAAAGGAATGCATCACTGGATGGTGCGATGCATGGGAGAACTAGTTCTGGTCATCCTTGACCTCATACTCTGCATCGATGACGTCATCATTGTCACTGGAAGCCGAACCAGAGTCGGGCTGTTCACCGCCCTCAGTCGCTTCTGCAGCAGTAGCCTCATAGACCGCCTTGCCCAACTCCTGGGCATTCTCGGTCAGTTGCTTGACCGCAGCTTCGATGGCTGCTTTCTCGTCGCCCTTCAGCTTGTCCTCGAGGTTGGCAATATCCGCCTCGATTGTGGAACGGATCTCTGCTGAGATCTTGTCCCCGTGCTCTTCAAGCTGCTTTCGGGTGGCATAGACGACCTGCTCGGCCTGATTCTTCACTTCGACGAGTTCACGCTTGGCCTTGTCTTCACCAGCATGAGCATCAGCATCCTGCTTCATCTTCTCGATTTCATCCTTGGAGAGTCCATCGGAGCTGGTGATCTGGATGTTGTGCGACTTGACGGTCGCCTTGTCCGTGGCCGAGACATTGATCATGCCGTTGGCATCGATTGCGAACTCGACCTCGATTTGAGGCATGCCGCGTGGAGCCGAAGGAATGTCGGTGAGATCGAACTGACCGAGCGTGCGATTGTCCTTCGCGAATTCACGCTCACCCTGCAGAACATGGATCGTGACCGAAGTCTGATTGTCTGCAGCGGTTGAGAAGGTTTCCTTCTTGGAAGTTGGAATCGTGGTGTTCTTCTCGATCAGCCGGGTCATGAGGCCCCCGAGTGTTTCTACACCCAGGCTCAATGGCGTGACATCAAGCAGAAGCACGTCCTTCACATCACCCTGAAGCACACCACCCTGAATTGCGGCGCCGACGGCGACCACTTCATCCGGATTGATGGACTTGTCCAGTTCGGCTGTACCGAAGATCTCCTTGGCGATCTCCTGAACCTTGGGAATACGGGTGGAACCACCGACCATGACCACATCGGAAACACCGGAGTTGGCCAGATTGGCATCGGTCAATGCCGTCTTGCAGGGTGCAATGAGGCGATTGAAGAGTGATGCAGCCAGTTCCTCGAACCGGGCACGAGTGATCTTCACCTGAAGATGCTTCGGGCCAGAGGCGTCCGCCGTGATGAAGGGCAGATTGACTGTGGTTTCAAGCTGCTGTGAGAGCTCACACTTGGCCTTCTCCGCGGCTTCCTTGAGACGCTGCAGGGCCATTTGATCCTGACGCACATCGATGCCGTCGGTCTTGCGGAATTCCTCAGCGATTTCATCGATCAGGATCTGATCGAAGTCGTCACCACCGAGATGACCGTCACCATTGCTGGCCAGGACTTCGAAGACACCGTCGCCAATGTCAAGAATGGAGATGTCGAACGTACCACCACCGAGGTCGAAGACTGCAATCTTGGAATTGGTCTTCTTCTCAAGACCATAGGCAAGGGCCGCAGCCGTAGGCTCGTTGATGATTCTTTCAACCGTGAGACCGGCGATTTCGCCGGCGTCCTTGGTTGCTTGACGCTGCGCATCATTGAAGTACGCGGGGACCGTAATGACGGCCTTGTCCACCTGCTCGCCGAGATACTCCTCCGCAATCTGCTTGAGATCACGAAGAATCATGGCTGAAATTTCAGGTGGCGTGAATTCCTTACCACCAGCTTCCACCTTTACCAGTTCATCACCACTGCCTACGACGGCATAGGGAACCTGCGTTTCCTCGGACTGCACCTCGTTGTGGCGTCGTCCCATGAATCGCTTGATGGAGTAGATGGTGTTGGCTGGATTGGTGACCTGCTGATGACGGGCCGGCTGGCCTACGAGACGGTCACCCTTGTCGGTCATCGCAACCACGGACGGGGTGGTTCGATTACCGGATGAGTTGATCAGAACCTTGGGTTGATCACCTTCCATGACGGCGACAACCGAGTTGGTCGTTCCAAGGTCGATTCCAATTGTCTTTGACATAGCATTCTCCTGACTCCGAGCCAGGGCCTCACAGGGCCATCTCCAGCTCGGTCTTGATTCAAATAGTGAGAAGCAGCCGGAGTGCTCCGGGCTTCCTTCTATAGGAGTGCAAGGCTAATGCCAGCGTGCCAGAAGCTAAACCCTCGCTCAGATGCATCTAAACGCCGATTTGCCTGAATTGACCAGCCTGAAACGCGGAATTGCCTCTCAGTTTCTGCCAGTTTGGCGGGCAACCATCCAGGGGCCGCTAGACTCTCGGAATGCTCCGAATCGGCAATGTTCAGCTCGACTCCCCTGCCTTGCTGGCACCCATGGCTGGCCATACCGACCTCCCCTTCCGGCTGCTTTGCCGTGAACTTGGTGGCGTTGGTCTGGCAAGTACTGACTTGCTGAACTGCCATTCCATCCTTCGTGAATGCCCCAAGGCGATGCAACTGGCTGCAACCTGTGAAGCGGATTCGCCCTTGTGCATGCAGCTCTATGGCAATTCTCAGGATCCTTTGCCGGAGGCTGCGCTCTGGGCCATTGATCACGGCGCAGTGATTGTCGACATCAACATGGGGTGCCCTGTGGACAAGGTTGCCAAGAAGAATGGCGGAAGTCTGCTTCTGTGTGATCCCGAATCAACCATCCGCCTCGCGGAGAAGATCGTCGAAACCGTCACACCCAGAACTGGTGTTCCCGTAACCGCCAAGATTCGACTTGGCTGGGACGATGACTGCATCGTCGGACCAACGCTGGCACGTGGACTGGAGCAAGTCGGAATCGCAGCCATCACCGTACATGGCCGAACAACCAAGATGTATTTCAGGGGTGATGTTCGGCATGAAGGGATTGCCGATGTCGTGGACGCGGTTGACTCCATACCCGTGATCGGAAATGGTGACATCAAGACTGCTCAGGACGCCCAGGACATGGTCGATCTGACCGGGTGCAACGGCGTCATGATTGCCCGTGGCGCACTGCGAACACCATGGATGTTCCGAGCCATCAAAGCCAAACTCGTCGATGGCGTCGATCTACCTGAACCAACCATGCTTGAAAAACTCCAGATCATCGAACGACACCTTGATCTTGTTCTTGAACATCAGACCGAACGCATGGCGCTGCATCGCCTGTGCAGCGGCATCGCCCGTTACGGAAAGACGATGGGACATGTGAAGCCGTTGAAGGAAGCAGTTCGTACCTCGGAATCTTCGCATGAAATCCGCAGGGCACTTCACCACTGGATGGACCTTCAACGCGATCATGAAGACATGAACTCGCTGCAGGACGTAGCCTGACCGATTTGCCGCTTCCTGCTTGCCGTCCATCAAGACATTGACCACAATCAGGATGGAGTGAAGCCATGAAGTTCCCCATCATTGCTCTTGCACTATTCACCGGCTCGAGTCTGGCAATGGCCGAATACATCGGCATGACCGCTGAACTCGTCGGTGTAAATCTGCTTCAGGAATCCGAGACTCCCAACTACACCATCAGGGTCTATGCCGAGGTGGAAGAAGGCGCTCGAATTGATGGCGTCTATGGTGTGCCGGATCAACCAATGTTTCTCGCACCTGCAAGTGGAAGCTACTTCTACCAGAGCAACTATGGCGGCCCCACTTCCAAGTCGATCAATCCGGCCTTCTTCGAATTCTTTCCCGACCTTGAATGGGACAGTTACATGACGATCGGAGCACTGGACCAGACCGGCGATCCTTTCGACAACAACGCACTCAACGATATCGGGATCGATTGGACTGAGTTTGAAAATGGTGGTGGGATCGATGTCGATGATGGCATCTGGTTCGTGACTCCGGATGACCCTCAGGGCGAAGCCATCAATGGGAACGTGCTGATCGCGCAGTTGACCGTCATCTCGACGAACGGCCAGTTCGACTATCCCAGCTTCGGCGCGAACTTCATCGGCCATGACTCGGACTTCAATGCCTGGCAGGCCTGGGGCGAGCTCAATTGGATCCCCGCTCCGGCCACTTTGGCGATGGTACCGGCACTGCTGCTGACCGGAACCAGACGCCGATCCTGAACGAACCACCCCCGCGTCCAGATGAACGCGGGGGCGGGAATCAATCCTTTATCTATCCATCCAATGCAAGGCTCAGCCGGCGACGACTCCGCTCATCTTGAAGATCGGCAGCAAGAGCGCCAAGGCGACGGCACCGACCAGCAGACCCATCCCGATGATCATGATGGGCTCGATCATCGTGGTGGCTTTCTTGACCGAGGCTTCCAGCCGTTCCTGGGAGAACGTCGCAACCTTCTCCATGACCTGTGGCAATCGACCACTTCGTTCGCCAGCCGTCACCATGGAGGACACATTCGGTGGCATTTCAGCCGATTCAGCGAAGGCAGCGCTCAGCGGCAGACCTTCACGCACACGGTGTTCCATGTCATCCCAGACCTTGTTGAATACCTTGTTGCCCGTGATGCTTCTGCAGATAGCGATGACATCCAGCAGGTTGACTCCTGCTGCCAGCAAGGTCGACATCGTGCGCGAGGCACGAGTCAGATAGAGATTCTGGAAGACTTCACGAATACCCCAGAGATGAAGCTTGACCCAGTCACGGCACCACTGACCATGCTGACTTCGCTGCCAAAGCACGGTCGTGATGGTGAGGAAAAGCAGAACGGGGACATAGATCGCCCATTGCGAACTCACGAACTCACCCATGCTCATGAGAACCCGGGTCGGCCCTGGCAGTGAGGCCGAACGCATTTCATAGATTCTTGCGAAACGAGGCAGGATGAAGACCATCATGAAGAGGACGACGACCATGCCTGTACCCAGCATGAAGGCTGGATAGATCAAGGCACCGCGAACCTGACGAGCAGTCTTCTGTTCTGCCCCGAGATAGTCAGCAACACGCAACAGCATCTCGGACATCGTTCCCGAAGCTTCCGAGGCACGCACCAGACTCGTCATGACCTGAGGAAAGACCTTGCCTCTGGCCGCAAGCGCTTCAGAGAAGGGCCGTCCTCCGCAGACTTCCTCCGTCACGGCTGCCATGACCGATCTAAATTCGGGCCGCTTTGCCTGAGCAGTGACCGCGTTCAATGCTTCAGAAAGTGTCACACCGGATTCCAGCATGACACCAAGCTCCTGACACATCGATACGACATCACTTCGACGTATTCGTCGGGCTTTCTGTTTCGCCTGAACGACAACAGCTTCAGCTTCGACCTGAGCCGTCACGGATGCATCACGGATACCCGTGACGATCAGCCCATCACTTCGCAACTGCGCGACTGCCCCTTCAGGAGTATCAGCCGTCAGTGTTCCCGTTACGGGTTCACCTTGCAGATCACGCGCTCGATAGGCATAGGTACTGGCAATACTCATGACATGCTCGTGGCAGAAAGAACTTCTTCAGGTGTGGTCAGACCATGACACACCTTCTCAAGACCATCGTGTCGCAGGCTCCGAAACCCTCGTCCCTCCACGAGGGTCCGGAGTTCCTGCAAGTTCGTACCGGAAGCGATTGCATCAAGGACCTTCGCGTCCGGAACAAGTAGTTCAAAGATTCCGATTCGGCCGGCGAATCCGGTGGATCGACAGCGGCCACACCCAGCTCCTCGATAGAGCGTTTCCCACTGACAACCCTCGCGAATCATCGCTTCACGGATTCTCGCATCCGGCTCCCATGGCTCCTTGCAATGGGGACAGACCTTGCGAACAAGCCGCTGTGCAAGCACACCACGAAGTGTCGCAGCGATCAGATACTCTTCAAGACCAAGGTTGCCCAGGCGGGTCACAGCGCTGATTGAATCATTCGTATGCAAGGTCGAGAACACGAGATGGCCTGTCAACGCCGCCTGAGTCACGATGCCTGCGGTCTCACCATCACGGATTTCACCCACCATCAGAACATCCGGATCCTGTCGCAACATGGAGCGCAGCGCCCGGGAGAAGGTGAAACCCGCTCGCTCATTGACCTGAGCCTGATTGATGCCGGAGATCTTCGCCTCGATCGGATCCTCGATCGTGGAGATGTTGATCTCCTGCGAGTTGATCATGGAGAGCATTGAATACAGCGTGGTGGATTTACCCGAACCCGTAGGACCGGTCACCAGCACCACACCATTGGGCTGCTCGATTACCTGCTGCCATTCCCTGAGAATCTCGGAGCTGAAACCGAGTTGATCCATGGAAAGACGATTGTTATGACTGTCGATGATACGAATGACGATGGTCTCGCCATATTTGCCGGGCATCGTCGAGACACGAAGATCGATCGGACGACCCTCAAGCATCACATTGAAATCACCGTCCTGGGGAACACGACGTTCCGAGATATCCAGATTGCTCATGATCTTCACACGACTCGCGATCGCTGCATGCATCTTGTGTGGCGGTGAAAGCTTTTCATAGAGACGCCCATCGACTCGATATCGCACACGAAGGCCCTGATAGTCAGGCTCGATATGGATATCCGAGGCACGCTCCTGAACCGCATTGAAGATGATGAAGTTCACCAGTTTGACGACCGGCCCGTGACCCGCGACCTCTTCAAGGTCGGCGATCTCCGTGACCTGACGTTCAATGATGCTGAAGTCCTGCTCATCGATGTCTTCATAGATGTCATCGATGACGAAGACGTTTGCCGCCGGCAGATAGGACTGCAGTGCTGATTCGATATCAGACCGAGTCGCTGCAGCGATCTTGATGTCGTAGCCCGAGATACGAGCGACTTCTTCAACCAGATAGAGGTTGGCCGGCTCGGAAATGGCGATCGTAAGTGTCTGGCGAACCAGAAAGAGCGGGAGAATCCGGTGCTCTTCGATGAAATCACGCGGAAGCGCATCAAGCGCCCGAGGATCAGCAACGCGGGCCACCTGATCCACGAATGGGACGCCGTAGCCTTCGGCGATGACTTCCAGTACCTGAGATTCGGTTGCGATACCGAGTTGCTGAAGCACTTCACCCAGAAGTTTCTGATGACCACTCTGAAGCTGATGCTCCAGCGCACGATCCAGATCCTCCTGGCTCAGAAGACCACGCTGAAGCAACATCTCGCCCAAGGGCAGACGCGGCAGCGCTTCGACTGCATTGATTCGTGTACTGCTCATGCCGCCTGCCCTCGCCAGTTGTTGCCACCGATCTGACGTGCGGCCGCTTCGACACTTTCATGCAGCTGAAACCGTCGATCGAGCCGTGTCAGTCGCATTGCAATCGCAGCCTGCCCATTCAATGAAGCAAGTCGCATGGGCAGACCGCAACGATCAAGCTCTTCCTGAAGCCAGAGCATGGCATCAAGACCTGCGGAATCAAGACGGTCAAGATCCTCACACTCGACGATCAATCCGGTCGAAGCGCCATCAAGCCATTGACGACATCTTCTTCGCATCGATTCGGCGTCATCAATCGTCAGCTCTCCTGACAATCGGAGTACGGCGCCTCGCTTGTGCTGTTCCCATTCCATCTTCATCGTACGTCGTCCTTCATCATGGCTTCCGCCGTCATCTCTTCATGATCGACAGGCTGATGCCCTTCCACCATCCGCTGATATCCCGTGAAGTCGAGCTCCAGAAACAGCGGAACGAGATTTGGATCAAACTGCTTGCCCGCACCTCTGGCCAGTTCTGCAAGAACCGCATCGCAGTCCATGGCTGAGCGATAGGTACGCGTGGATCCCATCGCATCAAACGCATCCGCGAGCGCAATCAGTCGTGCGACAAGAGGAATATCCTCTCCAGCAATCCCATCGGGATATCCAGCGCCATCCCACCGTTCATGGTGATGAAGCACACCATCGAGAATGTCTTCAAATCGTGGAATATCACGGAGAATTCGATAACCGATACGGGGATGTTCCCGGATCAATGCGTATTCATCTTCAGTCAGCTCGCCAGGCTTGCAGAGCAATTGCTCGGAGACACCGATCTTGCCCACATCGTGAACAAGGCCTGCGATATGCATTCGTGCGACAGTGGCTTCATCAAGACCTGCGGCATGCGCGAGCTGACGCGTGAGCAACGCGACACGTCGGGAGTGACCACAGGTATAACGATCCTTGGCATCGATCGAGGCTGTCAAGGCCTCCAACGTGCCGAGGAACATCGCGTTGAGATCGTCATAGAGACCCGCATTCTCAAGAAAGATCGCCATGTGACTCGCGGCTGCACCGAGCAGCTTCATGTCGACTGAAGATGCAGTGATATCAGCACCTTCCTTCTCGCCAGCGATGAGAATTCCATGCATGCGTCCATCACGACTGATGGGCTGAGCCATCGCAGCTGTCCCGAATTCTGCAAGAATCGATCCTGCAGCTGGATGCCCGTCAACTACGCAGCTTGCACCAGGGTCAAGCGTTGCGGACATGGCCGCTGCTGCATCCTTGATCAAGGCTTCGGAACGACCGGGGGTGCCGGCCACAAGCATTTCCGGTTGCCCGCCGGGGCGACGTGGCTCCACCCATGCGGCGATCCACCGATATGGAAGCGTCTGGAGCAGTTCATCACAGGCGAACGAAACGAAACGATCCGGTCGCTCGACAACCGTCATTCCCTGAATGATGGTGTAGAGGAGATTGATTTCCTCATACGACTCGCCCAGCTCACGCCCCACTCCTTCCAGAGATGAGGAGTGCGAATCAATGACCATCTGATCATGCCAGCTGAAACGGAACATCGCTGCAAGACGCGGAACCTCAGCAGACGATGGAGGCTTCAACCCTTCCAGCATCCGACGAGCCATCACCACATCCAGGCGTGCGGCCTGACACATGGCATTGAACTGTTCACTTTCAACAAGACTGCATGTCGGTATGGCCGCAATCACATAACCGGTACGTTCTCGACGTTCCTGCACTGGTACTGCTGCCAACCAGAGACCCGGTACTACTTCATAGGGCATCGGCTGATCTTCGGCATTCCACTTCGCGGCAGCTCGACCAAGACCACGGGTTACCAGAGGTGAACGATGAACAAGATCCCCAAGCCAGTCACGCCGATCCGTTCGGCGAGGGCTGTAGCGGCCATCACGATCACATTGCATCAGAACAAGACCGATCTCCCGAAGTCGCTGCTGCAGCGTGGAAACCTGTGCTCTTGCCTTGATGGTGGACAGAATGCTCATGCTGCGTGAGCCTTTCCAGTAGAGGATTTGGCTAGAAGCAGTGCCTGAACCATCTGGATCAACAGTCGTGGACTGAATGGCTTGCTGACGACTTCCTTGATATTGCCGATGCCCAGATCCTCATCAGACAGGGCATAGCCACGTGCAGTGAGAATGATGACGGGAATGTCCTGTGTTGACGAACGTTCTGCCAGAGACCGACACAGATCAGTACCTGACATGTAGGGCATCTGAAGATCCGTGATCACCAGATCAGGCGCCTCGGCTGTAGCCACATGCAGACCTTCTTCGCCATCACCTGCGGTCATGACGGTGTAGCCTGCATTGCGGAGCTTGAGCGACAGGACTTGCAGGATGTGTGACTCATCGTCGACAACGAGAATTCTTGCGGACATGTTCATGCTCCTAGGCGGCAATCGCCGTACGTTCCGATTCATGCTCGGACTCAAGACTCATGGGCACGGTGAACCAGAAACGAGAACCCAAACCAAGTCGGGATTCCAATCCGATCTGACCGCCATGCAGCGTCTCGATGATCTGGCGGCAGAGGTTGAGACCCAGGCCAGTTCCCTTCGCGACGCGCTTGTAATTTTCAATTCGATAGAACTTGTCGAAGATTCGCTCCAGATCATCTGGAGGAACACCGAGACCGGTATCCGATACCGAAACGTGGACACAGCGCTCAAGATGATCTGAATCCGCCGTAATCGTCACGCGACCACCTTCAGGGGTGTATTTGATCGCATTCGAAACCAGGTTCACGACGACCTGATACAGCATGTCCAGATCACCTGTTGCCCGAAGATCGACCGGGGCGAGTTCTCGATGGATCGTGATGCGTTTCTCACGAGCCTGAGGCTCGAGTGTCTGAACTGCTCGATCGATCAATCCCTCGAAGTCGACGGCGTCACGCTCCACTCGGACAATACCGGCTTCGATACGACTGATATTCAACATGTTGTCCACGAGGCGACTCAGACGTTCCGTCTCAGCCTGAATGATGCCGTAGAACTCCTGACGACTTGATTCGTCTCGAGCTTCACCATCCACAAGCATCTCCACATAGGCCTGTACCGATGACAACGGTGTTCGCAGTTCATGACTGGCCTTGGAGACGAATTCACTCTTCAGCTGCGCGATTTCCCGCTCACGGGTCATGTCATGCAGAACCGTGACGACGGAAGAGACTTCGCCTGCTCCGTCAAGGAGAGTGGAGAGCATGGCGACACAACACACCGACTCTTCACCTCGTTCGATCACATGATCGATCTGCCGGCGGTCCCGAGCGGTTTCACGTGTTTCCTGAATGAACTGACACAACGGAGCGTCCGAAATCACTTCGAAAATCGAACGTCTGAGACAGGCGGAAACATCAAAGCCAAGCAGCCTGGAAGCTGCATCATTCACATAGATGATTTCATCAAAGGCGTTCGTCACGATGACTGCTTCACGCATGACACCAAGAACTGATTCGGATCTTGATCGTTCCGAGTCAGCCAGTCGTTGACGAATCTCAAGATCACGGATTCTGGTCCGCCAGTCACCTTCGCGCTGCTGAACAACCTGCTGAATACTGGAAAGAGATCGCATGAGCGGCCTCATCCAGATTGGCGTCCGGGGAAGCGTGCAGGGCTTTGATTCACCCAGTCGATCTGCAAAGGAAACGACTGCATCGCAGACTCTTGCTGTAAAGAGGCAGACGACCAGCAGTACAGCCCAGACAGAGGCGCCCAGGCCGATGCCAAGCATCGTCCAGTCGGTTCGATCGATCGGGAGCTGGCCCCAACCCGACACCATCAGAATTGCCATACCGGCAACCAGGGCAGCGAGAAGGAGGCTCCCGAGTGCCATGGTGAGGAGGGTCTTCATGGGTAGCTCGGAAACGCGTTGTTGAGACAGGTCGTTCAGCGGCCGTTGCCGATGACTCCCGTCACAAGCGTTCCATCGGAAGGCTGAGGGGCCGACTTAACTGCGACTTGCCAAGCTTTTTCAGCTGCCGCAGAATCTCCCTGGCGCAGACAGACCCCCGCCAACAGCGCGCCAGCCATGGCATTATCGGGATCCCATTTCAATAGATCCTGCAATAACGCTCTTGAGGCCTCCAGGTCCCCTTCCTCTCTGGCCGCTACGGCAAGAAAGAGTTGAGTCCGAGCGGTACGGTCACCCGCCGCCTTGAGCCGCTGGCCACAACGGCCTACGGAACGCCAATCCTGAACATCCCAGGCAAACAATCCGAACTCTCTCCAGATCTGAAGATTGTCAGGATGAAGTTCGACCAGATCAAGATAGGCATTCCGTGCGTCTGCATGGCGTCCCACCAGTAGGAGCGATCGAGCTTCAAGCAACTTCAGATCGACCGCAGGGGTCTTTCCATGCAGCTGCCGCAACTCCGCCATGCAGTTCAATACGCCGCTGTGATCTCCTTGACGATGTCGCAGACGAGCCCACTCTTCCAGAAGGTTCGAATCCTGAGGCGCCAGGAGACTGGCCATTTCATAGGCCTTCGAGGCCTTTTCTGTTTCACCGTTCATGATCATCAACTGCCCGTGCAGATGATGGAGGGCCGCATTGTGTTCGAAGTCGTCAAAGCGACCATCAATCACATCGCCAGCTTCCTTCAATCGATTCTGAACCATGAGACATTCAGCTGCAGCCATCACGAACTGCAATCGCTCAGGTTCAAGTTCCATGGCCTTGCTGAAACTCTCATAGGCCAGATCATCCCGGGACAGTCGTTCATAGACGATTCCAAGGAAGTAGTACGCCTCGGCCAGATCCTCATCAAGCGAGATGGCTTCCTTGAAAGAACGCTCTGCCTCGGCAAGCCGATCAACTTCCATCAATACGCGACCGCGGAGGACATGATTGCCTGGCCCCTTGGGGAATCGAGCAGCAGCTTCATCAGTG
This sequence comes from Phycisphaerae bacterium, assembly GCA_002717655.1. Lineage (GTDB taxonomy): Bacteria > Planctomycetota > Phycisphaerae > Phycisphaerales > SM1A02 > UBA1668. The sequence continues at coordinate 681 of PBAY01000044.1, read as the reverse complement.
AGATCCATTGCCTTGTCGAGCTGACCTGTTTCAAATGCAGTCGTGGCCTGCTCATGAAGCAGACCCGCATTGACTTCATCCATGCGGGAATACGCCTGTTCACGCAGCTCCTGGCCACGCTTGGACACGCCGCCACAGGAAGTCAACATGATGATTCCAACCAACAGCAGGGGTGGCGTCACAAACGAGCGTTTCATGGTGAATTCCTTCATTCGTTTTCTGTCCCGCTGACGGACGCAACTTCTTCTGGCGAAGTTGCGGATTCAATCGATTCACCGGTGCCGAATCCAGTACCAGCAAGACTTCTGGAAAGTGACAACGCCAGCTGTTCAGGATCGATTGGATCCATGGAAGCCGCTGCGGGCTCCTTGACGCTCTTGATGGCTGATGTGGTTTGCTGGACCTCGGGCATCTCGTTCGAAGGTGCTTCTTCAGGATTGAAATCCGGAGTCGGCTCTGGATTCAAGGAATCGGCTGGAACGAACTCCATTTCACGCTGAAGAATCCGCTCATGCAGGGAACGCTCCCAGGCCTCATCCGTTGCCTCGGATGCAAACGTCGAACGAAGTCTGTGCATCTCCGGCTGAGTCGAATCCAGACGAAGGGAGTTGTTGGCATAGAACAACGCCAGATCAAGTTCACCGTTGCGATAGGCTTCCAGCGCATCACGGTTGTAATTGG